>KL569262.1:5866-8417 GCA_000715635.1 Streptomyces violaceus | reverse complement strand
CAGCCGCTCAGTCCGGCCGCCGCGGCTGTCACGCCGAGCAGTGAGGTCAGGAACAGTCGCCGGTCGACACCGGGAACGGGGGGCGAAGGCATGGGAGGACTCCCTGGGTATGGAGGAAGGCGCAGCACGCGGAATTCCGGGCAGGGAAAGCCGGCAGGGGGAATTCACGCGAATTTCACACGGGAAGGAGAAGGCGCTCCGTGAACGGGCGCCGGGGGCGCGTCAACGGGTCAGCAACAGAGAGTGCGACAGCTCGTGAGCGGGCTCATGAACAGGATGTTCCCGGCCATGCGCAACTCCTGTCAACATTCGGAGTTTCTGAATTAAATGACCTCAGGTGACGCGCCCAGCGGATCCCGATAGAGGACGTCGAGCGCCACCGAACCACCCGCCACGGCCAGGACGGAATCCGGGAAACCGCTCGGTGACACGGTCGCGGCGCGACCGGCTTCGACCTCTTCCCGCAACGCGGTCAGACAGTCCTCCCGGTGCATGATCCCGATCTCCGTCACGACCACCCGCTCCGGGTTGAGCACATCGAGCAGCAGCCCCACCGCACGCCCGACCCTGCGCGACCGCTCCAGCAGCAGCCGTACCGCCACCGGGTCACCGGCCGCGGCGGCGCCGACCACGTGCATCGGGTTCACTCCGTCGACGATCCCGGCCTCGCGGGCCCGCCGGCACAGGGTCCGCTCGCTCAACTCGGCCTGGAGGCAGCCCACACGGCCGCAGTCGCAGTTCTCCGTGCCGCCCGGCACCGGCAGATGGGCGATGGCCCCCGCCTGGGAGCGCGGCCCGTGGTGCACCTCGTCGTTGGTGGCGAACGCCGCGTCGACCACGTTGCCCGCGAACAGGTGCAGCACGCTGCGGCTGCCCCGTGCCCCGCCGAACAGGCGCTCCGCGTTGACCAGCGCCCGCGCGTGCCCGTCCACATGGACCGGCAGCCCGGTGTGCGCGCCGAGCACCTCCCGCACCGGCACCTCGCGCCAGCCCAGCAGCGGATGCTCGACGACGGTGCCCGAGTCCCGGTCCACCCAGCCGCCCGCCGCGAAACCGACGCCCAGCGACCTGCTGCCGGGAGTCCCGGCGAGCAGCGCCGCCAGCCCGTCGGCGGCTCGCGCCAACACCACCGCGGGCTCGGTGCGTTCGTGCTTCACCTCCCGCCGGGCCACCACTCGCCCGCGCAGATCCAGCAGCGCGATCGTGGTGTGCGGCACCGCCACGTGCACTCCGCCGACCACGAACCGGGAGTCGTCCAGGTCGACCGGCAGATGCGGTCGGCCCACGCCCCTGGAGCGCCGGAGCTCGGCGGACTCGCGGATGAGCCCCAACTCGGCGAACCGGGCACAGTAGTCGGTCACCGACGCCGGCGACAGGCCGGTCAGCCGGGCGATGGTGCTGCGCGCGACCGGTCCGTGCTCCAGCACGGACCGCAGGACGACACTGGCGCTGGTCCGGCGCCGGTCACTGTCGGCGACACGGGGAATGGGGGACGTCAGAAGGGGAGCCGCGGTACGGGGCATGGGAATCTTCCTGGGGCCGGTCCGACACTGCGCCGTCTCGATCGGCGGGCCGGATCCGCTCCGCCCCGCCTCACACCGGGCGGCGACAGGTGGCCGTGCCCTGGCGTCGCAGGTCGACGTAGCGACGCGACGAGAAGTACCGGGCCTGGGCAACCATGTCCGCGACGCTAGCAAAACGGCCCGGGGCTGCCCAGACGGCGACCGACGGGCGAGACGGCGGTCTCGGCGCCTTTGGGGGAAACCTACAGACGCCGCTTGCCCCGCCCTCGTGTCGCCCACCACCTCAACTCCGTGACCGGGGTCACCCCGTACCCGGTGTAAGCCGCATCCTTTGTACGAAGCCGACCAAGCGCCGGTTCGCGCCTTTGTCGACCACTGACGGTGATCGCGGTGTGGGCGCTGGGATAGCGTCACGGTGTCCCATCGGCCCTCATCCTCGCGGAGTCCCCATGAGCACCGCTGCCGCCACGCCCGCCCGCACCGGGCAGGTCCTCGCCGACCTGCTCCCCGCTTCCCGTGTCCGGGACGCGGCCCTCGTGCTCGGCGGCGCCGCGCTCACCGGTCTCGCCGCCCAGCTCTCGGTGCCCGTGCCGGGCTCCCCGGTGCCGGTGACCGGCCAGACCTTCGCCGCGCTGCTCGTCGGCACGTCCCTCGGCGCCGGCCGCGGCCTCCTCGCCCTCGCGCTGTACGCCGTGGCGGGCGTCGCGGGCGTGCCGTGGTTCGCACAGGGCACCTCGGGTGTCCTCCCCTCCTTCGGCTACATCCTCGGCATGCTCCTCGCCGCCACCGTCGTGGGCGCCCTGGCCCGCCGCGGTGCCGACCGCTCGATGCTGCGCATGGCGGGCACGATGCTGGTGGGCGAGGCGATCATCTACGCCGTCGGCGTGCCCTACCTGGCCCTCTCCACCGGCATGTCCGCCACCGCCGCGATCGCGGCCGGCCTCACGCCGTTCCTGATCGGCGACGCGCTGAAGGCGGCGCTGGCGATGGGAGCGCTGCCGACGGCCTGGAAGCTCGCCGACAAGCGC
>KL569262.1:1583-5713 GCA_000715635.1 Streptomyces violaceus | reverse complement strand
GATGTGTATAAGAGACAGGGGGTGTTCCCTCAGCCCGGCGAGCCTCTCGTGCGTCATGGCACCGTTCCTGGCACGTCGCGGCCGGCTCAGCCCGGCTGACGCCCTGGCACCCGCCGTCCGGACCACCACATTCCGGCCGCGCCGGCCGCGAGCAGCGAGGCCCCCGCCGCGCCCAACGGCAGCAGATCACGTGCCGGACCGGTCTCCGCCAACTCCTTGCCGCCCGGGGACACCGGCTTGTTGTCGGTGCCGAGCAGCAGGGGCGTGGCCGGGGCGTCCGGCGACGGGTTGGCCGTGCCGAACGGCACCGGGCCCTGCTGCCAGAACGTCTTCTTCCCGTCGTCGGCCTGGACGGGCAGACAGATCTTTCCGGCCTTGCTCAGGTCGTACGTCGCGTCGACGGAATAGGACTTCGACTTACCGGCCGCGAGATTGCCGACGGTACAGGCGAAACCGCTGTTCGAACCCTCCGGAAGACCGTTCTCGGGTATCGCGGAACAACCCTCGACGTTCTTGACCACAAGCCCGTCGAAACCGACGACAAGCAGCCTGATCTTCCCGCTGTCCTTGCTCCCCACGTTCTTCACGGTGGCGGTAATCGCCGTCTTTTTCGAACCGTTGTCGACCGAGATCTTCTCGGGCAGCAGCGTGGTGAGCTTCACCCCGGCCGGTGCTTCGTCGACTACCTTTCCACCCTTGCTGCTTGCGGGTCCTCCGCCCTCCGCGCCGGCAGTGCCGGAAAGGATCAGCACCGCCGAGAATGATGCCGCGACCAGCGGCCCCACGACCACGGCCGTACGACGAGAACTCATGTTCGCCCCCCTTGCGTCCCCCTGGGCTGCGCCTGAATTCGCAGCACTGAAAGAGGTACCACAAGATTTCGCCGCACTATCCTGGTGCGGCGCGAAGTGTGACCGTTGTGTTTCACTGGAGGCGGTCGCGGCGTCGTGGAGGGGGTGCAGCGGATTGCCGGGGAATGCGAATAGCGGCGGTGTTCCAGGGGTATTGGTGACGGGGCGCTATCGGTTGGTCGAAAGTATCGGCCAGGGGGGAATGGGGCGGGTGTGGCGAGCCGCCGACGAAATACTCGACAGACCGGTCGCCGTCAAGGAAATGCGGATCGACGGTCTCGACGCGGAGGACAGCAGGACGCGCCGCGAACGCACCCTGCGCGAGGCCAGGGCCACGGCCCGGATCGACCACCCCAACGTCGTACGGGTCTACGACGTGGTCGACGAGGGCGAACGCCTGTGGATCGTCATGGAGTTGGTGGCCGGCCGTTCCCTCGAACGGATCCTGGCGGAGGACGGCCCCCTGAGTCCCTGCGAAACGGCCCGGATCGGGCTCGGCCTGGTCGCGGCGCTACGGCAGGTGCATGCGCGGGGCGTTCTGCACCGGGACATCAAGCCCGGGAACGTCCTGGTGGAGAACGCGGTCGGGCCGGCCGGACCAGGACGCCGTGGCGCCGCGGGTTCCGGCCGGGACCCGGGCCCCGGCTCCCCTGAACGGCGCGTCGTCCTCACGGACTTCGGCATCGCCGCGATCCAGGACGCCAAGGCGCTCACGATGGTCGGGATGCTGGTCGGCTCGCCCGACTACATGGCCCCCGAGCGCATCTCCGGCCGCCCACAGGGCCCGCCCTCCGACAACTGGTCCCTCGGCGCGACCCTCTGCGCGGCCCTGGGCGGCCGCTCTCCCTTCGCCCGCGACACCACGCTGGCAACCCTGCACGCGGTCCTCTACGAGGAACCCGAACTCCCCGCCGCCTGCGGCCCGTTGCGCGACCTCCTGACGGCCCTCCTGCAAAAGGACCCGTCGACCCGCCCGAACCTGGAGGACCTGGAAACGGCCCTGGAAGCGGTGGCGTTTCCGGTTCCCACGCCGACGGTGTCGGTGGGGCTGGGGGCGGCCGGCCTCGAGGACACCTTGGGGGGAGAGGGTCTTGAGCGGGGACGGCCGGAGCGGGAAACGGAACCGGAACCGGACCTGCACGCGGAACCGGAACCCACCACGAAACCCGCCGCGAAGGCGAAGCCCGACACGGCCCGTTCCGAAGGCCGCGCCACCACCACCCACCGCCCGAGCCCCGTCTCCCTCACTCGCGCACAGGCAGCGACCGAGTGCCGCCCCCATCCCACGCCGCCATCTGCCCCGATGCCGCCGGGCGAACTCCCCGGCCCCGCAGTCCCGGCCGTGACCCGCGCCCGCGCGGGCCACCGCCGTAGGATGCTCGCCGCCGCGGCGGCCACGCTCGCGACGGCCGGTGCCGTCGCAGGAATCATCCTGGCGACGTCGTCCGGCTCACCGGGCGACGACGACACCCGCGCGGGCCCCTCGGTCTCCGCACCCCCCGCCACCGGCTCCACCCCGACACCGACACCCGCACCCACATCCACCGTCGAAGGCACGGCCCGGCCGCAGAGCCTGCCGCCGGGCACGCACCGGGAGGCCGGTGGGTTCGCCTGGGCGACACCGGACGGCTGGCGGCGGGACGTGAAGACGGGCGCGGAGGTGCACTACACCTCCCCGGACGGCGCCCAGGAACTGGTCGGCAAGTCCGCCCTGGCCCGCGGCGACCTCCTGGAGACCTGGCAGACCTCGGAACGCAACGCCCACCAAGGCCAGGACTACCGCAAGATCCGCCTGGAGGAGACGACGTTCCGAGGTCACCCGGCGGTGGTCTGGGAGTACACCTTCACGCTGGAGGGCGTCCGCTGGCACGCCCGTCTGCTCGGCTTCAACGTGGGCGGCAAGTCGTACCAGATCAACACCTGGTACCAGTCCGGGATCGAGGAGGAGGCCCTGTCCACGTACGAGAAGGTCAAGGACAGCTTCACGGTGCTGTAGGGACACAAAGACACGGTGCTGTAGGGACACAAAAAAAGGGGGCCTGCGGCGCGCGTCCGGAAAACAAGAACACGCACCGCAGGCCCCCCGACGAAGAGGCGAGCGCCCGCCGGTCAGCCGGCCGAGACCTCGTCCCGGGCCTCGTCCGGAACCTGGACCTGCGCGGCGTCGGCGCCCCGCCGGCCGCCGCCCCGGTGCTTCACGAAGGCGATGGCGAGCACCACGGCCGCGACGAGCAGCGACAGCAGAATCGTCCGGCGCCCGTCGTGCTCCGTGTCGGTGAGCATGTAGCCGAGGATGAACACGATCAGCCCGGCCGTCGCCCAGGTCAGATACGGGTACAGCCACATCTTGACCACGAGCTTCTCCGGCGCCTCCGCCTGGATGATCTTCCGCATCCGCAGCTGGGAGAAGCAGATCACCAGCCATACGAACAGGGCGACCGCGCCACTGGAGTTCACGAGGAAGAGGAAGACGGAGTCCGGGAACTTGTAGTTGAAGAAGACGGCGACGAAGCCGAACGCGACGGAGGCGAGGATCGCCGTCCGCGGCACACCGTTGCCGGTCGTGCGGGCGAAGGACTTCGGCGCGTCGCCGCGCTGGCCGAGGGAGAAGGCCATGCGGGAGGCGGTGTAGAGACCGGAGTTGAGACAGGACAGCACCGAGGTCAGCACGATGAAGTTCATGATCTGACCGGCGTGCGGAATGCCCAGGGAGTCGAGCGCGGCGACGTAGGAGCCGTCGTCGGTGATGGACTTGCTGTCCCACGGCAGCAGGGCGACCACGACGAAGATCGAGCCGAGGTAGAAGACGGCGACGCGCCAGATGATGCTGTTGGTGGCCTTGGTGACGGCCTGCTGCGGGTTCTCGGACTCACCGGCGGCCAGGGTGGCGATCTCGCTGCCCATGAAGGAGAAGACGACCAGGAGCACACCGGTGAGGATGGCGCCGGCGCCATGGGGCAGGAAGCCACCGTGCTGGGTGAGGTTGCTCAGGCCGGCCTGTTCGCTGTCGACACCCGGGAGCAGCCCGAAGACCGCCAGCCCGCCGATGACGATGAACGCGGCGATCGCGACCACCTTGATCCCGGCGAACCAGAACTCGAACTCGCCGTACGACCCCACGGAGACCAGGTTGGTCGCGGTGAGCACCAGCATCACGATCAGGGCCCAGGCCCACTGCGGCACGGCCGGGATCCAGCCCTCCAGGATCACGGCACCGGCGGTCGCCTCGACCGCGAGCACCACGACCCAGAAGAACCAGTACAGCCAGCCGATCGAGAA
>KL569262.1:0-1409 GCA_000715635.1 Streptomyces violaceus | reverse complement strand
TCGAGAAACCGGCCCAGGGGCCGAGCGCACGGTCGGCGTGCGCGGAGAAGGAACCCGAGGTCGGGTTGGCGGCCGACATCTCACCGAGCATCCGCATCACCAGCACCACGAGCGTGCCGACGAGGGCGTACGAAAGGAGAATGCCGGGGCCCGCGGTGGCGATACCGGAGCTGGACCCCACAAAGAGCCCGGCTCCGATGACGCCACCGATGGCGATCATCGACAGATGCCGGTTCTTGAGCCCGGCCTGCAGCCCGGAGCTGCCGCCCGGTCCGCCGGGTTCTCCGGTCCCTCCGGGGTCGTTTCCAGTCGTCTTCGGTGTCGGCTGCGAGGTCATGGAACGGATTTCCTTTGCGCCGGGGAGCTGTTCTTCCGTACGGAGCCGCACGAGCCGTACGAACGGGGTGTGTCGCGGCATGACGGTGTACGGGTCCTCGTACGAGCGGGTGTACGAGCCGGTCCAGTGAATCTGAGGCGAACAGTTTCGAGAACCTTTGAATCCAGATTGTTACTTGAGGTTTTCCTGAGGTTCCGTAATGCGGCTCACATTCGCCTCACGTTTTCATGAGCGCCACCCCGCGCGCCTTCCCCGAAACACCCGTGTCACACTCATCCCATGCGCGTGTACCTCGGCTCGGACCATGCCGGCTACGAACTCAAGAACCACCTCGTCGACTGGCTGAAGGCGGCGGGTCACGACCCCGTCGACTGTGGCCCGCACATCTACGACGCCCAGGACGACTACCCGCCCTTCTGCCTCCGCGCCGCGGAGCGGACGGCCGCGGACCCCGACGCACTCGGCGTCGTCATCGGCGGTTCCGGCAACGGCGAGCAGATCGCGGCCAACAAGGTCAAGGGCGTCCGCGCGGCCCTCGCCTGGAGCGAGGAGACGGCGGCCCTCGGCCGCCAGCACAACAACGCCAACGTCGTCGCCGTGGGCGCGCGCATGCACTCACAGGACGAGGCGACGGCCTTCATCGAGACGTTCCTCGCCACCCCGTACTCCGGTGACGAACGTCACACCCGTCGAATCGACATGCTCAAGACGTACGAGACAACGGGCGACCTCCCCCCGATCCCGCCGCACCACCCCCAGCCGTAACGCACGCAGCCGGCGCCGACGGAACTGCCGAGACCGAGCGTCCCCCCGAGCCCGGAAGCCGACGCCCGGCCCAGGGACGTAGCCCCCTGAGCGGGGGCACAGGCGTAGCCCCCTGAGCGAGGGCGAAGGGGTGCAGTCCCCGCCGGGTCCTTGGGGCGGAGCCCCGCGAGGGGTGCAGGGGACGTAGTCCCCGCCGGGGTTCGGGGCGGAGCCCCGGTGTCTTTCGACCTCTTCCTCTTGACGAACTGCTTCGGGTGGGTGGGTGGGAAGGCTCCGTTCGGGGCGGAGCCCCGAGGCTGTTCGAGTC
>KL569261.1:42590-43694 GCA_000715635.1 Streptomyces violaceus | reverse complement strand
AGCGGAAACACCGCCAGACCCGGCACGCGGGGCCCCGCGGCCGGCGCCTGATATCGAGTGTTCAAGCCCTCTCCCCACACTTGCGGACCACAGCGCTCGTACCCGCCCGGGAAAAGCTCATTCCCCCGAACCGTGTGTAGTACGCCGTAAGGCGGGCAGGCGCACCTCACACCGACGTCCACCGGGGGGGCGACGTGAGCGTTGCGCAGTCCGGCTGGGACCGATGACGACCGACGAGGACCGACAAGGCGGTGACATGACGTCAGCGGCATCACCACACCTCACAGGAGGGTTGAACACCCTGGTCATCAGTGGCCGCGTCGACGCGGACCGTGCCGAGCTCACCCCGCGTGGTGAGCTCGTTCACGGTTGCGCGGACATCCTGGCCAGAACCCTGGCCGAGCTGCCGGCCACGATCACCCGGGTCGACCTGGACATGGGGGGCGTGCATTTCATGGACACGGCCGGACTGCGGTTCCTGGACGTCCTGGGCGACTACGGCCGGGAGCGTGCGACGACGGTCACGACCGCGAACTGGAACGGCCAGCCGCGCCGGATCCTGGAGCTGGCGGGCCTGGACACCACGGATCCGCTGCGCTCCGCGGCCCACGACCCCGCCCCGGCCGCCGCCTCGGCGGTCGCCCTGGAACGCGCGGAGCGCCTGCACGTCCTCCAGTCGGAGGTCGAGCAGCTCCGCCAGGCCATCGCCTCCCGCCCGGTCATCGACCAGGCCCGCGGCATCCTCATGGCCACCCACGGCTGCACCTCCGACCAGGCCTGGCACATCCTCCGGGAAACGTCCCAGCTCTCCAACACCAAGCTCCGCGACGTGGCCGCCGCGGTCACGGCCAGCGCGGAATCCGACGGCCCTCCTCCGCCTCCCGAACTCCGCACGGCCCTGAACAAGGCCCTCGCCCGCCGCCACCACAGCTGAGCCGCCGGCCCGGGTGCGCCCTTGAGGCCGCCTGAACCCTCCCCTTCGGGGCTGCCTGGGCACGGTCCCGGCGACCCGAGTCACCGGACCCGTCCGCCCTGGGCTGCCCGGGCACGACTCCGGGCGGCGGCCGGCCGACGATCCGGAGCCGCCCGGATGCGACTCGGGGC
>KL569261.1:41347-42393 GCA_000715635.1 Streptomyces violaceus | reverse complement strand
CGACTCGGGGCAGGGCGGCGGGTGAGGCGCCCCGGGCCCGGGCGGCCTCGGCGGCGGCCCCGTCGGCCTCAGTCGAAGATCGCCCTACCCTGCCGGGCGGCCGGCCAGTGGCACCGAGCGCAGGGCGAACGCCCCACCGGCGATACTCCGCCGACCGTCCCTGCCCCACTCTTCCGCAGCCCACCGGGGTACTAGGCCGGGCACAGCCGGACCGCGCTCCGGCCCGGCTACCGACGCCGCCGACAGGAGGCACCACCCCGGCGCCCCTCTGCCCCGCAGCAACCCACTTGATCAGCGCAATACCTGGACGTACCGCTCTCGTTGTCAGCGATGTGCCTCCCGCGACCCCAGCCCCGGCAGACCGACGCACGACCACCGCACGGACGGTGCTCGGCGACGACCCGGCACTACGGGCGGCCTACCGACTGTGCCGGCTCCGGACCAGACGACAGGACCCCGCGGAGTACGCCCTGATCCAGCTGGTGCCCGCCCCGCTGCGCCCGGCGCTGCACGCCCTGTGGGCGGCCGCCAACGCCCTCGACGACCTGGGCGACGACCGCACCGCCCCCGCCGCCGAACGGGCCGCCCGCGTCGAGGAGTGGATCACCGCCCTGCACCGCGAACTGCCCACCGGCACCAGCCCGGACCCCATCCGACACGCCCTCGTGCACACCGCGGCCCGCTGGCGCCTGGACCTGTCCGAACTGGACGCCGCCATGACCCAGGTCCAGGACGACACACACGGCAGGCACTTCACCGACTGGACCGCGTGGCGCACCTGGGGCCGGGACAACCTGCTGCCCTGGTTCGGCCAGGTCCGCACCCTCTTCGACCGGGCCGGCGTACCCGTGGCCCTCCGGCTGGACACCCGGGAGACCTACGAGGAGTTCCTCGACGGCGTCCGGCTCACGGACATCCTCACCGACCTGTCCGCCGACCTCGCCCAGGGCGACCTCCTCCTGCCCGACGAGGCCCTCGACGACCATCCCGGATCCGCCGCCGACCTGGCACACGGCCGCTGGAGCCCCGCCGTGTCCGCCCTGATC
>KL569261.1:40805-41073 GCA_000715635.1 Streptomyces violaceus | reverse complement strand
CGCCACCGTCCTGCACACGATGGCGGCCCTGCTGCGCGCCCAGCTCGACGCCATCGACACCGCCGGGCCGGCCCTGCTCCGGACCCGGCCCCGGCCCGCGCTCCTCACCCGCGCCCGGATCCTCGCCCCCGCCCGGGCCCGCGCGACCCTGGCCTGGAGCCTGACCCCGCTGACGGTGCCGCCCGCACACCAGCACCCCCACGGCAGACGCCCCGCCCTCACCCGCCCGGCCCACACCGCGGCCTTCCGCTCCCCGCCGCCCCACCCC
>KL569261.1:40132-40594 GCA_000715635.1 Streptomyces violaceus | reverse complement strand
TTCCGCTCCCCGCCGCCCCACCCCAGCGGCGAGCGGCCACCGGAGATCCCGTCCGCCCACCTGCCCGCCCACGTCGCCGTGATCATGGACGGCAACGGCCGCTGGGCCCAGCAGCGGGGCCTCCCCCGGCACGAGGGCCACCGCGCCGGCACCACCGCCTTCCGCGAAGTGGTCCACGGCGCCCTGGACATCGGCCTGCGGCACCTGACCCTCTACACCTTCTCGACCGAGAACTGGCACCGCGATGCCGCGGAGGTCGAGGCGATCATCGACCTCCTGCGCCGTGAACTGGTCGACGACCCCTTCCGCGACCTCGACGTCCGGCTGGGCTGGCACGGCCGCGCCGGCCGCCTGCCGCCCGACCTGGTCGACCTCCTCCACCTCCGGGAGCGCACCACCCGCACCCGCACGGGTCTGACGCTGACGATGTGCATCGACTACGGCGGCCGGGACGAACTCACC
>KL569261.1:35597-39900 GCA_000715635.1 Streptomyces violaceus | reverse complement strand
GCCCTGGCCCGCCGTACCCGGGCCGGCCACCTGGATCCGGACCTGATCACCGAGGACGACTTCGCACGGCACCTGCCCCGCCCGGACCTGCCGGACGTGGACCTGCTCTGGCGCACGGGCGGCGAACACCGCGTCTCCAACTTCCTGCCCTGGCACACGGCTTACGCCGAACTGCACTTCACCCCGGGCCTCTGGCCCGACACCGACCGCCGCGACCTCTGGCAGGCCGTCACCACCTACACCCACCGCCAACGCCGCCACGGCACGACTCCGGCCACCGCGGGCCCGCTGGACTAGCACTCCCTGGCGAGCCGGGTCGCAAGGCGGTAGGCGACGGTGACGTCCTCGTAGTCCTGACCGGTGCCGACCGGGTCCGGTAGGTGAGTGCGGTCGCTGTGGCTCGTCGACTCTCGTTTCCCGGTGCCGGAGAAGCGGACCGCCATCCAGGGTTCCTGAGTGAAGCGGAGCCGTTCGGCGTGGACCGTCGACCGGAACACGATGTCCCCCACCGGGCTCCCGGCTCCCGCGCCTCGCGTTCAGGGCGGCTCATCCGGCTCCCTGGCGGCATGAGGGCGACCGGACCTTGGTGGCAGCTTCCCGTCCTCCCCGCGCACCCGGCGCTTGCGGGTGCCGCCTTGGCTCCGGGCGGCTCGGCTCCGCTCTCCCTCCGCGCCCTTGCGTGCCGCACGCGGCTCGGCCGGCTCGGCCCCTTCCGCGGTGGCCTTCGCCGTCTCCGCGGCGCCCGCTACGGCGTGGCCGCCGCCCCGTGCCGTGTCACCTGCCGCTTCCGTCACACCCGCGGCCTGTTCGGCCACCCTTCCGGCGGTGCCGCCCACCACCTCGCCGGCGCGTCCGACGGTTCGGCTCGTCTCCTGGCCGACGTCCTCCACCGCGCGCCCGGCACCACCGCCCACGTCCTGAACGGCCTGCCCGGCTCCCTGACCGACATCCTGCGCCACGGAGCCGACGCCCTTGCCCACGTCCTGGACAGCGGCCCCGGCGCCCTGCCCCACATCCTGGACGGCGGCTCCGGCACCCTGGCCCACGTCCCGGACGGCGGTCCCCGCGCCCTGGCCGACCTCCTGGACGGCCCTTCCGGCACCCGTACCCAGCTCCCCCACGGCTTGCCGGGCTCCACCGCCGACATCCTGCACGGCGGACCCGACTCCACGCGCCAGCTCGTGCAGGATCTCCGGGTTGCGGTCGAGCGTGGTGAGCACTCGGTCGATGATCTTTACGACGTGATGGAGACGCACCTTGAGCTGAGCCTGGGCCTCGACGCCCGAGATACCCAGGTGCACCCGGCCGAGCGTGACGTCGGCGCCCACGTTCAGCTTGAGCAGATCCAGCACCTCGGCCTGCAGCGAGACATGCGCCCGCAGGTCCTCGACGTCCAGGTCGATCTCGTCGACCTTCAGAATCGGAACGTCGAGGAAGACGTCAGGGCTCGCACCGTCCGCGTCCTCCTCGTCGTAGGCCTCGGCATCGGCGTACTCGTCACTGTCCTCGGCGTCGAGTTCGTCACCGTGCTCGTCGTCGTACTCCTCGTACTCCTCGGCGGAGCCCTCGTCGTTCTCGGAGTTGCCGCGCATCGCCACGCCTCCGCGGTTTTGGCGTATCTTTCGACTATTTTGATCCATTTTGTGCATCAATGCACGGTCAGACCGTTCGTACGGCCCGGGCGATGAGCAGAGCCACGTCATCGAGGTCTCCCTCGGCGCGCAGGGAGTGCAGAAGCAGGTCACAGGTGGCGTCGAGGGGGCGACTGGGGTCGTCGAGGACATCCAGGAGGGCGTCCAGGCGGGCGTCGATCGGCTGGTCGCGGGTCTCGACGAGGCCGTCGGTGTAGAGGATGAGCTGGTCCCCCGGTCCGAAGCCGATGGAGGTGGAGTCGAAGGGAATGCCGCAGCCTCCCAAGGGCGCGCCGGTGGGCAGGTCGAGCAGCTCGCGTGTGCCGTCAGGGCGGAGGAGGACGGGGGGCAGGTGCCCGGCGAGGGAGACGCGGCATCGCGCCGTGTGGGGATCGAAGACGGTGTAGACGCAGGTGGCGAGGGTGTCGAGGCCGTCCGTGATGTGGTCGAGGTGGTGCAGGACCTGGTCGGGGGGCAGACCGAGATCGGCCAGGGTTCTGGTGGCGGTGCGCAGCTGTCCCATGGTGGCCGCGGCCGTGACGCCGCTGCCCATGACGTCGCCGACCACGAGGGCGGTCTTGTCGCCGCTCAGGGGGATGACGTCGAACCAGTCGCCGCCGATCTCGATGGTGGCCTGGGCGGGGCGGTAGCGGCAGGCGACTTCGAGACCAGGTCGCTGTGGAGGGGGGTGGGGCAGCAGGCTGCGCTGGAGTGTGAGGGCGGTGCGGCGCTGTTCTTCCACGGCGCGGTGCCGGTCGGTGACGTCGACGCTGGAGGTGGCCACACCCAGCACTTTCCCGTTGGGGGACTCGAGCCGGTAGAACGAGATCGACCAGGCGTGATCGTTGTCCGGGTCGGCCGCTGTGCGGCCGACGACGTACTGGTCCACTACCGGTGTCCCGGACTCCAGAACCTCACGCATGGCGCCTTCGAAGGACTGGTCCAGGAAGGGCAGCACCTCATGGATGTGGCGGCCGATGTGCTCGGCGGCAGGCACGCCGTTCATCCGTTCCTCCGCGGGGTTGACGGAGATGTACCGGAGATCGGTGTCCAGCATGCCCAGCCCGATCGGCGACTGGGACACCAGCTGGGCGGACAGGGCCAGGTTCCGCTCCACTTGCCGCAGGGTCGCCTGGTCGGTGGCCAGACCCAGTGCCCAGAAGTCGCGCTGGTCGTCCTGCAGCCGCATGTTGCGGAACTCCACCATGTGCGAGCTGCCGTCCTTGTGCCGGACGGGAACGACCCCGGCCCAGCTCTTGCCGTCCCGCATGACCTGGTCGAACAGCGCCAGCACCGTGTCGAGGTGCTCCTCGTCGATCAGCAGCCGGCCCGCGTACTGGCCCAGTGCCTCCTCGGCGCTGTAGCCGAAAAGGATCTCGGCCTGCGGGCTCCAGAGATCGATCCTGCCCTCGGCGTTGAGGAGTACTGCCGCCACGTTCAGTACTTCCAGCAGACCACCCGGCGTGGACGCAACCACACCCGCCGTGCCGGGCCCGCCCCGGAAGGGTTCGGTCGCACCCATACCCAGGCTCCTTCCGGATGCCGGTCAGGCTGCCGTCCTGCCGGATCGGGCCATGTGCCGGCGCCGGCATCCCGGCTGTCCCATCGTCCCCCAGCGCCGCCCGCGCGTGCACGCCCACGGCGGCGAAGCAGCTCGGCTGCGGCGGCGGGTTCGCCTGCGGTTGAGTGGACTGGCCGGGCGAAAGAAACCGTACGGGGTCACGGTGTGGCGCCCGTGTGGCGAACAACGCGACGGTACCCTCAGGACACTGACCTCTCCGCAGGTCAGATCGTTCCTGCGCGGGTAGCGCGTGGTGGGGCGGGTGGGACTCGAACCCACGGCCGACGGATTATGAGTCCGCTGCTCTAACCGGCTGAGCTACCGCCCCATAGCGGCGTGTCGCGTACATGTGTGCGCGCCGTCTGCCGCAGCATAGCCGCTCATACGATCTCCTGCTTCGGATGGTCGGCTTCGCACGGCCTTCGTGACCATGAGGACTTCGCCGGGCTCCGCGCGGTTCCCAGGACATCGGAACAGACATGAAAAAGGACCCCTGAGAGGGGTCCTCGTTCACCATGCTCCCCCGACTGGACTCGAACCAGTAACCTGCCGGTTAACAGCCGGCTGCTCTGCCAATTGAGCTACCGAGGAATGCCTCGTTGCATCGAACGTACCTACCTGGGTATTCGCCAGGGGGCGCTCGCTCGCTGCGACACATACATTAGCGCAAGCAGGGGGGTGCTCCGCCAATCGGTACCCGGCGGGGCGCCAACACCCCACCGGAGACCTACGCAAGAGAAGGGTGGCCGCCATGCGTTACCGGCTCACGTTCGTCGCCGGAGTCGTGCTGGGTTACGTGCTGGGCACGAAGGCCGGACGCGAGCGCTACGAACAGTTGAAGAAGACGGCCCAGCAGTTCGCGCAGAACCCCGCCGTCCGCAACACCGCCGAGTCGGCGGCCCACCAGGGCCGTGAGTTCGCGGGCAAGGCGTACCACGTGGTGAGCGACAAGGTCGGGGACCGCGTCCCCGAGTCGGTGGCCGACCGGGTCCGCCACCTCCGCGACCGGGCCACCCACAACGGCGGCGAAGACGACTGGGGAACCACCAACACGTGATCTTCTGATGCCGAGCAAGGCAACGCCCCCCAAGGGGCGCGGGGAACTGCGCGA
>KL569261.1:34833-35428 GCA_000715635.1 Streptomyces violaceus | reverse complement strand
GGGGCGCGGGGAACTGCGCGACCAGCCACAACACACCCGCACCCGAAACCCGGCGACACACCCCCAAGGCGCCCACGGCCCCAGCCGGCGCAGCGGTACGGCAGAATTTTGGCCATGGGGATAGTCGCCGGGTTGGACAGTTCGCCCGATTTCACTCGTATCGTCGTCTGTGACACGGACTCCGGAGCCGTGCTCAGGCAGGGATATGCGCAGCATCCGGTGGAGAGCCCCGAGGGCGGCGGCCGGCCGTCCGACGTCGATCCGCAGGCCTGGCTGCTGTCCCTGGGCGAGGCGGCGGGCGGCGGGCTCCTCGAAGGCGTGCAGGCCATCGGCGTGTCGGCGCAGCAGAACGCCGTCGTGCCGCTGGACGCGCAGGGCAACACCGTGCGTCCGGCGATGGTCGGCAGCGACAAGCGGACACAGGTCGCGGCGGCCGATCTGGTCGACGCGCTCGGGGGGCGCGAGGCGTGGGCGCAGGCGGTGGGCTGTGTGCCGCAGGCCGCGCAGCCGGTGACGAAGCTGCGCTGGCTGGCCCGGACCGAGCCCGAGAACGCGCAGCGCACCGCGATCCTCTTGCAGGCGCACGACTGGCTGG
>KL569261.1:33940-34573 GCA_000715635.1 Streptomyces violaceus | reverse complement strand
TCCGGCACCGGGTACTGGTCGGCGGCGACCGGCGGCTACCGGCCCGACCTCGTCGAGCTGGCGCTCGGGCAGCAGGTGATGCTGCCGGAGGTGATCGGCCCGGCGGACGCGGCCGGCAGGACGCCGGAGGGGCTGCTGATCTCCGTCGGGACCGGCGAGACCATGGCGGCGGCGTTCGGCCTGGGCATCGGCCTCGGGGACGCGGTCGTGTCGCTGGGCGCGTCCGGGTCCGTGATGGCCGTACACCCCGAGGCGCTGGTCGACGGTTCCGGGATGATCACCGCGCTGGCCGACGCGACCGGCATGCACCTGCCGGTCGTCACCACGCTGAACGCCGTACGGACGCTGCGCGGGACCGCCGAGCTGCTCGGGCTGCCCGATCTGGAGAGCCTGTCCGACCTGGCGATGAAGTCGACGCCGGGGTCGCACGGGCTGGTGCTGCTGCCTTATCTGGAGGGTGAGCGGACGCCGAACCTGCCGCACACCGCCGGGACCCTGGCGGGGCTGAGGCGCGAGTCGATGAAGGCGGAGCATCTGGCGCGGGCCGCGTTCGAGGGCATGCTGTGCGGGCTCGCGGACGCGCTGGACGTACTGCGCGGCCGGGGTGTGGAGGTGCGGCGGGTCTTCCTGCTC
>KL569261.1:32201-33744 GCA_000715635.1 Streptomyces violaceus | reverse complement strand
GGGTCTTCCTGCTCGGGTCGGCCGCCGAACTGCCCGCCGTGCAGGCCGCCGCGCCCTCGCTGTTCGGGACGCAGGTCGTGGTGCCGCAGCCCGCGGACTACGCCGCGATCGGCGCCGCCCGCCAGGCCGCCTGGGCGCTGGGCGCGTCGCAGGGCGCGCTCGACGCGCGGACCCCGCCGGCCTGGCAGGGCGCGGTCGCCCAGGTGCTGGAGCCCGGGGAGGACCTGGCCGTGGGGCAGGCGGTGCGACAGCAGTTCGTGGCGGTACGGGAACAGACCCATCCGGGGGCGCTGCGGCAGTAGCGGCGGGTCTCGAAGATCCGGTGGAGCCCCGGGCGTTCTGACCGCCTGTTGGGTTAATTCAGTTGAGGTAACGCGGGTGGAGTGTTCGACGATAGGGGCCAGGGGCAACCAACCGCCCCCCTCGCCCACTCCGAGAGAAGCAGCGTGCTCATACGACTTCTGCGGACCTATCTCAGGCCCTACAAGAAACCCATAGCCCTGCTGGTGCTGCTGCAGTTCCTGCAGACCTGCGCCACGCTCTACCTGCCCACGCTGAACGCGGACATCATCGACCAGGGTGTCGTGAACGGTGACACCGGCTACATCGTGGGCTACGGCGGCCTGATGATCGGCATCTCGCTGGTCCAGGTCGTCACCAACATCGGTGCCGTGTACTACGGCGCCCGTACGGCCTCGGCGCTCGGGCGGGACGTGCGGGCGTCCGTGTTCGACCGGGTGCAGTCGTTCTCCGCGCGTGAGCTGGGTCAGTTCGGGGCGCCGTCGCTGATCACCCGTACGACGAACGATGTCCAACAGGTCCAGATGCTGGCGCTGATGACGTTCACGCTGCTGGTGTCGGCGCCGATCATGTGTGTGGGCGGCATCGTGCTGGCGCTCGGCCTTGACGTGCCGCTGTCCGGGGTGCTGGTGGCGGTCGTGCCGGTGCTGGGCATCTGCGTGACGCTGATCGTGCGGCGGCTGCGGCCGCTGTTCCGGGCGATGCAGGAGCGGCTGGACACGATGAACCAGGTGCTGCGCGAGCAGATCACCGGCAACCGCGTCATCCGCGCCTTCGTCCGGGACGAGTACGAGCAGCAGCGCTTCCGGAAGGCCAACACCGATCTCACCGACTTCGCGCTGGGCACCGGCAACCTGCTCGCGCTGATGTTCCCGATCGTCATGACGGTGGTGAACCTGTCGTCGATCGCGGTGGTGTGGTTCGGCGCGCACCGCATCGACAGCGGCGGGATGCAGATCGGTGACCTGACGGCGTTCCTCGCCTATCTGATGCAGATCGTCATGTCCGTGATGATGGCCACCTTCATGTTCATGATGGTGCCGCGCGCGGAGGTGTGCGCCGAGCGCATCCAGGAGGTGCTGGACACCTCCTCCAGCGTCGTGCCGCCGTCCGCGCCCGTACGGGAGCTGCGCAGGCACGGGCATCTGGAGATCCGGGGTGCGGGCTTCCGCTATCCGGGTGCCGAGGAGCCGGTGCTGCGGGCCGTGGACCTGCTCGCGCGGCCGGGCGAGACGCTGTCTCT
>KL569261.1:30851-31981 GCA_000715635.1 Streptomyces violaceus | reverse complement strand
CCGTCATCGGCTCGACCGGCAGCGGCAAGTCCACGCTGCTCGGGCTGGTGCCGCGGCTGTTCGACGCGACCGACGGGCAGGTGCTCGTGGACGGTGTCGAGGTGGCGGAGATCGATCCGGTGCTGCTCGCGCGGACCGTCGGGCTGGTGCCGCAGAAGCCGTATCTGTTCGCGGGCACGGTGGCGACCAACCTGCGCTACGGAAATCCGGACGCCACCGACGAGGAGCTGTGGCACGCGCTGGAGGTGGCGCAGGGCAAGGAGTTCGTCGAGCGTCTGGAGGGCGGGCTCGACGCGCCGATCGCGCAGGGCGGGACGAATGTCTCCGGTGGTCAACGGCAGCGCCTCGCCATCGCCCGGACCCTGGTGCAGCGGCCCGAGATCTATCTCTTCGACGACTCCTTCTCCGCGCTCGACTACGCCACGGACGCCGCCCTGCGGGCCGCGCTGGCGCAGGAGACCGCCGAGGCGACCGTCGTGATCGTCGCCCAGCGGGTGGCGACCATCCGGGACGCCGACCGGATCGTGGTCCTCGACGAGGGCCGGGTCGTCGGCACCGGCCGGCACCACGAGCTGATGGCGGACAACGAGACCTACCGGGAGATCGTGCTCTCCCAGCTCACGGAAGCGGAGGCTGCCTGATGGCGGGTCCGATGGGGCGGATGATGGCCGGGGGCGGCCCCGATCAGCGCTCGCTGGACTTCAAGGGGTCGGGCAAACGGCTGGTCGCGCGGTTCCGGCCGGAGCGGCTGACCATCTATGTGCTGCTGCTGTGCGTGGTGCTGAGCGTGGGCCTCAGCGTCGTCGGGCCGAAGATCCTCGGCAAGGCGACCGACCTGGTCTTCGCGGGCATCGTCGGGCGGGGCATGCCGGAGGGGGCGAGCAAGGAGCAGGTCCTCGACTCCATGCGGCAGCGCGGGGACGGTGACGTCGCCGACATGCTGCGCAGCACCGACTTCACCCCGGGCGAGGGCATCGACTTCACGGCCGTGGGGAACGTGCTGCTGCTCGCGCTGGGCGTGTTCGCGGTGGCCGGGCTGCTGATGGCGGTGGCGACGCGGCTGGTGAACCGGGCCGTGAACCGGACGATGTTCCGGATGCGCGAGGACGTGCAGACGAAGCTGTCGCGGC
>KL569261.1:27639-30661 GCA_000715635.1 Streptomyces violaceus | reverse complement strand
AGAGATGTGTATAAGAGACAAGCGTCAGCGCGGGGAGGTGCTGTCCCGGGCGACGAACGACATCGACAACATCGGGCAGACGCTCCAGCAGTCGATGGGGCAGCTCATCAACTCGGTGCTGACCATCATCGGAGTCCTCGCGATGATGTTCTGGGTCTCCTGGATCCTGGCGCTGGTCGCGCTGGTGACCGTGCCGCTGTCGTTCGTCATCGCCACGCGGGTGGGCAAGCGGTCGCAGCCGCACTTCGTGCAGCAGTGGCGTACGACGGGCAAGCTGAACGCCCACATCGAGGAGATGTACACCGGGCACACCCTGGTGAAGGTGTTCGGGCGGCAGGAGGAGTCGGCGCAGCAGTTCGCCGAGCAGAACGAGGCGCTGTACGAGGCCGGGTTCCGGGCGCAGTTCAACAGCGGGGTCATGCAGCCGCTGATGATGTTCGTGTCGAACCTCAACTATGTGCTGGTCGCGGTCGTCGGCGGGCTGCGGGTCGCCTCGGGCTCCCTGTCCATCGGTGATGTGCAGGCCTTCATCCAGTACTCGCGGCAGTTCTCGATGCCGCTGACGCAGGTCGCGTCCATGGCGAACCTGGTGCAGTCGGGTGTCGCCTCGGCGGAGCGGGTCTTCGAGCTGCTGGACGCGGAGGAGCAGGGGGCCGATCCGGTGCCGGGCGTGCGGCCCGAGGAGTTGCGCGGGCTGGTGGCGCTGGAGCGCGTGTCGTTCCGCTACGACCCCGACACGCCGCTGATCGAGGACCTGTCGCTGAAGGTCGAGCCCGGGCACACGGTGGCCATCGTCGGGCCGACGGGCGCCGGGAAGACGACGCTCGTGAATCTGCTGATGCGGTTCTACGAGGTCACCGGCGGGCGCATCACCCTCGACGGCGTCGACATCGCGCGGATGTCCCGGGACGAACTGCGGGCCGGGATCGGCATGGTGCTCCAGGACACCTGGCTGTTCGGCGGCACGATCGCGGAGAACATCGCGTACGGGGCGTCGCGGGAGGTGACCCGGGGGGAGATCGAGGAGGCGGCTCGGGCCGCGCACGCGGACCGGTTCATCCGTACGCTGCCGGACGGCTACGACACGGTGATCGACGACGAGGGGGCCGGGGTCAGCGCGGGCGAGAAGCAGCTGATCACCATCGCCCGGGCGTTCCTGTCCGACCCGGTGATCCTGGTGCTGGACGAGGCGACCAGTTCGGTCGACACCCGGACCGAGGTGCTGATCCAGAAGGCCATGGCGAAGCTGGCGCACGGGCGTACGTCGTTCGTCATCGCGCATCGGCTGTCGACGATCCGGGACGCGGACGCGATTCTCGTGATGGAGAACGGGGCGATCGTGGAACAGGGAACGCACGGGGAGTTGCTGGCCTCGGACGGGGCCTACGCGCGGCTGTACAAGGCGCAGTTCGCGCAGGCGGTGGCGGAAGTGGACTGAGGCTGCGGGTCCGTTGTGGCTGGTCGCGCCCACGCGGCGGAGCCGCACATTGATACAGCCCCGCGCCCCTGGAAAAACGGCCCCTACGATGTTTCGCGGACCTTTGCCGCCGCCTTTCGGGCCGCTACCAACACCGGGTCCCAGACGGGGGAGAACGGTGGGGCGTAGCCCAGGTCCAGGGTGGTCATCTGTTCTGCCGTCATGCCCGCCGTGAGGGCGACCGCCGCGATGTCGACGCGTTTGCCCGCGCCCTCCCTGCCCACGATCTGGACGCCGAGGAGGCGGCCCGTGCGGTACTCGGCGAGCATTTTGACCGTCATGGGCGAGGAGTTCGGGTAGTAGCCGGCGCGGCTGGTCGACTCGATGGTGACCGTCTCGAAGCGCAGGCCCACGCGGTGGGCGTCCTTCTCGCGCAGTCCCGTGCGCGCGATCTCCAGGTCGCAGACCTTGCTGACGGCCGTGCCGACCACGCCGGGGAAGGTGGCGTAGCCGCCGCCGGCGTTGGTGCCGATGACCTGGCCGTGCTTGTTGGCGTGGGTGCCGAGCGGGATGTGCCGTTGCTGGCCGGAGACCAGGTCGAGGACCTCGACGCAGTCGCCGCCGGCCCAGATGTTCTCGTGCCCGCGCACCCGCATCGAGCGGTCCGTGAGGAGTCCGCCGTGGGCACCGAGCGGGAGGCCGGCCGCCCGCGCGAGCGTCGTCTCGGGGCGTACGCCGATGCCGAGCACGACGACGTCCGCCGGGAAGTCGCGGTCCTTCGTGGTCACCGCGCGAACCCGGCCGTCGTCATCCGTCAGGAGCCCGGTGACCTCGGCGTCGTTCACCATCGTGATGCCCAGGCCCTCCATGGCTTCGTGCACCAGGCGGCCCATGTCGGGGTCCAGGGTCGACATGGGCTCGCTGCCGCGGTTGACGACCGTCACCTCGTAGCCGCGGTTGATGAGCGCCTCGGCCATCTCCACGCCGATGTAGCCGGCCCCCACGACCACCGCGCGGCGGCCAGGCGTGCGTGCCAGCGTGTCGAGCAGCGCCTGGCCGTCGTCCAGCGTCTGCACCCCGTGCACCCCGGGCGCGTCCACTCCGGGCAGGTCGGGCCGGATCGGCCGGGCGCCGGTCGCGATCACGAGCTTGTCGTACGACGTCCAGGACTCGGCGCCGGAGTCGACGTCACGGGTGCGTACCCGCTGCCCGTCGGGGTCGAGCTCGGTGACCTCCGTGCGCAGTCGCAGATCGATGTCCCGCGCGCGGTGTTCCTCGGGGGTGCGGGCGATGAGCCGGTCCCGGTCCGGGACGTCGCCGCCCACCCAGTAGGGGATGCCGCACGCCGAGTACGACGTGAAGTTGCCGCGTTCGAACGCCACGATCTCCAGCTCGTCGGGCTTGTTCAGACGGCGTGCCTGCGACGCCGCGGACATCCCCGCGGCGTCGCCGCCGATCACGACCAGTCGTTCCCCTGTACCCCGCGTACGGCTCATGCTCATGCGAACACGCTACGGGAGCAGGGCATTTCAGTCCTGCTCGCCGGGCGTGCGCGGCTGCGCGGACTCGGGGGCCGGCCGAGCCGTCGGCAGCGGGCCCAGCGCG
>KL569261.1:26221-27400 GCA_000715635.1 Streptomyces violaceus | reverse complement strand
AGCCAGCGCAGCATCGTCACGAAGGCGTTCCAGCCGCCCGCGAGCGCGTCCACGAACCCGGGGTCGTCGTCCTTCGCCTCCTTCTTCTTCTTCGCCGGGGTCTCGGCGAGCGAGAGGGTGATGGTGGCCAGGCTCGTGCGGTCCTTCAGGGACGTCTGCCGGGCGAGCAGCGCCTCCAGGTCGGCCTGGCGTGTGCTCAGCTCGCCCTCCAGGGTCACCACGTCGCTCAGTTTGGTGGCCTGGTCCATCAGCTCGCGGATCCGGGCCACGCTGGCGCGCTGCG
The DNA here is from genome assembly GCA_000715635.1 of Streptomyces violaceus. Classification (GTDB taxonomy): domain Bacteria; phylum Actinomycetota; class Actinomycetes; order Streptomycetales; family Streptomycetaceae; genus Streptomyces; species Streptomyces violaceus. The sequence continues at coordinate 27,117 of KL569261.1, read as the reverse complement.
ACTTGATCCGGCTCTCCACGTCCACGACCTGATCCGTGACGTCCTCGGCCTTGGCGCTGCGGTCGAGGAGTTTTCCGGCGCCTTCCAGCTCGGCGAGGACCTCGTCGTACTTCTCGACGGGCACGCGCAGCACGACCCGGGTCCGCTCGTGGCCCTCCTCGTCCCGGGTGGTGGTCTCGTTGCCGACGTAGCCGCCCGCGTTCTCGGCGCCGGTGCGGGCCTCCTCCAGGGCCTTCGGGACGTCCTTGACCCGCACGGTCAGCGAGGCCGTGCGGATGATGTGGCTCGCGGTGAGCTTCGGCGGGGCGGTCGCCCGGGCTCCGCTTCCGGCACCGCCGGGGGCGGCCTCTTTCGCGCCGCCCTTGTCGTCCGCCTGCGGGGCGGCGACTCCACCGTTGTCGGCGGTGCTGCCGGCGGAGTCCTCGCCCGCGCCGCTGCACCCGGTGAGTGCGAGGGCCGCGGCCAGCAGAAGCGCGGCCAGGGCAGGGACGGGATGGCGTGCGGGTCGTCGTGTGCGCATGTGGGCTTCCCCCGGGGTTCGATTCCGCTGACGCTTCTTCGACGCCCGGGCGGTGCCGAACGTTTGGCCCGGGACGGTTCCGATGCGGTCACGGTCGGGACTCGTGCAGGACACCGGGGCACGGCGGCGCTGTCAGTGGGGTCTGAGAGGCTGGGGGCATGCGCGAAGTTCAAGCCCGTGCGGGCACGGGGCAGGTCATCGTCATCGGGGCGGGCATCGCGGGCCTGGCCGCGGCACACCGGCTGCTGGAGCGCGGGGCGAGGGTGACCGTGCTGGAGGCCTCCGACCGGGTCGGCGGGAAGCTGCTGCCCGGCGAGATCGCGGGCGCGCGCGTGGACCTCGGTGCCGAGTCGATGCTGGCCCGCCGCCCCGAGGC
>KL569261.1:25456-26045 GCA_000715635.1 Streptomyces violaceus | reverse complement strand
ATCAGAGATGTGTATAAGAGACAGCTGGACCCGGGGCGCGCTGCGTCCGATGCCCAAGGGGCATGTGATGGGCGTCCCCGGCACCGCCGCCGCCCTGTCCGGCCTGCTGTCCGACGAGAGCCTCGCCCGCATCGAGCGCGACGCCGAGCTGCCCCGCACCGAGGTCGGCGACGACGTGGCCGTCGGGGAGTACGTGGCGGAGCGCTTGGGCCGCGAGGTCGTCGACCGCCTGGTCGAGCCCCTGCTGGGCGGCGTGTACGCGGGCGACGCGTACCGCATCTCGATGCGCTCGGCCGTCCCCCAGCTCTTCCAGGCAGCCCGCAGCCACACCTCCCTGACGGAGGGGGTCCGCGAGATCCAGGCGAAGGCGGCCACCGCCCAGCAGACGGGCCCGGTGTTCATGGGCCTCCAGGGCGGCGTGGGCACCCTGCCCCTCGCGGTGGCGGAGTCGGTCCGGGCCCGCGGCGGCGAGATCCTGACTCGGACGCCGGTGACGGAGCTGCGCCGCACCCCCGCGGACGGCGGGTGGCGCGTCGTCTCCGGTGTGCGCGTGTGGCACGCGGACGCGGTGGTCGTCGCCGTCCCCGCC
>KL569261.1:23800-25280 GCA_000715635.1 Streptomyces violaceus | reverse complement strand
CCGCCGGCCTCCTGCGCACCGAGAGCCCCGGGGCCGCCGCCGAGCTCGGCGCCGTCGAGTACGCCTCCATGGCCCTGGTCACCCTCGCCTACCGCCGCGCCGAGGCGGCTCTGCCCGACGGCAGCGGCTTCCTGGTGCCGCCGGTCGACGGGCGCACCATCAAGGCCTCCACCTTCGCCTCGCGGAAATGGGGCTGGATCGCCGACGAGAACCCCGACCTGCTCGTCCTGCGCACCTCCGTCGGACGGTACGCCGAGACGGAGATCCTCGACCGTGACGACACCGAACTCGTGGACGTCTCCCGGCACGACCTGAAGGCGGCCATGGGCCTCGACGCCACACCCGTCGCCACCCGCGTCACCCGCTGGGACGACGGCCTGCCCCAGTACCCGGTCGGCCACCACGCGCGCGTGGCCCGCGTCCGCGAGCACATCGCCGCACTGCCCGGGCTCGCCGTGTGCGGCGCTCCGTACGACGGCGTCGGCATCCCGGCGTGCATCGCGAGCGCCTACGCCGCTGTCGACCAGATCCACGGTGACCTGCGGGGTGTGGAGGAGCTCACCGCCCACCCGGTGCAGAGCCTGCACGGCGGAGCAGGAGAATGAGGACATGAGCAACGACGCCTCCACCCCCGAGACCGGCAGGATCCCGAACAAGGGCAAGCTGGCCAAGGACCTCAACGAGGTCATCCGCTACACGCTCTGGTCCGTCTTCAAGCTGAAGGACGTCCTCCCCGAGGACCGCGCCGGGTACGCCGACGAGGTCCAGGAGCTGTTCGACCAGCTCGCCGCGAAGGATGTGACGATCCGCGGCACGTACGACGTCTCGGGCCTGCGTGCCGACGCCGACCTCATGATCTGGTGGCACGCGGAGACCAGCGACGCGCTGCAGGAGGCGTACAACCTCTTCCGCCGCACGAAGCTGGGCCGGGCGCTCACACCGGTGTGGTCGAACATGGCGCTCCACCGCCCCGCCGAGTTCAACCGCGCGCACATCCCGGCCTTCCTCGCCGACGAGACGCCCCGCAACTACGTGAGCGTCTACCCCTTCGTGCGCTCCTACGACTGGTACCTGCTGCCCGACGAGGACCGCCGCCGCATGCTCGCCGACCACGGCAAGATGGCCCGCGGCTACCCGGACGTGCGCGCCAACACCGTCGCCTCGTTCTCCCTCGGCGACTACGAGTGGCTCCTCGCCTTCGAGGCCGACGAGCTGTACCGCATCGTCGACCTCATGCGTCACCTGCGCGCCTCCGAGGCCCGTATGCACGTCCGCGAGGAGGTCCCGTTCTTCACGGGCCGCCGCAAGGACGTCGCCGAACTGGTCGCCGGTCTGGCCTGATCAGCGCAGCCGTCGCTCGGCCCCGGGCTTCTCCGGGGCCGTCGATCGCGGCTCGGGCTCGGCGTGCGGCGCGCACTGCGCGCGCCGCCCCGGCAGCCGGCCCTCCAGCAGATACGCCTCCAGGTAGCCGTTGACGCAG
>KL569261.1:23085-23640 GCA_000715635.1 Streptomyces violaceus | reverse complement strand
GCCTCCAGGTAGCCGTTGACGCAGGCGTTCGGCCCGCCCGCCAAGCCGTGCGCGCCCGCGTTCCGTTCCGTCACCAGGACCGAGCCCGCGAGACGGCGGCGGAGTTCCAGGGCGCCGTCGTACGGCGTGGCGGCGTCCCGCTCGGCGGCCAGGATCAGCGTGGGCGGCAGCTCGCCCGGCGCGGTGCCGACGTCGAGCGGCCGCTGCCGCGGTCCCTGCCAGTAGGCGCACGGCAGGTTCGTCCACACGTTGTCCCAGGTCTCGAACGGCGCCGTCCGCGCGAGCCGGGTGTTGTCCCGGTCCCACACCCTCCAGTCCGTCGGCCAGGGGGCGTCGTTGCACTCGACGGCCAGGTACACCGCGCGGGTGTTCTCCGCCTCGGCGGCCGCTTCCGGATACCGGCTCGCCTGCTCGACCATCGGCTTGGGATCGCCCTTGAGATACGCCGAGAGCGCGTGCGCGAGGAGCGGCCACTGGTCGTCGTAGTACCCGGCCTGCAGGAACGCCTCCTGCAACTGCCCCGGTCCGACCTTCCCGCCGGCCGGCTCGGCGGCC
>KL569261.1:21226-22875 GCA_000715635.1 Streptomyces violaceus | reverse complement strand
AGCCAGCCGCGCGTTCGCCCGCTCGTAGCCGCGCTGTACCTCCCGCGCGGTCCTGCCCAGGCCGTACACGCCGTCGTGCCGGGCGATCCACCTCCGGAAGTCCCGCCAGCGGCCCTCGAACGCCGCCGACTGCGCGAGGTTGTTGCGGTACCAGATCTCCGCCGGGTCGGGATCGACCACCGAGTCGAACACCATCCGCCGTACATGCGCGGGGAACAGCGTCGCGTACAGGGCCCCGAGGTAGGTGCCGTACGACGAGCCCAGGAACGTCAGCCGCGTCTCGCCGAGCGCGGCGCGCAGTACGTCCAGGTCGCGGGCGTTGTTCAGTGAGTGGTAGTGCCGCAGTGTGCCGCCGGCCCGCTCGGCGCAGCCGCGCGCGTAGGCCTTCGCCTGCGCGATGCGTTCCTTCTTGAACGCCGCCGAGGGGTGCGTCTGCGCCTGTGTGGGCGCCTTGAAGAACTGCTCGGGGTCCTGGCAGGACAGCGGCGCGGAACGGCCGACGCCGCGCGGGGCGTAGCCGACGAGGTCGTAGGCGGCCGCGATCCGTTTCCACTCGGGGAGCAATCCGACGACCGGGAAGTACAGGCCGGTGGCTCCGGGCCCGCCGGGGTTGTAGACCAGGGCACCCTGCCTGCGGACCTTGCGCTTGCTGTTGTGCGGGTCCTTCTGCGTGGCCCGGGTCCGGCTGACGGCGAGTCGGATCTGCCGGCCGTCAGGCCGGGCGTAGTCCAGCGGGACGGTCACGGTGCCGCACTGCATGCTGCCCGGCAGGTCCTGCGCGTCGCCGCACGGGCCGAACCGGACACCGGCCGCCTTCGCGCGCGCGGCGGCCACCGCGGTGCCGTGCGGCTCGGACGCCGCAGCTCGGCCCTCGGTGTCCGGGGCCGCGGTCAGGGCGCTCAACAGCAAGGACCCTGCGGCCGAGTAGAGGAGGGCGGCTCTCATCGCGTATCCCTTCGGTGCACGGTGGCGACAAAAGGGATGTTTGGTGCGGCGATTGAGGAAGGCAAGCACCGTACGCCGGTGTCGGCGTCAATGCTCCCGTGCGCCCCCGGCCTGTCAGTCGTGTGCCTCGCGGTGTGCGAAGGCGGCGCGCAGTTCCGGTTCGCCGATCGCGCGCACACCGCGTACGGCCACGGAGGTGAGGTATGTACCGTCGTCGGCGGCGCCGTCCGCGTTCCGGGCCAGCGCGCCGAGCAGCCGCTGACCCGCCGGGGAGGCCCAGCGCGAGTACGGGTGGATCTCGACCCGCGCGATGGCGAGGCAGCTCAGAGTCAGGGCGAGCGGCAGCGCGAACCACAGGGCGACCAGGGTGCGCGGCATGTCCGGCGGGGCGGGCGTCAGCAGGGCGGCGACGCCGAGACCGAGCACCGCGACCGCCGCCAGGCGCACCTGCCGGACCCCCGCCGCGACCGTCGTACGGGCACTGTCGGGCACCGCGAGGCCCGCGCGCACCAGCCCGTCGGCGATCCCGCGCACCGCGTCCGCCGTGGCGGCGGTGGCCCGCACCGGAGCGATCCGGGACTGGCCCTCGGGGCCGATGGCCCCTATCACCGACCGCTCCATCGCGTCCCGCCCGCGCGGATCGACAACCGTCGCCCAGCCCGTGTGGGCCAGCAGCAGGCGCCGCTGACGCGCCATGGCGACGA
>KL569261.1:19805-20984 GCA_000715635.1 Streptomyces violaceus | reverse complement strand
GGGCACAGCCGCGTGCACGCCGTGCCCGCCACGGCCCAGGCCGCCAGCAGGAAAAGAGCCCAGAGCATATGTTGTTTGTATGTGACACGGTCCCGAAAACACCATGCCTTGTTCACGATCCGGACGGAGTGTTGTCGGTATGTGACGTTCCGTTTCACTGCCCCGGTGGTGGGCGGAAGGTGGGCGGCGGGAGCGTCTGGGACGGGGCCGAGGCCGGGGCAGGGGGAGTGCTGCCGGTGGCCATGTCGCGGGCCACGGCGTCGTAGTCGACGCCGCCCGTCGCCTCCAGGGCCTTGATGTGGTCGAGGACGGTCGTGGTGGCGTCGTCTGCGAGGGCGCGCACCAGGGAGTTGCGGGTGCTCGCACGGACCTGGGCGACAACGGGGAGCAGCTGGCCCTGGGCCAGCCGCAGCACGGTCGCGAACTGCCGGTCGTACTCCGCGCCCCGCGTCTCGTTCAGGGTGGCCAGCCACTGCTTCTGCTGGTCGCCGGGCGTGTCCGGCAGGGTGAGGTTCAGCTGGGCGGCGGCACCGCGGACCCGTTCGTCCAGGAAGCGGTGCCCCTCGACGAGATGCCGGCCGGCGGTCCGCACGGCAGGGGTGGTCCCCTTCGTCCGCGCCTGCCGCCCCGCGGCCGGCTCCCACAGCCCGGCCAGCCGGACCTTGACGAGGAAGTCCTGGTCGAGGGCGGACAGCGGGCCGTAGCTCGTCCGCAGCGTCTGCGCGCTCAGCACGTCCGGCGCCGGGTCCGGCCGGCCGGTGTACGGCCAGAGCGAGAAGACCAGCGCGGCGAGCGTCGCCGCGAGGCACGTGACGATGAGCCCCGTGCCACTGACGATGCCTCGGCCCTTGACGGGGGGTCGGGGTCGCATGGTGGTGCCTCCTGGTACGGCACCGCACGCTAGTGCGCTTCGGGTGCGGAGCTGACATGTTACTTCGGGGTCTACGCCAAGTGCCGTACAGGGGCGAATGGTTCCATCGGGGGTGGGAAGGGGCGATTGTGGGAGTCGTGACGGAGGACTCGCCGGGGCAAAGGGACGCAAAACATTCCCAGGCTCCGGGCGGGCGTGACCCGGGTGTTAGTCCCGGCACACTCGGGCGCGCAGGCGCGGGGCCGGGCGACTAGCCCACCCGGGTCCTCTGGGCCGCCCGGCCGCCGTCGCGGCGGTGTGCCCCGTGG
>KL569261.1:18261-19574 GCA_000715635.1 Streptomyces violaceus | reverse complement strand
CCCGATGGGCCATGTTGCTGACCGTCGAGCCGATCGGCACCGGCCGGATGCGAAGGAGGCCCCGCGGTGGGTGAGCTGTACATCGACGGCGAGTGGACACAGGCCACGGCCGGTGGACGGCGGGAGGTGGTCAACCCCTACGACGCCTCCGTCGTCACCACCGTCGACGAGGCCGACGCCGCTGACGTGGACCGCGCCGTACGCGCCGCCCGGCGCGCCTTCGCCGAGGAGGACTGGGCGAACGCCCCCTCCCGCCGCCGCGCCGACCTGCTGCTGCGCGTCCACGATCTGCTGCTGCGCGACCGGGAGGACATCGCGCGCACCGAGACGCTCGACACCGGCAAGACGCTGACCGAGGCCCGTATCGACGTGGAGGACGTGGCCAACGCCTTCCGCTACTTCGCCGAACTCGCGGGCAAGGACGGGGGCCGGGTCGTGGACGTCGGCCCGGACGTCCTCAGCCGCGTCGTCTACCAGCCGATCGGCGTGTGCGCGCTCATCGCCCCCTGGAACTACCCGCTGCTCCAGGCATCCTGGAAGGTCGCCCCGGCGCTGGCCGCCGGCAACACCTTCGTCCTCAAGCCCAGCGAGACCACACCGCTCACCACGATCGCCATGATCCGGCTCATCGAGGAGGCCGGCGCACCGCCCGGCGTCGCCAACCTGGTGCTGGGCTCCGGGGCGACCGTCGGCGCGGCCCTGACCAGCCACCCCGACGTGGACCTGGTGTCCTTCACCGGCGGCCTGAACACCGGACGGTCCATCATGGCCAGCGCCGCCGAGGGGCCGAGGAACATCGCCCTGGAACTGGGCGGCAAGAACCCCAACATCGTCTTCGCGGACGCCGACTTCGACGCCGCCGTGGATTTCGCCCTGGACGCCGCCTTCCTGCACTCCGGGCAGGTCTGCTCGGCCGGTTCGCGTCTGCTGGTCCAGGACTCGCTGCACGACCGGTTCGTCGAGGCCTACGCCGCCCGCGCGCGGGCGATCCGGCTGGGCAACGGCCTGGAGGAGGGCACCGAGAGCGGCCCGCTCAGCTCCGCCGAGCACCGCGAGAAGGTCGAGGGGTACATCGCCGTCGCCAAGGAGGAGGGCGCCCGGCTCGTCACCGGCGGCACCCGCCCCGACGACCCCGCCCTGAGCCGCGGCTTCTTCCTGCTGCCGACGATCTTCGCCGACTGCGACCGGTCCATGCGCATCGTGCAGGAGGAGGTCTTCGGCCCGGTGGTCACCGTCGAGCGCTTCCGCACCGAGGACGAGGCGGTGGAACTGGCCAACGACACCCGCTACGGCCTGGCCGGCGGCGTCTGGAC
>KL569261.1:15474-18028 GCA_000715635.1 Streptomyces violaceus | reverse complement strand
AGATGTGTATAAGAGACAGCAGCGCGTCGCGCAGCGGCTGCGGCACGGCACCGTGTGGATCAACGACTTCCACCCCTACGTGCCGCAGGCCGAGTGGGGCGGCTTCGGCCGCTCCGGCGTCGGGCGCGAACTCGGCCCCACCGGGCTGCGCGAGTACCAGGAGGCCAAGCACATCTACCAGAACCTCGCCCCCGCCCCCTCCGGCTGGTTCAAGGGCTGACCTTCCGGCAGCACAGCGTCCGCCCGTGGCGCGACGACCACCGAAGACCGGCCGCACGCCCGCCCGTGGCGCGAAGGCCACCGAAGAAAGGCACCGCATGGCCCCCACCACCGCGCACGGCGCCGAGTCCGCCTACGACTACGTCATCGTCGGCGGCGGCACCGCCGGCTGCGTGCTCGCCGCCCGTCTGAGCGAGGACCCCGACTGCCGCGTCTGCGTCATCGAGGGCGGTCCCAGCGATGTCGGCGACGAGCGCATCCTGCGCCTGCGCAACTGGATCAACCTGCTCGACTCGGAGTACGACTACGGCTACACCACCGTCGAACAGCCGCGCGGCAACTCCCACATCCTGCACTCACGGGCCCGCGTGCTCGGCGGCTGCTCCTCCCACAACACGCTGATCAGCTTCCTGCCGCTGCCGCAGGACCTCGACGACTGGGTGGCCCGGGGCTGCCCCGGATGGGACCCGGAGACGATCCTCCCCTACCGGGACCGGCTGCGCACCCAGATCGTCCCGGTGGCCGAGGCCGACCGCAATCCCATCGCCAAGGACTTCGTGACCGCGGCCACCCGCGCCCTCGGCGTCCCCGTCGTCGACGACTTCAACGCCAAGCCTTTCGCCGACGGCACCGGCTTCTTCTCGCTGGCCTACGAGCCGGAGGGCAACCTGCGCTCCTCCGCGTCCGTCGCCTACCTCCACCCGGTCATGGACCGGCCCAACCTCACGCTCCTCCTGGAGACCTGGGCGCACCGGCTGCTCACCGACGAGTCGGGGCGGCTGACCCGGGTCGCCGTCCGCGGCGCCGACGGCCAACCCGCCACCGTGCGCGCCGAACGCGAACTCCTGCTGTGCGCCGGAGCCATCGACACCCCGCGCCTGCTGATGCTCTCCGGCATCGGCCCGGCCGACGATCTGCGCAGGCTGGGCATCGACGTACGGGCCGACCTGCCCGGCGTGGGCGAGAACCTGCTGGACCACCCCGAGTCCGTGATCGTCTGGGAGACCGACGGCCCGCTGCCGCCCAACTCCGCGATGGACTCCGACGCCGGACTGTTCCTGCGTCGCGACAAGAGCGGGCCGCGCCCCGACCTGATGTTCCACTTCTACCAGGTGCCGTTCACCGTCAACACCGAACGCCTGGGCTACCCCGTGCCGCAGCACGGGGTGTGCATGACGCCGAACGTGCCGCGTGCCCGGTCCACCGGCCGCATGTGGTTGCGCAGCGCCGACCCCGCCGAGCATCCCGCCCTGGACTTCCGGTACTTCACCGACCCGGAGGGGCATGACGAGCGCACCATCGTGGACGGTCTGAAGATCGCCCGCGAGGTCGCCGCCACCGCCCCGCTGCGTGACTGGCTCGTGCGCGAGGTCGCGCCCGGCCCGGACGTCGTCTCCGACGCCGACCTGTCGGAGTACGGCCGCCGCGTGGCACACACCGTCTACCACCCCGCGGGCACCTGCCGCATGGGAGCCCCGGACGATCCGCTGGCCGTCTGCGACCCCGAGTTGAGACTGCGCGGCTTCGAGGGCGTGCGGATCGTCGACGCGTCGGTGTTCCCGACGATGCCCACGATCAACCCCATGGTGACCGTCCTGCTCACCGCCGAACGCGCCACCGACCTGATCAGCGGCCGCACGCCGGCCGCGGAACGGAGGGCCGGACAGTGACCGCCGCACAGCCTCCCGCACCGGCCGCCGGCACCCCGGGAGGGGAGCCCGGCTCGGAGTTCCGCAAGGACATGGGCCCCTGGGCCAACTTCGCCCTCGGCTTCACCTACCTCTCCCCGGTGGTGGGCACCTACACCCTCTTCGGCATCGCGATCGCCGACGGCGGACCGCCGATGATCTGGGCGTTCCTGGTCGCCGGCTGCGGCCAGTTCCTCGTCGCGCTGATCTTCGGCGAGATCGTCGCCCAGTACCCGATCGCGGGCGGTGTCTACCCCTGGGCCCGGCGGCTGTGGGGCAAGCGCTGGGCGTGGATGACCGGCTGGGTGTACATGTGGGCGCTGCTGGTGACCATCACCTCCGTCGCCTACGGCGCCGGCCCCTACATCGCCATCCTCTTCGGCTTCAGAGCCACCGTGCACACCACCGTGCTGTGCACCGCCGTGCTCATCGTCGTCGCCATCCTCATCAACTACCTGGGCACCAAGGCGTTGTCGGTGGCGGCGCTCATCGGTTTCGCCGGCGAGCTCATCGGCGCCCTCGTCGTCGGCGTCTACCTGCTGGCCACCCACCGTCACCAGAGCCTCGACGTCATCTTCGACACCTACGGCACCGGGGGAGACGGCTCCTACCTGCCGGCGTTCCTGGCAGCCGCCATCATCGGCCTC
>KL569261.1:13083-15308 GCA_000715635.1 Streptomyces violaceus | reverse complement strand
CCGGCCTCTACCAGTACTACGGCTTCGAGGCGTGCGGCGACACCGCCGAGGAGGTCGCCCACCCGGGCCGGGTCATCCCCCGCGCGATGCGCCGCACCATCTACATCGGCGGCGCGGCGGCCACGTTCACCTGTATGTCGCTGCTGCTGTCGGTCACGGACTTCAACGCGATCATCTCGGGCGAGCAGGCCGACCCGGTGGTGGACGTGCTGTACGACGCCATGGGCGAGACCGGGGCCAGGCTGGTGATGGCCGTGGTGCTGATCTCCTTCCTGTCCTGCACGATCAGCCTCCAGGCCGCGGCCGGGCGGCTCATCTACTCCTACGCCCGGGACGAGATGATCGTCGGACACCGGCTGCTGCGGCGGTTCGTCCACGCCCGTGCGGTGCCGAGCTGGGCGCTGTTCGTGTCCGCGGCGGTGCCGCTGCTCATCGCCTTCGCCTCACTGCTCTCCGAGGACGCCCTCACCAACATCGTCTCGTTCGCGATCCTCGGCATCTACGGCTCGTTCCAGATGGTGGTCCTGGCCGCGCTGCGCGCCCGGCTCAAGGGCTGGAAACCGGCGGGGGAGTTCACCCTGGGCCGCTGGGGCCTCACGGTGAACATCGCCGCGCTGGCCTACGGCATCCTCGCCATCATCAACATCTGCTGGGCCCGCACCCCGGAGAAGTCGTGGTGGGAGAACTGGATCGTCCTGCTGTGCGGCGCCGTGGTGTTGGGGACGGGCCTGATCTACATGTTCACGACGCACCACTACGGCCGGGGCGAGGCTCTGGCGGGCGACGCGGTACCGGAGAGGCAGGCCGCTGCCTCCGGCGGGCCGGGCTCGCGGCGCGAGTGAGAGGGGGGCTCCCCTCAACGCCGCAGCAGGACCTTGCGTGTGGCGCGAGCGAGTCGGTGGACCGGGCGCCGGGAGCGCGGCGAGGGCCCCGACCGCTCCAGCCACCACTCCCGTAGTTCCCGCCGCGCCTGCGCGTCCCCGGGGCGCGCGGCGGACAGCAGGTGCTCGGCGAAGGTGAGGGCGTCGCGTCGGTAGCCGCCGGTCATCGGGTGGGTCTGGGCGTAGCCGAGGAAGGCGGTGCGGTAGTCCTCTCCGAGGATCACCGGCAGCTCGGGCGCGACCTTCGCCACGACATCCGCCCGCTTCGCGGCGAGCGCCCGCGCCTGTACGCCGACCCGTACCCGGTCGAACCCCTCGGGCACGGGCGTCCCGGCGACCAGCGCGGACAGCAACGCGGCCTGCGCGAGTCCCAGCCGCTGACGAGCGGCACGGCATTCACTGGGGTGGGGCAGGTCGAAGGCGCCCCGTGTCGCCCCGACCGCCCCGGTCTCTTCGCCCCGCTGCCCGGCACCGTCATCGGCGAGCAGCCGGCCTTCGGCGGCCCGGGTCTCTTCGCCGGGTCGCTCGGCGCCGGCGAGCAACCGGCCCTCGGCGTCCTCGGGCTCGTTGCCGGGTCGCTCGGCGCTGCCCCCCGCAAGCAGCTCCCCCTCGGCGCCTCGGGCCCCTCGGGTCCGCCCGGACGCGTCACCGTCCCCGGGTGCGTCACCGTTCCCGGGTCCGACCGCCCCCGCCTCCGCCCGTCGCGTGGCCGCGCTGCCCGCCTCCAGGAGCTGTGTCTTCACGCGTTCGACCGCTCCCGTCTCCAGTGCCCGTCGGATCGCGCACAGCTCCCGCTCCAGCTCCGCCGGTTCCGGGAAGTTCTCGTCGCGTTCCAGGAGGACGCCCGGTGGGCAGACGCGGGAGGCGAGGTCGGTCAGGATGTCGAGGACCGGCCGGGGGACGGGGTGGGCGTGGCTGTCGTGCCAGACGCCGTCGCGTTCGAAGCCGCCCGCGACATGGACGTAGGCGATGGCCTCGAGGGGCAGCTCGGCGAGGGCCTTGGCCGGGTCCTCGCCGCGGTTGACGTGGTTGGTGTGCAGGTTGGCCACGTCGATGAGGAGACGGACCCCCGTACGGTCGGCGAGCTCGTACAGGAACTGGCCCTCCGTCATCTCCTCGCCCGGCCAGGAGATCAGCGCGGCGATGTTCTCGACGGCCAGTGGCACCGGCAGTGACTGCTGTGCGATGCGGACGTTCTCGCAGAGGACGTCGAGGGCGTCCCGGGTCCGGGGGACGGGCAGCAGATGGCCCGCCTCCAGGTGCGGGGACGCCGTCAGCGCACCGCCCGCCCGTACGAACGCGATGTGCTCGGTGACCAGCGGCGAGCCGAGCGCCTCCACCCGC
>KL569261.1:12318-12886 GCA_000715635.1 Streptomyces violaceus | reverse complement strand
GCGCCATCAGAGATGTGTATAAGAGACAGGGTCCGCGCCCCCGAGGCCCAGCGAGACGCCGTGCGGCACCACGGTGACGCCGCGCTCGCGCAGCCGCTCCAGCGACTCGGGCAGGTGCCCGGGGCAGACGTTCTCGGCCACGGCCTCGACCCAGTCGATCCCCGGCATGCGCTCCACGGCGTCCGCGATCTCCGGTCGCCACCCGATGCCCGTCCCCAGTCGCTCCATTCGTCCCCCTCCTCCGCACGGCCCGATCCTCGAACGTGAGGGGGGTATGGCCCAGCCGCCCGGCCCCGAACCCTGCCACCGACCCCTTCAGAGGAATATTTGAGGTTCACCGACGGAGCACCGGGCTCGCGCCGCCTCCTGATGCGTCGTAGACCGGACGTATGCGCGACGGCGAGCAGGCGCACCACCCCGCGCGGAAGCGGAGACGGGACGCGGGGAGTCCGGCCGTGGTCCGGTGGCTGTGGGCCGGTGCCGGGGCCCTGGTCCTGGCCGGGGGCACGGCCTACTTCCTGCTCCCCCTGGAGGGGCTCGCCGCCGACCGCCCCTGGCTGGGCTGGCC
>KL569261.1:11552-12065 GCA_000715635.1 Streptomyces violaceus | reverse complement strand
GCTGGGCTGGCCGCTGTTCGTCCTGTGCCTGGGGCTGGTGGCCGCGCTGCTGCTGCGCCAGGTGCGCGACATCGTGCTGGAGAGGCCGCACACCCGGTCGGGCCTCGTGATCTCGCTGCTGATGTGCCTGGCCGTGCTGGTCTTCTCCTCCGGCTACTACGCCCTCGCCCAGCAGCCGGGCCAGTTCACCGGCCTGCGCACCCGGGTCGACGCGCTGTACTTCACCGTCGTCACGCTCGCGACCGTCGGCTACGGCGACATCACCCCGAGCGGACAGGAGGCCCGCATGGTGGCGGTCGTCCAGATCCTGTACGCGTTCGTCTTCCTCACGGCGGCGGCCACCGCGCTGACGCGCCATCTGTACACCGTGGTCGCCGAACGCGACCGGCGTCCGCCGCCGTCCTGACCCGGGGCGGCGGCTACGCCGGGCGGGAGGAGCGGTAGTTGAACACCGACCACAGGACGAACAGGCCGGTCACGATCATGATGATCGACCAGAACGGCTGGTACGGC
>KL569261.1:9840-11321 GCA_000715635.1 Streptomyces violaceus | reverse complement strand
CCAGCCACATGAAGTTCGCGATCAGCGCCAGACCGACCACGACCGCGCCCACGATCCGGGCCCAGGTGGCTCCGGTGAACAGGCCGAGCCCGGCCGCCACCACGAGCACACCGACGATCAGGTGGATCCAGCCCCACGCGGTCAGGTCGAACGCGAAGACGTACTCACCGAAGCTCGTGTACACCTCGTCGTCGGCGATCGCGGTGATGCCCTGGAGCACCGCGAAGAGGCCGTAGACGACCATCAGGGTGCCGCCGAGCGTCAGGCCACCGGCCGCCCAAGGGTCGCCGGTACCGCCCCGGTCGCCGGGACCGCTGCCGGGGGCGGGCGGAGCGGGGGGAGGGGGCGCGGCACTGGTCATGGCTGCCTCCTGGGTCGGGAGTCTGGTAACCCCACTGGAGCACCCGCCCGCGACCGGCGCGCCTGCGGCTGCGCCGAACGGGTGGCCGCCGGGGCGCCTACCGCATCCGGCGCAACGCCGGGTGGTCCGCGACGACCGTGCACGAGCCGGGCGCGATCTCCGTGAACCCCGCGTCGCGGACCAACGGCAGTCCGCTGCCGGTCAGTTCGGGCCAGCGGGCCGGGTCGGCCGTCCGTACGGCGAGGGCGAAGCCCGCGTCGTGCCAGCCGGCCCGCTCCTCTTCGGACAGCTCCCACCAGGCCAGTTGCGCGGCGTGTCCGGCCTGGGCCATCGCCTTGCCGGCCGACATGCCCAGATCGGGGTTCAGCCACAGCACGGGGGCGGCCGGGCCCGGGTGCACCGGCGGTTCCGGGTCGTCCAGGTCGGTGCCGGAGACCTGGAGCCGGGCCAGGTCCTTGGGCCAGCCGTCCAGCGGGACCGGCGGGAAGACCCGCACCTCGGCGGACTTGCCGGTGACGGTGATGCCGGGCAGCGCCTCGGCCCGACGCCACTCGGCGCCGCGCGCCCGCCGCACCACCTTGCGGATCCGGGCGTCCTGCCAGTCCCGCATGGCCTGCGCCCACTCGCCGTCCCCGGCCGACCGCTCGTCGCCCAGGATGGTCAGCACGGCCCGAGCGGCCGTCTCGAGCGCGTCCGTACGCGCCGGCGGGTCCGCCCGCTCGATCCGCACGACCAGCGGCAGCACGAACTGCGGTGCCGCGTCGCGCACCGAGGTCTCGGACCGGAAAGGGCTGTCACTCACGGGCGTCGGGTCTTCGCTCACGAAGCCCAGTGTGCCAGCCGCAAGATCGTGCAGGATGGGCCCCATGCGACCCGACCTGTGCCTGGAGAACGCGGGCCGCCGCTACGGCCTGCGCGGCCCCTGGGTGCTGCGTGGCGTCGACCTGACGGTGGCCCCGGGCCGGCTCGTCCGCGTCGAGGGCGCCAACGGCACCGGCAAGTCCACCCTCCTGCGGCTGCTCGCCGGCATCGACGCCCCCAGCGAAGGCCGGATCACCGGCAGGCCGCGCACGGCCTACGTCCCCGAACGGTTCCCGCCGGCCCTGCCCTTCACGGCCGC
>KL569261.1:8998-9662 GCA_000715635.1 Streptomyces violaceus | reverse complement strand
CCTCGGCACCGTGCACGGCCTGTCCCGCACGGCGGCCGCCCGGGCCGCCGGCGAGTGGCTGGAGCGTCTCGGGGCCGCCGCGTACGCCGATACGCCGATGGCCCGGCTGTCGAAGGGCAGCAGCCAGAAGGTCGCGGTCGCGCAGGCCCTGGTGGCCGAGCCGGAGCTGCTGGTGCTCGACGAGGCGTGGACCGGTCTGGACACCGTTGCCCGGGCCGAGTTGGAGCGGGCGGTCGCCGAGCGCACGGCGGCCGGTGGATCCGTGGTGTTCGTCGACCACGACCCGCGCCGCCTCGCGGGCCTGCCGGACGCGACGTACGCCGTGCGCGACGGGTGCCTCGTCCCCTGTGACGTGGCGGGACCGCTTCCGTCCGGACCGCACGTCACGGTCGAGGCACAGGGCCCGCCGGGCGGGCGGCTTCCCGGCGATGTGCGGCGGGCCGTCACCTCCGCCGAGGAGACCGCCCCGGGCAGTTACCGCCTCACCGTCCCGGCCCCGCGGTCCGACGTCCTGCTCCGCGCCCTGCTCGCGGCCCGCCCGCCCTGGCACGTGGTGAGCGTGGCACCGCGGGCAGACACCCCGGGGAGCAGCCGATGACCGCCCTCCTGCGCTACCACGCCGCCCTGCTGCTGCGCTCGCAGCGCTGGCTGCCGCCGTTCCTGC
>KL569261.1:7366-8751 GCA_000715635.1 Streptomyces violaceus | reverse complement strand
ATGTGTATAAGAGACAGGCCGGAGGCCGCGCGCGGCTGTGTGGCGGCGGCCGTCGGGCCCGCGCGCGCCCATGTGGCCTGCCTGCTGGTGGCGCTGACCGGCGCGGCGGCGCTCGGCTCGGTCACGACCCTTCTCGTGACGCTGCTCAGCGACCCGGTGGCCTCGGACCACCGCACCCGGGTGCCGCTCGCCCCCGCCTGCGGTGCCGGGCTGCTCGCCGCCCTGGCCTGCGCCCTGCTCGGCACGGCCGTCGGCGCGCTCACGAGCCGGCCGTTGCTGCGGTCGCGGGGCCGTGCCGTCCTGGCCCTGCTGCTCGCGGCGCTGCTGTCCCTGGTGGCCACCGGCTCCCCGGCCCAGGCGGCGGTGCAGGGCCTGGTGACCGGCTCCCGGTCGGGCACCGTCCCGCTTCCGCTGCTGCCCCTGGCCGCGGCAGCCCTGGTCACGGCCGCGGCACTGGCCCTGGCCGGTGCGCTCGCCTCCCGCCGATCACCCTGAGCAGCTCGTGCGCTGCGCCTCCTGCCACTCGCAGACCGGGCAGAGCGTGATGCCCTTGTACGACTCCGGGTACTCCGTCGGCTCCCGGCACAGCACACACTCGGCGTACGGCGGCCCGTCCGCCCTGGGCGGCCTGGCCGCGTCGATCAGGCAGTAGTCGTCCTCGCTCATACGTCCAGCGTAGGCCGGTCAGGGCCGACCGCCCAGGGCTCCGATCAGCGCCGATACCTTCACGAACCGGAAGCCCTTGCGCCGCAGCTCGGGCACGATCGTGCGCACCGCCCGCTCGGTCGCCGGGGCGGCACTGCGCGTGCAGTGCAGCACGACCACCGAGCCGGGCCGCACCCCGTCCAGCACCTGCCGGACGATCACGTCCGGGTCCGTTTCGAACGCGTCGCCGCCGACCACGTCCCACTGCACGGCGGTCACCCCGGCCGGGGCCAGGGCCTTCAGGGCCCGGCGGTCGTAACAGCCGCCGGGGAAGCGGAAGTACGGCATCGGATCCCGTACGCCGGCCTTCCGGAACGCGGCGTACGCCCGCTCCACGTCCGAACGTTTCCGCTCCTCGGGCACGGTCGGCAGGCCGTGGCAGTCACGGGTGTAGGCGTAGTGGCTGTAGGAGTGGTTGGCGACCTCGAAGAGCGGGTCCCGGCCGATGGAGCGGGCCTGGTCCGGGTACTCCTCGGCCCACCGCCCGGTCATGAACACGGTGGCCGGCACCTTCAGGGCGCGCAGCGTGGAGATCAGCCGCGGATGGTCGAACCGTTCACCCGCCGCCGCCCGCGTCCCCTGGCCGGCGGTCATGTCGGCGTCGAAGGTGAGCGCGACGGTCCGGCCTCGGGTGCGGGGACCGTGCTCGAAGACGGGCGTGAGGCCGGCCGGACCGGGGG
>KL569261.1:6027-7124 GCA_000715635.1 Streptomyces violaceus | reverse complement strand
CACCGGTGGGGTGGCCGCCTGCGGGGGCCGGGCGGTCCCACAGGCGGCGAGGGCCGTGCCCAGGGCGCATACGGCGAGGGCACGGCGGAGAAGAGTGATCACCGTATGAAGATATGAGCGGAATCGCTCCCTTATGCGTCACGACCGCGGGTGTCACCCGGCCGTCAGAGGTCCCGCTGCTCCAGCGGCTTGGTCGCCGGGCCCTGGATCACCTTGCCGTCCGTGTCGAAGCGGGAGCCGTGGCAGGGGCACTCCCAGGCGCGCTCGGCGCCGTTGAAGGCGACCAGGCAGCCCAGGTGGGTGCAGCGGGCGGAGACGGCGTGCAGGGTGCCGTCGTCGTCCCGGTAGACCGCGAGGCGGTGGCCGTCGGCGCGGACCACGGCGCCCTCGCCGGGCGGCAGGGACTCCACGGGCGGCACGGGCCGCAGCCGGTCGCCCACGAAGTGCCCGGCGACCTTGGCCTGTGTCTTGAGGAACGACGGCGCCTCACGCACGGCCGGACGCAGCCGCCGTGGGTCGTACAGCCCGCTCCACGCGCACTCCTCGCCCGTGATCTGCGCGGTGAGGAGGCGGCCCGCCATCATGCCGCCGCTCATGCCCCAGCCGCCGAAGCCGGTGGCCACGTAGGCGTGCCGCGCACCCGGGTGCAGCGGGCCCACCATCGGCACGGTGTCGGTGGGGTCGATGTCCTGCGTGGCCCAGCGGTGGGTGACGTCCAGGTCCGGGAAATGGCCGATGGCCCAGGCGCTGAGGCGTTCGAAGCGGGCCCGCGGGTCGCCCGTGCCGGGCGTGAAGTGCTCGCCGGTGACCACGAGCAGCCGCCGGTCCCCCTCGTGCGGGGCGGTGCGCACCGAGCGGATGCCCTCGTCGGGCGTGATGAACATGCCGTCCGGGTCCTGGCCGGCCGGGATCGTCCCGGCGACCACCAGCTCGCGGCGCGGCGACAGCCTGGCGAACAGCAGGGCCCGGTCGAAGATCGGGTAGTGCGTCGCGACGACGACGTCCCGGGCCCTGACCGGCGCCCCGGTCGTGGTCGACAGCCGGCACGGCTCGCCCTCGTCCAGGCCGAGGACGGCGGTGTCCTCGTAGATCCGCCC
>KL569261.1:3514-5873 GCA_000715635.1 Streptomyces violaceus | reverse complement strand
CCCGCCGCGTTCGACCAGATCGGCGGCGAGGGCCAGCAGGTACTTGCGCGGATGGAACTGGGCCTGCCCGGTGACCCGGACCGCGCCCGCCACCGGGAAGGGCAGCCCGGTCTCCGTCACGAACGAGGCGGGCAGCCCGGCCTCGGCCGCCGCCCGTGCCTCGGCGCGCAGCTCGTCCACCCGGCCCGCGTCGCACGCGTATGTGTACGCGTCCCGGGTCTCCCACTCGCAGTCGATGCCCAGTTCCCCGACGATCCCGGCCGCGCGCTCGATCGCCTCGGACTGGGAGCGGGCGTACAGTCGCGCGCCCTCGGGGCCGCGGGTACGCCGCAGCTTGTCGTAGACGAGTGTGTGCAGGGCGGTGACCTTGGCGGTGGTGTGCCCGGTGACCCCGGCCGCGACCCGCCCGGCCTCCAGTACCGCCACGCTCCGCCCGGCCCGGGTCAGCTCCCACGCCGTGCACAGTCCGGCGATCCCGGCGCCGATCACCGCCACGTCGACCTCCAGGTCCTCCGTCAGGGCCGGGTGGTGGCCGTCCGGTGCCGTATCGAGCCAGTACGAGCTGCTGACCTGCTGCTTCTCGCTCATGTGTCGCCGAGTACCCCCGAGGATCCGCTTCAGTGGGCGGGCGTGTCGCTTTACAGAAGGGATCGGCAGAGCTAACGTACAACCAAATGGTTGTAGATGAGCTGAGCGACGAGACGGTGGACCGGCTGTTCCACGCCCTGGCCGACACCACGCGCCGGGACATACTGCGCCGCTGTGTGCGCGGGGAGCTGTCGGTGTCGCGGCTGGCCGAGGCCTACCCGATGAGCTTCGCGGCGGTGCAGAAGCACGTCGCCGTGCTCGAGCGGGCGGGTCTCGTCACCAAGCAGCGCAGCGGACGGGAGCAGCTCGTGTGCACGGACCCCGAAGCCGTGGGCCGCGCACGCCAGGCCCTCGACGAGCTCGAGTCGGCATGGCGCGGGCGCGTGGACCGGATGGCCCGGCTGCTCGCCGAGGACTCCGGAACCGAAGAGAACGACACCGGAGAGAACGACACGACGGAAGGACCCGAGAGATGAGTGTCACCAGTGTCGACAAGGACCTCGAGCACCTCACCCTCACCCTGATCGCCGACTTCGCCGCCCCCGTCGAGCGGGTGTGGCGGCTGTGGGCCGACCCCCGGCAGCTGGAGCGCTGGTGGGGACCGCCGACCTACCCGGCGACCGTGGAGCAGCACGACCTGACCCCCGGCGGAGAGGTCACGTACTTCATGACCGGCCCGGAGGGCGACCGGCACCGCGGCTGGTGGCGGATCTCCTCGGTCACCCCGCCCACGGCCCTGGAGTTCACCGACGGCTTCGCCGACGACGACGGCAAGCCCAAGGACGACATGCCGACCACCTCCGTGCGGGTGCGGCTCACCGAACACGAAGGCGGCACCCGGATGGAGATGCGCTCCCTCTTCGACTCCCGGGAGCAGATGGAGCAGCTGGTCACCATGGGCATGGAGGAGGGCCTGAAGGAGGCCGTCGGCCAGATCGACGCCCTGCTGGCCGCCTGACCCGCCGGATCAGGACTGCCCCAGCAGCCTCTTCCGGATCTCCGCCACGTCGAAGTCCGCCTCGGGATACCGCGGGTCCAGCTCCTCCAGATGCTCCAGGAGCAGGGTGCTGACCGCCCAGTTGCGATACCACTTGCGGTCGGCGGGGACGAGGTACCAGGGGGCGTACGAGGTGCCGCAGCGCTCCATGGCGATCTCGTAGGCCTCCTGATACGCGGGCCACAGGGCCCGGTCGTCGATGTCGGAAGCGGCGAACTTCCAGTGCTTCTCCGGCTCGTCGAGACGTTTGAGCAGCCGGCGGCGCTGCTCCTCGTAGGAGATGTGCAGGAAGCACTTGATCAGGGTCACGCCGGCGTCGGCCAGGGACTTCTCGAAGCGGTTGATCTGCTCGTAGCGCCGGTTGATCTCGGTGGCGGGTGCGAGGCCCCGGACGCGGGCGATCAGAACGTCCTCGTAGTGGGAGCGGTCGAAAATGCCCAGTTCGCCGGGGAGGGGCAGTGCCTTCTCCACGCGCCACAGGAAGGGGTGCGCGCGCTCCTCGGCCGTGGGCGCCTTGAACGGCGTGATCCGGCAGCCGGACGGGTTGAGCAGGCCGATGACGTGCTTGACCGTGCCGCCCTTGCCGCTGGTGTCCATGCCCTGGAGGACGAGCAGGACGCGGCGCCGGTCGCCCGCGGTGCTCGCCGCCCACAGCCGCTCCTGGAAGGCGGCAAGGCGCTCACCGACCCGGGTCGTGGCGGCCCTGCCCGCCCTCTTGCCGTCCGGGCCGCCGGGGGTGGCGGCGGCGTCGTGACGGGACAGGTCGAGCGGCTC
>KL569261.1:616-3302 GCA_000715635.1 Streptomyces violaceus | reverse complement strand
GCCGGGGACGCGCAGCCGCTCCCGCAGCGAGGTGCTGTGCTTCTTCTTGTCCTTCTGCGCCACCGGGCCCCCTTACGGTCCTGTGTCCCGATCGTCCGCCGGGGCGCCGGGTTCCGCACCCGGCGCCCCGGCCGGGAGCGCGGCCGCGGCTACCGGCGCCAGGGGCCCGTCACCGCGAACGTGGTGCCGGGTGTGTAGCAGTTGACGTACATCGTGTCGCCGTCGGGGGAGAAGGTCACACCGGCGAACTCACCCCACTCGGGTTCCTCCGGGGTACCGATGTTCTGCCGACCGCGGGCCATCGCGTACACCTCGCCGCGCCTGGTCACGCCGTAGACGTGCTGGGCGCCGTTGCCGTCCTCGCAGACCATGAGGCCGCCGCTGGGTGCCAGGCAGATGTTGTCCGGCGACTCTCCCGGCATCTGGATGTCGGTGTCCGGCCCGAAGACGATCACCAGGGTCAGCCGGCGGCGCTCGGGGTCGTAGCGCCAGATCTGCCCGTAGTGGTCGGCCGTCGAACCGTCCGAGCGGCGGGCGAAGGACGACACGAAGTACACCGACCGGCCGCCCCAGTAGCAGCCCTCCAGCTTCTGCGCGTGCGTGATGCCCCCGCGGCCGAAGTCCTGGAACCGGATCGGCGTCTGCGCGGCCTGCGGGTCCGGTACGTCCACCCACTCGATGTCGTCGAACTCGGCGCCGATCTCCTGGATCCTGGACAGGTCGGGCACGCCGGGCACCCGCATGGCCTGCAGCCGGCCGCCCGCGCGCAGCGAACCCCGGCCCCCCAGCGGCTTCTTCGGCAGGAAACGGTAGAAGAGGCCGAAGGGCTTCTCGAAGGCGTCCTCCGTCTCGTACACCACACCCCGCCGGGGGTCGACGGCGATCGCCTCGTGCTGGAAGCGGCCCATCGCGGTCAGGGGTACGGCTCCGGTGCGGCGCGGGTCGGCCGGGTCGACCTCGAAGATGAAGCCGTGGTCCTTGGTGTAGCCGTTGGTACCGGCCTTGTCCTCGGTCTCCTCGCAGGTCAGCCAGGTGCCCCACGGGGTGGGGCCACCCGCGCAGTTCACGGCGGTGCCGGCGATCGCGACGCGTTCCGACAGGACGTTGTTGCGGGAGTCCAGCGTCAGGGCCGTACAGCCGCCCTTGCCGGCCGGGTCGTAGGTGAGGCCCTCGATCGTGGGGACCGGGACCTTGCCGTCGGCACGGTTCTCGTGATTGCGGACCAGATGGACCCGGCCCTCTCTGCCCGCGAAGGCCGACATGCCGTCGTGGTTGGAGGGGACCTTGCCCTCACCCGAGCGGAGTCGGTCTCCCTCGCGGGAGAGGACCCGGTAGCGGAAGCCTTCCGGGAGGTCGAGCAGGCCCTTCGGGTCGGGGACGAGCGGGCCGTAGCCGGTGTGGCCCAGGCCCTGTGCGGCGGCGGTGCCTGCGAAGAGTTCGGACAGGGCGCCGGAGAACGCGATCCCGACGCCCAGGGCACCTGTCCCGGCGAGCATCTGACGTCGAGTGGCGGAACGACCGGTAGTGGTCATGGCGGAACCTTCCTGCTGGCGGACAGGAACTGTGATCCCGCTGTGTCTATCACCTGGTGCGGGCAACGTGAACCACGCGCGTAGCGCGGGTCACTGCTCCACCGCCCGTCGCAGCTCCTCGATGGCCGGGTCGGTCTCGTCGAGGTCGAGGGGGTGCTCCGCCGGTGCCTCTGTCTCCGGCTCCGTCTGTGTCTGTGGCCCTGTCTGTGTCTGACGGCCCTCTTCATGGCCCCGTTCCAGGAACCGCAGCAGCTCCACCGGGATGGGCAGCACCAGCGTGGAGTTCTTCTCCGCCGCCACGGCCATCACGGTCTGGAGCAGCCGGAGCTGGAGAGCCGAGGGCGTGTCGGCCATCTGCTGAGCGGCCTGGGACAGCTTCTTCGAGGCCTGGTACTCGGCGTCGGCGTTGATCACACGGGCCCGCCGCTCACGGTCTGCCTCGGCCTGGCGGGCCATGGAGCGCTTCATCGTGTCCGGCAGGGACACGTCCTTGATCTCCACCCGGTCGATGGTCACGCCCCACTCCACGGCCGGGCTGTCGATCATCAGCTCCAGGCCCTGGTTGAGCTTCTCCCGGTTGGACAGCAGATCGTCCAGCTCGCTCTTGCCGATGATCGAGCGCAGGGAGGTCTGTGCCATCTGGGAGACGGCGAAGCGGTAGTCCTCGACATTGACGATCGCGGCCGCCGGATCCACGACCTTGAAGTACACCACCGCGTCGACCCGCACGGTCACGTTGTCGCGGCTGATGCCCTCCTGGGCGGGCACGGGCATGGTCACGATCTGCATGTTGACCTTGCGCAGCCGTTCCACCACGGGAACGATCAAGTTGAACCCGGGCCGCCGCACGTCACCGTGCAGGCGCCCGAGCCGGAAGACGAGCCCTCGCTCGTACTGCTTGACGACCCGCGCCGCCGAGGCCAGATACACCAGACCACAGGCGCCGACCGCCGCCACCGCCCCGATCAGCTCTTGGACCATGCCGACCTCCTCGTCCAGAGGTCCCGTTTCGTCTGCTTCTGCAACGATATGCCGGGACTGGGGTTCGGGGCCATGCCTCGGGGGCGCGGGAACCGCAGGACAAGCCCTCACCGGCCCGCAGCGGACGTGCGAATGGCCCGGGGCGCGCTTGGGGGCGCGTCCCGGGCCAAGGG
>KL569261.1:0-425 GCA_000715635.1 Streptomyces violaceus | reverse complement strand
GGGGGCGCGTCCCGGGCCAAGGGTGTCGGCGTTGCGGCGGGCCGCTAGGCCACCGTCACCTTCTCGCCCTCTTTCGACTGCTCGGACTCCAGCTCGGGCTCCGTGACCTTCACCGGCTCAGTGCCCGACGCGCTGTGGCGCTCGGCCCAGCTCTCCAGGGCGGTGCGGCAAGCGTGGTCGAGGTGGTGCAGCCCCGAGAGGTCCAGCTCGACCGGGCGGTCCTGCGGCAGGCTCTCCAGGTTGTCCAGGATCTTCGGCAGCCGCAGGAACGTCGCGTTGCCCGACAGGTATGCCTGGATGGGGCCGGCGCCCTTGTCGATGACCTCGAGCTTGACGTGCGAGGCCTCCCAGGCGGTCTTGACGACCGACAGGGCCAGACCGATCAGGACGCCCTCGAACATGTTCACCGCGACGATCGACACGGC
>KL569260.1:47943-48172 GCA_000715635.1 Streptomyces violaceus | reverse complement strand
ATGTCCTCCAGGGAGCGGCGTTCCGCCTTCACCGCGAGGATCGCCGCCGCCAGTCCGGCCAGGCACATCAGGGTCGCGCCGATCTGGAAGGCGAGGACCGTGTCGCCGACGACACCGGATTCCGTGAGCTTGGCGAAGAGGAGCGGGCTGCTGATGCCGCCGGCGGCGGTGCCGATGGCGTAGAAGAAGGCGATGGACATGGCGCGGGTCTCCATCGGGAAGACCTCGG
>KL569260.1:45598-47729 GCA_000715635.1 Streptomyces violaceus | reverse complement strand
GGGAACAGGACCGCGCACCAGCACGCCGTCATCGTGTCCGCGCTCAGCGCGCCCTGGTCGAAGAGCCAGGCCGTGCCGAAGAGGAGCAGGCCGGAGAGCAGGTAGGTGCCGGAGATCATGATCCGGCGGCCCACCGTGTCGAAGAGCTTGCCCAGGAGCAGCGGGCCGAAGAAGTTGCCGAGCGCGATGACCGCGAAGTAGTAGCCGGTGTTGCCGCTCGGGACGTCGAAGAACGTCGTCAGGATCGCGCCGAAGCCGAAGGTGATGGCGTTGTAGAGGAAGGCCTGGCCGATGAAGAGGGAGAAGCCGAGGATCGCGCGGCGGCGGTAGTCGGAGAAGACCGTGCGGCCGATCTCCAGGAAGGAGACGCTGCGGCGCTGGTGGATGGTGATCTCGCCCTCCGGGCGCGGCAGCGGCTCACCCCGCTCCTCCTCGATCTTGCGTTCGATGGAGGAGACGATGCGTTCCGCCTCGCCGTCGCGGCCGTGGATCAGCAGCCAGCGGGGGCTCTCCGGGACGTGCCGGCGGACCAGCAGGATCACCAGGGCCAGGACCGCGCCGAGCGCGAAGGTCAGGCGCCAGCCGACGTTCGCCGCGAAGACGTCGGTGTCCAGCGCGACGATCGACAGCAGGGAGCCGCCGACCGCGCCCAGCCAGAAGCTGCCGTTGATCATCAGGTCGGTGCGGCCGCGGTACTCCTTGGGGATCAGCTCGTCGATCGCGGAGTTGATGGCCGCGTACTCGCCGCCGATGCCGAAGCCGGTGAGGAAGCGGAAGGTGAAGAACCACCAGGTGTCGAAGGCGATGGAGGTCAGCGCCGTCGCCGCCAGATACACCGCCAGGGTGATCATGAAGAGCTTCTTGCGGCCCCACTTGTCGGTCAGGCGGCCCCAGAACAGGGCGCCCGAACAGGCACCGGCCACGTACAGGGCCGCCGCCATGCCGGTGACCTGGCCGGAGGTGATGGGCAGTCCGCTGCCGGGCTCCGACAGGCGGCTGGCTATGTTGCCCACGACGGTGACTTCGAGGCCGTCGAGGATCCACACGGTGCCGAGGCCGAGGACGATCGTCCAGTGCCAGCGCGACCACGGGAGGCGGTCGAGGCGGGCGGGGATGTCGGTGGTCACGGTTCGGCCGGTCCCGGCCTGCGCAGTGGTCATGGGCTCCCTCCCCATCGAGCGGAACCCGGGGCGAGTGCCCTGACCGGCTTCTCTTACGCCAGAAGCGTCATGCCCCCAGCGCGTGCGACACGGTGTAGATCAGCAGGCCCGCGAGCGAGCCGACCACCGTGCCGTTGATCCGGATGAACTGGAGGTCGCGGCCGATGTTCGCCTCGATCTTCCTCGTGGTGTGCTCGGCGTCCCAGCTCGCCACCGTGTCCGTGATCAGGGAGGTGATCTCCTTGCGGTAGGTGGTGACGACGTACACGGCCGCGTCCTCCACCCACTGGTCGACCTTGTCCTGCACCTTGCGCTCGGCCGCCATCCGGGAACCCAGCGACAGCAGCGAGGACCGTACGCGCAGCCGCAGCTCGCTGCGCTCGTCCTCCGCCGCGGCGACGATCATGGACCGTACGGCCGTCCAGGCGCTGGCGATGAGGTCCTGGACCTCGCCGCGGCCCAGCACCTCGCCCTTGAGCCGCTCGACCCGGGCGCGGGTCTCGGTGTCGGACTGGAGGTCGGAGGCGAAGTCGGTGAGGAAGCGGTCGAGGGCGCCGCGCGCGGGGTGGGCGGGCATGTCGCGCATCTCGGTGGCGAAGCGCAGCAGCTCCCGGTAGACCCGCTCGCCGACCTTCCGGTCGACGAACTTCGGCGTCCAGCCGGGGGCGCCGCCCTCCACGGCGTCCATCACCTCGTCGCGGTGCAGCACCAGCCAGTCGTGCGCACGGTTGACGACGAGGTCGACGACCCGTTTGTGGCCGCCGTCGGCGACGACCTTCTCCAGCATCTTGCCGATGCCGGGGCCGATCTCCTGGGCGTTGGCGCGCCGCGTGATGGCCTCGCCGACGACGGCCTGGACGTCGGAGTCGCGCAGGACCGTCAGGGCGCCCCGCAGGGCGGTGGAGAGCTCCGCCGTGACCCGGTCGGCGTGCTCGGGGACGGCGAGCCAGGCGCCGAGGCGGCTGCCGATG
>KL569260.1:42592-45407 GCA_000715635.1 Streptomyces violaceus | reverse complement strand
CTGCCGTACGACGTCCTCGGAGAGGAAGTTCTCGCCGACGAACTCGCCGAGGGAGACGCCGAGCTGGTCCTTCTTGGTGGGGATGATCGCGGTGTGCGGGATGGGGATGCCGAGGGGGTGGCGGAAGAGGGCGGTGACGGCGAACCAGTCGGCGAGCGCGCCGACCATGCCGGCCTCGGAGGCGGCGGCGACATAGCCCGCCCAGGGGCCGGCGCCGGAGTTCTGGGCCCACTTGGCGAGGATGTAGACCACGGCCACGAACAGCAGGAGCCCGGTGGCGGTGAGTTTCATACGGCGTACGCCGCGCTGTTTCTCCTCGTCCGCTGGGCTGAAGCTCGTCATCGCACGGTTCACGGCGACGCCGGGGCGGGCATGCTGCCCCTCGACGCCGACCTTTTCTTCCACTTTCATCCGTTCCATCCGCTCCACCCGCTTGGTGATCCCGCACACATTGTCCCTTCCTGACCGACTACTGGAACGGAACAGGAGTTCCCGGCGTCTGTCGGAAGGGGGTAATGCCGGGGGTCCTGTCAGCTTCCCCCCTGCCCATGACGCATCATGGGCACATCAGATCGGAGCCTTGGGCTCCCATCGCCTGAGGAGAACTGCACAGCATGACCCGGGGTCGTGGTTACGCCCTGCTCGCGGCGATCGTCGCAGCGGTTGTGGCCCTTTCCGCCGCCATATATGTCGGAGTGGCGACCGACGACGGCACGCAGACCCGGAACACCCGGGCAGACGGCCGTCTTCCGAACAACTCCGCCGCCCCCGCCTCCACAGGCACCTGGGTCGGCACCTGGTCCACCTCACCGGCCGGCGCCGAGCCGGGCACCGAGACGACCGGCATGGCGGACCGTTCGGTACGCAACGTCGTCCACACCACCGTCGGAGGTACGAGTGCCCGCGTGACGCTGTCCAATCTCTACGGCCAGTCGCCACTCAGCATCACGCAGGCCTCGATCGCGGTCGCCGCGGGCAGCGGTACGCCCGCCGCGCTCTCGGACACCCTGCGCCAGCTGACCTTCAACGGCGGCCCCACGGTGGTCATCCCGCCCGGCCGGCAGGTGATGAGCGACGTGGTCCGCGTCGTCATCCCGCACGACGCCGACATCCTGATCACCACCTACACACCGACCAGCTCCGGCCCGGTGACGTACCACCCGCACGCCCGGCAGACCTCCTACGTCGCCCAGGGCAACCAGGCCCAGGACACGACGGGCACGCCGTACACCGAGCAGAGCACGTACTGGCGCTATCTGACGGCGCTGGACGTGCTGAGCAACGAGTCCGACGGCACGGTCGTCGTCCTCGGCGACTCCCTCACCGACGGCATCACCTCCACCGCGGGCGCCAACAACCGGTGGACCGACGTCCTGTCCGAGCGGCTACGCGCGGAGATCGCCGCCGGGCGGGACCTGCCCCGTTACAGCGTCGTCAACCAGGGCATCAGCGGCAACCGGGTCCTCACGGACGGGCTGGGCCGCCCGGCCGACAACCCCAGCGGGCTCAACCGCTTCGGACGGGACGTGCTGGAGCGGACGAACGCCAAGGTCGTCGTCATCGACCTCGGTGTCAACGACATCCTGCGCAACCCGCGGCTCGCCGACCCGAACGCGATACTCGACGGCCTGCGCACCATGGTGGGCCAGGCCCACGCACGCGGCCTGAAGGTCGTCGGCGCGACCCTGATGCCGTTCTACGGGCACCGCGGCTACACGGACCCGCGGGAGTCGGTCCGGCAGCAGATCAACGCCGAGATCAGGGCGGGCCGGGTCTTCGACGCGGTGGCCGACTTCGACAAGGCGCTGCGAGACCCCTACGACCCGCGCCGGCTGCGCGCCGACTACGACTCGGGCGACCATCTGCACCCCAGCGACAAGGGGTACGCGCGGATGGCCGAGGAGTTCGACCTGGAGAGCCTGAAGGGGTCGGCGCCGGCCGAACTGTAGAAGGACGACGCCGAGTACTGACCGACGACGCTCAGTACTCGCCGTTGTTCCGCCGCTCCAGCTTCTCCCGCCGCCGCTCCTCCTTGAGCCGCTGCTTCTCCGCCCGCGTCAGCTTCCGCTGGACCCCGACGCCGCCCCAGAGGGCGAACCCGGTCACGATCACGCGCGGCGCCCCGGGCTCCCCCGGCACACCCTCCTCGCGGTGGTCGAAACCGCCCATGATCCCGATGCCGCGCACCACGACCTCGACGCCGGGCGGCACGATGACATCCACCCCGCCCATGATCGCGATCGCGTTGATCTCGACCTCGCGCTCCGCGAAGTTCGCCTCGCGCAGGTCGATCTCCCCGCCGCCCCAGAAGGCCAGGCAGGTGAACCGCCGGGGCATCGTCCAGTGCCCCTTGCGCTGGAAGCCGGACATCACGGCGACGGCCCACGTCGAGGTCCCCTCGCCGCCGACGACCCGCCCGGGCCAGTCCGACCCCGTGGCGGGGTCCTTGCTCAGCGACACGGCGGGCACCACGACGCCCGCGGCCGGCAGGTCCCGGGTGATCGGCACCAGTTCCCCGTACGTCCGCGCCTGATACGTCGCGTCCAGCCGCTCCTCGAACTCCGCCATGTCGAGACGTCCCTCGGCGACGGCGTCCCGCAGGATGCCGGCGACCCTTTCACGGTCGGCGTCGGAGGCACGGAGGTCCGGGACTGCGTCGTCGGTCATGGGCAGCAGCCTACGAGTTACCGGTCCCGGGCACTATGCGGTCGCACGCTCCGGCGGGGGTTCGGGGGTGTCCCCCAACGTGTGCAGCATCTTCGCGATCACCGCCTCGATGTCCGGCTCCCGCACCGACAGGTCGACCAGCGGGTAC
>KL569260.1:38088-42374 GCA_000715635.1 Streptomyces violaceus | reverse complement strand
CCGACAGGTCGACCAGCGGGTACTCCGCCGCGATCCGCGCCACCAGCGGCGCGGCCGACTCCGCCGCCGGGAACGCCAGCCACTGCCGCGGCCCGTCCACCCGGACGACCCGCGCGGGTGCCGGGGCGTCGATCGGGGGCAGTTCCCGCTCGAAGTCCACCACCAGCGTCCGCTCGCTCTCCCCCGCCTCGTGCAGCCCGGCGAGCGGACCGTCGTACATCATGCGCCCGTGGTCGATGACCATCACCCGCTTGCACAACTGCTCGATGTCCTGCAGGTCGTGCGTGGTCAGCAGCACCGTCGTACCGCGCTCGGCGTTCATCTCCCGCAGGAACTCCCGCACCTTGGACTTGGAGACCACGTCAAGACCGATGGTCGGCTCGTCGAGGTACAGCACCTCCGGGTCGTGCAACAGCGCCGCCACGATGTCCCCGCGCATCCGCTGCCCCAGGGAGAGTTGCCGTACCGGCACGTCCAGCAGGTCGCCCAGGTCGAGGAGTTCGACCAGGCGGTCGAGGTTCTCGCGGTAACGGGCGTCCGGGATCCGGTACATGCGGTGCATCAGCCGGTACGAGTCGACCAGCGGCAGATCCCACCACAGCGTCGTACGCTGCCCGAACACCACACCGATGCGGTGTGCGAGCCGCGTGCGTTCGCGGGACGGGTCGATGCCCGCGACCCGCAGCCGGCCGGCGCTCGGGGTGAGGATGCCGGTCAGCATCTTGATCGTGGTCGACTTGCCGGCACCGTTCGGGCCGATGTAGCCGACCATCTCGCCGCGTTCCACACGGAAGGAGATCGAGTCCACGGCCCGCACCTGCCGCCGTTCCCGCTTCATGAAGCCGGTCTTCTTGCGTACGTCGAAGACCTTCTCGACACCGTCGACTTCGATGAAGGCGCTGTCCACCTCGGTCACCTCAACTCCCTGTACTCCGGTAGGAACGAAGCCCCGTCCGCCACGCCGCCCCCGCCAGCGCACAGCAGGCCACCGCCACCAGGGGCGAGGCGAACGCCGCCCAGGACGGCAGCCCGATGGGGTACGGCCGCCCCAGCACATAGGCGGACGGAACCCAGTTGACGAAGGCGAGCGGCACCATGAAGGTCACGCCGCGCACCAGGTCCTCCCCGAACACGCTCGGCGGATACTGCAGCAGCGTGGTCCCTCCGTACGTGAAGGCGTTCTGCACCTCGGCGGCGTCCTGCGCGAAGATCTGGAAGGCCGCGCCCGCCACGAACACCGCCGAGAAGATCGCCGCGCCGCTGACCACCATCACCGGCACCAGCAGCACCTTCGCCGCACTCCAGTCGACGTCCACCGAGACCAGCGCCCAGCACAGCACCACGGCGCCCTGGGTGATCCGGCCCAGCCGGCGCAGCGCGAAGCGGTCGGCGCCGACCTGGGCGAGCACCGGCGCGGGCCGCACCAGCAGCGTGTCGAACGAGCCGTCGCGCATCCGGGCGCCCAGGACGTCCATCGAGCCGAGCAGCAGGTCGGCGATCCCGAACGCCGTCACCGACAGCCCGTAGAGGAAGGCGACCTCGGGCAGTGACCAGCCGCCCAGCGAGTCGACCTGCGAGAACATCAGCAGGATCCCCACGAAGTCCAGGCCGGTCACCGTCAGGTTGCCGAACACCGTGACGACGAAGGAGGTGCGGTAGGTCATGCTGGAGCGCATCCACATCCCGGCGATCAGCCGATAGGCCCGCAGCCCCTCGGCCAGGGCACTCCGCTCAGCCACCCTGCACCACCACCCGCCGCGTCGCGGCCGACTGCAGCAGCCGTCCCGCCGCCAGCAGCGCCACCGCCCACGCCGCCTGGAAGGCGAACGCCCGCAGCGGGTCGGTCTCCCCCATCAGCACATCCGCCGGCATCTGGATCTGCGCCGCCCACGGCAGCACCCGCACGACCTCGCCGAGCGCTCCGGGGAAGGCGTTCAGCGGCAGCACCATGCCCGAGAAGAAGATCCCCGTGACCGTCAGGACCTGGTTGACGCCCATGCCGTCCATCAGCCAGAACACGCTCAGGGCCGCCAGATAGCGGATCGCGAAGCTGACCACCGTCGCCAGCAGCAGCGTGACCACGAAGGCCGCCCAGGGGGTGACCGACGTGGGCAGGGCCATGGGGAAGAAGACCGCGCCGAACGCGAACGGGATCACGCCCCGCCCCAGCATCTGGAACAGCGCCCGCCCCACGTCGCCCGCCAGCCACCACATCTGCAGATCAGCCGGCCGGTACAGGTCGACGGCGATCTCACCGGTGCGGATGCGCTCCATCAGGTCCTTCTCGGCACCGCCGCCCTGGATGGCCAGCGTCGCGTAGAGACACTGCCCCAGCCACACATACGTCACGGCCTGCGTCTGGTCGTACCCTCCGAGATGCGGCCTCTCGTCCCACAGCGCCAGATAGGTGTAGACGAGGATGACGCCGAAGACCGTATTGGTGAACACCCCGGCCACCGTGGCCGCCCGATACGTCGCGTACCGCCTGAAGCCCCCCGCCGCGACGGCCGCGTACAACCGTCCCGAGCCCACATCCACAGCCCTCCTCGCCGCCCTCTTCGCCGCCCGGCACCGAAGCGCAGGAGCCTAGTGGGCCGAGGATCACGCGTGCCATGGTTTTTCCCGCCCCGGAAACCCATGGGGAGTTCGATCACGCGTCGGTCTGCGTGACGTTCCAGTCGGCACCGGCCCAGACGGTACGATCCGTTCCGTCCGCGTGGGCAGAGGCGCCCGTGGCCAGGGCGAGCAGCGTGGCGGCGGTGCCGGCCGGGGCGGAGCGTGCGAGCGGTCGCATCTTCGGCCGTGTCCCCCTTCAGGCGAATCTCGCACAAGCAAGATCGCGAGTCGAACAGGCTTGCAGGATGGCTCAGTTCACCCTGCTCCCACCTGTGCGTTCGCCCGCACGCCGCCCGCCTCACCACACGGCTCGCGACACGGCCCCCGATCAGGGAACTGATCGCCGGATGGGACAGTCTTCATCACAGGGGCGCAAGAGCGAGCAGAGACGTACGGGAACGACGTACGACGCGAAACAGGAGTCCGTGCACGACATGAGTGACGAGCCTCAGCCGCAGCAGCCGAACCCGGGGCGGGAACCGAGAGAGCCGCAGCCGGACGGCGCCCCGGGCACGCCACGGGCCCAGGCTGGCGACGACCCGGGCACGGCACGACCCCAGAAGGACGGCTCCCCGGCCACGCCACGGGCCAAGACCGACGACGACCCGAGCACGCCACCGGCCAAGACGGACGACCCGGGCACACCCCGAGCCGAGACGGACGACCCGGGGAAGTCCCGAGCCAAGACGGACGGCGACCCGAGCACGCCACGGCCCCAGGCCGACACCGACCCGGGCACCGTGCAGATCCGGGCCGTCGGCTCCCCGAGCACGGCACGACCCCAGTCGGACGGCTCCCCGGACACGCCCCGAGCCAAGACGGACGGCGACCCGAGCACGCCCCGACCCCAGGCCGACACCGACCCGGGCACGGTACAGATCCGGGCCGTCGGGTCCCCGGGCGCGGCACGACCCCAGACCGGCGGCGCCCCGGGCACTCCACGAGCCAAGACAGACGGCGACCCGGTGACGCCACGGCCCCAGGCCGACACCGATCCGGGCACGGTGCAGATCCGGGCCGTCGGGTCCGCCGGCACGGCACGGCCCCAGGCCGGCAGCTCCCCGGGCACGCCGCAGGCCCAAGCCGGCGACGGCCCGGGCACGGCACAGATGCAGGCGATCAGCGAACCGGACGAACCGCGGGCCAAGCCCGGCGGGAAGCCGAAGCGGACCGGCTGGCGCCGGATGATCCCGACCTGGCGCATGACGCTCGGCGGCTTCATCATCGTCGTCATGCTGCTGATCGGCGGCTTCTTCCTGGGCTACTCGCTGGTCCAGATCCCGCCGGCCAACGCGCTCGCCACCAAGCAGGCCAACGTCTACCTCTACGCGGACGGCTCCGTGATCGCCCGCGACGGCGAGATCAACCGGGAGAACGTCACCCTCGCGCAGATCTCCAAGGACGCCCAGCACGCGATCCTGGCCGCCGAGGACCGCGACTTCTACACCGAGTCCGCCGTCGACCCCAAGGCCATGGTCCGCGCCGCCTGGAACACCGCCCTCGGCAAGGGCAAGCAGTCCGGCTCCACGATCACCCAGCAGTACGTGAAGAACTACTACCTGCGCCAGGAACAGACCGTCACGCGCAAGGCCAAGGAGTTCTTCATCTCCATCAAGCTGGACCGCGAGCAGAGCAAGGACCACATCCTCGAGGGCTACCTCAACACCAGC
>KL569260.1:36542-37833 GCA_000715635.1 Streptomyces violaceus | reverse complement strand
GCCTACTACGGCATGGACGCGACCGAACTCGACCCGGCCCGCGCCGCCTACCTCGCCGCGCTCGTCAACGCGCCCAGCCAGTACGACGTCGTCGCCCACCCGGAGAACCGCAAGGCCGCCGAGTCCCGCTGGAACTACGTCCTGGACGGCATGGTCAAGAAGGGCTGGCTCAGCGAGTCGAAGCGGGCCGGCATGAAGTTCCCCATGCCGAAGGAGTCCACCCTCTCCACCGGCATGTCCGGGCAGCGCGGCTACATCGTGCGGATCGTCAAGGACTACCTCACCCAGAACAACATCATCGACGAGGACAAGCTCGACGCCGGCGGCTACCGCATCACCACGACCCTGCAGAAGGGCAAGCAGGACGCCTTCGTGAAGGCCGTCAACGACAAGCTCATGTCCAAGCTGGACAAGAAGAACAACAAGGTCGACTCGTACGTCCGCGCTGGCGGCGCCGCCGTCGACCCCAAGACCGGCAAGGTCGTGGCGATGTACAACGGCGTCGACTACGTCAAGCAGTACACCCCCAACGCCACCCGCAGGGACTTCCAGGTCGGCTCCACCTTCAAGCCCTTCGTGTTCACCTCGGCCGTCGAGAACGGCTCGCGGACCCAGGACGGCCGCGTGATCACCCCGAACACGATCTACGACGGCACCAACAAGCGAACGGTCCAGGGCTGGACCGGCGACCCGTACGCCCCCGAGAACGAGGACCAGCACTCCTACGGCCCCATCACCGTCACCGAGGCCACCGACAGCTCCGTGAACTCGGTGTACGCGCAGATGGCCGCCGACGTCGGCCCCCAGAAGGTCAAGCAGACCGCGATCGACCTCGGCGTCCCCGAAACCACCCCGGACCTCGCCGACGGCCCCGCCATCGCGCTCGGCACGGCCACCGCCAGCGTCCTCGAGATGGCGGAGTCGTACGCCACGCTCGCCAACCACGGCCGGCACGGCACCTACACGATGGTCGACAAGGTCATGAAGGAGGGCACGCCCATCGAGCTGCCCGAGCGGCGCACCCGGCAGGCCGTGAGCCGCGAGGCCGCCGACACCACCACCTCGATGCTGCAGAGCGTCGTCCAGAACGGCACGGCCTCCGCCGCGCAGGCAGCGGGCCGCCCCGTCGCCGGCAAGACCGGCACCGCCGAGGAGGACACGGCGGCCTGGTTCGCGGGCTACACCCCCGACCTCGCCACCGTCGTCTCCGTCATGGGCCAGGACCCGGTCACCGCCGCCCACAAGTCGCTGTACGGGGCGATGGGCCTGGACCGCATCAACGGCGGCGGGC
>KL569260.1:32001-36320 GCA_000715635.1 Streptomyces violaceus | reverse complement strand
CCCCGCCGAGATCTGGACGCAGTTCACCCAGGACGCCCTCAAGGACAAACCGGTCACCGAATTCGACCTCAGGCTCCAGCCGGGCTCCGACGTCTCGCAGGCCCCCAGCCCCGAGGTCCCCGTCGACCCGACCACGGGCGGCACCGACGAAGACAGCACGTCCACCGGCGGCCAGGAGACCGGCACCGAGACGCCCGGCGAGACCCCGAGCGCACCCGAGGGCCAGACCCAGGGCCAGACCGACGGCGGCACCACCGACGGCAGCACGGGAGGCGAATCCCCGACCGACGGCGGCACCGCGGACGGCGGAACCGGCGACGGCGGCACGACGGAGGGCGGCGGCACGGCCGACGGCGGCACCACGGAAGGCGGCACCGCCGACGGCGGCACCACCGGCGCTCCGACAGGCCCCGGCTGGGGCGTGGCCCCGCAGACCATGCGCCGCGAGTAGGTCAGTGACCGCTGGTCGCCTTCAGCCCCACCACGGCGACCAGCAACAGGCAGACGAAGAAGATCCGGGCGGCGGTGGCCGGCTCCCCCAGCACGGCCATCCCGACCACCGCCGCCCCGGCCGCCCCGATCCCCACCCACACGCCGTAGGCGGTACCGATGGGCAGGGTCTTGGCGGCCTGGGACAGCAGCAGCATGCTGACGACGATTCCGGCACCGGTGAGAACACTGGGCAGCGGGCGGGTGAAGCCGTCGGTGTACTTCATACCGATCGACCACCCGACTTCGAGCAGACCGGCGACGACGAGCAGAACCCACGCCATGACGGGCACCTCCGGGAGACAGGCTGACGGTCCAGGTGCGTCGTCTTTGCCTTCGTCCCGGTACGGCGCGTCTCGTCGGGTCTCTCCAACGTAGCAAAGTCATGGCGAAGGGGCCGGTGACAACCGTCACCGGCCCCTTCGGACTGCTGCTCGGACTACAGGTAGAGGCCCGTCGAGTCCTCCGCGCCCTCGAACCGGTCCGCGGCCACAGCGTGCAGGTCCCGCTCACGCATGAGCACGTACGCGATGCCCCGCACCTCGACCTCGGCGCGGTCCTCCGGGTCGAACAGAACCCGGTCGCCCGTCTCCACGGTCCGCACGTTCTGCCCCACCGCGACGACCTCGGCCCAGGCGAGGCGCCGGCCGACCGCCGCCGTGGCGGGAATCAGGATGCCGCCGCCGGAACGCCGCTCGCCCTCGCTGGTGTCCTGCCGCACGAGTACGCGGTCGTGCAGCATCCGGATGGGCAGCTTGTCCGGATGGGTGCTGTGCTCGTTTCTCTTGGCGCTCACGCCCTGAAACCTACCTGTCTTCGCCGCGAACGTACGCAGTCGGGTCAGCCCTTGCGTCGCCGCGTGCCGAGGGCGAGCAGCCCGACCACACCGACCACCACGAGGGCGACCGGCACGACCCGCTCCAGGCGCGGCGCCCCGTCCTCGCCCACGAACCGGGCCCGCACATCGGTGACGGCCCGGTTGACCCCCACGTACGCCCGCCCGAGGGTGTGATCGATATTGGACGCGACCCTGGCCTTGGCGTCCCCGACGATCGTCTTCGGGTGCACCCGCACCCCGATCTCGTCGAGTGTCTCGGCCAGGGACTCGCGGCGGCGCCTGATGTCCGCCTCGATCTGCGCCGGGGTCCTGGTGTCCGCCGTGTCCGCCACCGTGTCGCCTCCGAAGTCGGTGTGAAGCCTGTGCTGGACAGTCTGTCAGCTCCACGGCTCATCGCACTGTCAGGACCCCCGGTTAGGCTGGCCCGATGAGCGAGCGACTCCAGCCGGGGGACGTGGCCCCCGCCTTCACCCTGTCCGACGCCGACGGCACCGAGGTGTCCCTGGCGGATCACAAGGGCCGCAAGGTCATCGTGTACTTCTACCCGGCCGCCCTCACCCCCGGCTGCACCAAGCAGGCCTGCGACTTCACGGACAACCTGGAGCTGCTGACGGGCGCGGGCTACGACGTCATCGGCATCTCCCCCGACCAGCCCGAGAAGCTGGCCAAGTTCCGCGACAAGGAGTCCCTGAAGGTCACGCTGCTGGCCGACCCGGACAAGCAGGTCCTGGAGTCCTACGCCGCCTTCGGCGAGAAGAAGAACTACGGCAAGACCTACATGGGCGTCATCCGCTCCACGATCGTCGTGGACGAGGAGGGCAAGGTCGAGCGCGCCCTGTACAACGTCCGGGCGACGGGGCACGTGGCCAAGATCATCAAGGATCTGGGTATCTGACGCACCTCCGCTTTCTTGGAACGGCTCGCACCGGGAGGGTCCGGTGCGAGCCGTTGCGCATTTCGGGAGTAACTGTGCGATAAGACGTTCGTTACTCCGTGCGAGATCAAAATGAATGATCGAGGGCGGAGGGTTCGATGGGGGTCAGTGCGTACACCAAGGAGCGGCTGGAGGAGGCGGCTCGGGGAGCGCGGACGTTGTCGGAGGCGTTGGGGAGACTGGGCGTGGATCCTCGGAGTTCGACGCGGCGATATGTCTTCGAGCGGATGAAGAGGCTCGGGGTGGACGTGTCGCAATTCGAGCGGGAGGGCGTGAAGTGGACGAAGGACGTCCTTGAGCGGGCGGTCGCCGCCTCGACGAACATGTGCGAGGTGCTGAGGCATCTCGGGCTGGAGGTGGTGGGCGGGCATCACACGCACATCAGCCGCCGGGCCAAGGCGTATGGGATCGACACCTCGCACTTCCAGGTGCCGACACGGCGCGGCAAGCCCTGGCGGCCACGTACCCCGGAGGCGTTGCTCGTCCA
Organism: Streptomyces violaceus; assembly: GCA_000715635.1. Classification (GTDB taxonomy): domain Bacteria; phylum Actinomycetota; class Actinomycetes; order Streptomycetales; family Streptomycetaceae; genus Streptomyces; species Streptomyces violaceus. The sequence goes on along the minus strand of KL569260.1, from coordinate 33,572 downwards.
GCAACCGGACGACCGCGCCCGGCGTGTTCCGAGCGATCGCCTCAAGTGGGCGATGACGGTGCTGACCAGTGCGCCCTCTGCGGCACAGAGGCGGTCTGGCGCAGCCGCCCACTCCCACTGGAGGTCGATCACGTCGACGGCAACTGGCGGGACAACCGGATCGAGAACCTGCGGCTCCTCTGCCCCAACTGCCATTCGACGACGGACAATTATCGGGGGCGCGGCAAAGGACGCTCGCGGGGGCGGGTCTGATGAGCAGTCCGCGTGCACGGCCCACTTCCGAGGAACTGCGTGTCGCGGTCGCTGAGTCCGTCTCCATCGCAGAGGTGCTGCGCCGCCTGGGACGCCCGGACAGCGGCACGCAGCGCACGCACCTGCGACGGTGGATCGCTGAGGAACAGCTCACCACCGAGCATTTTCTGGGGCAGGCCCACCAGCGTGGGAAGCGCCGTCCGACACTGGTCCGACGTCCTGAGGACATCCTGGTCAAGCACGACGGCGAGCGTCGGACCCGCACTTTCGTATTGCGTCGGGCACTCCACGAGATGGGCATACCCGAAGAGTGCGCGGACTGCGGGATCGGCCCCGAATGGCTTGGCAAGCCCATGACGCTCGAGGTCGATCACATCAACGGCGACTGGAGTGACGACCGGCTGGAGAACCTGAGGTTGCTGTGCCCCAACTGCCATGCGGTGACGAGCACCTGGTGCAGGGGCGGCAGCAGGCGTTCCTTCCGGCCTCGCCCCGCATGACCGGTACCATGACCTGGATGCGGCCGTGGCGGAATTGGCCTACGCGCAACACTTAGGATGTTGTGGGAGAAATCCCTTGAGGGTTCGAGTCCCTCCGGCCGCACAGCTTCAAATCGAAGGCCCACCCGGTGCAAGCCGGGTGGGCCTCGTCATCAGCCCAACAGCTCCCGCACCACCGGCACCAACGCCCGAAACGCCTTCCCCCGGTGGCTGATCGCGTTCTTCTCCTGGGGAGTCAGTTCCGCGCAGGTGCGGGTCTCGCCGTCGGGCTGGAGGATCGGGTCGTAGCCGAAGCCGCCGGAACCCGTCGGGTCGTGGCGGAGGATTCCCCGGAGTTGGCCCTCGACCACGCGTTCCGTGCCGTCGGGCAGGGCCAACGCCGCCGCGCAGGCGAAGTGGGCGGCGCGGTGGTCGTCGGCGATGTCCGACAGCTGGGCGAGGAGGAGTGCCAGGTTGGCCTTGTCGTCGCCGTGCCGGCCGGACCAGCGGGCGGAGAAGATGCCGGGGGCGCCGTTCAGGACGTCTACGCACAGGCCCGAGTCGTCGGCGACGGCCGGAAGGCCCGTCGCCTGGGCGAGGGCGTGGGCCTTGAGGAGGGCGTTCTCGGCGAAGGTGACGCCGGTTTCCTTGACGTCGGGGATGTCCGGGTAGGCGTCGGCCCCGACGAGCTCATGGGGCAGTCCGGCTTCGGCGAGGATCGCCCTGAGTTCGGTGATCTTTCCGGCGTTGCGAGTGGCGAGGATCAGGCGGGTCATGGTCACCAGTATCACTGGGACCGTGCCCCGTAAGGGGCGCGGGGAACTGCGCGATCAGCCCCCA
>KL569260.1:30696-31792 GCA_000715635.1 Streptomyces violaceus | reverse complement strand
GGGCGCGGGGAACTGCGCGATCAGCCCCCACGAAGCCGCACCCCGGCCACCCGCAGAACCCGGCAGACGAGACCGCCCGGCCCAGCCAGCGCAGCGTTACGGCGTGCAGACCTTCGTCAGTTCGCCCGCCGCGTCCGTGACCGGGCTGATGTCGGGCGTCTCGTCGCCGTTCTTGACCGACGTGCGGACGTTGTCCACGGCCTTGTTCAGATCGTCCACGGCCTTGTTGACGTCCGTGTTGTCGGTCTTGTCGCCGATCTCGCCGAGGTTCTTGTCGATCGAGTCGAGGGACTTGTCGAGCTGCGTCGGGTCGTTGGCCGCGTTGTCCACGGCCTGCTGGAGTTCCGTGACGCTGTCGGCGATGGCGTCGGCGGTCTGGACGCAGTCCAGCGCCTTGTCGACGGCGGCGCAGCCGGTGGTGAGTCCGGCGGTCAGCGCGACGGCCGCCAGGGTGGCGGCGACGGCTGCGGTGCGGCGTCGGCGGCTCGCGGCCATGGAACGGTCCCTCTCGTCGGTCGGGCCGGTCGGCCCGTGTGGCTGGCCGAGCGCACAGGGATGAGCCGTGCGCCCGTACCTCTTCAGACGCGAGCACGCTCGGCGCGGTTGCCCGCGCCGAGCATCTGCCTTGGTGCGCCCTTTACTTTTCGAGGACGGTATCAAGCGCGGTGCGCTGGTGGGCGGTGAGTTCCGTGCAGCCGGCGACGGCGAGGTCGAGGAGGGCGTTGAGTTCGTCGCGGGCGAAGGGTTCGGCCTCGGCGGTGCCCTGGACCTCGACGAAGCGGCCGTCGCCGGTGCAGACGACGTTCATGTCGGTGTCGGCCTTGACGTCTTCCTCGTAGCAGAGGTCGAGGAGCGGGACGCCGCCGACGATGCCGACGGAGACGGCGGAGACCGTGCCGGTCAGGGGCTGGCGGCCGGCCTTGATGAGCTTCTTGCGCTGGGCCCAGGCGACGGCGTCGGCCAGTGCCACGTAGGCGCCGGTGATGGCCGCCGTTCGCGTGCCGCCGTCGGCCTGGAGGACGTCGCAGTCGAGGACGATCGTGTTCTCGCCGAGTGCCTTGTAGTCGATGACGGCGCGGAGTGAGCGGCCGATGAG
>KL569260.1:27142-30496 GCA_000715635.1 Streptomyces violaceus | reverse complement strand
GCGCCCGCCGATGCGGCCCCTGACGGACTCGCGGTCGCCGCGGGTGTTGGTGGAGCGGGGCAGCATGGAGTATTCGGCGGTGACCCAGCCTTCGCCGCTGCCCTTGCGCCAGCGCGGGACGCCTTCGGTGACGGAGGCGGTGCAGAAGACCTTGGTGTCGCCGAAGGAGACGAGGACGGAGCCTTCGGCGTGCTTGCTCCAGCCACGTTCGATGGTGATCGGGCGGAGCTGCTGGGGGGTGCGGCCGTCGATTCGAGACATGCGGCTGAGCCTAGCGGCACCTGCGGAAGGGGCCCCTCCCGCGGTGGGGAAGGGCCCGTTCAGGGTGTGAAGCCGGGGACGATGCCGGCTCTTCACATGAGGTCTTCGATTTCCGCCGCGATGGGGTCGGCGTCGGTGCCGATGACGACCTGGATGGCGGTGCCCATCTTGACGACACCGTGGGCTCCGGCGGCCTTCAGGGCGGCCTCGTCGACCTTGGCGGGGTCGATGACCTCGGTGCGCAGGCGGGTGATGCAGCCTTCGACCTCTTCGATGTTGTCGATGCCGCCGAGCCCGGCAACGATCTTCTCAGCCTTGCTGGCCATGTTCGTTCTCCCTGATCCGAACCGCTTTGTCGCAGTAACCCATAATTGGCCCATCTTTGCGAGCGGCCGTATCGTGCCTGCCGAATGATGGCGTCCACGTCAACGCAACCGTCCCGCGACTGGTCTACACCACGAGTCCGCCTCTCGACAAAAGATCGGGGTGTGATCGTCGGGGCGGCCCTGTTTTTCACGGGTTCCACTCGTTCGGCCTACCGTGCTACAACTGGTCTACACCACTCACTGGTGGAGGTCGCGCGGTGGAGACCGCGCTCCCCTTTTGAGACGCCGCCGTCCCCCGTCGAACTCTTCCTGGGCGGCGCCGTGCCCCATGGAGGAAGTTCATGTCCACAGACACTGCCGCGCCCGCGAGCCCGAAGAAGGGGACTGCGGTGATGGCGGTCCTGCAGCGCATCGGCCGCAGCCTCATGCTGCCCGTCGCCGTACTGCCGGCCGCCGCCCTCCTGGTCCGCCTCGGCAATACCGACATGCTGGGGCGGGAGTCGTTCCCCGACTTCATCACCAAGATCGCGGGCTTCATGGCCGCCGGCGGCAACGCGATCCTCGACAACATGGCGCTGCTGTTCGCCGTGGGCATCGCGATCGGCTTCGCCAAGAAGTCGGACGGCTCCACCGCCCTGGCGGCCGTGGTCGGCTACCTCGTCTTCAAGAACGTGCTCGCCACCTTCACCGACCCGAACCTGCCGCAGGTGGCGACGGCCGTCGACGGCAAGGTCGTCATGGTGGACGCGCCGGTGGACGCCAAGGTGCTCGGCGGTGTGGTGATGGGCCTCGTGGTCGCCCTGCTCTACCAGCGCTTCTACCGCACCAAGCTGCCGGACTGGGCGGGCTTCTTCGGCGGTCGCCGCATGGTTCCGATCCTGTCCGCCTTCGCGGGCCTGGTCATCGGCATCGTCTTCGGTTACGTCTGGCCGGTCCTCGGCACGGCGCTGCACAACTTCGGCGAGTGGCTGGTCGGCTCCGGAGCCGTCGGCGCGGGCATCTTCGGTGTCGCCAACCGTGCGCTGATCCCGATCGGCATGCACCACCTGCTGAACTCCTTCCCCTGGTTCCAGGCCGGCACGTACGAGGGCAAGAGCGGTGACATCGCCCGGTTCCTGGCGGGCGACCCGAGCGCCGGGCAGTTCATGACCGGCTTCTTCCCGATCATGATGTTCGCCCTGCCGGCCGCCTGCCTGGCGATCGTGCACTGCGCCCGGCCGGAGCGCCGCAAGGTCGTCGGCGGCATGATGTTCTCGCTCGCGCTGACCTCCTTCGTCACCGGTGTCACCGAGCCGATCGAGTTCACGTTCATGTTCATCGCCCCGGTGCTGTACGCGATCCACGCCGTGCTCACGGGTGTCTCGATGGCGCTGACCTGGGCGCTGGGGATGAAGGACGGCTTCGGCTTCTCGGCCGGCGCGGTGGACTTCTTCCTGAACCTGGGCATCGCGTCCAACCCGTGGGGCCTGGCCCTGGTGGGCCTGTGCTTCGCGGCGGTCTACTACGTGGTCTTCCGCTTCGCGATCACCAAGTTCAATCTGCCGACGCCGGGCCGCGAGTCCGACGAGGAACTCGCCGAGCTGCAGAAGGCGGAGGCGAAGTAGCACGCGGCACGACGAAGGCCCCGGAACCACCTGGTTCCGGGGCCTTTGCGCGCGTAGACCTCATACCTTCTACGTCTGCCTCATACCTCGTACGTCTGCCTCGGTGCCGCAAGGTCCACCGGCCCGTCGTACACCGCGCGGGCGTCGACGACGTTGACCTGGGGGTCCGTCCACGGCGGGATGTGGGTGAGGACCAAGTGCCGGGCTCCTGCCCGGGCGGCTGTCTCGCCCGCTTCGCGGCCGTTGAGGTGCAGGTCGGGGATGTTCTCCTTGCCGTGCGTGAACGCCGCCTCGCACAGGAACAGGTCGGCGTCCCGGGCGAGTTCGTCCAGGGCCGGGCTGATGCCCGTGTCGCCGGAGTACGTCAGCACCTTGCCGCCGTGTTCGATGCGGATGCCGTACGCCTCCACGGGGTGGGCCACCCGCTCGGTGTGCACCGTGAACGGGCCGATCTCGAAGGTGGACGGCTTGACCGTGTGGAAGTCGAAGACCTCGCTCATGGAGGAGGCGGAGGGGGTGTCCGCGTAGGCGGTGGTCAGCCGGTGTTCCGTGCCCTCGGGTCCGTAGACCGGGAGCGGATCGCAGCGGCCGCCTTCGTGGCGGTAGTAGCGCGCGACGAAGTACGCGCACATGTCGATGCAGTGGTCGGCGTGCAGATGGCTGAGGAAGATCGCGTCGAGGTCGTAGAGACCGCAGTGGCGCTGCAACTCGCCCAGGGCACCGTTGCCCAGGTCGAGAAGCAGCCGGAAGCCGTCGGCCTCGACGAGGTAGCTCGAGCAGGCCGATTCCGCGGACGGGAACGACCCCGAGCAGCCGACGACGGTGAGCTTCATGAAGCAGAAACCTCCGCTGGCGGGAAAGTCTGTGTAAGGGGCGTCGGGGGTCGTGCGGTTTGTCGAGCGTAAGGCGCAAAACCTCCGGTAGCTCCTCCGCCAAGGGCTGTTGTGGGCGAACTCACCTGTGGTGTCACCGGTTCGGGCGGCAGGGCCGGGCGTGATCCTTGTCAGGGAGGGCGCATGGGAGGGATGGCGCCGGTAACGTCTCAGTATGGACACGTCCTGGTGGCTGGCGCTCGCCGCGGTGGTACTGCTCGCACTCATCGCGACGCTCGTCGACGGCCTGTCTCTTATACACATCTCTGAGCGGGCTGGCAAGGCAGACCG
>KL569260.1:25187-26991 GCA_000715635.1 Streptomyces violaceus | reverse complement strand
GGCCACCGCGGTGGCGGGTCTGCCGCAGCCGGCGGAGATCTGGTGGGCGGACGTGCCCTACGAGGATGAGGCGCGGACCAAGGACCGGCCGTGTCTGGTGCTGGCGGTGCGCGGGGAGCGGGCGACCGTCGCGAAGATCACCACTCGGTTCCGGCACGAGCGCAACGGCGTCATCCCGCTGCCGCCGGGCTCGGTCGGCGACGCCAGGGGCCGCGCGAGCTTCCTGGAGACGGATGAGTTGCGGGAGGTCCCGGTGTGGGGCTTTAGGCGACGGGTCGGTGTGGTGGACCCGGCGTTGTGGGACCGGGTGCGGTACCTGGCGGGGTGAGACCGCCCGCCCTTCCCGCAGAACCCGCCCCTTCCCGGAGAACCGGAGGAGAACCAGAAGGGCCGGAGTGAGAACTCCGGCCCTCTCGTGTGATCCGCCGTCGGCTCACGCCCAGAGCTGTCCCTGGAGCGTCTCGATGGCCTCCTCCGTCGTGGCCGCCGTGTAGACGCCCGTCGACAGGTACTTCCAGCCTCCGTCCGCGACGACGAAGGCGATGTCGGCCTGCTCACCGGCCTTCACGGCCTTGCGGCCCACGCCGATCGCGGCGTGCAGCGCGGCGCCCGTCGAGACGCCGGCGAAGATGCCCTCCTGCTGGAGCAACTCCCGGGTACGGGTGACCGCGTCGGCCGAGCCGACCGAGAAGCGGCTGGTGAGGACCGACGCGTCGTACAGCTCGGGGACGAAGCCCTCGTCGAGGTTGCGCAGGCCGTAGACCAGGTCGTCGTAGCGCGGTTCGGCCGCGACGATCTGGACGTCCGGCTTGTGCTCGCGCAGGTAGCGGCCCACGCCCATGAGCGTGCCGGTGGTGCCGAGGCCCGCCACGAAGTGGGTGACGGAGGGCAGGTCGGCGAGGATCTCCGGGCCCGTGGTCGCGTAGTGGGCGCCCGCGTTGTCCGGGTTGCCGTACTGATACAGCATCACCCAGTCCGGGTGCTCGGCCGAGATCTCCTTGGCGACGCGCACGGCGGTGTTGGAGCCGCCCGCGGCCGGGGAGGAGATGATCTCGGCGCCCCACATGGCCAGCAGGTCCCGGCGTTCCTGGGAGGTGTTCTCCGGCATCACGCAGACGATGCGGTAGCCCTTGAGCTTCGCCGCCATGGCCAGGGAGATGCCGGTGTTGCCCGACGTGGGCTCCAGGATGGTGCAGCCCGGGGTCAGGCGGCCGTCCTTCTCCGCCTGTTCGATCATGTGCAGGGCCGGACGGTCCTTGACCGAGCCGGTCGGGTTGCGGTCCTCCAGCTTCGCCCAGATACGGACGTCGGCGGACGGCGACAGCCGCGGCAGGCGCACCAGGGGGGTGTTGCCTACCGCGGCCAGGGGTGAGTCGTAGCGCATAGGTGATCAGACCATGCCGCCGGCCACGGCCGGCAGGATCGTGACGTTGTCGCCGTCCGACAGCTTGGTGTTGATGCCGTCGAGGAAGCGGACGTCCTCGTCGTTCAGGTACACGTTCACGAAGCGGCGCAGCTGGTCGCCGTCCACGATGCGGGCCTGGATGCCGGCGTGCCGGGTCTCGAGGTCGGTGAACAGTTCGGCGAGGGTGTCACCGCTGGCCTCCACCGCCTTCTGACCGTCGGTGTACGTGCGGAGGATGGTCGGGATGCGGACCTCGATGGCCATGGCTTCAGGTCTCCTGTCGGGAGTAGTCAGTCGGGGCGCGCGGCAGCGCAGGAACAGCGGGGTGGTGCGTGTGTGCAGCGCCGCGGCTCACGGCCGTACGGCGGCAGGGACCTGCGTCAACAGATGGCGCTGGCG
>KL569260.1:24080-24936 GCA_000715635.1 Streptomyces violaceus | reverse complement strand
GGACCTGCGTCAACAGATGGCGCTGGCGAGCCTGCACAGGTCGACGTGCAGCCGCGCCACGAGCAGCTCGCCCGGCGTCTTGTCGCTCACGTCGTGGAAAACCATGGGGTCATCGTATCGATTCCCGGTCCGGGTACTGGAATGTGATCCCACATCGCGGACGGTTCCGGGCCGGAGAGTGAGACCGCGCTGCTCAGGGATGCTCAGTACGCCTCGATGACCTGGACCTCTTCCTCCGTGACCTCGCCCTCGACGATACGGAACGAGCGGAACTGGAACTCGCCGGCCCCGTCGGTGTCGGCGGTGGAGACGAGGACGTAGTGGGCGCCCGGCTCGTTCGCGTAGGAGATGTCGGTGCGGGAGGGGTAGGCCTCGGTCGCCGTGTGGGAGTGGTAGATGACCACCGGCTCCTCGTCGCGGTCGTCCATCTCGCGGTAGAGCTTGAGCAGATCGCCGGAGTCGAACTCGTAGAACGTGGGCGACATGGCCGCGTTCAGCATCGGGATGAAGCGCTCGGGGCGGTCCGAGCCCGCCGGGCCCGCGATCACGCCGCACGCCTCGTCGGGGTGGTCCTTGCGCGCGTGGGCGACGATCTGGTCGACGAGGGCCTGGGTGATGGTCAGCATGCTGGCCAGGATAAGCAGACGGGCCGTTCCGTACCGAGGGATGGTACGGAACGGCCCATATGCCGGACGCCCTGAGCGGCAGCGGCAGGGGAGTGCCACGAGTACTCCCCTGATGCTGGGCGTCCTGGCTGGTTCGGTTCCGGCGGGCTGGTCAGCCGACCTTCTCGAACTCCGTGTCGTCGCGGCGCTCGGCGATCTGCGGGTTGCGGCTCTTGAGGACCGCCCAGCCG
>KL569260.1:21734-23906 GCA_000715635.1 Streptomyces violaceus | reverse complement strand
GCCGATACCGAGGGCGACGGCCCAGCCGGCCGCGACGTACAGGCAGACCCGCGCGTCCTTGTCGTACGCGATCATGCAGGTCACGCCGATGAGGAAGAGGAGCGCGACCCAGCTGAAGAGCGCACCGCCGGGGGCGGGGAAGGACGAGGCGCGCAGCCGGCCCGCGTCGACCGCGGCGCGGTAGCGGATGTGGCTGACGAGGATCATCATCCAGGTCCAGATGCCTGCCGCGGTGGCGACGGAGGTGACGTAGAGGAACGCCTTCTCCGGGACGACGTAGTTCAGGACGACGCCGATGCCCATGAGCGCCACGGAGACCGTGATGCCGACGGCGGGCGTCTTGCGGGCGTTGAGCTTGCCGAAGGCCTGCGGGGCCTCGCTGTTGGAGGCGAGGTCGCGCAGCATCCGGCCGGTCGAGTACATGCCCGAGTTGCAGGACGACAGGGCCGCGGTGAGCACCACGAAGTTCACGATGCCCGCGGCGAGCGGGATACCGATCTTGCCGAAGGCGTGCACGAACGGGCTCTCACCGGCGGAGAACTCGGTCCACTTGACCACGGAGAGGATCACCAGCAGCGCGCCGACGTAGAAGACGATGATGCGCCAGGGCAGGGTGTTGATGGCCTTGGGCAGGGTCTTCTCGGGGTTCTCGGACTCGCCCGCGGTGACGCCGACGAGCTCGACGGCGAGGTAGGCGAACATGACGCCCTGGAGCGTCATCAGGCTGGAGCCGATGCCGTTCGGGAAGAAGCCGTCGTGCGACCAGAGGTTGGAGACGGTGGCGGTGTCACCGGCGTCGGAGAAGCCGAGGGTGAGCACGCCGAGGCCGATGACGATCATGCCGATGATGGCCGTGACCTTGATCATCGAGAACCAGAACTCGACCTCGCCGAAGATCTTGACGGAGATCAGGTTGACGCCGAAGAGCACCACCAGGAACACCAGGGCGCTGACCCACTGCGGGATCTCCGGGAACCAGAAGTGGATGTAGATCGCGGCGGCCGTGAGTTCGGCCATGCCGGTGACCACCCACATGAGCCAGTACGTCCAGCCCGTGACGAACCCGAAGAACGGGCCGAGGAACTCGCGGGCGTACTCGGCGAAGGAGCCGGAGACGGGCCGGTAGAGGAGCAGCTCGCCCAGCGCCCGCATGATGAAGAAGATGACGACACCCGCGAGGGCGTACATGAGGATGATGCTGGGGCCGGCCTTGGCGATGTTCGCTCCGGCACCCATGAACAGGCCGACGCCGATGGCGCCGCCGATGGCGATCATCTGGACCTGGCGACTGCCGAGTCCGCGCTCGTACCCCTCTTCGGGGACGTTTTCCGTGTCGACCTGCGCAGAGGTCATGTGTGGTGCGCCTTTCTCCATGCCGATCCGGGCCTCGCGTCGGCCTCGGATCGGGTCTCGATCCCCCCGGAATGATGGAGCTGAGCGGGCCCCGGAGGGCCGCTCGTGCCTGGCCGACGGTTGTCGGCTCGGTGGCGCACCCGGCCGGACATTCGGGTGGTGTCGGCCGGGCGGTCGTGAAGATTTATCACGGCCGCAACGTTGATCACATGGCTGATTTGTGACACACCGCACAGGGAGAACCGGACAAAGCGCAGCCGAAGACGGCATAGAAGGCGGGTGCGGTGACGCGATCGTTATCCGGATTTGAGTGTCCTCTGAGCGAACACCGATCGGTCACCCGGCGGTCACAAGACCTGCACCGATCAGGGCATAAGCGTTCCGACCAGCGTCTCCTGGAGTCCACCCAGCCACAGATAGGCCATCACCATCGGCTTGCGCGGGTCCTCGTCCGGGAGGCTGTAGAGGAGGTCGCTGTCCTCCTCGTCGGTGATTTCCAGCCGCGAGCCGATCGCGAGCCGCAGGTCGTTCAGGGCGCCCAGCCACTGCTGGGACTCCTCCGGCGACAGCTTCAGCACGGCCCCGCCCTCACCGGCCGAGGCCGAGGAGAGCGCGTCCAGGGAGCGGATCACCGTGAGGGCGCTGTCCCGCTTGCCGGCCCGCAGGTCGTTCTCGGTGTAGCGGCGGAACTCGGAGGAGTACGCCCGCTGCTCCTCGGCGTCCCGGGGCGAGGCGGGCTGCTCGGGGTCGCTGTAGGCGTCCGGGAAGAGCCGCTTGAGCACCGGGTCGGTCGGCGGCTCGCTCGGGCCGTCCGTGAAC
>KL569260.1:20618-21559 GCA_000715635.1 Streptomyces violaceus | reverse complement strand
GTCCGTGAACAGCTCGGCGAGCGGGTCGTCCGGGGCGTCCTCGGCGGGGCCGGGGCCGATGAGCTCCAGGAGCTGGACGGCCAGCGACCGGATGATGGGAGATCTCGACGTCGTCGAGGGCGACGGCCGCGCCGCCGCCGGGAAGCGGTTCGAAGGTTCCGGGCATGAACGCCTTTTCGCTGCTGGGCGGGCTGCTGGCTACTTGCGGTCCTGCTGGAGAGTGGCCCACAGGCCGTAGCCGTGCATGGCCTGCACGTCGCGCTCCATCTCCTCGCGGCTGCCGCTGGAGACGACCGCCCGGCCCTTGTGGTGGACGTCGAGCATGAGCTTGGTGGCCTTGTCCTTGGAGTAGCCGAAATACGTCTGGAAGACGTACGTCACATAGCTCATGAGGTTGACCGGGTCGTTGTGGACGATGGTGACCCAGGGGAGGTCCGGCTCGGGGACGGCGAAAACCTCCTCCGCCGACTCGGTGCGTTCGATCTCCAGGGGTGCGGGTGACGTCACATGCCCATGCTGCCACCCGAGGGGGGTAGTCGCACAAACGGGCCTGGGAGCAAGGCGATCGCGTCGCCCGGAGGCGCAATCGTCAGACTGACGAAATGGGGGTACGATCCTCGCCATGAACACAGCGGACCTTGGGCTGCCGGTGGACGTTCCCTCGACGGCGCTCTTCACGGACCAGTACGAGCTGACGATGCTGCGGGCCGCGCTCGCGGCGGGCACGGCCGAGCGGCGGAGCGTGTTCGAGGTCTTCACCCGGCGCCTGCCGAACGGGCGCCGCTACGGAGTCGTGGCCGGCACCGGGCGGGTGCTGGACGCGGTGGAGAACTTCCGCTTCGACCCGGGCGTCCTCGGCTTCCTGCGCGAGCGGGAGATCGTCGACGAGGAGACCCTGGAGTGGCTCGCCGGCTACCGCTTCAGCGGGGACATCTGGGGCT
>KL569260.1:20172-20346 GCA_000715635.1 Streptomyces violaceus | reverse complement strand
CAGAGATGTGTATAAGAGACAGCATCTGGGGCTACCCCGAGGGCGAGGTGTACTTCCCGGGCTCGCCCATCATGCGGGTCGAGGGCACCTTCGCCGAGTGCGTGCTGCTGGAGACGGTGATCCTGTCGATCCTCAACCACGACTCGGCGATCGCCGCGGCCGCTTCACGCATGT
>KL569260.1:18898-19905 GCA_000715635.1 Streptomyces violaceus | reverse complement strand
ATGTGTATAAGAGACAGCCCGGGCCGCGTACGTCGGCGGCTTCGCGACCACCTCGGACCTGGCCGCCGGGTTCCGCTACGGCATCCCGACCGTCGGCACCTCCGCGCACGCCTTCACCCTGCTGCACGACAGCGAGCGGGACGCCTTCCAGGCCCAGGTGAACACGCTGGGCCGGGGCACGACCCTGCTCGTCGACACGTACGACGTCGCCGAGGCCGTCCGCACGGCCGTGGAGGTCGCCGGCACCGACCTGGGGGCGGTACGGATCGACTCCGGCGATCTGCTGCTGGTGGCGCACCGGGTGCGGCAGCAGCTGGACGAGCTGGGGGCGACCGGCACGAAGATCGTCGTGACCTCGGACCTGGACGAGTACGCGATCGCCTCGCTGGCGGCGGCGCCGGTGGACGCGTACGGCGTCGGTACACAGCTGGTGACCGGCTCCGGGCATCCGACGTCCTCGATGGTCTACAAGCTGGTCGCGCGGGCCGAGTCCACCGACCGGAAGGCACCGCTGGTGCCGGTGGCGAAGAAGTCGACCGGTGGCAAGACGTCGGTGGGCGGGCGCAAGTGGGCCGCGCGGCGGCTGGACGCGTACGGGGTCGCCGAGGCCGAGGTGATCGGCACGGGGCCGGTGCCGGCGGGGCTCGCGGACCGGCAGCTGCTGGTGGAGCTGGTCAAGGGCGGTGAGGTCGTGGCCCGTGAGCCGCTGGACGCCGTCCGGGACCGGCACGCGGCCGCTCGCGCGGGGCTTCCGATGTCGGCGACGCAGCTCTCGCGCGGGGAGCCTGTCCTTCCGACGGAGTACGTGCACGGGGCCTCGGGTAGCTAATGGCGGTATGCCGCGATGCGCCGACCCGTACCCCTCCCGCCCACTCCCCCATGTCAATAGGCTCGGAAGTGCACCGGCCGGGCTTGCCGACCTCATAGCCGAAGGACACCGACCATGCGCCGCGCCTTGATCGTCGTAGACGTGCAGAACGACTTCTGCGAGGGGGGCAGCCTCGCTG
>KL569260.1:13624-18738 GCA_000715635.1 Streptomyces violaceus | reverse complement strand
TACCAGCACGTCGTGGCCACCCGCGACCACCACATCGCTCCCGGCGGCCACTTCTCCACGAACCCGGACTACGCCCGCTCCTGGCCCGCGCACTGCGTCGCGGGCACGGAGGGCGTCGGCTTCCACCCCAACTTCGCCCCCGCGGTCGCTTCCGGTTCGATCGATGCCGTGTTCGACAAGGGGGCGTACTCGGCGGCGTACAGCGGCTTCGAGGGAGCGGACGAGAACGGCACGAACCTGGCCGCCTGGCTCCGCTCCCGCGAGGTGACCGAGGTGGACGTGGTCGGCATCGCCACGGACCACTGCGTCAAGGCCACCGCGCTGGACGCCGTACGGGAGGGCTTCCGTACTCAGGTCCTGCTGGACCTGACCGCGGGGGTGGCCGAGGAGAGCACGGAGCGGGCTGTCGAGGAGATGCGCAAGGCCGGGGTCGAGCTTTCGGGCAAGCCCGTCGTCTAAACCCTCACCGGCCGGCCGGGCAAGGCGCCTCAGGGTGCTTTGCCCGGCTTTTTTCATGCATTGTTCTGAGCTTTCGCCCCTTTTTGCGAAGCCTTATTGCCCCATCTTCACAAGTGGATTATTTGCATTCCGGATCACCCTTCGGCCCGGACCTCCGTAACTTCTTCCCGAATGATTCGTGGCCATGAAGTGAAGGCTCTGTGTACTATCTGCGCAGCCAGGGGGACGGGGGAAGATCGTCAGCCGTACGAGAAATCCGGCTTCTACAGGCGCGCCCGAAATGGCGCCGTTCCTCGAGCATTCACATCCGCAATACATAGGGTTTCTTCGAGGACTGTTCAGGAGTCACATCAATGGCGACAGCTCTACGGACGCGCGGCAAGCGCAGACGATCGGCATACATACGCCTGCTGCAGGTCTTCCTGTTGTGCACCGGTTTTCTCGCCGCGCACTTCACCACGGCCGCTCCCGCGCAGGCGTACACGCACCTGTGCGGCTCGTTCTGGGGCGTGGGCGGCAACGACCCGATCTCGTACCGCTACTACGACGTGAGCAGCACCTACTACAACGCCTTCAACAGCGCCCAGGGCCGCTGGGACGACACCAGCGCACCCGGCTTCTTCCGGTACGAGAAGAGCAACGGCGACCCCCAGATCGAGGTGCGCGACAAGTCCTACGCCTGGAGCGACTGGGCGCGCGCCACGTGGAAGGGCTGCACCGCCGGCTACTGGCTCTACGACGAGATCCAGATCTCCTTCAACACGCGCACCATGGGGGGCCTGTCCGCCCGCGAGAAGAAGATCGTGGCCGAGCACGAACTGGGCCACGCCTACGGCCTCAACCACGTCTCCCTCACCTGCTCCAACCCCGGCCCGGCCGTCATGCGCCAGGGCACCGGGAAGTTCGGCTGCGGCGGCGACGGGCCCTGGTACGACGACGTCCAGGGCGTCAAGGCCAATTACTGACAGCGAGCGAGGAAACATGAAGAAGACCATGCGCGTGCCCGCCGCAGCCGTCGGCCTGGCCCTCGCCTGCCTCACCGCCTGCTCGGGCCCCGGGTCGTCGTCCCAGGGCTCCGGCCAGGACCATGTGGAGGCGGACTACGCCCAGTACGCCAGCGCCGAGGAGGTCACCACCGTCTCGGACATCGCCATCACGGGCGCCGTGCTGAGCGTGCAGACCAAGGAGTGCGACGAGGGCGGCGAGCCCACCACCGAGCCGACCATCGACCCGACGGCGGCGGACAGCGTCGACACCAACCCCGACCCGTCGGCCAGCACTGTGCCCGACCCCACGGCGACTCCGTCCGGGATCGCGGGCGACCCTCCAGGCGACGCCCAGTGCATGCCGATGGTGTTCCTGAAGGTGCGGGTCTCGGGAATGATGAAGCGCGGCTTCGGCGTCACCGAGGGTGACGAGATCGTCGTCGGCAACATCGACACCGACGCCGTGTCGATGGAGGGCACCACGCCGATCAGCGTGGGCAAGCAGTACGCCCTCTACCTGACGCAGCTCGCCGCAGGGGACCACCCGGGCATCACCTCGGTGCCCACGTTCTGGATCCCCGTCGGCGGGAACCAAGGCGTGTTCGTGCTCGGCAAGGGCACCGTCCAGCCGGCCTCCTCCAACATCGTGGCGCTGACCGCCGCCGAGGCCGAGAAGGTGCGCAAGAGCTCGGGCGGGACCCGCCCGGGCAAGTTCACCACGACGGTCACCGATCTGAAGAAGGCGGCCGCGGTGGCCGCCGCCAAGGAGAGCGCCAAGCAGCGCAAGAAGTAGCGCGGACGGCGGCGGCCGGCGAGAGCGCCGGCAGCGGCCGGTCCAGGGAAGCGGCCCGGATGNGTTCCAGGACGAGGTCCGGGCTGCCTACGACACCGTNCGCGGTGGCCCGCGGCTGTGGCTATGTCTGGGCCGTAGGGCGCCTCAGGAGGGCTCTGATCGGGCGCCACAGTTCCAGGACGAGGTCCGGGCTGCCTACGACACCGTTGTCAGGGGCCGTGCGCCATATCAGGCCGTCGGGGTGGTGGAGGACGGCCGTGATCTCGTCGGGGGACGGCGGCGCGGCGTTGCCGCGCAGGTAGACCGCGCGCAGGCCAAGGTTGCGGAGCCTGGTCAGGGCTCGGGCGCGGTTCGCCGCGTGGACGAGTACGCGGACGGAGCCGGGGGCGTCGGTGGCGGGGCTGGGCAGGTTCAGCGCCACCACCACGGTGCCGTTCGGCAACTTGCAGAAGCCTCCTGCGGCCATGCGGTCATACCCCCGTGTCGGTCGGTGTGTCGGTCGGTGTCAATAAGAGAACCACAGGACGCACCTAAACACGGATCGGCGGTGACCCGCCAGGGGGTCACCGCCGATCATGCTCTGAGCTGGGAAAACGCGTTTTACTTCGCTGCGGGGCCTACTTCGAGCTCGATCGTCGAGCCGTCCTTGGCCTCCTTGATGATCTTGATCTTCGTGTTGGTGTCAGTGATCTTGACGCCGCCGGTCTTGTTCGTCTCGTCGTAGTAGGTGTTCGTGCGGTCGTTGAAGACCGGCACGCCCTTCGACGACGGGATCCGGGTAGCGACGTCCGCGTTGTGCAGCTTGATGCCGTCCGAGCGGTACAGGCTGAAAGGCGAGTCGTAGGACTGGATGCGGTTGCGCATCAGCGTGCCGTCGGTCCACTTCAGCGCCTTCGGGTGCGAGTCGACCGGCAGCAGCAGACCCGTGCCCGGGTGGACGCTGGTGTTGTTGTCCGCCTGGGAGGTGTCCCACTTCCAGATCAACAGGCCGTTCTGGTACGCGTAGTGCTCCACCCAGTCCGGACGGCTGTTGGAGAAGCCGAAGTTGTACGGGCCGACCTTGAGGGTCTTGTCGTACGACACGTACTGGCGGTTCTCCGCGAGGTAGTACTGCGCGTAGTCCTTGGTGAAGGAAGCGCCCATGCGGGCGAAACCGTTGGCCTTCCAGGCCGCGTCCGCGGACTCGGCGTCGTCGGAGAAGACCGCGGCACCGTCGGCGGTGACGGTGATGGAGTCGGCCGTGAAGCCCTTCTGAGCCACGCCGCCGTCGGTCTGGTAGCGGAAGCGCAGATCGAACTTCTTGCCCGCGTACGCGTCCAGCGGGAACGCCAGCTTCTTGTACGCGTCGAGCGTGCCGGTCAGCGCAGGCTTGTCGCTGCCGTCACGCGGGATCGGCTGGCCGTCCACCGTGCCGTCGAGCGCGGTCCAGTTGGCACCGCCGTCGGTCGACGCCTCGGCGTAGAGGTAGTCGTAGTTGGACTCGATGTCGTACCAGCCGTCGAAGGTCAGCGACGCCGACTTCTTGCCGGTGAGGTCGACGGAACGGGTCAGCGAGTTCTTGAGGTTGTCGCCGCTGCCGCTCCACCACTGGGTGGCGCCCTGCGCGGGCTCCACGATCTCGGTGGTGACGGCCTTCTTGGGCAGCTCCACCACGAGGCCCTGCTTGTGCTTCGTGTTGTACTCGGCGACACCCAGCTTGTGCCACGAGTTCGTCGCGGCCTTCGCGGTGTCGTACTTGAGCCAGCCCAGCTGGAGCTTGTCCCAGGCGGTCATGTCGCCGGGCAGGTCGCCGATCTCGTTCTTGCCGGTGCCCAGCCAGGAGCCGGAGGACATCAGGGTCCAGAAGCCGGTGGAGTTATCGCCGTCGCCGGTGGTGTCGTAGTGGTCCGGCAGGCCGAGGTCGTGGCCGTACTCGTGGGCGTAGACGCCGAGTCCGCCGTTCTCCGGCTGGACGGTGTAGTCGCCGACCCAGATGCCGGTGTCACCGATCTTGGCACCGCCGAGCTTGTTGTCCGCGGGGCCGGTGGCGCCGGCGTCGGTGCCGAAGGCGTACCAGCGGTGGGCCCAGATCGCGTCCTCGCCCTGCGCGCCGCCGCCCGCGGACTCGTCCTCGCCGGCGTGCACGACCTGGAAGTGGTCGATGTAGCCGTCCGACTCGTTGAAGTCGCCGTCGCCGTCGAAGTCGTAGCGGTCCCACTGGTCGTACTGCTTGACGTCCGCCTTGATCTCGGCGTCGGTCTTCCCAGCCGCCTTCTGCTGGGAGACCCACGCGTTCAGACCGTCGCTGACGACGTTCCACACGCTCGGGCAGTTCTTGTCACCGCAGGCGTTGTTGCCGTAACGGGCCTCGTTGTAGGGGACCTTGACCCAGTCGGAGACCTCACCTTCGACCGAGTAGCGGCCGGAGGACTGCTTCTCGTAGTACTTCTTGACCGACTCGGTGTTCTTGCCGGTGCCGAAGTAGAGGTCCTCGAAGTACTTCTGGTTGTAGTCCGCCCGCCAGGCCGTGGAGTTGTCCTTCTTGCGGTCCGGCTTGGCTATCTGGTTGTGCAGCGGGCCCGGGGTGCCGCCGTACTTGCTGTCGATCTGGTCGCCGAACTCGACCAGGATCGTGAAGATCTTGTCGGTCTTCTCGCGGCCGAGCTCGACGTACTTGCTGTCGCCCTTCTTGCTCTTGAGCTGGACGACCTTCGAGCCCTCACGGTTCTTGACCGTGGACTTGCCGGATATGACCTGCTTCAGGGCCTCCTGGCGCTGAGCCTCCTGGGTCTTGCTCAGCGGACCTTCGAGGTTGTGCTCGTCGTGCTTGTGCTCCGCCGGGTCGTGCCGGTCCACGGTGGTGGACCGGGGAGCCGAGGCGTCGTCGGCCTGGGCCA
>KL569260.1:12036-13390 GCA_000715635.1 Streptomyces violaceus | reverse complement strand
AGCCGAGGCGTCGTCGGCCTGGGCCACCGCATAGGTGGAGACGGTGGCGGTGGCCGCCGCGAGCGCCACACCGATGGCGGCCGCTCTGAACGTCCAGGGTCTACTGGTCACTTGAGTTCCTCCCCCGCGTCCGGGCGCGCGGAAGGAAGGGGGCCTGGTCGAGTGAAGGTCCGCGCGCGCGTGATCAACGCGTGTAGTCAAGTGACGACATTTGACTAGAGGTTAAGCAGAAAAGACAGACCTTGACTTGGACAGGTCAAGTGCACTATGCGGAGTCCACGTTCGTTTTGCGGACAACCAACCGCATGCCCACCTGGCAGCAGGCGCGCGCATATGTCCACTCCGTGGACGTCATGACCCCGTGCGCCCCCTGTGCTCCGGACCTGTTGATTAGGTCACGCTTACCGCCCGTTCCGCTCGGGCACCCTGCCCGTGAGAATGTCACTTGGCGGAACGCTCGATATGCGGCGGAAAGCCAGGCCGACACCCCCGTGGACCCCCACTTTCGAGGACATGATGGCCATGCCCCGTCCGACTGCCGCACAGCTCGCCTACGGTTCGTGCACCGTGATCTTCTCGACCCTCGCCATGCTGCTGCTGTCACAGACGAGTTCGGGTGTGGGGGTCGCGATCATCGCCCTCGCGGCGCTCGCCCTCGGACTGCTGGTCGCCATGACGGTGCCGCTGCCCGGCAAACGCCAGACCGCGGTGGAACAGCCCGCCCCCGCGGAACCCCTACGGGCCTCGGTCCCCGCACCGGCCCCGGAGCCGGTGCGCGAGCGGGCCGCGTCCTGACCGCCGATTGATCCGTCCGTGCCTCAATCGGTGCTGACCACGACCGTCTTGGCCGCCTTGTCGTGCAGGCCCTGCTTGTAGGGCCGGTCGAAGAAGCTCCAGCCGCCGCAGACCGCGGTCCAGACACAGGCGCAGCAGAAGGCGAAGGGGATCCACAGCACCGCGGCACGCATCAGCGAGTTCTGCGCGGAGGGCGTGTCGCCGTTGTCGAGGTTCGCCACGCGCAGGTGCAGCAGCTTCTTGCCGAGGGTCTGGCCGGTCCTGGCGGTCAGGACGGTGTCGTAGGCGATGTAGAGGACTGCGGCGACCCCCGACTGCCAGAAGGACTTGCCGACCTCGATGCGGTCGCTGTCCACGTCGTACTCGTTGACGTCGAAGCCCCAGGTGACCAGCCAGACGACGACACCCACCAGGATCATGTCGATGACGCGGGCGAGCGTGCGCTTGCCGCTGTCGGCGAGCGGGGGCATGCCGGCGAGGGGGTCGGTGGGGTAGGAGCCGCCGCCGTACGGGTCCCCACCGTAGGGACCGCCGCCGGGGCCACCGGACGGCCCGCCGC
>KL569260.1:10895-11812 GCA_000715635.1 Streptomyces violaceus | reverse complement strand
GCCGTAGGGCGAGCCCCCGCCCTCACCGGGCGGCTCGTTCGGGGGCTGCTTCCTGAACGGGTCGTCTTCCGGGGGCTGCTGCCCGGAGCCGGGGGGCGGTTCACTGCTCATGGCCCGAGTCGACCGCGAACCCTCCGCCTCCGCATCCGGCAGAAGGCCGTACGAGGTATCAGGTCGCGGACACGGCCTAGCCCGCCACGAACGTGTGTGCGGCCTTGTCGTGCCAGCACTGGCGCCACGGCTTGTCGAAGAGGCACCAGGCGACGCCGACGATCCCGACGACGAGCAGCCCCGGCACGCTGTAGACCAGCCAGCGGCGCAGGGCGGAGCCGAAGTCCGGGGCCTCGTGGCCCTCGATGTCACGGACGTCGAGCCCCATCAGCTTCTTGCCGAGGGTGCGGCCCCACTTGGCGGTGGGCAGCACCTCGGAGACGACGCCGACGAGCAGCAGGACGGCCACGATGATGCCGAGGTAGACCGATGTGGTGCCGTCGAGCAGCCAGACCGTGACGGTCTCGCCGGAGAGCTTGGCCGCGTCGATCTTCTCGTTGACGTGGTCGATCGCCTTGGTGCCGAGCGGCACGGCGGCCGCGGCGGTGACGCCCAGGAGGACGACGGTGTCCAGCAGCCGGGCGGCCAGGCGCTTGCCGAGCCCGGCGGGGCGGGCCGCCGCCTGGCGCCGGGCGGCTGCCTGGAACACGTCCTCGGTCGGCGGCTTCCAGGGCGCGACGGGCTGCTCGTCGCCGGTTCCGGCGAGCCGGTGCACCTGCTGCGCCCAGGACGACTGACCGCCGCCGGGGCCCGCGCTGAGGGGGGCGGCCCCCGGCTGGGGCCCGCCGGACTGCGGGGGAACGGTGGGGGCCGCCTGGGGCCCGGACAGGGCCGTCGGGGCGGCCGCGGAGGACTGGGCGCCCGCT
>KL569260.1:10161-10696 GCA_000715635.1 Streptomyces violaceus | reverse complement strand
GGACTGGGCGCCCGCCTGCGCGGCGGCGGCCCGGGCGGCGGCCGCCTTGCCGGCACCGAAACCGGGCGACCCCGCGTTGGCACCGGAGCCGGCCGCGCCGGGCTGTGCGCCGAAGGCGGGTCCGGCCGGGTTGGCACCGGAGCCGGCCTGACCGCCGAAGGCGGGCCCCGCCGAGCCACTGCCGGCCGGCCCGAAGCCCCCGGCCCCCGCACTGCCGTCGGAGGCCGCAGGTCCTCCCTGCGCGCCGGAACCGGACGCCGGGCTCCCCGTGCCCTGGCGCGGCGAGACCGCGCGGAACGTCATCGTGCCCTCGTCGGGAACGTCGGCGGATGCCGCCGCCCCTCCCCCGGACTTCCCCGTCGGGCGACGGAAGACGAACGTGCTGCCGGCGGACGCGGCGTCCGCCTCCTGCCCGGCGGACTCGCCGTCCGGCCCGCGGTCGGCGTGCGGCACCCTCGGGTCGGACCCCTGCGCGGCGGCCCCTTGTGCCCCCTGCGGGGCTCCCCACGAGACACGGCGGTCCTGGTCGCCGCCG
>KL569260.1:8367-9967 GCA_000715635.1 Streptomyces violaceus | reverse complement strand
CCCCAGGCGGTCGCGGGTTCGGGACGGCTGCCGTGCTGGGCGTCGGCGGCCGACGGCTCCTGGGCGGCGTCCTCGGGGTCCTCGTCGAAGAAGTGCGGGCCGGTCTCCTCGACCGAGGCGGCGGAGCCGGACCCCGCACCGGGCGGCGGCGCGAGCGTCTCGCCGTCCTTGGGCGCCGGACGGCTGGTGCCCGGCACCCAGGAGGCACCGTTCCAGTACCGGACATATCCAGGAATGGACGGGTCCGGGTAATACCCTTCGCGGGGCCTGTCGTCACCGGGGGCCGGGGTTGGGGCGCTCATGTCCGTCGGTCCCGTATCTGCTCGGGGGTCAACTGGGGGCCTCCACATCTATCAGACGAGCGCAAGCGCCACGGCCGCTCCCACCGGACCCACCCCATTCGAGCACCGATGTGCTACGCGGCGAAAAAACTTCCGGCAAGGCGCGTAATGCCGCCGCCCCCGCCCGCTCTCCCTCCCTGACCGGCCCTCACGGGCAGCCGTCAGGAGAAGGGAACACCGCTATGCACACCGTTGTGGAGCGGGAACTGGAGCTGAGACTCATCCTGTCGCCGGAGCGCGGAATCCCGGTGCCGGCCCGGCTCGGGTATACCACCGACGATCCGTACGCCGTCCACATCACCTTCCACATCGACACCCAGCACCCGGTGCACTGGACGTTCGCCCGCGAGCTGCTCGTGGAGGGCGTGTTCCGGCCGTGCGGGCAGGGGGACGTGCGGGTGTGGCCGACGAAGTCCGAGGGGCGCGGCGTCGTGCTGATCGGACTGAGTTCACCCGACGGGGACGCCCTGCTCGAGGCCCCGGCGGCCCAGGTGTCGGCCTGGCTGGAGCGCACGCTGCGGGTGGTCCCGCCCGGGGCGGAGGGTGAACAGCTCGGTCTCGACGACGAGCTGGACCAGCTGCTCGCCCAGTGAGAGAGGCGGGTCAGAACAGCTTGCCCGGGTTGAGGATGCCCAGCGGGTCGAAGGCCTGCTTGACGGCCCGCTGCATCTCCAGCCCGACGGGGCCGATCTCGCGCGCCAGCCACTCCTTCTTCAGGACGCCGACGCCGTGCTCGCCGGTGATGGTGCCGCCGAGTTCCAGGCCGAGGGCCATGATCTCGTCGAAGGACTCGCGGGCGCGCCGGGACTCGTCGGGGTCCGCCGCGTCGAAACAGACCGTCGGGTGCGTGTTGCCGTCGCCCGCATGGGCGACGACCCCGATGGTGAGCTGGTACTTCTCGGCGATCCGGTCGACCCCTTCGAGCATCTCGGCGAGCCGGGAGCGGGGCACGCACACGTCGTCGATCATCGTCACGCCCTTGACGGCCTCCAGCGCGGTGAGCGACAGCCGTCGCGCCTGGAGCAGCAGTTCGGACTCGGCCACGTCGTCGGCCGGTACGACCTGGGTGGCGCCGGCGGCCTCGCACAGCGCGCCGACGGCGGCGAGGTCGGCGGCCGGGGCCGTGGTGTCGAACGCGGCCAGGAGCAGCGCTTCCGTGCTCTCGGGCAGGCCCATCTGCGCGAGGTCGTTGACGGCCTTGACCGTCGTACGGTCCATGAGTTCGAGGAGTGACGGGACGTGGCCGCCCTCCATGACGC
>KL569260.1:7163-8014 GCA_000715635.1 Streptomyces violaceus | reverse complement strand
TCAGAGATGTGTATAAGAGACAGGACATGAGCCGCCCGTCGGCCAGCACCACGTCAAGGCCGAGGACGTACTCGGCGGTCACGCCGTACTTCACGCAGCACAGGCCGCCCGAGGCCGTGCCGATGTTGCCGCCGATGGTGCACATCTCCCAGCTGGAGGGGTCCGGCGGGTAGTACAGGCCGTGTTCGCCGACGGCCCGGGACAGAGCGGCGTTGATCACGCCGGGCTCGACGACGGCGATGCGGTCGACCGGGTTGATCTCCAGGATCCGGTCCATCTTCGTCAGGGAGAGCACGATGCAGCCGTCGGAGGCGTTCGCGGCGCCGGACAGCCCGGTGCGGGCACCCTGCGGGACGACCGGGACGCGCAGGGCGGTGGCGGTGCGCATCACGTGCTGGACCTGTTCGGCCGTACGGGGCAGCACGACCACGGCCGGGGTGCCGGCCGGGCAGAAGCTCGCCATGTCGTTGGCGTAGGAGGCCGTGACGTCGGAGTCGGTGAGGACCGCCTCGGCGGGGAGGCCGCCGAGCAGGAGGTCGACCAGGTCGCCGGTCGTTCCGGTGTCCTCGGAGCTGTGCGCTTCGATACGGCTCATGATCACAGGTTCGCACCCGGGGCCATCGGTGTGAACCCCGTCTGCGGCACCCTTCACCTGCCCGGGTGTGGTCGTCGTACTGACGCACAGTGAGCGCCATGGAGAACCATCAGGAGGGCCCGGAGCGACAGGAGAGCAGCGGTTCGAAAAGCCCATTTCGCAGCCGGCGTGCGCCGAGTCGGCGCGTGCTGATCGCCTCCGTCGCGGGATGTGCCGTGCTCGGCGGGGTGCTGGTGCTGCTGCCGTGGGACCGGCC
>KL569260.1:6721-6907 GCA_000715635.1 Streptomyces violaceus | reverse complement strand
GGGGGCGCAGGCCATGGCGGCGGTCGCCGGCGGGGTGCCGGCCGCGCTGCCCGGCCTGGCGGAGCTGATCGACGCGCGGGAGAAGCGGCTGCGGACGCACCCGAGGGACGCGCGGTCCTGGGCGGTGCTCGGTGGCGCCTATGTGGAGCAGGGGCGGCGGCTGGCGGACCCCGCGTACTACCCGCG
>KL569260.1:6175-6443 GCA_000715635.1 Streptomyces violaceus | reverse complement strand
GGCGGACCCCGCGTACTACCCGCGAGCCGAGAAGGCGCTGCGTACGTCGCTGCGGGTGCGGCCGAAGCGGAACACCCGTGCCCTGGCCGGTCTCGCCGCGCTGGCCAACGCCCGCCGGGATTTCCCCGCCGCACGCCAGTGGGGTGAGGCGGCGCTGAAGCTCCAGCCGCGGCGCTGGACGACGTATCCGCTGCTCATCGACGCCTACACCGGGCTGGGCGAGCACCAGGCGGCCGAGCGGGCGCTGGACCGGCTGACGGAGCTGCGC
>KL569260.1:5505-5985 GCA_000715635.1 Streptomyces violaceus | reverse complement strand
AGATGTGTATAAGAGACAGGCCGTCTACTGGGACCGCGGCCGGCGGGAGGACGCGGCGGCCTCGCTGGCGGACGCGGCGGCGGGCGCGCGGGCCCCGGCCGAGCGGGCGGCCTATCTGGAGCGGGCCGGGCAGCTCGCCTGGGAGCGCGGGGACCTCGAGGACGCGCTGCGGCACTTCCAGGAGGCGGTGCGTCTCGACCCGGACCAGCGGGCCGCGCAGGCCGGGCAGGGCCGGGCGCTGGCGGCCCTGGGCCGGACGACGGAGGCCCTGAACGCCTACCGGGCGGCGCTCGCCAAGCAGCCGTGTCCGCAGTACGCCCTGGAGCTGGGCGAGTTGTACGAGGTGCTGGGGATGCCGGAGGCGGCCCGGGTGCAGTACGACCTGCTGCGGGAGGGGGTGCGCGGGGCGACCGCTGCCGGGGCCGACGAGGAGCTGGTGCTGGGGCAGTTCGAGGCGGACCACGGCGATCCGAAGGCCGC
>KL569260.1:4231-5276 GCA_000715635.1 Streptomyces violaceus | reverse complement strand
GGGGTGGGCGCTGCACCGGGCCGGGGAGCACGAGGAGGCGCTGACGTTCGCGGTGCGGGCAACGGAGGAGAAGCACTCGGGCGGGGTGCGCAGCGCGCCGTACATGTATCACCGCGGCATGATCGAGCGGGAGCTGGAGCGGTACGGCCCGGCGCGGCGCCACCTCGCGGAGGCGCTGCGGATCAACCCGCGCTTCTCGCCCCTGCGGGTGCCCGCGGCGCGGGCGGCGGTGGAGGCGCTGGGCGAGCCGCCGGACACGGAGGTGCCGGTGATGGGCCCGGAGGCGGAAGGGGAATGAGAGGGCGCGGGTGCCCCGTGACACCCGCACCGTCTCAGGGGGCGATCGGGCTCACAGGTTGCCGCGGCGGGCCTGCTCACGCTCGATCGCCTCGAACAGGGCCTTGAAGTTGCCCTTGCCGAAGC
Source organism: Streptomyces violaceus (assembly GCA_000715635.1). GTDB lineage: Bacteria > Actinomycetota > Actinomycetes > Streptomycetales > Streptomycetaceae > Streptomyces > Streptomyces violaceus. Next base: position 4,853 of record KL569260.1, on the reverse strand, counting down.
CCATCGAGCCGTGGCGCTCGATGATCTCGAAGAAGACGGTCGGACGGTCCTGGACCGGCTTGGTGAAGATCTGCAGCAGGTAGCCGTCCTCGTCGCGGTCGGCGAGGATCTTCAGCTCGCGCAGGGTATCGATCGGGACGCGGGTCTCGCCGACCCACTCCCCCAGCGTGTCGTAGTAGGAGTCCGGCGTGTTCAGGAACTCGACGCCGGCCGCGCGCATGGTGCGGACCGTCTGCACGATGTCGTTGGTGTTGAGCGCGATGTGCTGCACGCCCGCGCCGCCGTAGAACTCCAGGTACTCGTCGATCTGGGACTTCTTCTTGGCGATGGCCGGCTCGTTGATCGGGAACTTGACCTTGAGCGTGCCGTCGGCGACGACCTTGGACATCAGCGCGCTGTACTCGGTGGCGATGTCGTCGCCCACGAACTCCTTCATGTTCGTGAAGCCCATCACCTTGTTGTAGAAGCCGACCCACTCGTTCATCCGGCCGAGCTCGACGTTGCCGACGCAGTGGTCGATCGCCTGGAAGGTGCGCTGGGCGGGCGGTTCGACCATCGGCTCGACCGCCACATAGCCGGGCAGGTAGGGGCCGTCGTAGCCGGAGCGCTCGACGAGGGTGTG
>KL569260.1:3725-4051 GCA_000715635.1 Streptomyces violaceus | reverse complement strand
GTAGGGGCCGTCGTAGCCGGAGCGCTCGACGAGGGTGTGGCGGGTCTCGCCGTAGGTGGCGATGGCGGCCAGGACGACGGTGCCGTGCTCGTCCTTGCGCTCGTACGGCTCGGTTACCGAGCGGGCGCCGTGCTCGAGGGCGTAGGCGTACGCGGCGCGCGCGTCCGGGACCTCGATGGCGAGGTCGACGACGCCGTCGCCGTGCTCGGCCACGTGCTTGGCGAGGAAGTGGCCCCAGTCGCTCGCGGGCTTGATGACCGAGGTGAGGACGAAGCGGGCGGAGCCGTTCTCCAGGACGTACGCAGCGGTCTCGCGGCTGCCGTTCT
>KL569260.1:0-3486 GCA_000715635.1 Streptomyces violaceus | reverse complement strand
GCGACCAGCTTCATGCCGAAGGCGGTGGAGTAGTAGTGCGCCGCCTGCTTGGCGTTGCCCACGGCGAAGACGACCGCGTCCATTCCCTTGACCGGGAAGGGGTCGGCCTGCCGGGCGGTGTCGGGAGTGTGGTGTGTGGTCTGCGTCATAGCCGCAGGGTCTCCCCGCTCGGCAAGGTGCGCAATAGTTTGCGTTTCCGCTGGGCAATCTGTTCAGCAATACGGCCGTGGCATCGGCCTTTCTGTACAGGATGACCACCTCGGGAGGCTGCTGTGGCGATCGATCATCTGGACGGCCGGATCATCCTGCTGCTGGCCCGGGAGCCGCGGATCGGGGTGCTGGAGATGTCCCGGCGGCTGGGGGTGGCCCGGGGCACGGCGCAGGCCCGGCTGGACCGGCTTCAGTCGAACGGAGTCATTCGCGGCTTTGGTCCGGAGGTGGATCCGGCGGCGCTCGGCTACCCGGTCACGGCGTTCGCGACGCTCCAGATCCGGCAGGGCCAAGGAGCCGACGTACGGGCTCACTTGGCGACCGTGCCGGAGGTGCTGGAGCTGCACACCACCACCGGCAGCGGGGACATGCTGTGCCGGCTCGTGGCCCGCTCGAACGCCGATCTCCAGCGTGTGATCGACCGGGTCGTCGGTTTTGATGGCATCGTCCGGGCCTCCACGGCGATCGTCATGGAGAACCCCGTTCCGCCGCGGATCATCCCGCTGGTGGAGCAGGCCGCGGAGGAGACCTGAGTCATGGGGTGAGCGCGTGAACTTCTGGGAGTATCTGGGCAACCGGCACCAGCAGCTGCTCACGGACGCCTACCAGCACGCGAGCGTCGTCTTCCAGTGCATGGTCGTGGCGACCGTGATCGGGGTGCTGATCGCCGTCGTCACCTACAGCAGCGAGTGGTCCGGGAACCTCGCGACCACGACCACCGCCACCATCCTGACCGTCCCGGCGCTGGCCCTGATCGGTCTGCTCATCCCGATCGTGGGTCTCGGCGTGCCGCCCACGGTGATCGCCCTGACGCTGTACGGGCTGCTGCCGGTCGTCCGCAACGCGATCGTCGGCCTGCGCGGGGTCGACCCGTCACTGGTGGACGCGGCCACGGGCATCGGGATGTCCCGGTCGGCCCGGCTGCTGCGGATCGAGCTGCCGCTGGCCTGGCCGCCGATCCTGACCGGGATCCGGGTCTCGACCCAGATGCTGATGGGCATCGCGGCCATCGCGGCGTACGCCTCGGGCCCCGGCCTCGGCAACGTCATCTTCCGCGGCCTCGCCTCGCTGGGCAGCGCGAACGCGCTCAACCAGGTCCTCGCGGGCACGCTCGGCATCATCGTCCTGGCGCTGCTGTTCGACGCCGCGTACGTCCTGATCGGACGGCTGACCATTCCCAGGGGGATCCGTGCCTGAGTCCGACCATGGTGCCTCCATCGAGCTGGAGAGCCTGACCAAGCGGTTCCCCGGCGGTGCGCAGCCCGCCGTGGACAACGTGAGCATGGAGATCAAGGCGGGCGAGGTCGTCGTCTTCGTCGGCCCCTCGGGCTGCGGTAAGTCGACCACGCTCAAGATGATCAACAGGTTGATCGAGCCGACCGGCGGCCGGATCCGCATCAACGGTGAGGACGTCACCGACATGGACCCGGTCAAGCTGCGCCGCAAGGTCGGCTACGCGATCCAGTCGGCCGGGCTCTTCCCGCACATGACGGTCGCGCAGAACATCGCCCTCGTGCCGAAGATGATCGGCTGGCCGAAAACCCGGATCAAGGAGCGGACCGAGGAACTCCTCGACCTGGTGGGCCTCGACCCCGGCGAGTTCCACGGCCGCTATCCGCGCCAGCTCTCGGGCGGTCAGCAGCAGCGCGTGGGCGTGGCGCGGGCCCTCGCCGCCGATCCCCCGGTGCTGCTGATGGACGAGCCGTTCGGGGCGGTGGACCCGATCACCCGCGACCATCTCCAGGACGAGCTGATCCGGCTGCAGCACGAGCTGCACAAGACGATCGTCTTCGTCACCCACGACTTCGACGAGGCGATCAAGATCGGCGACCGGATCGCCGTCCTGCGCGAACGGTCCCACATCGCGCAGTTCGACACCCCGGAGGCCATCCTCACCAACCCGGCGGACGACTTCGTGTCCGGGTTCGTGGGCGCCGGGGCGGCGCTGAAGCGGCTGAACCTGACCCGCGTACGGGACGTGGAGGTCACCGACTATCCGACCGTCACGATCGACGACCCGCTGCAGCAGATCTTCAACCGGCTGCGGACCGGCGGCACCAACGAGGTCCTGCTGCTCGACCGGCGCGGCCGCCCCTACAAGTGGCTGAGGAGGGGCGACCTGATGCGGGCCCGGGGCTCGCTGGCCCGGGCCGGGACGCTGGTGCACGACACGGTCACCCGGGACGCGACCCTGCGGGACGCGCTGGAGGCGGTGCTCACCGACAACGCGGGACGGGTGGCGGTGACCGGGCGGCGCGGCGAGTACACGGGCGTCGTCGACATGGAGACCCTCATCAACTCCGTGCACGAGATGCTGGAGGCGGACCGGCTCGACGCGATGGAGCACCAGCACGAGCTGGAGTCGCTGCGGGCCTCGCAGACGCACGCGGAGCAGGAGGGCGGCGGCGTCGCGGGTGTGGCCGGCCTCGGCGGGGAGCGGAAGGCGTGACCGCGCCCGAGGTGAAGGACGTTCCTTCCGAGCCGGCGGCCGAGGAGAAGGCCGAGGCGCCCCGGAGGCCCCCGGCTCCCCGGCCCGCACGCATCACCTGGCAGAAACTGACCGTCCTGCCCGCCGCCCTGGTGGCCGTGCTGCTCGCCACCTGGCTCTGGTTCCTGCAGGCCGACCTGGACGCGCTCTCCCGGAACGCCCTGTCGGGCGGCCAGGTCTCGAAGGCCCTGTGGCAGCACATCCAGCTGACCGTGATCTCCACGTTCTTCGTGCTGATCATCGCGATCCCGCTGGGCATCCTGCTGACCCGCGGGGCGTTGAGCAGGGCCACCCCGGTGGCGATGGCGTTCGCCAACATGGGCCAGGCGACCCCGGCGATCGGCCTGCTGGCGCTCCTCGTCATCTGGCTGGGCATCGGCCGCAGGGCCGCCCTCATCGGCATGATCATCTACGCCATCCTGCCCGTGCTGTCGAACACGATCACCGGCCTGAAGGCGAACGACCCGACCCTGCTGGAGGCGGCGCGCGGCATCGGCATGTCCCCGCTCGGCGTGCTGCGCCGGGTCGAACTGCCGCTGGCCGTCCCGCTGATCCTCGCGGGTGTCCGTACGGCCCTGGTCCTGAACGTCGGCACGGCGACCCTGGCGGTCTTCGGCGGGGGCGGCGGCCTCGGTGTACTGATCACGACCGGCATCACCAACCAGCGGATGCCCGTGCTGGTGCTGGGCTCGATCCTCACCGTCGTGCTGGCACTGCTGGTGGACTGGCTGGCGTCGATCGCGGAGTTGCTGCTGCGGCCGCGGGGGTTGCAGTCGTGAGGGGGTGGC
>KL569259.1:17352-17893 GCA_000715635.1 Streptomyces violaceus | reverse complement strand
AGATGTGTATAAGAGACAGGCATTCGGCGGCGGCGGACCGCCACGGGGTGACGACCGGGCTGACCACCTCGCGGGCGGTCTGGCGGCGGCCGCACTCCAGGAAGTCGTGCAGGGCCCCGGCGGTGTCGCCCGCGGCGGCGCGCTGCACGCCCCGCGCGTACAGGAAGCGGTTCAGCTCCCAGTTGTCGGGCGCCTCGCGCAGGTCGAAGCCGTCCGCGAGCCGCCGGGCCTCGGCGGTGCGGCCGGTCTCCACGAGTGCGATCAGGGTGGTGGCGTGCACGTTGGAGGGGCCGTGGGCGTGGGTGGGAGGTTCGGCGGGCAGCAGCGTGTACTCGCCGCGCGCGGCGGCGATGTCGGCCCGCGTGTTGAGCAGCGCCGCGTGCATGGGGTGCAGCAGGTCGGGGCGCTGTCCGGCCAGGCCGCGGTCCACGAGGCGGTCGGCCTCGTCGAGTTCGTCGGCCCACTGGGCGATCGCGGCGGACGTGCCGAGCAGGAACGGCTCGGTCAGCGGGTGGGCCGGCTCGGCGAGCAGTGCGCGCAC
>KL569259.1:16585-17209 GCA_000715635.1 Streptomyces violaceus | reverse complement strand
GCTCGGCGAGCAGTGCGCGCACCTGCCGCATCGCGTCGCCCGCCGAGGCCAGTGCGGCGCTGGCCGCATACCGGACGAGCAACGCCCGGGTCGCCGGTCCCACGAGTTCCGGTGAGCGCTCGGCGGACTCGGACAGGCAGCGGTACACGTCCCTGCGGACCATCTGGTCCTGGTCCGACAGCAGGGCGGACGCGGTCTGCAGGGCACCGCCCAGGTCGGGGTGCCCGGTGAGCTGGCCGTCCACCGTGCGCAGTACCTCGACGGCGGCGCGGGCCCGGCCGCGCCCGGCCAGCGCGGTGCCGAGGGCCACGGCGGCACGCACCCGGTCCTGCGGTGTGCCGTGCAGCCCCAGTGCCTCGGTGAGCCGGGGGATGCCGGCCGAGGAATCCCGGCCCGCGCACTCCAGGGAGCCCAGCTCGGTCAGCACCCGCTGCCGGTGGTCGTCGGGCAGCGGCTCCTCCAGGGCTCTGCGCAGGAACGCGACGGCGTCGTCGGAGCGGCCGTCGCGCAGCGCGAGGGCGGCGGCGTCCCGCAGAACGGCCGGGGCCCAGCCGGCGCCGACGGGGCCGGACCACAGCAGGTGCCGTGCCACGGCCGCGGTAGGGGCTGTCTCTTATACACATC
>KL569259.1:15456-16364 GCA_000715635.1 Streptomyces violaceus | reverse complement strand
GCACCGCGCGCCGCCGGGCCGCCGGGACGCCGGTGAGTACGGCGTCCCTCAGCAGCGGATGGGCGTAGCGGGGCAGGCCGTCCGGGCCGGGGCGCAGCGGGCCGAGCCCGGTCATCGCGGTGAGCCAGCCCGCCACCCGGGCCGGATCGGCACCGGCGAGCTCCCCGAGCAGACCGGCCGGCGCTTCGCCCCCGCCCGCTCCCCCTTCAGCCCGCTCCCATCCCTCCTCGAGGACGGCGAGTGCCCGGGCCACCTCAGCCGTGCCGTTCCCGGCGCTGTCCAGCCACCACTGCACGGCGGCCACGTAGGAGCCCTGGTACAGGGCCGCGGAGGCCTCGGGAAGGTCGGGGTACGGGAGCGGGACGCCGGTCGCGTACCCGGCGGAGGCGCTGAGGTCGTCCAGGAGGGCCCTCAGCAGCAGGGGGCTGCCCGCGCCGGCCCGGACACAGCTCTCGACCCATGCCGTAGGGGCGTTGGGGTGCTCCGCGCGCACCAGGCCGGTCGCCGCGTCCGGGGTGAGCGGGGACAGGGTGTGGGTATCGACGAGGGCGGGAGAGAGGGTGTGGGTGAAGCCCGGGGCTGGCGGATCGATGTCGTACTGGCTGCGTTCGGTGACGGCCAGCAGGATCGGCAGAGGTAATCGGTCCACGTGCCGGGCGGCCTCCACCAGCCAGCGGTACGAGGGGCCGTCGGCGAGGTGGACGTCGTCCACGGCGAGCAGCAGCGGGGACTCGCCGGCGTACGAGCGCAGCGCATGCCGCAGCAGGGCGGCCTGCTCGCGTTCGTCGCCGGCCGGGTCGGTCTGCTCCGAGCCCGGTACGGGTCCGAGGAGTTGGAGCACGGCGGCGAAGGGCGCTGCAGCCCAGCCCGGCGAGCAGCGGGCGCGCAGCACCCGCACGCCCTGGGCG
>KL569259.1:13016-15262 GCA_000715635.1 Streptomyces violaceus | reverse complement strand
TGTGTATAAGAGACAGGGTCCGGCCGGTGCCGGTGGCTCCGCGCAGCAGCACGAGGCCACCCGTCCCGGACCGGGCGCGTGCGATGCCGGCCGCCAGCAGGGCAGCGGCCTCCCGGTGTTCGGCCGGCTGCGCACGCCGCAACTGCTCGGGCTGAGGATCGGGCATTCCTGCCTCCCTGGTCGGACGTGGCGTTTCCCCCGTCGAGGACGGCCCGCGCCCGGGGCTGGTGCCGTGACGAGTGCCACGGCGGCGAGTTCCGGCCCCGGTGGAACCGGACGGGCCGTCACCTCACGGCTGCTCGGCGGCCGCCTGCGATCTCGTGGTCGGCGCGGGGCCGATCTCGTGGTCTTCGCGGGGCCGATCTCGTGGTGCGTCTCGTGGTGATCCACGATTGCGTCCGGACCGTCCGCCCCAGAAGGGTGAGGAGTGCACATCCGCCACCGACCCCACAGAGGTGGCGCGTACGTGGACATAGGGGAAACGGTTGCTCAGCTCATCGCGGACCACACGCCCCGGCACGGCCGATTCCGCGCCCCGGATACCCGTGGCGGTGCACGCCACGGACCCGATATCGCGCGAGGGAGCACTCAGCCAGCTGCGCCGGTTCCCGGAGATCGACCTGCGGGAGGAGACCGAGTCCGGCCCCGGCACGGTGGCCCTGCTCATCGACGAGGTCCTCGACGACACGGCCCTGACCCGGCTGCGCCGGCTGGTGCGCAGCGAGGGCGCGCGGGCGGTGCTCGTGGTGTCCGCGCTGCGGGAGACGGAACTGCTCGACGTGATCGAGTGCGGGGTCGGTGCCATCGTGTGGCGCCGTGAGGCCACCGCGACCCGGCTGGTGCAGGCCGTGCTCGCGGCCGCCCGGGGCGACGGCGACCTGCCCGCCGATCTGCTCGGCCGGCTGATCAACCAGGTGGGCACCCTGCATCGCGGCGCCGCCGGCCGTACCGGCGCTCCGGTCTCGGGGATGACACCCCGTGAGGTGGACGTACTGCGGCTGGTGTCCGAGGGACTCGACACCGGTGAGATCGCCAGCAAGCTGTCCTACTCCGAACGCACCGTCAAGAACGTGATGCACGGGCTGACCACCCGACTGCACCTGCGTAACCGGGCACACGCCGTGGCCCATGCCCTGCGGGAAGGCTACATCTGACCGAACGGGCATCCGAAGCCGACCCCACGGGCAGCGCGGTCTGCCCGGCCGCCGTCCCCGGCGTCCCTGCGGGCCGGGGCGGGGCGGAGGGCAGGATCGGATGCGGCGGCACATCGGCGGCGCATCGGCGGCAGGTGACCCCCTCGAGGACGAGCACGGCACAGCACGGCAGGGCGGAAGCGGGAGCACATCGGTGATCCACGAAGTGGACGAGGTTCTCAAGAACCTGCTCAGCGGCGGCGCACTGGCCGGTTCCGGCATCGACGTCGCCCTCGACGCCCCGACCCGTGACTGGGCCGCCCGCCGCAACGCGCCCACGATCAACGCCTATCTGTACGACATCCGGGAGGACGTCGCCCGCCGTCAGCGCGGCCATCTCCCGATCCACGACGAACGGGACATCGTCGTCAAGCACCGGCAGCCGCCCCGCTGGTTCCGGCTTTCGTACCTGGTGACGGCGTGGACGAAACAGCCCCAGGACGAACACCGGCTGCTGTCCGCGGTGCTGGCCACGCTGATCCCGCGCGAACTGATCGGCCCCGCCGAACTTCCCGGTTCTCTCGGCGCGTTGGGCATGACGATCCCGATGTCCGTGGCCGGCACACAGACCGAGTCGCGTTCCCTCGCGGAGATCTGGTCCGCGCTCGGCGGCGAACTCAAGCCGTCCCTCGACCTCGTGATCACCGCTCCCTTCCCGGCCTACCCCGAGTACGACGCCGGCCCGCCCGTCACCGAGGGCGTGGCGGTCCGTGTCCGCACCGTGGACGGCACACCGCCAAAGACGGAGGAACGCGCGCACAGCGGACGGCAGGTGGCGGCGGCCCAAGAGGCCCGGGAGGCCCGCAGGACGGCGCGCCGAGGCCGGGGTCTGGACCGCAGGACATGACCACTCAGACGTCTGACGTCCCCGCCACCGCACTCCTCGCCCGCCTCGCCGAACTGCGGGACCGGGTCGCCCTGCTGGTGGAGCACCGGTCCACCGGCGACCCCACGGCCGGCGACCCGCTGCGCGGCCTGTACCTGTCGGAGGAGGCAGTACGGCATCTGCTGCGCCCGGCGGAGCCGTTGCCGCTCGCCTGCCCCGGCACCGGC
>KL569259.1:12646-12798 GCA_000715635.1 Streptomyces violaceus | reverse complement strand
TGCCCCGGCACCGGCGGGCCGCCCGGACCCGACGCCGGCCCTGACCGTCTGGCCGGGCTCTCCGCCCGGCTCCGCCTGACCGAGCTCGACACCGCGCTGCTCCTCATCGCCCTCGCCCCCGACCTGGACCGCGGCTTCGAGCCGCTGTACGG
>KL569259.1:11902-12369 GCA_000715635.1 Streptomyces violaceus | reverse complement strand
ATGTGTATAAGAGACAGCCCTCGACCTGTGCGGGATCCCCGTCCACCTGGCCGAGGGGCGGGCCCGGCTGCATCCCGCGGCGCCGCTGTCCGCGTTCGGGTTGCTCACCGTGGAGGAGCCCGAACGGCCCTTCCTCAGCCGGGCATTGCGCGTACCGGACCGTCTCGTGGCCCACCTGCTCGGCGACGACACCCCCGACGTGTCACTCACCGGGCACCTACAGGCACTGCCCGCACCGGAGCCCGGCCGGGACGCACCGGCACCCGGCACGGACCTCCGGGAACCTGACCAGGACACACCAGCTCCCCGCGCAGACCTCCGAGGCCCCGGCCAGGACGCACCGGCCCCCGACACGGACTTCCGGGACCCCGACCACGGCTCACCTGCCCCCCGCGCGGACCTCCGTGTCCCTGACCAGGTGGTACCTGCTCCCCGCGCAGACCTCCGGGAACCCGGCCAAGACACAC
>KL569259.1:10797-11575 GCA_000715635.1 Streptomyces violaceus | reverse complement strand
CACGCACCTGCCCACCGCACAAACCCCCGGGACACCGACCACGACACACCAGCCCCCCGCACAAACCCCCGAGACCCCGCCCCGGACGACGAGGCCGACCGGATCGCCCGGCGGCTGGCCGCCCGGCTGGGCTCCGGGCCGCCGCTCACCGTGTATCTGCGCGAGCGCCGTGAGGGCGACGGGCTCCCCTGTGTCACCGCCGCCCTGCGGGCCGCGGGCGTCGCGGCCGTGCGTTTCACGGGCCCCGAGGACCTCGTCCCGGACCTGCTGCGCGAGGCCCGGCTGAGCGACCGTGCGGTCGTCGTCACGGGGCTGCCGGAACAACCGGCGGCGCTGTTCCGCGCGTTGGCCGCGGCCGTAGACGTGCCCGTGCTGGTGACCGGGTCCCGCCCGTACGACCCCCGGTGGTGCGACCAGGACCCTCTCGTCCTGGAGGCGCCCGCACGGCGCGCGGGCGCGGTGGACGCCTGGTCGGCCGCCCTCGGCGGGGAACCCGGCTTCGACCTGGCCGCCACCGTCGCCCCGTACCACCTCGCCGGTGACCACATCACCCGTGCCGCCCGTGCGGCCCGGAGCCTCGCCGACTTCGACGGGACCCCGCTCTCCCCCGCCCATCTGCGCCTCGCCGCCCGGCAGCAGTCCGCCTCCGGCCTGGAGCAGCATGCCCGCCGGATCCGGCCCGACGTGGACTGGCGGGACCTCGTGCTGCCCGACGGGCCCCTGACCCAGCTGCGGGAACTCGCCCTGCGCGCCCGCCACCGCGACCGGGTCCTCGGCG
>KL569259.1:6267-10594 GCA_000715635.1 Streptomyces violaceus | reverse complement strand
GTGTATAAGAGACAGGTCCGGCACCGGCAAGACGCTCTCGGCGGAGGTCGTCGCGGCCGACCTCGGACTCGATCTCTACGTCGTCCAGCTGTCGTCCGTCGTCGACAAGTACGTCGGCGAGACCGAGAAGAACCTGGAACGCATCTTCACCGAGGCCGACCGCACCGACGCGGTGCTCCTCTTCGACGAGGCCGACGCCGTCTTCGGCAAGCGGTCCGAGGTGAAGGACGCGCACGACCGGTACGCCAACCTGGAGAGCGCCTACCTGCTCCAGCGGCTGGAGTCCTTCGACGGCATCGCGCTCCTCACCACCAACCTGCGCGCCAACATCGACGAGGCGTTCACCCGGCGTCTGGACCTGATCGTCGACTTCCCGTTCCCGGACGCCGGGCAGCGCCTCGCGCTGTGGCGGCACAGCCTGTCGCACGTGCCCCGTGCGGACGGCATCGAACTCGACGCGGTGGCGAACGGCTTCGAGCTGGCGGGCGGCTCCATCCGCAGCGCGGTGGTGACCGCCGCGTACCTGGCCGCCGGGCGCGGGGGCGAGGTCACGGCGGACGACCTCCTGGAGGGCGCCCGCCGCGAGTACCGCAAGGCCGGCCGCCTGGTGCCGGGGGAAGGCACCTGGTAGCCGGCCGGGCCGTCAGCCGTCCGAGGGCTGGACGATCTTCCACTCCTGGTCGTCCGTGTTGGAGCAGTGGAACAGGGTGAGGTTGCTGCCGTCACCACCGGTGCTGTAGCCGGACACGTCCAGGCACTTGCTGTTGCTGGCGTAGTTGCGGATCCAGTAGGCCCCGCTCTCCTGCTTGTCGATCCACCACAGCTGGTTGTCCTGCATCGTGCCGGCGCAGGGGAACTCGGTGATCCCGGACGGCACGGGGGCCGCCCCGAAGTTCGGCAGGTCCATGCAGAGCTGGTCCTTGACGTTGCGGATCTGGAAGAGCGCGTGACCGCCCGGCCCCTTGTTCTTGTACTTCACCTCCAGGTTCCACCGCTGGTTGTCCTGCTGAGTCTCGTCGCAGGTGAACTGCTTGACCGGCTTGTCGGCCTTGTTCTCGGGGGCGGTCGCGCACTTCTTGGTGGTGGGGTTGTACAGCAGGACGTTCATCGCCGGCACCACGGGCTTCGGCTTCTTCTTGGCGGGCGGCGGCGGCGGTGCGGCACCCCCGCCGCCCTGCCCCGCACCGGCCTCCGACTCCTGCGGCGTCGGCGACGGGGGCGGCGCCGAGGTCAGGGACGGGGTGGGTGTCGGGGACGGCGCGAGGGTGCTGCCGGCGCCGACGGGCGACGCGTCGGCCTTGGTGGTGACCGAGGGCTTGTAGGCGAGCCACAGCATGAGGAAGGTGAACGCGAGGGCGAACAGGATCCCGAAGAGGGTCGCCAGCCAGCCCGGCAGGAACCCGCGCTGGACGAACGTCCCCTCCACGGGCATGGCCGTGGCGCCCGACCGCTGCACGGCGAGGGTGTAGGGCCGCTGTTCCTTCGACCCGAACCAGATGATGTTCTTGGGCTTGAGCGTGGTCTTGACGAACGCCGCCCGGCCCGGCTCGATCTGCACGTTGGCCGGGTGGATGTCGTACGACAGCTCGTCGCCGTTGTCGCTGCCGCTCAGGGACGCGGTCAGCTTGGTGTTGCCCACGTTGTCGACGGCGAGCCGGGGCCGCCCCCGGAACCGCCCCTTGACCGTGGGCGGCACCAGCTCCGCCCGCACCTCGGTGAACGGCGTGATGGTCAGATTCCCCTCGGGGACGGTCGTCGCCTCGGGATGCTCGGTCGGCGTGATCCGCACCGCGTACGGGTTCGGGCCCGCCGTGGCGTCCGGCGTACGCGGCGGCGCGAACGTCAGCTCCACCGTGCCGGTCGTGCCGGGGTAGAGGCGCAGGGACGCCGGCTCGACCGTCGTCCAAGGGGCGACGGGGCCGACCGGTTCGAAGCGGTACTCGTCGACGACGTCACCGGTGTTGCGCAGGCGCAGGCGCACGCGCGTGCTGCTGCCCGGGTCGACGGTCGCGGAGGCGGGTTCCAGAGATGTCCACAGGCTCACGTCCCGACGCTAGCCGGGTGTCCACGGTGCGTCAGGAAGCTTAAGGGCACGATGAGAGGGCCGAACGGGCCACGGTGCGGGCCGTCAGGTCCGGGGCGCCGGTGCTCCGGTCGCCGTCAGGACGAACTGGGCGTAGGAGTCGGCGTTCATGAGGGCGCGCCGGCCCAGGGCGTACCAGTTGGACTGCTTGCCCAGGTACGTCTGCTCGTCCTTGCCGTTGAACTCCTTCGGATCGCGCACCTTGCGCCGGTCGAGCATCGCGGGCTCCATCGCGGCCGCCACCTCGGGATCCGCCGAGGCCGTGAACTTGTCCTCCTGCACCTCCTCGAAGTACGGGCTGTACTGGTAGTCGAGCGTTCCGGCGAACCGGTGCGTGGCCTCGTGGACGATGTACCACGCGATCTGGCCCGGCTCCAGCAGGTGGATCGGTCCTGAGCGCTCCATCAGGGGCGGCAGTTCCTCGCTCATCTTGTCGTGGCCGAGGCTGAACAGACCCGCCACGTTCTCCGACAGGTTCCCGTCGACCCAGGCGGTGGCGTTCTGCGGCACGCCCGGCACACCGCTGCCGACCAGGGCGATCTTCGCGCCCTGCGCGTTCAGTCCGTCGTGGATGCGCTGGATGATCTCGGCGATCCGGGGCAGGAACGGCGCGAGCTGCCCGGGAGGGGCCGTCCGGAACACGGGAAAGCCCGACTCCAGACCCGCCAGCAGCGCCCCCTTGGGGTCGCCGTCGGCCTCCCTCAGCATCTTCAGTGCCGAGGCGATGCGCTGCTTGGCCTCGGCCACCGCCCGGCTGGTCTGTGTCCGGCGCCGGACGAGATCCTGCTCGGTGATCCGGCCCTTGGTGGAGAACGCGACGTTCTCGCTGCTGTGGAGCTGCTCGCTCTCGTCGTCGTACGTGTCACCCGGGTGGGGCTTCCTCCCGGGGTCGAGTCCCAGCTCGGCGGAGGTCTTGAGAGCGCCGGCACCGCCCTCGCTCCGCCACCGGTAGTGCGGTCGTTCGCGTTCGTCCTGGACGCTGGCCGCCTGGTCGAACGTCCACACGGTCCGCTGAACCGTCCCCCGGTCCGGTGCGCCGCCGCCCGGCCCGGCGGCGCCCCCGGCGGGTGTCGGCTGAACGGCGGGCACCGGCCCGTTCATCACCCGCCGGGCGTTGTCCACAGCGTGCCGCTCGCCCGAGTCGCCGACGTCGGACATCTTGACGCCGGCGCCGTTGTCCGTGCCGGGGACGGGGCCGGCCATCTGGTCCTGGAAGTGGGTGAGTTCGTGCGCCCAGTCCTCCTTGGTCAGCGGTGCGCCCTCGACGATGTGGGCCCCGGAGGTGTATGCCTTCGCGCCCAGCTCCGCCGCCGACTCCCGGGCCAGCGGCCCCTTGTGCACGCGTACGCCGCTGAAGTCGGCGCCGCCGAAACGGGCCTCCATCTCGGTCTGCAACCCGGAGTCCATGCGCTGGCCCGGGGTGTTCAGCACGTCGTGCACCAGGGCGCGACGCTGCACGGACGGTGTGTGCCCGCAGTGCGCGTCGTGCTCGTGCCGCTCCTCCGCCACGGTCCGGGCCACGGCAGCATTGCCGGCCATGCGCTGGAGCGCCAGCATCGGGTGCACCGGCACTCCGGGCGTGTTCGCGCGGACGTCGTCCCGATCGGCGGCCCGCCTGCCCCCTGTTCCGTGTGCGTGCACGGCGTTCTCCTCGACACTCGACGGCTGACCCGCCAGTTTCACCCGCCGTGGCCGTGGAACGGGAGGGCCACGAGGGCAGAGGTGAGGGCAGGGGCCGGGGTGACGAGGGCCGGGGCACCTTCGGAACTGCCCTTGCGGGCAACCGGATTGCCCCCGCTTCGGCACCGGAGGCCGTTTCCCGCCGACCCGGCGCGCGCGAGGGTGAGAGCTGTTCGTGTCTCGTACCCCGAGGAGAGCAGAGCATGCCGTCCTACCTGTCGCCCGGCGTCTACGTCGAGGAGGTGGCCAGCGGCTCGCGCCCGATCGAGGGGGTGGGGACCTCGGTGGCGGCCTTCGTCGGCCTCGCGCCGACCGGACCGCTGAACGAGCCGACACTGGTCACCAACTGGACGCAGTACGTGGCGGCCTTCGGTGAGTTCACCGACGGGTACTATCTCGCGCACTCCGTCTACGGCTTCTTCAACAACGGCGGTTCCGCCGCGTACGTCGTCCGCGTGGGAGGCTCCGCCGAGGGCGCGCCCGCCGAGGCCGGCCAAGGCCCCGCCGCCGTCACCGGCCGCTCCGGCAACGCGCCGGCCGCACTGCCCGCGGGCGAGCCGAAGC
>KL569259.1:5417-6062 GCA_000715635.1 Streptomyces violaceus | reverse complement strand
GAGCCGAAGCAGCTCGGCACCTTCGCCGTCACGGCCGTGGCGCAGGGCGACCTGAGCGTCGAGGTCGCGGACCCCGAGGGCGAGGGCCCCGCCGAACGGTTCAAGCTGATCGTCAAGGACGGCGACAAGCCGGTCGAGACGTTCGACGTGACCGCCAAGAAGGGCGGCCGCAACTACGTCGTCACGCAGGTCAAGGAGCGCTCCAAGCTCATCACCGTCACCGAGGCCGCGCCGGCCGCTCAGCTGGCCCGCCCGGACAACCAGACGGTGGCCCTCGCGGCCCCGGCGCCCGCGCCCGCCCCCGCCGCCTCCACCGGGAACGCGGACACCTCGCACCCGGGCCCGGCCCAGTACCTCGGCGACTCCGCCGACCGCACGGGCTTCGGCGGTCTGGAGGCGGTGGACGAGGTCTCCATGGTGGCCGTCCCCGACCTGATGGCCGCCTACCAGCGCGGCGTGATCGACCTGGAGGCCGTCAAGGCGGTCCAGCTCGGGCTGATCGCGCACTGCGAGCTGATGGGCGACCGGGTCGCCGTGATCGACCCGCCGCCGGGCATGAACGCCCGTCAGATCCGGGTCTGGCGCCAGGAGACCGCCGGCTACGACTCCAAGTACGCGGCCCTGTACTACCCCTGGATCAAGACC
>KL569259.1:3334-5162 GCA_000715635.1 Streptomyces violaceus | reverse complement strand
CTCCCGGCTGGTGCCGCCGAGCGGCCATGTCGCCGGCGTCTGGGCCCGCAACGACTCCGAGCGCGGTGTCCACAAGGCCCCCGCCAACGAGGTCGTCCGCGGCGCCGTCGACCTCGAGCTCCAGATCACCCGCGGCGAGCAGGACCTGCTCAACCCGATCGGCGTCAACTGCATCCGCGCCTTCCCCGGCCGCGGCATCCGCGTCTGGGGCGCCCGCACCCTCTCCTCCGACCCGGCCTGGCGCTACCTCAACATCCGCCGGTACTTCAACTACCTGGAGGAGTCGATCCTGATCGGCACCCAGTGGGTGGTCTTCGAGCCCAACGACCACAACCTGTGGGCCCGGATCCGGCGCAACATCTCGGCGTTCCTGGTCAACGAGTGGCGCGACGGCGCCCTGTTCGGCCAGCGCCCCGAAGAGGCGTACTACGTCAAGTGCGACGACGAGACGAACCCGCCGGAGTCGGTCGACGTCGGCCGGGTGGTCTGCGAGATCGGCATCGCGCCGGTGAAGCCCGCCGAGTTCGTGATCTTCCGGCTGGCCCAGTTCTCCAGCGGAGGCGGGGAGCTGGAGGAGTAGACCCGGCCGCGCGCCTCCCCTCAACCAAGACCCTCTAGAAGGACAGCGGACAGCACATGAGCCTTTCGCCGGGTGACTCCCTCACCTCACACAATTTCGGGCTGCAGATCGACGGCGTCATGGTCGAGTACCTCGCCGAGGTCAGCGGCCTGTCCATGGAGCAGGACGTCATCACGTACCAGCAGAACACCCAGAACGGCCAGAACAAGGTCGTGAACCTGCCGGGCGTGAAGAAGAACGGGACCTGCACGGTCGTCCGCGGTATGACCCAGTCGGCCGCGTTCACCGAGTGGATCAACCAGTCGATCACCGGCCAGATGAGCACGGCCCGCAAGAACGCGTCCATCATCATGATGGACTACCAGAGCAACCCCGTGAAGCGCTACAACATGCGCAACGCGTGGTGCAGCAAGATCGACACGAGCACCGTGAAGGCGGGCGAGGCGTCGGCGCTCACCGAGACCGTCACCATCGTGTTCGAAGAACTGGACATCGAGTAATGCGGCGTACGGCTGCCAGGGCCGGCGCCGCGGTGATGTACTCCGGCGCCGACCCGGCGCAGGCACCGGCCGTGGGGGCGGGGGCGGAAGCGGTACCCGGGCCGGGGCCGATGCAGGCCCCGCCCGCCGCCCCGGCGCAGGCCGCGCCGCAGCAACAGTACGAACTGCGCACCGAGTTCCCCTTCCAGCTGCCGCGCGGTTACGTCGACGAGTCGGGCACCGTCCACCGCGACGGCGTGATGCGCCTGTCGACGGCCCGGGACGAACTCGTGCCGCTGCGGGACGTGCGGGTGCAGGAGAACCCGGCGTTCCTGTCGGTGGTGCTGCTGGGCCGGGTGATCACCCGGCTCGGCACGCTGCCGACGGTGCACGACGGGACCGTGGAGAACATGTTCGCCTCGGACCTCGCCTTCCTGCAGGACTTCTACCGCCAGATCAACGCGGAGGGCCACACCCGCGCGGCGGTGGAGTGCCCGCACTGCGCGGAGCCCTTCGAGGTGGAACTCGGCGGGAGCCGCCTGGGGGAATCGTGACGTACGCGACCGACCGGCTGCACGAGGAGATCGCGTACGTCGCCTACCACTTCCACTGGAGCATGGACGACATCCTGGACCTGGAACACCGCGACCGCCGCCGCTACACGGCCGAGATCGCGTCCCTGGTCACGCGGGCCGGGGCGGAGGACTGAGGCATGGGGTTCCTGGACCGGTTGCGGGGTCGGCGGGACGACGGGCTCGACGGCGGCGAT
>KL569259.1:2883-3102 GCA_000715635.1 Streptomyces violaceus | reverse complement strand
AGCTCGACGGCGGCGACCGGGTCGCTGCCGCCGAGGCGTCCGGCGGGGTGCCCGGCGGGAGGCTGCCGGCCGGCGGTGGTTCCGCGCGTTCGGGTGCGGATACCGGCACGGAGTCCGGTACAGATGCCGGTGTGGGTGCCGGCCCCGTGGTGAGCGCCGCCTGGTCGAGGCTGCCGTCGATCCAGCGGGCCCTGGCCTCCGGGCGGGAGGCCGGGGTCG
>KL569259.1:1967-2658 GCA_000715635.1 Streptomyces violaceus | reverse complement strand
GGCGCCTGCCGACGTGGCAGAACCCGTCGTTCGCGGGCACGGCGTCGCCCGCAATCCTGAACGGGCAGTCACGCACACTGCTCGACGACCTCTCGCACCCGACGTCGGGCCGACCGGTGTTCGGCCTCGAACGCCCCACGGGGGCTTTGCCGTTGACCGGCCCGGAGCCGGTGGTGCAGCGGGCCCCGGCGGTGCCGTTGCGGGAGATTCCGGCGAGGGCGGTGGGGCCGACCGGGTCCCGTGCCGGGGCTGGTGGCGGTTCCGGGGGCAGTGCACGTTCCGGTGGTAGTGCACGTTCCGGTGGCAGTGCAGGTGCCGGTGGCAGTGCAGGTGGCGGTGGCGGTACCGCCAGGGCTGGGGGTGTTGCCGGAGTTTCGGGGGCCGCGGGGGTGTCTTGGGGCTCGGACGGGTCAGGGGTTTCCGGGGGTTCCAGGGGTTCCGGAGGTTCGATGGCTTCCGGGGGCTCGGGGATTCCCGGGGCTTCGAAGGGTGCCGCGGGCTCAAGGATTCCCCGGGCCTCGGAGACCCCCGGGGTCTCGCAGGGTGCCGGGGCCTTGGGGATTCCCGGGGTCTCGGGGATTCCCGGGGCTTCGAAGGGTGCCGAGGACTCGAAGGTGCACCGGGCCTCGGTGGCTCCTGGGGCCTCGAAGGGTGCCAGGGGCTCAAAGACTCCCCCGACCTCGGAAACCCC
>KL569259.1:0-1760 GCA_000715635.1 Streptomyces violaceus | reverse complement strand
CGACGAAGGTTCCCGAGGGCTCGGAGCATGTCGGGGGCGGCGCGAAAGCTGGTACGACCCCGGGGCCTGCCGCCGGCGCGGAGGCCGGCGGGGTCGCGAGGGGTACCCGGGCGCACGGGGGCGTGGTCCAGCGGCTGGGTACGAGCGGCTCCGCACCGTCGGGGGGCGGATCGGGGCCGGCGGGATCGGCACGTGCTGTGACCGCCCGTTCGACCACTCCCGTCACTCCGGCTGCTCCGGCAGTTCCTGTGGTGTCCCCGATACCGCCGCCCGTCCGGGAGCAGGTCGCCGCACCACCCCCCGCCCCCGGTCTCCACGTGACGCCCGTTCCGGCAAGCCGACCGCCCCGGCCGAGCTCCCTGACGAGGGCACAGACAGGAGCGGCACCGGTACAGCGACGGACGCTCCCGGCGACGCGCCGGACCGCGAATTCCAAGGGCGGCACAGCAGCGGACGTCACCACCAGCGCGTCAACCGGCAGCAGTGGAACGGAAGTTCGCACACCCGCGCCCACGACCCCGACCTCTGTGCAGCGCGCGGTCACCAGCCCTGCCGATGCGGGATACGGCACCACCCCGGCCACCGCCGAACGAGGCGACGATCTCCCGTCGGACCCGGCCGTCACGAGCCGTACGACGAACAGCCCGGCTTCGGAGGCAGCACTCACGCAGCCGAAGGTGGCCGCGCCCCGGCCCGGTGCGGTGACACCGCCGTCAGGACCGACCGGGGCGCAAGACCCCACCGGCGCTCCCCCGATGCCGGGCAAGTCCGCGCACAGCACAACAGACACCCCAGGCGTACCAACTCCGTCCGTCCAACGACGCCCGGCCACCCCTACCCGACCCCAGCCGTCACCCACCGGCACGGGCACCGGACCGGTTCACACCCCGACCACCCCGGCCCAGGCGCCACGACGCACACAGGCGACCAACGCTGCTACGACGTCACCCACCGGCAACGCCACACCGGCACCCGGCCGGGACGGCCACACGACACCCACCGGCGACACCGCACCGAACCGCACCACATCCACCGCCGGCCCCACACCGCCAACAGGCACCCCTACCCCACCGCCCCACACGCCTGCCCGCCCCCACACCAGCACCAGCACCAGCACCAGCCCGGCCCCGACGGTCCAACGCCAACAGACCACCCCCGCCCGACCGCCACGCCCACAGCTCGGCAAGACCACACCAGCACCCGGCCGGGACAGCCACACGACGAACACCATCCCCACACCGCCGACGGGCATCCCCGCCCCACCCTCACGCCCACAGGTCGGCAACAGCGCCACAACGCCCTCCGGTGACGCCGCGCCCAACCACACCGCAACCGCATCGACGGCAGGCACCCCCACCCCACCACCCCACATGCCTGCCCTCACCCACACCAGCCCGGCCCCGACGGTCCAACGCCAACAGGCCGCACCCGCCCGACCGCCACGCCCACAGGCCAGCGGGGGCGCTACGACCCGCCCCGGCAACACCGCACCAGCACCGGTCAACGACAGCCGGACCAACTCCCCCGCTCCCACCCCGACAGCAGGCGCCCCTGCCGACAGGCCGCCTGCTCCGGCACCCACCGCCGTCGCGCCGTCCCTCACCAGCCCCGAACCGCAGCCGCCCCACGGCACCCCTCCCGCAGCACCCGCTGCCGAAGCAACCGTCGCTCCACCGTCAGTGCGCACCGTTCAGCGAGCGGCACTCTCGCCGGCCACCCCCTCGGTCAACCGCACCACAGCACCCGGCCCCGCACAGCCC
>KL569258.1:84194-86672 GCA_000715635.1 Streptomyces violaceus | reverse complement strand
GGAGCTGGCGAGCGCGGATTCCGGCCGGCAGGACGACACCGAGCTCATGCGTCTGGATCTCCAGGTCCACCGCGCCGTCTATGCCGCCGCGCACAACCCGTACCTGGAGGACACCCTCGTCCGCCATGACAACCTCGCCACCCGCATCTGGTGCCTGTTCCTCGACCGCCTGTCCGACATGGCCGGCCACGTCGAGGAGCACGGGCCGTTGATCGAGGCGATCGTGGCGGGTGAACCGGAGAAGGCGGCACAGCTCGCCCGCGGTCACGTCGAGGGGTTCGAGCGGGCGATTCGCGCGGCCATCTGAGAACACCGGAGGACCTCGCGGTCGTCGTCGACGCCCGTGGGGCGATCATGGTGTGGAGCGACGGTGCTCGCCGCCTGCTCGGGTACGAGGCCGCCGAGATCGTGGGCAGGGCCGTCACCGAGCTGCTCGCCGCCAGGCGCGCCCGAAACGGATTGCCGACCCCCGTGAGGGGTACTCCGACGATCTTGCAAGACCGGCCCTCGAGCCGGACGTCGGAAGGAGAGCCGTGTCGAATGAGACGGTGAAGAACGTGTTCGTGATCGGGCTCGACGAGGGCAATCTGCCCACACTCCGGCAGATCCCGGGAGCCGAACGGGTGCGTTTTCACCAGCTGCTGACCGTCGAGGAACTCCAGGTCGGCGAGGTGCATCTGCCCACGTTGCTCGGCAAGGCCCAGGGCGTGCTCGACGCCTTCGACGGCAGCATCGACGCGATCGTGGGCTACTGGGACTTCCCGGTCAGCACCCTCGTCCCGATGCTGAGCGAACGCTACGGCACCCGCAGCACGAGCCTGGAGTCGGTGGTCAAGTGCGAGCACAAGTACTGGAGCCGGCTGGAGCAGGAGAAGGCCACGGACCGGCACCCGCGCTTCGACAGGGTCGACCTGTCGGCCGAGCCGCCGCGGCCGCCGGAGAAGGTGACCTTCCCCATGTGGCTCAAGCCCGCACTCTCGTACTCCTCCGAGCTCGCCTTCGGAGTCGATGACGAAGAGGAGTTCCGCAAGGCCGTGGCCGAGATACGCGACGGTATCTCCCGCATCGGCCGCCCCTTCGAGCACGTCCTCGAACGCGTCGAGCTGCCGCCGGAGATGGACGGCGTGGGCGGCGAGGTCTGCCTGGCGGAGGAGTCGATGTCCGGCGTCCAGGTCGCCGTGGAGGGCTACGTCCACCAGGGCGAGGTGACGGTCTACGGAGTCCTGGACTCCATCCAGTACCCGGACTCCCCCTGCTTCCTGCGCCACCAGTACCCCTCGACACTGCCACAGCCGGTCATCGCCGAGCTGCACGACGTCTCCGAACGTGTGATGCGGCAGATCGGCATGGACTCGGCCACCTTCAGCATCGAGTACTTCTACGACCCGCGGACTCAGGGGATCAGCCTGCTGGAGATCAACCCCCGGCACTCCCAGTCGCACGCGGAACTGTTCCAGTACGTCGACGGCGTGCCCAACCACCACTGCATGGTCAGCCTCGCCCTCGGCGAGGATCCGCGCATGCCGCACGGCCAAGGCCCGTACGCGATGGCGGCGAAGTGGTACCACCGCTGGTTCACCGACGGAGTGGTGCGCCGGGTCCCCGGGCCCGAGGAGATCGCCCGCATCGAGCGGGAGACCCCGGGCGTGCGCATCGAGGTGGTCCCCGAGGAGGGCAGCAGGCTCTCGGAGCTGCCCGGACAGGACAGCTACAGCTACGAGTTGGCGCACATCTTCACCGGCGGGGCGGACGAGGAGGAGATGCGGGCGAAGTACGACCACTGCGTGGCGGCCTTGGGCCTCACCCTCGAGGACGCCCCGCGAGAGTAAGGAGCACGTGGGTTTCATGCGTTACGTGACCAACCTGCCGTACGCGACGAAGGAAGACGAGCACGTCACGATCCCGATGTCCGACGGGGTCCGGCTCTCCGCGCACATCTGGCGCCCGACCTCCTCGGACGAGGAGCCGGTGCCCGCGGTGCTGGAGTACATCCCGTACCGCAAGCGTGATCTGACGGCCGTACGCGACTCGATCCACCACCCGTACCTCGCCGGACACGGCTATGCCTGTGTCCGCGTCGACCTGCGCGGCACCGGTGACTCGGAAGGCGTGCTGCGGGACGAGTACCTGGAACGGGAACAGGAGGACGCGGAGGAGGTCCTGGCCTGGCTGGCGGAACAGCCCTGGTGCGACGGCGGCACGGGCATGATGGGCATCTCCTGGGGCGCGTTCGCGGCGCTCCAGGTGGCGGCCCGCCGGCCGCCGGGCCTGAAGGCCATCGCCATCGCCTCCTTCACCGACGACCGGCACGCCGACGACATGCACTACATGGGCGGCGCCCTGCTGTCGGACAACCTGGCCGAGGCGGGCACCATGTTCGCCTACGCCACCTGCCCGCCCGACCCGGTCGTGGTCGGCGAGCGCTGGCGCGAGATGTGGCACGAACGGCTGGAGCACACCGAGCCGTGGGTCCTTCAG
>KL569258.1:82271-83996 GCA_000715635.1 Streptomyces violaceus | reverse complement strand
AGCCGTGGGTCCTTCAGTGGCTGCGCCACCAGCGCCGCGACGACTACTGGCGGCACGCCTCGGTGTGCGAGGACTACACGAGCGTGCGCTGCCCGGTCCTGGCCTCCAGCGGCTGGGCGGACGGCTACTCCAACGCCGTGACCCGGCTGCTCGGCAATCTGGACGTGCCCCGCAAGGGGCTGATCGGCCCCTGGTCGCACAAGTTCCCGCACCTCGGGGAGCCCGGCCCGGCCATCGGCTACCTCCAGGAGCTGGTGCGGTGGTGGGATCACTGGCTCAAGGACGTCGACAACGGCGTCATGGAGGGTCCCATGCTGCGGACGTGGATGCAGGAGAGCGTGCCGCCCTCCACCTCGTACGAGGAACGGCCGGGACGCTGGGTCGGCGAGCCGGACTGGCCGTCCCCGCACATCCAGCCGGTCGTTCATCCGCTCACCCGGCACACGATCGGACGTCCGCAGGAGGCGACGACGGATGAGGGGAAGGCACCCGACGGCGACGCGCTGACCGTGCAGTCCCCGCTGTCGGTAGGCCAGTTCGGAGGCAAGTGGGCCTCCTACAACGCGCCGCCGGACCTGCCGTACGACCAGCGTGAGGAGGACGGCGGCTCCCTCGTCTTCGACACCGAGCCCCTGACCGAGCAGGTGGAGATCCTCGGCTCGCCGAGCGTGGAACTCGACCTGTCGGTGAGCGAGCCGGTCGCCATGGTGGCCGCGCGGCTGTCCGACGTGAGCCCCGACGGCGCCGCGACCCGTGTCTCGTACGGCATTCTGAACCTCACCCGCCGCGACAGCACGGAGGTCCCGGAGCCGCTGGAGCCGGGGCGGCGGTACCGCGCCACGATCCCGCTGAACGGTGTGGCGCAGGCGTTCCCGCCGGGCCACCGCATCCGGCTGTCGCTCTCCACGTCCTACTGGCCGCTGGCCTGGCCCCCGCCGAAGCCGGCCCTGCTCAGCGTCCATGAGCACTCCAGCACGCTCACCCTGCCGGTGCGGCCGGTGGACGAACCGGACGAGGTGCCGTCGTCCCCCTTCGGCGAGCCCGAGGGCACTCCCCCGCTCACCACGAGCCAGCTCACGCCCCCCGAGGAGCGCTGGGAGGTCAAGCGTGACCTGGTCGACTACCACGCCGAGCTGGACATCGTGAAGGACCGGGGCACGGTCCGCTTCGACGACATCGGCGTCGAGGCCGGCCGCCGCGCCCACGAGCGCTACACGGCGGTCGCCGACGAATTCACCTCGGCCTCCGGCGAGTCCACGTGGACCATGCGGTTCCAGCGGGACGACTGGGACGTACGGGTGGTGACGCACACCCAGCTCCGGTGCGACGAGACGGACTTCTTCGTGGACGCGACCCTCGACGCGTACGAGGCCGACCGCCGGGTCTTCTCCCGCACCTGGAACGAGAAGGTCCCGCGGGACCTCCTGTAGCATGCGTCGGTTACGAGGGGCGGACGCGCAGTTCGCTCTCGGCGTGCGTCACGAAGTCGTCCACGAGGCGGTGGAAGAGCACGGACAGCTGCCGCAGTTCCTCGGGTGACCATGCCGCCAGGGCCAGCTCCATGCCCTGGCGGCGCACTCGCCGCATGCGATCGACCGCGCCCAGCCCGGCCTCGGTGAGCCGGACGCGCTGGGCGCGGCGGTCGTCCGGGTCCGGGACGCGGGTGACGTAGCCGGTCCGCTCCAGTTGCCGCAGCTGCCGGGTGACGTGGGAGGGCTCCACCGA
>KL569258.1:81365-82069 GCA_000715635.1 Streptomyces violaceus | reverse complement strand
TGTGTATAAGAGACAGGCTCTCGGCGATGTGCCGCAGGATCGCCACGGCGGCCCGGTCCAGCGAGAGTCCCGACTCGGCCATCAGTCGCTCGTGCTGCCGGGCCCGGCCGGCCAGGTACGTGATGCGGGTGAGGGCTTGCTCGATCTCGGCCAGGGCCGTCGAGGCGGGCTCCGCCACGGGATGCGGTGTGGGCATGGGCCCAGCGTAAAAAAGTTGCTTGACTTAGGCAAGGAGAATCTGCTTGCCTAAGTTAAGCAATCGCGCTTCCTCGTCACTCACGGAGGCTTCCATGTCCCACCCCGTCGCCCACCACGCGAAGACCGGATCACCTGCTCCGCCCAGATCGAACGCCGTGGTCGGGGTACTGGCCCTCGCCGGGATCGTCGTCTCACTGATGCAGACCCTGGTCATCCCGATCGTCCCCGAGCTGCCGAGATACCTGGACGCCTCGCCGTCGAACGCCGCCTGGGCGATCACCGCCACCCTGCTGGCCGCCGCCGTCGCCACTCCGGTGGTCGGCCGCCTCGGTGACATGTTCGGGAAGCGCCGCATGCTGCTCGTCAGCGTCGTGCTGCTGGTGTCCGGCTCGGTCGTCTGCGCCCTGAGCGACTCGCTCGTCCCGATGATCGTCGGCCGGACGCTCCAGGGCCTGGCGGCGGCCGTCGTCCCGCTCGGCATCAGCATCATGCGGGACGTCCTGCCC
>KL569258.1:80160-81140 GCA_000715635.1 Streptomyces violaceus | reverse complement strand
CCACCGCCCTGATGAGCGCCTCCCTGGGCGTCGGCGGCGCCCTCGGTCTGCCCGCGGCCGCCTTCATCGCCGACCACTACGACTGGCACATGCTGTTCTGGATCTCCGCCGCCCTCGGCGTCGTGGCCCTGGCGCTCCTGGTGCTGATCGTGCCCGAGTCGAAGGTCCGCACCGGCGGCAGCTTCGACCTGCTCGGCTCCCTCGGCCTGTCCGCCGCACTGGTGTCCCTGCTGCTGGCCGTCTCCAAGGGCGGCGACTGGGGCTGGACCAGCGGTACGACGCTGGGGCTGTTCGCCGCCGCGGTCCTGGTCTTCCTGCTGTGGGGACGGTACGAACTGCGCACCGCGCAGCCGCTGGTGGACCTGCGGACCACCGCCCGCCGTCAGGTGCTGTTCACCAACCTCGCCTCGGTCGCGCTCGGCTTCTCGATGTTCGCCATGTCGCTCGTCCTGCCGCAGGTCCTCCAGCTGCCCGAGCAGACCGGCTACGGGCTGGGCAAGTCCATGCTGGCCGTCGGTCTGATCCTGGCCCCGCAGGGACTGGTGATGATGGCCGTGTCCGCCGTGTCCGCCGCCCTGACCAAGGCGAAGGGCCCCAAGGTGACCCTGATGATCGGCGCGATCGTCGTGGCCGCCGGGTACGGACTGAGCATCGCGTTGATGTCCGAGGTCTGGCACATCGTCCTGGTCGCCTGCGTCATCGGCGGCGGCGTCGGCTTCGCCTACGGGGCCATGCCCGCCCTGATCATGGGCGCGGTGCCCGCCTCCGAGACGGCCGCGGCCAACAGCCTCAACACCCTGATGCGCTCCATGGGCACGTCGTTCGCCAGCGCCCTCGCCGGCGTCATCCTGGCGCAGATGACCACCAGCTTCGGCGGCCACGCCCTGCCCTCCGAGAACGGCTTCAAGACGGTCATGGCCCTCGGTGCCGGCGCGGCCCTCCTGGCCTTCTTCCTCTCCTCGTTCCTCCCGCGCCGGCAG
>KL569258.1:79136-79980 GCA_000715635.1 Streptomyces violaceus | reverse complement strand
GGCCGGGCCGGCCGAAGCCCCCGCCGAACCGGCGGAGATCTCCGGAGCGCGCTCCTAGTGCGCATCCGCTGAGGCGCCGACCCCTGGACGGCCGTGGTGCAGCAGGCCGCACCCCCGGTTCGGGAGCGCGCTCCCTCGTCGCGGCACGCGGCGGACGGGATCGTGGTGAACAGGTCGGACACGCCGAACCCACCCCTCCCTCCCCCGCATTCCACCCCGAGAGGCACCTCCATGTCTTCGCTCCTCGCCACCGTCAAGTCGTTCGTCGCCAACCTGCTGCTCTGGAGCTTCTTCACCGCCGGTCTCGGCGCCGCCCTGGGCGCCGGTGCCGTCCTCGACGGCACCCAGAAGGACGTGGCCACCGTCGCCGGGTCCGCCGCAGCGCTCGTCACCGGGATGCGGCTCGCCAAGAAGCCGAAGATCAAGGGCTTCCTGTCCAAGCCCGGCACCCTGTGGTTCCTGTTCCTGTTCAACGGCGGTGCGGCCGTGGCGATGTACTTCGCCCTGGACGGTGTGAAGGGAATCGCCGCCGCTGCCGCCATGGGGCTGGTCTCGCTCGGCGCGGCCGGCGGGATCGTCGCCAACTACCGCGCTACGGCCCACGCCTGAGACACCGCGACCTGCCGGCGGGTGACGTGAGTCACGTCAGCTTGAGGTCAGGGAGCTGGCCGGAAGCTGTCAGCCCGCTCCGCTTCCATACCGGTGCCCGAACTCTTCCCCTCCCCCACCCCACATCACTGAGGAGACGTCATGTCCGATGCCCTGTCCTGCCCCGTCACCGGCGCCACCGGCCCCTTGCCCGAGTACCCGCTGCCGCGGGCGGCGGAGTGCCCGCTGGCTCCCG
>KL569258.1:76838-78946 GCA_000715635.1 Streptomyces violaceus | reverse complement strand
GGAGTGCCCGCTGGCTCCCGCCCCGGTCGCACAGGAGCTGCGGGACGAGAAGCCGGTCACGAAGGTGCGCATCTGGAACGGCGCCACGCCCTGGCTGGTCACCCGGCACGCCGACCAGCGGGCCCTGCTGCCCGACTCCCGCGTCAGCGACGACGACCTCGACCCCGGCTTCCCGTACGTCAACGCCCACCGGGCGTCGATCGCGCCGCTCTCACCGCGGCTGATCACGAACACGGACGCCCCGGAGCACACGCGGCTGCGGCGGACCGTCAACGGGCCGTTCGTGGTCAAGCGGATCGAGAAGATGCGGGAGCCGGTCCAGAAGATCGTCGACGACCTGATCGACCAGATGCTCGCCGGCCCCAACCCGGTCGATCTGCTCGAGGCGTTCGCGCTGCCGGTGCCGTCCCTGGTCATCGCCGAACTGCTCGGAGTGCCGTACACGGACCACGACTTCTTCCAGCGCAGCAGCAGCCTGGTGCTGGACAGTTCGGTGTCGGCGGAGGAGGCCAGGAGGGTCAGCGGTGAGCTGGCCGCCTACCTGGACAACCTGATCACCCAGAAGACGGCCGCCCCCCAGGACGACGTGCTCTCTGAGATGGCCGGCCGGGTCCAGGCCGGTGAGATGACGCACGCCGAGGCCGTCTCCATGGGCGTGGCGATGCTGATCGCCGGTCACGAGACCACCGCGACGATGATCAGTCTCGGCACCCTCGCCCTGCTGCAGCACCCCGACCAGCTCGCCCTGCTGCGCGAGACCGACGACCCGAAGGTCGTCGCCAACGCGGTGGACGAGGTGCTGCGCTACCTGTCCATCGTCCAGACCGGCGTGCGCAGGGTCGCCAAGGACGACATCGAGATCGGGGACGTCGTCATCCGCAAGGGCGACGGCATCATCTTCGATCTGCACGCCGCGAACTGGGACCCGGAGGTCTTCCCCGAGGCCGAGCGGCTGGACATCACCCGCCCGGCCCGTATCCACCAGGCGTTCGGCTACGGCCCCCACCAGTGCCTGGGCCAGAACCTGGCCCGTCTGGAACTCCAGGTCGTCTACGGCACCCTCTACCGCCGTATTCCGACCCTGCGGCTGGACGCGGCGATCGAGGACCTGGAGTTCGACCACACCGGGACCACCTACGGCGTGCACAGCCTGCCCGTGGCCTGGTGCCCCCTCCCCCTCCCCCACTGAGAAAGAACCGAGGTGACAACGATGCGTGTGGAACTGGACGTACCGAAGTGCGTGGCGTCGGGGCAGTGCGTGATGGCCGCTCCTGACGTCTTCGACCAGCGGGACGACGACGGTGTCGCGATCCTGCTGGAGGAGCGGCCCGGCGAGGAGCTGCGCGACGAGGTGGAGGAGGCCGTGGCGATCTGCCCGGCCGCCGCGATCCGGCTGGTGGAGTCGTGAGGCGCGTCGTGGTCGTCGGCGCCTCGGCCGCCGGACTCGCGGCGGCGGAGACGCTGCGCCGGGCGGGCTACGACGGCACGCTCACCCTCGTCGGCGACGAGCCGCGCGCCCCCTACGACCGTCCCCCGCTGTCCAAGCAGATCCTCTCCGGCGAGTGGAGCACCGAGCGCCTGCCGCTGCGCCCGCGGACCGACCTCGACGCCCTCGGCCTCGAGCTACGGCTGGGGTCGGCGGCGACCGGGCTGGACATGACGGACCGTACGGTGTGTCTGGCCGACGGGGAGCAAGTGCCTTACGACGGACTGATCGTGGCCACCGGGGTGCGTCCCCGGCGGCTGCCCGGTGACCGCGGCGCGCACGTGCTGCGCACCCTGGACGACGCCCTCGCGCTGCGCGAGCGGCTGAAGCCGGGCTGCCGGCTGGTCGTGGGGGGAGCCGGGTTCCTCGGCGCCGAGGCCGCCGCGGTGGCCCGGGGTCTTGGCGCCCGGGTGACCCTGCTGGAACCGGCTCCCGTGCCGCTGGCGCACGCCGTCGGCACCGAGGTCGGCCAGGTGCTCTCACAGGCCCACCTCGACCACGGCGTGGAACTGCGTACCGGCGTCACCGTGACCGAGGTGACCGCCGGGGGCGTACGGCTCGCGGACGGCGAACTGGTCGAGGCCGACGAGGTCCTGGTCGCCATCGGCTCGCTGCCCAACAC
>KL569258.1:73556-76625 GCA_000715635.1 Streptomyces violaceus | reverse complement strand
CTGACGGACAGCGGGCTGCCGGTCGGCGACGGGGTGCTCTGCGACGCGTACTGCGCGGCCGCGCCGGGCGTGTACGCGGCCGGTGACGTGGCCCGCTGGGACAACCCGCTGTTCGGGACGTCGATGCGGATCGAGCACCGTACCAACGCCGCCGAGCAGGGCATGGCCGCCGCCCGCAACCTGCTCGCCGCGCCGGACGCGCGCAGGCCGTTCGCGCCGGTTCCGTACTTCTGGTCCGACCAGTACGACATGAAGATCCAGGCGTACGGCCATCTGCGCGGGCACGACGAAGTCACCGTCGTGGAGGGGGACTTGGCCGAGCGCAGGTTCGTGGCCGCCTATCGCACGGGCGAGCGGCTGACCGGCGCCCTGGCGGTCGGCATGCCGCCCAAGGCCGTCCGCTCCTGGCGGCAGGCCATCGCGGGCGGGACGGCCTGGAGCGACGCCGTCCCTGCCGCCGGCACCGAGGCGGCCTGACCCCGGGCGGGAGCGGGCCCATGCCGCTCCCGCCTTTGTTCAGCAAGGAGAGCGCAGATGCAGAACCGTACGGACGACCCGCGCGACGTGGTCGTCGTCACCGGAGCGGGCGGGATGGGCACGGCGGTCGCGCGCCGCCTGGGCAGCGGGCGGACGCTGATCCTCGCCGACCACTCGCGCGAACGGCTCGATCAGGTCGTGGCGGAGCTGAGCGCCGAGGGATACGCGGCGCGGGGCGTGCCGACCGACGTCGCCGACCGTGCCTCGGTCGAGGAGCTCGCCCGGATCGCGGCGGAGCAGGGGCGGATCACCGCGGTGGCGCACACCGCCGGAGTCGCCGCCGCGACGGCCTCGGTCCGCAGAATCCTCGACGTGGACCTGCTCGGCACGGTGTTTGTGATCGAGGCGTTCGAGAAAGTGGCCGTCAGAGGCACCTCGCTGGTCTGTGTCGCCAGTCTGGCCGGGCACATGGCCTCGATCAGCGCCGAGGACGAGGCCGCCTTGGCGACGGCTCCCGCCGAGGAGCTGCTCGGTCTTGACGCCGTCACAGGCCTCGGCGACGACGCGACCGCCGCCTACATCCTCGCCAAACGCGCCAACCACGTACGTGTGCAGACGGCCGCCCTCGCCTGGAACCGGATCGGCGCCCGCGTCAACACCCTCAGCCCTGGAGTCATCGCCACCGCCATGGCGAAGGCGGAGGCCGACTCGGACGCCGACGGGCACATGCTCAAGATGCTCGACGCGTGCGGCGCGGGCAGGCCGGGCACGCCCGGCGAGATCGCCGACGCCGTGGCCTTCCTCACCGGCCCCGAGGCGCGGTACATCACCGGCACCGATCTGCTCGTCGACGGCGGGCAGGCGGCCTGGATCCGTCGGCACATGCGGCGTCCCTGATGACGGTTGCCGAGTGGGCCCGTCCGGTCACCCGCCCGGCTTGCCTGGGCAGGGCGCTGTGGGAGTCCGGGCGGGCCACCCCGGGACCGTGACCGTGACCAGCCCCGTCGGGGGGCTGACCGTGATCGAAGTGGAGCTGCCGTGCGTGTGGTGATCGCCGAGGACAACGCCCTGCTCAGAGAAGGGCTCGTGCTGCTGCTGGCCTCGGCCGGGCACGAGGTGGCGGCCGTCGCCTCCACCGGCCCCGAGGTCCTCCCGGCGCTGCTGGAGCACCGTCCGGACGCGGCCGTGCTCGACGTCCGGATGCCGCCGGGCTTCCGGGACGAGGGCCTGCGCGCCGCGCTGGAGGCCCGCGAGAGAATTCCGGGGCTGCCCGTGCTGGTGCTCTCGCAGTACGTGGAGGAGTCGTACGCCGCCGAGTTGCTGGGCGGCGGGGCGAGCGGGGTCGGCTATCTGCTCAAGGACCGGGTGGGCCGGGTGGACGAGTTCCTCGAGGCGCTGGACCGGGTCGCGGACGGTGGTACGGCCCTGGACCCTGAGGTGGTCACCGAGTTGCTCACGCGGCGCCGCGACTCGCCCCTGGACTCGCTGACGCCGCGCGAGCGCGAGGTGCTGAAGCTGATGGCCGAGGGCCACGACAACACCACCATCGCGCAGACCCTCGTCGTCACCGAACGCGCCGTCAGCAAGCACATCGGCAACGTGTTCCTGAAACTCGGCCTCCCGCCCAGCGACAGCGGCCACCGCAGGGTGCTGGCCGTGCCGGCCCATCTGAACGGCCGGTGAGTCAGCGTGGGGTCGCGGCGGGCCGGGCCAGACGCTCGCTGATGACGCCGATCACGTCCGGCGCGTGGTCGATGAGGAAGAAGTGCCCACCGGGGTAGCGCTTCATCTCGAAGTCGCCCGCGGTGTGGGCGCTCCAGGCGCGTACCTCGTCGTGGCTCGCCTTGGGGTCGTCGTCTCCGGTCAGAGCGGTGAGGGGGCTGCGGAGCAGGTGGTCGGACGCCCACACGTAGGTCTCCACCGCGCGGTAGTCGTTGCGGAGGGCCGGCAGGATCATGCGCATCAGCTCCTCGTCTCCGAAGATCCGCTGGTCGGTGCCGCTGAGTCCGCGCAGTTCGGCGATGATCCCGGCGTCGTCACGCCGGTGCACCCGCTCGTCACGGTGGCACGACGGTGCGCGGCGCCCCGAGACGAAGACCCGCTCGGCGAATCGCCCGGCCCGCTCCAGCCGTACGGCGACCTCGAAGGCCAGTGTCGCTCCCATGCTGTGCCCGAACAGGGCGAAGGGGCGGTCCACCGTGCGCGTCACGGCCCGGCTGACATGGTCGGCGAGACCGTCGATGGTGTCGATCATGGGCTCGTTGTGCCGGTCCTGGCGGCCCGGGTACTGGACGGAGAGCACCTCGACCCGGGGGTTCAACGCCTGGGCCACCGGCCGGAAGAAGGACGCCGAACCGCCCGCGTGGGGCAGACAGACCAGTTGTACGGGGGCGTCGGGGCTCGGGAAGAAGCGTCGTATCCACGGATCGGCGGCGGTCATGGGGCCTTCCTGTTCTCCTGCTCGGAACGACATGCTCGTACCGGTTGCCAAGATAGACGGACCGACCGGCCAGGAGGGATCGCATGACGAACCACCCCACCCGCACGGAACGTGTCGAACTGACGCCGGCCGCCGAGGAACTGCTGCGGCGG
>KL569258.1:71869-73367 GCA_000715635.1 Streptomyces violaceus | reverse complement strand
GAACTGCTGCGGCGGCTGACCGGGGCGCACGGGCCGGTGATGTTCCACCAGTCCGGCGGCTGCTGCGACGGCAGCGCCCCGA
Source organism: Streptomyces violaceus (assembly GCA_000715635.1). Lineage (GTDB taxonomy): Bacteria > Actinomycetota > Actinomycetes > Streptomycetales > Streptomycetaceae > Streptomyces > Streptomyces violaceus. The sequence continues at coordinate 73,285 of KL569258.1, read as the reverse complement.
TGTGCTACCCGCGCGGCGAGTTCCGGGTCGGTGGCTCGGACGTCCTGCTGGGGCAGGTGGCCGGGGACACGCCGTTCTGGATGAGCGCGGACCAGCACACGTACTGGTCGCACACCCATCTCACCGTGGACGTCGTCCCCGGCCGCGGCAGCGGCTTCTCCCTGGAGGCCCCGGAGGGCGTCCGGTTCCTGATCCGCTCCCGGCTGCTCACCGACGAGGAGCTGCGGCACATCGAGGCGGAGCCACCGCTGCCGACCGGGGCGGACGAGGTCGCCTAGGGTTGGCCCATGTACACGACGCGCGTCTCCGGTCACGTCGATGCTCCGCGTCCGGCCGTCTACCGGGCGCTGGTGAGCGGGGAGGCGATCGCGCGCTGGCGGGTGCCGGCCGGGATGAGCAGCGAGGTGCACGAGTTCGACGCCCGCGAGGGCGGCCGATTCCGTGTCTCGCTGACGTACGACGCACCGGACGCCACCGGGAAGTCGGCCGCGCACACCGATACGTACCACGGCCACTTCGCGCGGCTCGTGCCCGACGAGCAGGTGGTCGAGGTGCTCGCGTTCGAGTCCGCCGACCCCGCCCTGGGCGGCACGATGACCATGACGACGACGCTCACCGACGCCGAGGGCGGTGGCACCGACGTCGTCATGGTCCACGAGGGCATCCCCGACGTCGTGCCCGCCGCGGACAACGAGACGGGCACGCGCATGGCCCTGGCGAATCTGGCCCGGTTCGTCGAAACCGGCCCGGACGTCGTCTAGGGCGCGGGGCGTCGTTCGCCGAGGTCCCAGAACATGCCCACCATGATGCGCAGCCCCTCTCGGGCCACCGCTCCCGTGCCGCCGAGGTTCGGCAGGACGGCTCGGCCCGCCGGACCATGTTCATGCCAGGCGCGCCACACGACTGCCGTGGCCTTCAGGAGCACAGACGGAACACGGATTTCTCCGTGCACAGAAAAGCATTAACAACCTGAATGCATGCAGCAATCGTGGTTCACTCGACGCCCCTGTGTGCTTCCGTGCGCCCCTATGGAGAAAGGATTCGGCGAGCCGTCGGCAGATTTCACTGGGCAGGACTGAGGCGAGCGTCAAAGCGGTGCAACCGCACCACAATCCCGTGTGCCGACTGAGGCAGGTGGTTTTCGATGAGCGGCTCCGTTCCCGGACCAGCCCGAAATTGGACAGTGGGCACTGCTCCAGGCATATTCCCATTCCTGGGCCACGGTATCGACTTGGTCCGTCGGCCGCTGGCTTTTCTGGAATCTCTTCCCACGCACGGGGATCTGGTCGAAATACGCCTGGGTCCGCAGCGTGCCTGGATGGCCTGTCACCCGGATCTGGTCCATCAGGTACTCGGGGACCCGGAGACCTTCGACAAGGGCGGCCCGCTCTACGACCGGCTGCGGATACTGCTGGG
>KL569258.1:67281-71620 GCA_000715635.1 Streptomyces violaceus | reverse complement strand
CCCCTGCCGCCACCAGGATCACCGGCGCCAGCGCAGGCTGCTCCAACCCGGATTCCGCAAGGCCCGCGTCGCCGACCAGGTGCAACTGATGGGCGAGGAAGTGGAGTCGGTGTGCCGCGCGTGGCGGGGCGGGCAGGCGGTCGACATCAGCGCGACCATGATGGACCTGTCGACACGCGTGATCAGCCGCGTCCTCTTCTCCGACTCGCTCGACGCCGCGACGGCCGTCGAGATGCGCAGGTGCCTGGCCACCGTGGTCCGCGGCATGTTCGTCCGGACGGTGATGCCGGTCGACGCCCTGTTCCGGGTTCCCACTCCGGCGAACCGGCGCTACCGGCACGCTTCCGACCGTCTGCGCGCGATCGTCGACGCGGCTGTCGCCGAGCGCCGGCGAGGCGCTGCCCGCGACCACCGGGACGATCTGCTGGGGACCCTGCTGGCCGCGGCGCGGGGTGACGGCGTGGATTCGGCGATCACCGACAGGGAAGTCCACGGCCAGGTGATCACGCTGATGTTCGCCGGCGCCGAGAGCACCGCCCTGTGCCTCTCCTCAGCCTTGGACCTCGTGGCGCGGCACCCCGAGGAGGAACGCCGCCTGCACTCCGAGGTCGACACCGTGCTCGCTTCAGGGCGGGCCCCCGGCCCCGACGAACTGCCGCGCCTCGTCCGCACGCGGTGCGTCCTCACCGAGACACTTCGCCACCGCCCGCCCGGCTGGCTCTTCACCCGCCTCGCCACGAAGGAGACGGAGCTCGCCGGGCACCGGCTCCCGCCGGGCGCCACGGTCGTGTTCAGCCCGTACCTCCTGCACCACGACCCCGCCCTGTTCCCCGACCCCGACCGCTTCCTCCCCGACCGCTGGCTGCCCGGGCAGGGCGTCGCGGTCCGCCCCGGAGCGATGATTCCGTTCGGAGCGGGCCGCCGGAAATGCATCGGCGAGACACTCGCCATGTCGGAGGCCATGGTGGCCGTCGCGTACATCACCCGCCACTGGCGACTGCGCCATCTGCCCGGCTACGAGGAACGGCTGCGCCCCGCGGCGACGTTGGGGCCGAGGGAACTGGTGATGACGTGCGAACCGCGAGCCAGAAGGCCGGTGGGCACACCGCCCGGGGCGGTTTCCCGCGCGCCCCGGACAGCTGTCGTACCCGTCGTCCACAACTCCCGAACGGCAGGTGGCAACGATGTCCACGACGCATGAGGAAATCGCGCTCGCCGCGCAGGGCGGAATGCAGGCGGTCAATCTGCGGGAACTGATCGACGCGAACCTCTACATGCCGTTCCCGTACGCGCGCAATCCCCACGCGTCCGAAGCCTCGGCAGGCGTCGACACCTGGCTGAGTACCTGGGGGCTGACCGATGACCCGGCAGTGGCGGCCATGATCTCCTATACGCGTCCCGCCGAACTCGCGGCCTGCAACAGTCCGTCCATGGATTCCGGGCTCCTCCAGATCGTGGCCAACCAGATCGCCTACCAGTTCGTCTTCGACGACCGGGCGGAGGACGTCGGCCGGCGCTCGCCCGGCCGGCTGCTGCCCATGCTGTGCGAGAGCGTCGCGATCCTGCGGGACGGCCAACCGCCCACCACCCCGCTCGGAGCGGCCCTGGCCGACCTCCATCGACAGGTCCGGGAGCGATGCACACCCGATCAGGCCGCACGATGGGCCCTGAACAGCCGTGAGTACGTGCACGGCCTCCTGTACGAAGCGGTGGCCCAGGCCCATTCCGACCAGGTGGGCAGCGGGCTGTGCCGGTCCATACGGTCCCTCATCGCCGGCGTCGAGCCCTTCTATCCGCTGTGCGAGGCCGCGCAGCGGTGCGAACTGACCCCGGAGGAGATCCATCACCCCGTCATGCGACGCCTGAGCCGGTTGTCGGCCGACGCGGCGGTGTGGATACCCGACCTCTTCTCCGCGGTGAAGGAACAGCGCGCGGGCGGCATGATCAACCTGGCCCTCGCCTACCAGCGGACACACCGGTGCTCCCTGCCGGTGGCCGTCACGCTGGCCGTACGGCACATCAACCGCACGATCCGCGAGTTCGAGGAGCTCTACGGTGAGATCAGGCCGGAGTTGAGCCCGTCGGGCGTCGGCTACGTGGAGGGCATGGCCGGCTGGATCCGCGGCTGCTACTTCTGGTCCCGTACCGTGCCGCGCTACGCCGACACGATGGCGGCACCCGCAGGGCTCTGACCATGTGCACGACCGGTCGCCTCCCCCCAAGGGTCCCGAAAAGGGCGGAAACGGACCAGGCTACCCCGAAAGGTTGGACCTCAAAGCGCCCCCGCGGGGAATTCACTCTCCCTGTCTACCTCCTGTTACGCCCCGGCCAAGTGGCCTGTTTGAAGGCGTACGCTCGCCCCGTCCGGCGGGGAGCAACTACAGGAAGCGGTAGACCACATGGCCCATGGGCTGCGGCAACCGATCACCGAACACCGGCCTCTCCTCGAACGCGACGAGGAGCTCCGGGCCATCGACCGCGCGCTGGCGGGACTCCGGGACGCCGCCGACGGCGTGCCCCGGGTACCGCGCGGCGGGCTGCTCGCCTTCACGGGTGAAGCCGGGCTGGGCAAGACCACACTGATCGCGGCGGCGCGCGCCCGCGCCGCCGCACAGGGGATCACGGTGTACTCGGGCAAGGGCGGCGAGAACGAGCAAGGGCTGGCGTTCCGCGTCGTCCGCCAGGTCATGCAGCCCGTCCTGGCGGGAATGAGCGGGACGGAGCGCCGGGATTTCCTGGGCAGTTGGTACGACATCGTCGGCGCCGCGCTCGGTCTCGAGGCGACGGACCCCGCCCGGATGCCGGACCCGACCGGAGTGCGCGACGGCCTCGACTGGGTCATGACGATCCTGACGATGCTGAACGCACCCGTCGTTCTGCTCCTGGACGACCTGCCCTGGGCCGATACCGAATCCCTCGACTGGCTCGCCTCCTTCGCGCCCCGGGTCGCGGACCTCCCGCTCCTGATCGTCGTCGGCTACCGGCCGGACGAACTCCCGTCCGACGCGACCTCTTTCCGCACGCTCGTCGAACGCCACGAGCAGCGCCCGCACGTCCTGTCTCCGCTCGGCGAGGCCGGTGTGGCGCGGATCATCAGGGAGGAAGTCGGTGAGGAAGCCGAGGACGAGTTCTGCGGCGAGTGCTGGACGGTCACCAACGGAATCCCCTTCGAGGCCGTCGAACTGGCCATCAGACTCCGCGAGCGGCGGGTGAGGGGAACTCAGGACGAGGTGCCCGTGATGCGGGACCTCGCCGCGGCGGTCAAGGGCCCCGGCCTGATCGAGCGCCTCAAGCGGCTCGGCCCGAGCACGGTCCGCTTCGCATGGGCCGGCGCCGTCCTGGGCGGGCCCTTCTCACCGGAGTCTGCCGCCGACCTCGCGGTGGTCGGCAGCGCGGAGGCCGTCGAAGCGACCGAGAAGCTGCGCGCCTGCCGCATCCTCACGGACGCCGACGAGGCCGCGGGCGCCCTGGAGTTCGTCCATCCGCTGATCGCCACGACGGTCTACCGCGACATCCCCTCGGGCCTGCGCGTCGGCATGCACGACGCGGCCGCCAACGCCGCCCAGACGGTCGAGTCCGACCCCACCGCCGCAGCCCGTCACCTGCTGGAGGTGCCCTGCGACGGCCGGGCCGAGACGGTCGCGTGCCTGCGCGCCGCCGCGCATGAGTACCTCCGCGCCGGGGCCCCGGAGGCCGCCCGGCGCGTGCTGACCCGGGCGTTGCGGGAACCACCCCCTGCCGAGGACCGCGCCGCCCTGCTCCACGAACTGGCCGGCGCGACCTTCCTGATCGAGCCCACGGCCACGGTGAGCCATCTCCGGGAGGCGCTGAAGGAACCCGGAATCGACCCCGACCTGCGCGCCTCCATCGTCTACCGGCTGACGCAGGCGCTGGCCCACACCGACCGGCTGACCGAGGCCGCGACCGTGGCCGCCGACGAGGCGCGGCGCGCCACCAACGCGCGGGTCAGACTGCGCATGCAGGCGGATCACTTCGTATGGAGCGCCTTTCGCGCCGACGAGCCGGACTCGTCCGCCCGCTCGCGCCGGCTGGCGCGGCTGGCCGGCAAGCTGACCGGCCGGGGCCTGGAGGAGCGCTACATCCTCGGTCTGCGGGCGTGGGACGCCCTCGTGCGCGGCGAGCCGCGGCGGAGCGCCCTCGGGTATGCCGAGGAGGCCCTGAGCGGAGGGATGAGCTGGACCGACGAGAACCGCGGCTTCGAAGTGCCCGTCGCGGTGGCCCTGCTGTTCATGTACTGCGACCAGCCACGACGGGCCGAAAACCTGTTCGCCGCGGGGATGGCCGAGTGCGAGCACAGGGGGTGGCGCGGCTCCCATCT
>KL569258.1:63186-67008 GCA_000715635.1 Streptomyces violaceus | reverse complement strand
CTCCCGCCGTGGCTGCCTCACCGAGGCCGAAGAACTCGTCCGGGCCGGGCTGCACACCGCCGAGCGCGTCGAAGGAGCGGTGCCCGCCCAGTGGTTCGCCATCGGCATCCTCATCCAGATCCTGCTGGCCCGCGGGCGGACCACCGACGCGCGCCGGCTCGCCGACACCCATCACTACGGCGACGTGGTCCCCAACGCCGTCATCTTCCCCGATCCCCGCACGGTGTACGCCGAACTGCTCCTGGCGGAGGGTCGACTCGCTGAGGCGGCGAGCCTGTTGTCCAGGGTCGGGGACTGGCTGGAGTCGCGGGACTGGCACAACCCCGCGTGGTGTCCCTGGCAGCTGGGGCTGGCCTCGGCACTCGCCCGTACCGCTCCCGACCAGGCCGTGCTGCACGCACAGGACGCCGCCAAGCGAGCCCGGGACTTCGGCGCGGCGTCCGCGATCGGCCAGGCGCTGCGTGTCCAGGCAGAGGTGACGGGCGGGCAGGCGGCGCTCGATCTGCACACGCAGGCCGTCGATCATCTGGAGCGGTCGCCCGCGGCGTACGAACTGGCCCGTGCCCTGGTGGGCCATGGCGCCGCGCTGGTCCGCAGCGGCCGCCTGCACGACGCCGCCGACCGGCTCTACCAGGGACTGGAGGGGGCGGTGCACTGCGGTGCCGAGGGTCTGGCCGCCCGGGCCAGGCGGGAGCTCTCCGCCGCGGGACTGCGCCCGCTGCCCCTGCGCTACGCGCAGACGGACATACTGACGGGCCCGGAACGCCGGGCCGCCGAGAAGACGGCCCAGGGCCACCCGGCGCCGGTGGTCGCACAGGAGCTGCGGATCACCGAGCAGGGTGTGCGGCATCTGCTGTCCTCCGTGTACCGCAAGCTCGGCACAGACACGGCGGGCCTCGCCGACGCCCTGGAGAACTGCCCCCAGCCAGGACGGTAGCGGGCTGGACCCCGACCACCTGCCGGTAGCCCGAGGAGCAGGGCGCCCAGGAACGCCGGCACCAGCAGCATCACGGACCCGCCGCTCTTGCGGACCCGCCAGGTCTCCCCCTGTGCGGGTTCCGCGCGGGCGGCGATTCGGGCGCGGGCGGCCTCAGATTGACCGGACGGAAGCGCCGGGGCACCCGCCACCCGGCCGTACGACGTCACGGCCGTCTCCATCGCAGCCAGACGTCGCTTCTTCAACTTCCGCCCATGACAGACCACTTGACGCTGCACCGTTCCCCTGCTTCTCTCGGAAGGCTGCCTCTGGGAGCGCTCCCATACACCCACGTGAAAGGGAACCCCGTGCAGACCTCCCCCCACCCCTCCCGCGGACGGGCCCTGCCCGCTCTCCTCACGGCCGTGCTCCTCGCCTGTCTGCTGTCCTGGGCGGGTGGCTCGCCCGCCCAGGCCGCGCCCGGTGACGGCTCGGTGTCCGATCCGAACATCGCGTACGTCGGACGCTGGGACACCTCCTCGGGCACCGCGGCGGTACCGAACTGGACCGGCGCCTATCTGCAGACCGGCTTCACCGGCACCACGGTGAAGGTCCGGGCCAGGAACGCGGTCAACTTCTACGCGAGCATCGACGGCGGTCCCGACGTCTTCCACGCGGGCGTGCGCGGCACGGTGAACCTCACGCCCAGACCGCTGTCCCCCGGCACCCACACCCTGCGCGTGTCCTACCGCTCCGGCGACACCGTCTTCCAGGGCCTGGTCCTGGACTCCGGCGCGCGGACCGTCGCCGCCGGTGCGCCCTCCGGGCTGGTGGAGTTCGTCGGCGACTCCATCACCGCGGGGGCCCTGACCGACCGGCTGGCGCTGGACTCGTACGCCTGGAAGACCGGCGAAAGGCTGGGGACGCGGCACACGCAGATCGCCCGGTCCGGCTACTGTCTCGTCGCGCAGTCGGGGTGCACCGGTCTGAGCGGGCAGTTCTTCAGGACGGCCAGCACCGGTGGCGCGAACTGGGACTTCTCCCGGTACCGGGCCGACGCGGTCGTCATCAACCTCGGCACCAACGACATCGGTCACGGCGTGTCCGGCGCCGCCTTCCAGTCGGCGTACACCGCGTTCCTGCGGGACGTGCGTGCCAAGTACCCTGCGGCGCATCTCTTCGCGCTGCAGACGCTGAAGAAGCGCTACGTCACCGAGACCAGGGCCGCCGTCAGTGCCCGCACCAGTGCTGGTGACACCCGGGTGCACTACGTCGACACCACGGGCTGGCTCACCGACGGGGCCGACTACGAGGACGGCGACGGGCATCCGAACGAGGCGGGGCACACCAAGTTCGCCGAGCGCCTGGCCCCGCTCGTCCGCGCCCGGCTCGGCAGCGGCGCCACGGTGAAGGCAGCGGCTCCCGGACAGCCCGGCGATCCGAACATCAAGTTCGTCGGCCGCTGGGACAGCACCACCTCCGCCACCGCGTACACCCCGTACTGGGCCGGCGCCTACTACCGAGTCGGCTTCACCGGCAGGACGGTCAAGCTGAAGCAGCGGGGCACGATCGACTTCTGGGCACGGATCGACAACGGGCCCGTGAAGTTCTACGACGACGTCAAGGGGACGGTGAACCTGACCCCGACGGCTCTCTCCGCCGGCAACCACACGCTCCAGGTCAACTACCAGGTGGTCGCCGGTTCCTACCGGGGTGACGCCGTCTTCCAGGGGCTGGCCCTCGACAGCGGCGCGACGACCTTCGCACCCCCGGCCCCGGCCAAGCTGGTCGAGTTCGTCGGCGACTCGATCACCGTGGGTACGACGTCCTCGCAGAACGCCCGTACCGCGTACGGCTGGCTGATCGGGGAGCGGCTGGGCGTGGAGCACACGCAGATCGCGCAGGGCGGGGCGTGCCTGGTGGCCGCGGCGGACGGATGCGTGGGTCTGGAGCGGCAGTTCACCAAGCTCAACCCGAACGCCGCGACGCCCGACTGGAACTTCTCCCGCTACCGGGCCGACGCGGTCGTCATCAACCTCGGCACCAACGACGTCGGGCACGGGGTGAGTTCCGCGCAGTTCCAGTCGGCGTACAGCAGTCTGCTGCGCAAGGCCCGGGCCGCGTATCCGCAGGCGTGGATCTTCGCGCTGGAGACGTTCCGCGGGCGGTTCGTCCCGCAGACCGAGGCCGCCGTGCGGGCCGCCGTCGACGGTGGTGACGCCCGGGTCTCGTTCGTCGACACGACCGGCTGGCTGGGGTCGGGCGACCTGACGGACTCGGTGCATCCCAACGACCGGGGGCACCGGGTCATCGCCGATCGGCTGGCGCCGGTCATCGCGGCGAGGATCGGGGCGTAGACGGCGTGCGGGCGAGCCTCACATCGGGCCGGGTCCCGGCCCGCCCTTGAGGCGTTCCAGGTCGGAGGGGCGGACCTGGATGACGACGAGAGCGATCAGCGCGGCGACGACGGTGAAGATCGCCGCCATGATGAAGGCGGCCGAGACGCCGGCGGTGAGGATCTCATCGGACCAGGGTTTCGGCACCTGCCCGGTCTGTTCGAACCGCAGGCGCTCGCTGGGGGTCGCCTGCCGGAGGAAGTCCGGGATCTGTTTGTCCGCCTCGTTGGTACTGGCCGTGCCGAACATCGTGACCAGGATGGACAGGCCGAGCGAGCCGCCCACCTGCTGGGTCGCGTTGAGGAGTCCGGAGGCCGCGCCGGTCTCCGGGGTGGACACGTTGGACAGCGCCATGAGGGTCAGCGACACGAACTCCATGCCCATGCCCAGGCTGAAGACGAGCATCGGGCCGAGGACGCTGCCCGCGTAGGTGGAGTGCACGTCGGTCAGAGTGAGCCAGGCCAGTCCGACCGCCGCCAGGATGGCGCCCACCACCATGAACGGCTTTGG
>KL569258.1:61402-63029 GCA_000715635.1 Streptomyces violaceus | reverse complement strand
GCAGGAACCGCGAGGCCAGTCCCGCGCCGACGGCGATGACCGCGCTGACCGGCAGGAAGGCCAGTCCGGCCGCCAGCGGGCTGAAGCCCAGTACGTTCTGCACGAAGAGCGTGAGGAAGAAGAACATGCCGAAGATCGCGGCGGCCAGGCACAGCATGATGCCGTAGGTGCCCGCGCGGTTGCGGTCGGCGAACATGTGCAGGGGCGTGATGGGCTGTCTGGAGCGCCGCTCGATCAGGATGAAGCCCGTTAGGACGACGACGGCCGCGGCGAACGAGGCAAGGGTGAGGGCATCGCGCCAGCCCTCCTGCGCGGCCCTGATGAACCCGTAGACGAGCAGCACCATGCCCACGGTGGAGGTGAGCGCGCCGGTGACGTCGAAGCGCCCGGGGTGGCGTTCGGACTCCCTGATCCAACGCGGGGTGGCGAGCACGATGAGCAGGCCGATGGGCACGTTGACGAACAGCACCCATCGCCAGTTCAGCCACTCCACGAGCATGCCGCCGGCGAGCAGGCCGATCGCGCCGCCGCCGGCCGAGACCGCGGCGAAGACGCCGAAGGCGCGGTTGCGTTCGGGCCCTTCGCGGAAGGTGGTGCTGATCAGGGCGAGGGACGTCGGGGAGGCGATGGCGCCGCCGACGCCCTGGAGGGCGCGTGCGCCGAGGAGTTGGCCGGAGTTCTGGGCGAATCCGCCGAGCAGGGAGGCGAGCACGAAGAGCAGCACGCCGAAGACGAAGACGCGCCGCCGGCCCAGGATGTCGCCGGCCCGGCCGCCGAGCAGCAGCAGGCCGCCGAAGGTGAGGGTGTAGGCGTTGACCACCCAGGACAGGCTGGTGGTGGAGAAGTCCAGCGAACTCTGGATGTGCGGCAGCGCGATGTTCACGATGGTGATGTCGAGGACCACCATCAGCTGGCAGGAGGCGATGACGAACAGCGCCATGGCGTTTCCGCCACCACCGGGTTCCCTGGTGGTGGTCGCCTGTGGTGAAGCCGGCTGCGGGCTGCTGCCTGCGGTGTCCACCGTTCGACGGTACGCCCGCCTCCCGGACCTCACCACTCGATCACCGTCTGCCGCCCCACCCGGCAGATCACCGATCCGGCCCACCCGTACACCGGCTGTTCCTGGGACGCGCTCCGTCAGCCCGTCTCCGGCTCCTCCTCCGGTGAGGAGAACGGATGCCGGAGCGGCAGCGGCGGCCACGCGGGCGTCGTGAGGCCCTCCACGGTGAAGGTGTGGCTGCCCGACCCGGCCTGGAACGGTGGCTTGCCGTCGGGCAGTTCGACCAGGGCGGTGGTGTTGGGCGGGACGGCCGCCGTGACCGTGAGGGTGTCGCCCTGCCGCTCCCGTCCGGCCCAACCATCTGGCGGCGATCACCCGGACGACCGGCGGGCTTCATGGATCGGCGCGATCCGGATCTCGGTGGAGTCGGACTGGGTGTGCGAACCGTGCAGGTCGTCGAGGTGATCCTGCCCGGCCCCCGCGGGCCGCCGCGCGACACCACCGTTTGTCACGCGTGCGGCGTGAGACCGTCACCCCGAGCCGGGGGAAACGGCGATACGGGACGGGCGTTCCGGCCGGGCGCCCGCCCGGCCCCGCGGTCAGCGGCCGCCGCGGATCAGGCCGGTC
>KL569258.1:58842-61242 GCA_000715635.1 Streptomyces violaceus | reverse complement strand
CCGCGGTCAGCGGCCGCCGCGGATCAGGCCGGTCAGATAGCGCCACAGCGAGGAGCGCTGCCGGGCGGACGGGTCCGGCAGGACCTCCTCCGCCACCCCCGGCGCGGGGTCGTCCGCAGCCGGCCGCGCAGGCGCCGAGGCGAGTTCGTAGCGTACGGGCAGCGAGCGCAGGCCCCGCATGAACGGGGAGGAACGCCAGGGCAGTTGGTCGGCCGGCAGAGCGAGGTCGAGGTGGTCGAAGCGCTCGAACAGGCGCCCCACACCGGCCGCCGCGACCGTCGAGGCGAGCTCCCGCGCCGGGCACTGGCGCGGACCTGCTCCCCAGGACAGATGCGCCCGGGTGCTGATGGTGGTGCCGGAGGCGACGTGGTCGGCGAAGAGCGGGTCGGCGTGCGCGGCGGCCGAGGAGACCCACACCGGGTCGCCGGCCCGGATCGTGTAGTCGCCGAGCGGCGTGTCCTGGGCGGCGAAACGCGGGACGAAGTTCACCAGGGGCGGCTTGCGCATGACCACCCGGTTCATGGTCTCCCTGACCATCCCCGCGGACAGGCTGGCGCGCACGCTGCTCTCCCCGGAGATGACCTCGACGACGGTGTTGGAGATGAGGATGCCGACGTGGTCGGAGGTCATGCCCAGGAGCATGAACAGCTCGCGGGCGAGATGGTCGAGCGAGAGGTCCGGGTGCGCGGCCAGCAGGTACGAGGGGAAGTCGTCGCCGGGCTTCTTGAGCTTCCCCGCGGCCAGTTCCGCCAGGGTCGCGAGCAGGCGCTCCAGCGCGGCCTCGGCGTCCGGGCCCGCGTCGAGCACGCGCCACATGTCCATCAGCGCGTCGTCGCCCTGCGAGCCGGGGAAGCCGAGCAGATGGCTCGCCACCATCAGCGGCAGCGGCCGGGAGAACTGTGCGGACAGGTCCGCCACGCCCGTCCTGCCGCCCTCCCCCACCAGGGTGATGAGCTCGTCGGCATAGGCGGTGACGGCGGACTTCAGACGCTTCGCCTGCGGGTGGCGCGGGTCCTGGAACGGCTTGAGGGCCACGTCCCAGGCGGACCGCAGCGGCCGGTAGCCGGGGCCGCCCTGGATCAGGATGTGGTTGACCTCCAGGGACGGGCCGAGCGGCCAGTCGGCCGGCACCCTGCCCTCGGAGCGGGCCCGCCAGTTCTCCAGCCCCTTCGGGAAGCCGTCGTTGTCCTGGAGTACCTGGAGCGCCTCGCGGTAGCCCAGGACCAGCCAGGCGGGAACCCCCAGCAGATCGACCGGTGCGACGGGGCCGTGTTCATGCCGCAGCCGCTCGTACACGAGCGAGGGACGCGTCTCGTAGTCCCGGGTCAGCAGCGGTTCGGGACTCAGCTTCTCCAGCCGCGTGTCGTCCAGGTCCACGGATCCGCCGTCACTCCACTGGGATTCCATCGTCTTGCCACCCTCCGACACGCCCTGTACCGGCACACCATCAGTCGGTAGCCGGAAACGGTGGGGACCCTACCCCAGAGGCAACTCGCGGGTAACGACGGGGGTGGGGTGACGGGGATGATCCGGCGGCGGGGCGCGGCGCGGATCAGGCCGCCGTGTAGCCGAGTTGACGGCGCATGTAGGGCGTCATGAGCGTTTTCGCCTTGGCCAGGGTGGTGGTGTGGCTGCCGAGGACGGCGGACTCGCCGCCGGGTACGGGCAGCACGGTCAGTCCGTCGGCCGGGCCGAACGGCACGATGAGGGGGGTGCGCTGGACCGGCCGGTAGAAGCGCGGCTCCTTGCGATGCTTGCCGGAACTCTGCAGGTAGGCGCGGATGTTGTGGGCGGCGATGTCCGCCTGGGCGAGGGCGGCGGGGGTGATCTTGAGTTCGCTGACGTCGTTCACGTCGCCGACGGCGAACACGTCCAGCTTCCCCTCGACGCGCAGCGTCCGGTCGACCTTGACGTGTCCGTCCCGGTTGAGCCAGTCGCCGTGTCCGGCCAGGCGGAGCCAGAGGGTGTTGGGGGTGGTGCCCGTCGCCCAGAAGGACAGGTCGGCCTCGAGGACGGCGCCGCGGGCGTCGCGGTAGGTGCCGAAGTCGTTGCCGGGGGACATGAAGGCGTCGAGCCGTACCTCGACGTCGTGCGACTCCAGCCAGGCCAGGGCCTTGCGTCCCGGCCGGGTGCTGCCCGTGGAGTCGAGCAGCGCCGGCCCGGAGTGGGCGAGCGTGACCCGGGCGTCGGGGCGGGCCAGGCGGATCTCGGCGCTGAGTTCGACGCCCCCGGGGCCGCCGCCGACGACGAGGACGTGTTCGGCCGTGGCGACGTCGCGCTGATGTTCGGCGAACGACTTGGCCGCCTCCTCGGTGGTGGTACCGGTGAAGCGGGCCGGCTCGGGGTAGTCGGCGCCGGTGGCGATCACGACCACGTCTGTCTCTTATACACATCTCTGAT
>KL569258.1:57731-58621 GCA_000715635.1 Streptomyces violaceus | reverse complement strand
TCGTAGGGCAGCCGCTCGCCGGTGGCGAGGACGACCTGCCGCTCGGCGGTGTCGATGCGGACGCACTTGTCCGCGACCACCCGGCCGTTGCCGAGCAGCCGGTCGTACGGGATGAAGGGGGTGTGGGTCCACTCGGGGCGGACACCGGCGCGCAGGGAGGCGACGCGGTGGAAGAAGACCTCCTTGCGGTCCACCAGCGTGACCCGGGCGAGGCCGTCCAGCCGCTTCGCCAGCCGGACGCCGGCGTAGCCGCCGCCGATCACCACTACGTCGCCGTCGTACACACCGAGTCTCCTGTGCCTGGTGGGGGGTGCGAGTGCCGCCGCGGACGGGCCCCGCTCGGATCGACCCCCGGCGGCCACTCGACTGAGGGTGAGATTAGCGCTTGAAACCTAAAGGGACTTCGAGGTTCCGTGCATGTTCCGTGAAGGGATCGGCACCCTGACCGGCCGTCACTTGCCCCAGATCTTCCGGTACGCCTCCTGGTAGCCCGACGGGTCCCAGGTCGAGGCGCCCTCGCTGTTGCCGGCCGTGGCGATGTGGATGGGGGCCGTGTACCCGCTGGCCGGGCGGCCCGCGAAGGCGCGGTTGAACTCGTCGACGATCTGCCAGCCCTGGAGGGTGAGCGGCTCGGGCACCGTGGCGGCCTGGTACTGCTCGCTGTTGATGCGCTGGAAGGCGGACGGGTCGCCGTCGCCTGCGCCGATGTTGAAGGGCGGGCCGGAGCCCTTCTCGCCGGCCGCGCGGAAGGCGGGGGCGGCGTCGGCGAAGTACAGGTCGTTGATGGCGACGGAGTGGGTCCAGCGGTTCTGGAACCGGGAGAGCAGGGAGGAGATCTCCCGCGGGGTGCGGCTGCTCGCGTCGGGGATCGGGATGTTCTCGACCGAGAG
>KL569258.1:57044-57533 GCA_000715635.1 Streptomyces violaceus | reverse complement strand
CTCGACCGAGAGCAGCCGCACACCGGAGCAGGCGGCGAGTTCCTTCCTGATCAGGTCGGACTTGTTTCTGGCGAAGGGGATCGAGGCGTCGGTGATGACCACGACCCCGGCGCGGCCGTCCGAGTCGGAGATGATCCACTGCGCGCTGATGCGGGCCACGTCCTGGACCCGGGTGGTGACGTTGGTGAAGAGGTCGGGCTGCCGGCTGGGGCCGGGCTCGGGGACCGCGTGCCAGCCGATGAGCGGGATGCCCTGCGCGTTGGCCCGCGCGGCCTGCTGTGCCGTGGAGTCGGGGTCGAACCCGCCGATGACGATGCCCGCGGGCCTCAGGGCCACGGCCTCGCTCATGGCCGCCTGGATGCCGGCCGGGGTGCCTCCGCCGTCGATCACCCGGACGTCCCATCCGATGACCCGCGCCGCTTCCCGCACCCCCTTCGCGGCGCCCGCGACGCCGGGATTGGTCATGGTCTGGGCGACGTAGACGAGCGT
>KL569258.1:56570-56819 GCA_000715635.1 Streptomyces violaceus | reverse complement strand
GGCGTGGACGGCGGGGCAGCCGCTCGGGCCCGTCGCGGTCTCGTCCGCGCCGTCCGACGAACCGCGTTCGCAGCCGACGAGGGCGGCCGCCGTCGCCAGCAGGGCGCAGGAGGCGAGCCGCGCGGTGCGGGCCGCGCAGGCGGGCTTGTGGTTGCGGTGCACGGAAGCTCCTGTGAGGGGATCGACGCGGTGGGACGTGCCGGGGTCAGGGGGGCGTGCCCGCCGTTCCGGCCTCGGGCGTCGGGGAGG
>KL569258.1:55950-56362 GCA_000715635.1 Streptomyces violaceus | reverse complement strand
CCGCGGCCCCGCCGCGCAGCCTGCGCCGGGCGGCGTATCCGGCCAGGCCCACGGCGATGAGGAGGGTGCCGCCGTGGAACAGCGGGACCGTCCAGAAGTCGGCGCCGAGCTGGGCGATGCCGGTGAGTCCGACGGCGAGGACGGCCACGGCGACGACGGTGCCGAGGGCGTTGGGCCGGCCGGGCTTGATCGCCGTGGAGCCGAGGAGGGCGCCGACGAAGGCGGGCAGCAGGTAGTCGAGGCCGACGCTCGGGTTGCCGATCTGCTGCTGGGACGCGAGCAGCACACCGGCGATGCCGACGATCAGCCCCGAGGCGGCGAACGCATAGACGGTGTACTTGCGGGTCGGGATGCCGACCAGGTCGGCCGCGCGCGGGTTCGACCCGACGACGTACAGGTACCGGCCGAGCGG
>KL569258.1:54944-55742 GCA_000715635.1 Streptomyces violaceus | reverse complement strand
AGCCGAGCGGCAGCCGTTCCAGCACCAGCCAGAGGATCCCCGCGAGGGCGAGCACGTAGAAGGCCGGCACCGGGAGGCCGAGGAACGTGGAGTCGTAGAGGTCGGTGAACGCGGGCGGGAGGCCCTGTGGGCCGGGGACGATCCGGCTGCCGTCGGTGATCCAGCCGGTCACGGCGTACAGCATGCTGCCGGTTCCGAGGGTGGCGATGAAGGAGTCGATGCGGCCGAACTCGACGATGACGCCGTTGAGGACACCGACGACCAGGCCTCCGGCGATCACCGTGAGGCAGGCGAGGGGCCAGGGCCAGGACTCGTTGACGATGAGCTGCAGCACCATCACGTGGGCCAGGCCGAGGCCGTAGCCGATGGACAGGTCGAACGCGCCGGTGACGATGGGGACCATGGCGGCGAGTGCGAGGACGGCGGGGATCGACTGGTTGGACAGGATCGAGTCGACGGTGTCCAGCGTGGGGAAGGTGCTCGGCAGGACGAGGGAGAAGACCAGGTAGAGCACGGCGGTGAGGGCGAGCAGACCGTAGGCGCCGATGTGGTGCCCGCCCGGCCGGCGCGGTCGGATCCGGGGGGTCGTCATGGGTTCGTCGCGGCGGTGGACGGGGGCATGGCCGAGGCGGCCCGGGTGAGCCCGGCGACGGTGAGCGCCCTGCCGCTGAGCTCGGCCGTCACCGACCCGCGGACGAAGACCAGGGTGCGCCGGCACACGCTCACGACCTCCTCGAAGTCGGTGGACAGGAGCAGGACCGCCAGGCCTGCCTCCAGTGCCTGTCTCTTATACACATC
>KL569258.1:54107-54693 GCA_000715635.1 Streptomyces violaceus | reverse complement strand
CAGCCGCAGGTCCGTGCGCAGCCAGCGGCCGAGCATGACCTTCTGCTGGTTGCCGCCGGAGAGTGTGGCGATGGGGGTCTCGCTGTCGCGGGGGCGGACCGAGAACCGTTCGATGAGAGCGGCGGCCGTTGCCCGTTCGCGCCGGGGCCCGATCCAGCGCGGCGCCGCCACGCCTCCCGCGCGCGGGTTGGCCAGGAGGTTCTCCCGCACGGTCAACTCGGCGAGGCAGCTCTCCCGCAACCGGTCCCCCGGCACGAACCCCACACCGAGGCCGACGGCCTCGGCGACCGTACGGGGGCTGTACGGCCGCCCGTACAGCAGGGCCCGCCCCTCCAGAAGCGGCCGCGCCCCGGCAAGGGCGCGCCCCAGATCCATATGCCCGGCATCCGAAAGCCCGACCAGCCCGAGGACCTCCCCGCCCGCGAGTTCCAGGCTGACGGGTCCGGCCAGGGGGGTGCGTACGGAGTCGAGGGTCAGGACGGGGGGTGCGCCTGCTGCCGGGGGCGGGGCCGGAGGTCCTCCGGCGGGGCGGGCGGCAAGGGGTTTCTCCTCGCCGACGATGTCCTGGACCAGGCGGGCCGGGCTG
>KL569258.1:52404-53945 GCA_000715635.1 Streptomyces violaceus | reverse complement strand
GCTGCCGTGGCTGACGAGGTGGCCGTCGCGGAGGACGGCGAAGGTGTCGGCGACCTGGTAGACCTCGTCCAGGCGGTGGCTGACGTAGAGGACGGCGTGGCCGCGGTCGCGCAGGTCGTGCAGGACGTGGAAGAGCCGGGCACTGTCCGTGGCGGGCAGGCGGGCGGTGGGCTCGTCGAGGACGATGAGCCTCGCGCGTGCCGCCAGGGCCCTGGCGATGGCGACCAGCGAGCGGTCGGCCGGTGCGAGCCCGGAGACCGGTGCGTCGGGGTCGAGGTGGGCGGCGACGATGCGCAGGGCGTCGACGCAGCGCCCACGGGTGCGGCGCCAGGAGATCAGCCCGGTCCGGCGTCCGTACCCGGTGGTCAGGGCGATGTTCTCGGCGACCGTCATCCACTCCACGAGACCGAGGTCCTGATGGATGAAGGACATGTCGCGGGAGGCGGTGGGACTGCCGAGGGGCTGCCCGTCCACCGTGATCTGCCCCGCGTCGGCGTGATGGACTCCGGCGAGCACCTTGATGAGCGTGGACTTTCCGGCCCCGTTGGGACCGAGGAGGGCGAGCACGCTGCCCGCGCGCACATCGAGGTCGACCCCGGCCAGCGCGACGGTCGCGCCGAACCGCTTGCTGAGCCCGCGGATACGGACGAGGGGCTCCGGTCCGAAGGGCGAAGCCGCCTTCGCTGGCGGGTCGGGAGCGTCGCGCACTCGATCAAATTACAGCATTTCGGTCATTTCGCGGGGTGCTGTGGCTCCAACGGTCCGTGGACGCAACGCGTCACGCGGCGTCGAGCCCGCATTCGGCCCAGATGACCTTGCCCTCCGGGAGGTAACGCGTGCCCCAGCTCTGCGAGAGCTGCGCGACGAGGAAGAGTCCGCGTCCGCCCTCGTCGGTGCTGGCCGCCCGGCGCAGATGCGGAGCGGTGTTGCTGGCGTCGGAGACCTCGCAGATCAGGGCGTGGCCGTACAGCAGCCGTACCCGGATGGGCCCGGCGCCGTGCCGGATGGCATTGGTCATCAGCTCGCTGAGGATCAGCTCCGCGGCGAACGCGGTCTCGTCGAGCCCCCACTCGGTCAGCCGCCGCATGGCGTCCGCGCGGACCTCCCCGACGAGTGCCGGGTCGGCGGGCAGCTCCCAGGCGGCGATCCGGTCGGCGTCCAGGGCGTGGACGCGGGCCACGAGCAGGGCGATGTCGTCGTGGGGGTGCGCGGGCGCCACGGTGTCGAGGACGGCCTGGCAGGTGTCCTCGGGCGCGCGCTCCGGGTGGGCCAGGGCCGTACGCAACTGCTCCAGGACCACGTCGACGTCGCGGTTGCGGTCCTCGATGAGGCCGTCGGTGTAGAGGACCAGCTGACTGCCGGCGGGGAGGTCGACCTCGACGGCGTCGAAGGGCAGGCCCCCGAGACCGAGCGGGGGCCCGGCCGGGAGGTCGGGGTAGGACACGGTGCCGTCGCGGTGGACGAGCGCGGGCGGCGGGTGCCCGGCGCGGGCCATCAGGCACCGCTGCGAGGTGGGGTCGTAGACGGCGTAGAGGCAGGTC
>KL569258.1:51190-52232 GCA_000715635.1 Streptomyces violaceus | reverse complement strand
TAGACGGCGTAGAGGCAGGTCGCGCCGATGACGCCGGCGCCCTTGCCGTCGGGGTCCTCCCGGTCCAGGCGCCCCACGAGGTTGTCGAGGTGGACGAGGACCTCGTCCGGCGGGAAGTCGAGCTCGGCGAAGCTGCGCGCGGCGGTGCGCAGCCGGCCCATGGTGGCCGCGGAGAGCATGCCGTGGCCGACGACGTCGCCGACGAGGAGCCCGACGCGCGCGCCGGAGAGGGGGATGACGTCGTACCAGTCCCCGCCCACGTCGGACTCGGCGGGCAGATAGCGATGGGCGATCTCGACGGCGTCCTGGTCGGGCAGACCGTGCGGGAGGAGCCGGCGCTGGAGGGCCAGGACCATGGTGCGTTCATGGGTGTAGCGCCGGGCGTTGTCGATGGACAGGGCGGCGCGGGTGGCGAGCTCCTGGGCCAGCGAACAGTCGTCGTCGCCGAAGGAGCTCCCGGCGCGGTAGAAGCTGGCGATGCCCAGGAGGACACCGCGGGCCAGCAGGGGCACCGCGATGAGGGAGTGGACGTGGGCCAGCAGGCGTGCGGTGTGCTCGGGGTCCTGGGCGAGCCAGCCCGCGGCGGCCTTCAGATCCGGCTCCAGCACCGCCTCGCCGCTGTTCAGGCAGCGCAGCTGGGGCGAGGTCGGACCGAAGTCGACGCGCTTGCCGGGCGGAGTGAAGGGCAGGCCCTCGCGTACGCCGTACAGCACCGTGCGGCGCAGGTCGGCGAGGGGGTCGGCGGGCTCCTCGCCGCGCAGTACGGCGTCGGGCAGGTCGATGGTGACGAAGTCGGCCAGTCGCGGGACCGCCGTCTCGGCCAGTTCCTCGGCGGTGCGGCGCACGTCCAGGGTGGTGCCGATGCGGGCGCTGGCCTCGGACAGCAGCTCCAGGCGCCGGCGCGCGGCCAGGGCGTAGGCCCCGACGTGCGGCTCCCCCAGCATCACGAGCCCTCGGGCCGGGAACGGTGCGCCGGTGCGATCGTCCGCCGCGCTTCGGCCTCCGTCGCCCGGTACGGCCTCGCCGGGCCCGGCGGGACGCC
>KL569258.1:48096-50947 GCA_000715635.1 Streptomyces violaceus | reverse complement strand
GTACGGCCTCGCCGGGCCCGGCGGTACGCCGGCCCCCGTCGGCCGCGACGCTCTCAGCAGACCCGCCGGCGCCCCGATCTCCGGCGACCGTGACGACCTCGCCGGGCCCGGGCCCAGATCCGGCAGCTCCCTGGTCTCCGTCAGCCACGACGGTCTCGCCGTGCCCAGCGGTTCCCGCGTCACCGTCAACCGCGGGCACCGGGCCGGGCCGGGCGGCGGGGTGTCCGGACGGCAGGGTGAGCGACGGGCGGGCGGACAGCGGGGCGGCCGACAGGGCGGCAAGGCCCGGCAGCTCGTCGACCTGGTGCGGGAGGATGAGGGCCTCGCCCGCCGAGGATCCGGGCAGCAACGCCTCGATGGCGACGCCCTGCACCCCGGACGCACTCGTCATCGTGCGGCTCACGAGCGTCACCCGCCGGCCGTCGGGCAGGGTCACGTCGACGGCGGCCCGCTGTGCACGGGAGATCAGCTCGGCGGCCTTCTCCCGCAGGACCTCCTGGTCACGAGGGTGGAATTCACGGACCGGCGCACCCGTCACCATGCCGCCGCGCAGGCCGACGGCCCCGGTGGCCAGATACGCCCGCAGCAGTGCGCGCTCGTGCGCGGAGCTCTGCCCCAGCAGCCGCCGCTCGATGACCTCGGCCGCCCGGCGGATCGCCGCGGCCAGCGCGGGGCGGTCGAAACCGCGCGGATAGCCGAAGCACAGGACACCCTCGATGCGCCCGCTGAGCGGATCACGGACGGGAAGCGCGACGCAGGCGCTCTGCTGGGCGCGTTCCGCGAAGTGCTCGGCGCCGTGGACACGGATGAGCTGCCGCTCCGCGAGGGCCAGACCGATCCCGTTCGTGCCGGCGACCTGCTCGGCGAACACGAACCCGGGGACCCGCTGGATCGCCGGCAGGTCCCTGGCCATCGCCGGATCGCCGAAGCGGC
This sequence comes from Streptomyces violaceus, assembly GCA_000715635.1. Lineage (GTDB taxonomy): Bacteria > Actinomycetota > Actinomycetes > Streptomycetales > Streptomycetaceae > Streptomyces > Streptomyces violaceus. The sequence continues at coordinate 50,014 of KL569258.1, read as the reverse complement.
GCAGCAGGACCGTCCCGTTCGCGTCCGCGACCGAGATGTTGACCTTGCTGCCGGAGAACGTGGACTGCAGCCGGTCGAGCACGGGAGCGGCCGCGCGGACGATACGGCCCCCCGGGTCGAAGTCGTCCCGGTAGGGGAGGTCGGACTCGTCCGGCGACAGGCCCAGGGACCGGCAGCGCTGCCACGAGTTCAGGATGGACGACCGTACGCCCGCCTGGACGGACTCGCCCTGGAGAAACCGCTCGCGACGAAGGGCGGGCCCCGTGCCGTCAGTCGCACGCCCCGCCGGCTTGGGTTCCTCGCCGGACCGAACCACGCTTCGCCTCACCTGCGCCTGCGATGAATCCGCTCATCGGAAAGAATCGTGCATTGATGAGGATACGGGCATTGCGGGCATGAGTCACGATTCGCTTGGCCCGTCTGGGCAGGCGCGTGCCGGCCCCCGCGTCTGCGGCGTGGTCCAGACGACAGGCCCTAGCCCAGGAAACTCAGGCGCACCTTCCGCTCCGGGTTGTCCTTGTTCGTGTCCACCAGGCAGACCGACTGCCACGTGCCGAGTTCCAGCCGGCCGTCCAGCACCGGCAGGGTCGCGTGGGGCGGGACGAGGGCGGGCAGGACGTGGTCGCGCCCGTGGCCGGGGCTGCCGTGCCGGTGCTGCCAGCGGTCGTCGGCGGGCAGCAGCGTGTGCAGCGCGGCCAGGAGGTCGTCGTCACTGCCGGCGCCGGTCTCGAGAACGGCAATGCCGGCTGTCGCGTGCGGGACGAAAACATTGAGCAGGCCGTCGCGGCCGGCGGCCGCCTCGCGGAGGAAGGACGCGCAGTCGCCGGTGATGTCGACGACCCTCTCCGTGGACCCGGAGGTGACGTTCAGAACTCGAGTGGTGAAGACATCTGACATGCCCCCATCCTGACGCACACGCGGGGTCTCACCGGGTCACGCCGGACCGAGGGGCGATACCGGCGTCCACTGGACGAGACGCCGTTGACCGTGCGCATGCCACCTGGCTAGGTTCAGCGGCATGTTGCGTTCAGCCCTGCTCACCACGCGCGGTCACATCGACCTGCTGCGGGTGGCCTCCGCCGCGTGTCGCCGCGGCTGCTGACGCCCTCTCCTCTCCTCCCTCTCTCCGCTCACCTCGCCTTCGTCGCGCCTGCCTGTCGATCTCCCCTGATCCCGTGGGCGTGGCGATGACGAGGCGTGCCGCCAACGGCCCTCGCTCTCCCCCTGTGGAGCCCCTTCATGAGCATCAGCCATGCCCCGCCGAGGTCATCGGCGCCCGATATTTCGCCTGAATCAGCTTCTGACCTAGACCTCCAGCCCCTCGTCCCCACCTCCTCCCGCCGCACCCGCGTCCCCCGCTGGCTGCGCCGCACCACCGGCCCGGTCCTGCTACTGGTGTTGTGGCAACTCCTCAGCAGCACGGGCTCGTTGCCACCGGACGTGCTCGCCGCGCCCGGCCGTATCGCCCAGGTCGGCGGGGACATGGTCGCCGACGGTTCGCTGCCCGCGGCCATGGGCACCTCGCTCCAGCGGGTCGCGGCCGGACTGCTGTTCGGCCTGGCCGTCGGCACCGGACTCGCCCTGCTCTCGGGCCTGTTCCGGATCGGCGAGGACTTGGTGGACGCGCCCGTGCAGATGCTGCGGACCGTGCCGTTCGTGGGGCTCATCCCGCTGTTCATCATCTGGTTCGGCATCGGCGAGGCGCCCAAGGTCGCCATCATCACGCTCGGTGTGACCTTCCCGCTCTACCTCAACGTCTACGCCGGGATCCGTGGTGTGGACGCCCAGTTGATCGAGGCCGGGGAGTCCCTCGGACTGTCGCGGTGGGGGCTCGTACGGCATGTCGTGCTGCCGGGTGCGCTGCCGAGCGCGATGACCGGCCTGCGCTACTCGCTCGGCATCGCCTGGCTCGCGCTGG
>KL569258.1:46880-47892 GCA_000715635.1 Streptomyces violaceus | reverse complement strand
GTCAACGCCGACTCCGGCATCGGGTTCCTCATGGTGCAGGCGCGGGACTTCCTGCGGACCGACGTGATCGTGGTCTGCCTGGTCGTCTACGCCTTCCTCGGCCTGCTCGCCGATTTCATCGTCCGCTCCCTCGAAAGGCTGCTGCTGCAATGGCGACCGACGTTCACCGGCCGGTGACCCCCCAGGCGGTCCACGTCGACGGGCTCACCCGCTCCTTCGACGGCCGTGCCGTCATCGACGACCTGCGACTGGACGTCAGGCCGGGCGAGTTCGTGGCCCTGCTCGGCCGCAGCGGCTGCGGCAAGTCGACGCTGCTGCGCATCCTCGCCGGACTCGACCGCGACATCGAGGGCACCGTCCTGGTGCCGCGCCGCAAGGCCGTCGCCTTCCAGGCACCGCGGCTGATGCCGTGGAAGAAGGTGTGGCGCAACGTCCTGCTCGGTCTGCCGGGCAAGCCCGAACGGGCCGTCGCCGAGCAGGCCCTCGACGAGGTCGGCCTCGGCCACCGCTCGGACGCCTGGCCCAAGACCCTCTCCGGCGGCGAGGCCCAACGCGCTTCCCTGGCCCGGGCGTTGGTGCGCGAGCCCGATCTGCTGCTGCTCGACGAGCCGTTCGGCGCGCTCGACGCGCTCACCCGCATCAAGGCCCAGCGGCTCGTAGGCCAGTTGTGGCAGCGCCGGGGGTGCGCGGTGCTCCTCGTCACCCATGACGTGGAGGAGGCAGTGCTGCTCGCCGACCGCGTCCTGGTGATGGACAACGGCGTCATCGCCCACGAGCAGCGCATCGACCTCGACCGCCCCCGCGACATCGCCGACCCGCGCTTCGCCGCGCTGCGCGCCGGACTCCTCGAACGCCTGGGCGTCGAGGCGACGGCCGCCGAAGCCGCCTGACCCGCCCCGCGAACTTCACGTACGACCCACACGAACGGAACCGCCATGCGACGACGCCTCGCCCCCGCCGCCCTGCTTCTCCCCCTCGCCCTTCTGCTCTCCGCCTGCGGCGGGAACTCGGC
>KL569258.1:44471-46653 GCA_000715635.1 Streptomyces violaceus | reverse complement strand
CGGCCGCCAGTACGTCGGACGGTGGCACCGACGGCCAGGGCGACGTCACGATCAACGTCGGTGACCAGAAGGGCGGTTCGGAGGCCATCCTGCGGGCCGCCGGGGAACTGAAGAACCTCGACTACAAGATCAAGTGGTCGACGTTCACCTCCGGCCCGCCCCTGCTGGAGGCCGTCAACGCCAAGGCCGTCGACATCGGCGGCGTGGGCAACACCCCGCCGGTGTTCGCGGCCGGGGCGGGTTCGAAGATCAAGGTCGTGGCCGCATGGCACGGCACGTCCAAGGGCGACACCATCCTCGTCCCGAACGACTCGTCCCTGAAGAACCCCGCGCAGCTCAAGGGCAAGTCGGTCGCTGTCGCCCAGGGGTCCTCCGCGAATTACCAGCTGGTCGCGTCGCTGAGGAAGGTCGGGCTGAAGCTGAGCGACGTCAAGGTCAAGTACCTCCAGCCGGCCGACGCGCTCGCCGCGTTCACCGCCGGCAAGGTCGACGCGTGGGCGGTGTGGGACCCGTACACGTCGCAGGTGCTGAAGGGCAAGCAGGGCCGTGTCCTGACCGACGGCGACGGTGTGACCAACGGGCTCACCTTCCAGGTCGCGGCACCGGACGCGCTGAAGGACAAGAAGAAGGCCGCCGCCGTCAAGGACTACCTGGAGCGGCTGCGGCGCGCCTACACGTGGGTGTACGACCACGAGGGGGAGTGGGCGAAGGTCTGGGCGAAGGACACCGGGCTCCCCGAGGACGTGGCCCTGGCGGCGGTGAAGCGCACCTACACCACCCGGGTCGAGGTCGCGGTCGACAAGCCCCTGATCGCCTCCGAGCAGGAGATCGCCGACACGTTCACGGCGTTGAAGCTCATCCCGCGCAAGGTCGACTTCGCCGAGTTCACCGACACCCGGTTCAACGGCGATCTGCCGCCGTCGACCACCGCGCCCCGGCCCTCGGAAGGCTCGTGACGGGCATGGCATGACGTGACCGGCCCCGGGGGGGGAAGATCCTTGCCCCCGGGCCGGTTAGTAGAAGCGTGAACAATACGCGCGAGGTCGAGGCAGTCGTCATCGGCGCCGGTCAGGCCGGACTGGCCGGCGCCTTTCACCTGCGGCGAGCCGGTTTCGAGCCGGACCGCGACTTCGTCGTGCTGGACCACTCCCCCGGGCCCGGCGGCGCCTGGCAGTTCCGCTGGCCGTCGCTGACGTACGGCAAGGTGCACGGCATGCACGCGCTGCCGGGGATGGAACTCACCGACGCGGACCCGGCGCGGCCGTCCGCCGAGGTGATCAGCGACTACTTCGACCGCTACGAGCGGACCTTCGACCTGCGGGTGCGGCGCCCGGTCGACGTACGGGCCGTGCGCGAGGGCTCCGGTGGGCGGCTGCTCGTGGAGACCTCGGACGGCATGTGGTCGACGCGGGCGCTGATCAACGCGACCGGCACCTGGGACCGGCCGTTCTGGCCGCGCTATCCCGGGCAGGAGACCTTCCGGGGACAGCAGTTGCACACTGCGCGGTACCCCGGACCCGAGGAGTTCGCCGGGCAGCGGGTCGTCGTGGTGGGCGGCGGCGCGTCGGGCACGCAGCACCTGCTGGAGATCGCCGCGTACGCGGCCGCCACCACCTGGGTGACGCGGCGCCCGCCCGTCTTCCGCGAGGGGCCCTTCGACGAGAACGCGGGCCGGGCGGCGGTCGCGCTCGTCGAGGAGCGGGTACGGCAGGGACTGCCACCCAGGAGCGTCGTGTCGGTCACCGGGCTGCCGCTCAACGACGCGATCCGGCAGGGCATCGAGGACGGGGTGCTCGACCGGCCAGCCGATGTTCGACCGCGTCACGCCCACCGGGGTGGACTGGAACGATGGCCGGCATGTCGATGCCGACGTCATCCTCTGGGCCACCGGCTTCCGGCCCGCCGTCGACCACCTCGCCCCGCTGCGGCTGCGCGAGCCGGGCGGTGGCATCCGTATCGAGGGCACGCGCGCGGCCGCCGACCCTCGGATCCACCTCGTCGGCTACGGACCGTCGGCCAGCACGATCGGAGCGAACCGGGCCGGCCGCGAGGCCGTACGTGACATCAGGCGACTACTGACCCAGGAGCCGGCGCTGCTCGTGTGACGGCGGGAGGGTGAGCTACGGTCTGCCTGCGGCTGCGGGCCCGTCCGTGGCCGGTCGCGCAGTTCCCCGCGCCCCTA
>KL569258.1:40623-44253 GCA_000715635.1 Streptomyces violaceus | reverse complement strand
CGCGCAGTTCCCCGCGCCCCTATGGGGCGCAGCGCCGCCGCCCGAGTCACCCAGTCGCTCGCGCGCCCGCGCTCTTCCTCTGGGCGTTGAATTCCGCCACGTTGCGCTGGTGTTCCGCGTAGTCCGCGGTGAAGCGGGTGTCGCCCGGCCGGACCGTGACGAAGTACAGCCAGTCGCCCGGGGGCGGGTTGACGGCGGCACGCATCGCCTCCTCGCCCGGGTTGGCGATGGGTGTGGGCGGCAGGCCCATGCGCTGGTACGTGTTGTAGGGGTTGTCGATCCGGGTGTCGCTCTCCGTCGTCCGCAGGGTGGAGCGGCCCAGCGCGTAGTTGACGGTGGAGTCCATCTGGAGCGGCATACCGCGTTCGAGGCGGTTGAAGACGACCCGGGCCACCTTGCCCATGTCGGACGCGTCGGCCGCCTCCGCCTGGACGATGCTCGCGATGGTGACGGCCTGGTAGACGTTCATCGCGTTGCGCTGCGCCCCCGCGGCGATGGGCGCGCCGTTGAACTTCTCGTTCGCGGTCTCCACCATCCGCGCCAGGAGCTTCTCCGGCTCGGTCTTCCAGGGGAGTGGATAGGTCGCCGGGAAGAGGTAGCCCTCCGGATTGCCCCGGGCATCGTCCGGCAGTTTCGTGGCGACCTTCGCGAGGGACTTCTTCGCGCTGCCAGGGGGCAGGGCCAGGGCCTTGTCGACAGCGGCGTAGACCTGGCTCGCGCGCCAGCCCTCCGGGATCACGAGGGTCGCGGGCCGGCCGCCCTCCCCGTGCCCCAGGATCAGCAGCGGCACCGCCACGGCGGTGCCGACCAGGACGGCCCCGGTCGCGACGAGGGCGATACGGCCCCGGCGCGTCAGTCGGATGGAGCTCCGTGGCGGAGCGTTCGTCTGCATGCGGGCACGGTAACCCGCCTTTCATCACAAACCTGGCATATCTTCAGTTTGTCGGTTCCAGTTGGGCATCCCGGCGTACGAGCGCCGCGTACCGCCCGTCCCGCTCCAGGAGTTCCTCGTGCGTCCCCAGTTCGACGACGCGCCCCGAGTCGAGGACCACGATCTGGTCGGCACGCCGCACCGTGGACAGCCGGTGGGCGATGGTGAGCGTGGTGCGGTCGGCCGACAGGGCGTTGATGGCCTCCTGGACGGCGGCCTCGGTCCGGGTGTCCAGGGCACTGGTGGCCTCGTCGAGGATGAGGACCGGCGGGTCGCGCAGAATCGTGCGCGCGATGGCCAGGCGCTGCTTCTCACCGCCGGAGAAGCGGTGGCCGCGCTCGCCGACGACGGTGTCGTAGCCGTCGGGCAGGGACGCGATGTGGTCGTGGATCTGCGCCGCCTTCGCCGCCTGGTACAGCTCCTCGTCGGTGGCGTCGGGCCTGGCGAAGCGCAGGTTGTCGGCGACCGAGGCGTGGAAGAGGTACGTCTCCTGCGAGACGACGCCGACCGCGCGCGCCAGGGTGTCGAAGTCGAGGTCGCGGACGTCGACCCCGTCGAGGGTGACGCGGCCTCCGGTGACGTCGTAGAGCCGGGGCACCAGATAGCCGAGCGTGGACTTGCCGGCGCCGGTGGAGCCGACGAGGGCGAGGCTGCCCCCGGCCGGGACGGTGAGGTCGATGGCGTCGAGGACCGGGCCGCCCTTGTCGTCGTAGCCGAAGGAGACGTTCTCGAAGCGGACCTCGCCCTTGACCCGGTCGAGGCGGACCGGGTCCGCGCGCTCGGTGATGTCGACGGGCAGGTCGAGGTACTCGAAGATGCGCTGGAAGAGGGCGAGCGAGGTCTGGATCTGCACACCGGTCGACAGCAGGCTCACGGCCGGGCGGAACAGGCCCTGCTGGAGCGAGACGAAGGCGACGATCGTGCCGATGGAGACTTCGGGGCCGCCCAGCCGGAGGGCCATGCCCGCGGTCCAGTAGATGACGGCGGGCAGGGCGGCCATCACGATCGTGATCACGGCCATGCGCCAGCGGCCGGCCATGTTCGACCGCACCTCGAGGTCGACGAGCTCCTCGGACTCGTCGGCGAAGGACTTCGTCAGCGAGTCGGAGCGGCCCATCGTGCGGCCGAGCAGGATGCCGCTGACGGAGAGCGACTCGGTGACCGTGGCGGCCATGGTGGCCATCTGCTTCTGGCGCTGGGTGGTGATTCTGCGGCGCTCCTTGCCGACGCGGCGGCTGATCCACACGAACACCGGCAGCAACAACAGCGAGACGACGGTGAGACGCCAGTCGAGGACGACCATCGCGACGATCGTCGCGACGACGCTGGTCAGGTTGGAGACCAGGGAGGTCGCGGTGGAGGTGACGGTGGCCTGCATGCCGCCGATGTCGTTGGCGATGCGGGACTGCACCTCGCCCGTGCGCGTGCGGGTGAAGAACGCGAGGGACATGCGCTGGAGCCGGCCGTAGACGGCGGTGCGCAGGTCGTGCATGACGCGCTGGCCGACCGTCGTCGAGATCAGGGTCTGCAGCACGCCGAAGACGCTGGTGAGGACGGCGCTGAGGATCATGCCGAGGGCGAGCAGGCTGAGCAGGCCGGTGCGCCCCTGCGGGATCGCGACGTCGAGGATCTCCTTCAGCATGAAGGGCGTGGCGACCGAGACCAGCGACGCGGCGCCGACGAGCAGGCCGACGATCGCGAGGCGGCCCCGGTAGGGGCGGAAGAGCCTGAGGATGCGGCGGACCTGCCGGGGCTCTTCCTTGGAGCCGTCGGGTGGGGTCCAGGGGGGTTCGTGGTCGGGAGGCATGGGCTCCTTCGAGAGAGGTACGGCCACCGGCGGACGCCGGGCGGGTCGGATCGTAGCTCATTGTTACCTATACTCACAATGAACTGCATCCTGATATTGTTCCCGTATGACCACGCCCGACGCCGACGGACTGCTCGCCGAGCAGTTGCTGCGGCTCACCCGCCGGGTCCATCGCATCCAGAAGCGCCATCTGGAGCAGCGCGACCTCGGCATCACCCCGGCCCAGTCCCGGCTGCTGCGCACCCTCGCGCACTGGGGCTCACCGCCGCGCATGGCCGATCTGGCCGAGCGCCTGGAGGTGGTGCCCCGGGCCGTGACGACACTGGTCGACGGGCTGGAGGCGAGCGGGAAGGTGCGGCGGGTCCCGGACCCGGCGAACCGGCGGGTGATCCGCATCGAGCTCACGGACGACGGGCGGGGCGCGTTGCGCGAGCTGCGGGCGGCGCGCAGGTCGGCCGCTGAGGAGATCCTCGCACCGCTGGCCGAGGATCAGCGTGCGGCGCTCGGGGGGCTGCTGGACACACTGATCGACGGGGAGCCGGTCCGGCGGTGCTGAGGGCTTCGCCGATCAGGCGGGGGACGGCCCGGCGGCGCTTAGGGCTTCGCCGATCAACCGGGAGACGGCCCGGCGGCGCTTAGGGCTTCGCCGATCAACCAGGCGCCGGCCGGACGGAATTGAGAGCCTCGCCGGGCGGCCGGGAGCCGGTTTGGCGGTGTTGAGGGGCTGAAGCTCGTGGCGGTCCGGTGCGCGAAACGGGCCGCGGTCGCCGCTCGTTCTGCTGGAGCGGTGGCCGCGGCCCGTTCGGTTTCGGTCAACCGACCTCGGGGGCGGGTTCCTTGGGCTTCTGGGTGGGGATGCCCGACGCCGGGACCTCGGCCGCCGTCGGCTCGG
>KL569258.1:39431-40411 GCA_000715635.1 Streptomyces violaceus | reverse complement strand
CCGCCGGCGCTTCCGCACCGACGCCCTTTTCGCCGTCACCCCCGTCGCCGTCCTCCGGCGGAGCCGCGTAGTCCCCGTCGAGCGTCTTCTTCGCCCGGTCGGTGTCCAGGGCCCCCTCCCAGCGGGACACCGCGAACACGGCGACGCAGTTGCCGAGCAGGTTCGTGACGACGCGCATCGAGTCCATGATGCGGTCCACGCCGAGCAGCAGAGCGACCGCTCCGGCCGGAATGGCACCCAGGGAGGAGGCGGTCGCGGACAGGGCGAGGAACGCCGAACCGGGGATGCCCGCCATGCCCTTACTGGTCAGCATCAGCACCAGGACCACGGTGACCTGCTGGCCCAGGGTCAGATCCACGCCCACCGCCTGGGCGATGAACAGCGTGCCGATGGACAGGTAGAGCGAGGCGCCGTCGAGGTTGAAGGAGTAACCCGTGGGCAGCACCAGGCCCACGGCGTCATCGCGGGCACCGGCCCGCCGCAGCTTCTGCATCACCCGCGGCATGACCGCCTCGGTGGACGCGGTACCGAGCGCGAGCAGCATCTCCTCGCGGATGTAGCGCAGGAACTTCCACAGGCTGAGTCCGGCCACCAGGCGCAGGGCGACGGCAAGCAGCACGATGAACAACGCCGCCGCCACGTAGCAGAGCACGATGAGCTTGGCGTACGTCTTCATCACGCCCAGCCCGTAGTTGCCGACGAGGTGGGCCATCGCGCCGAACACCGCGATCGGCGCCAGTCGCATGATGAAGCCGACGACCGCGAAGATGACGTCCTGGGCCTGGTCGATCGCGGGCAGGATCTTCGGCACCTTGGTGTGCCCGAGGTGCAGCAGGGCGGCACCCACCAGGCAGGCCAGGATCAGGACCTGGAGCAGCTCGTTGTCGGCGAAGGCGCCGACGAAACTCTCGGGCAGCGCATGGAGGAGGAATTCGGTCGTCGAGGGCAGATGCTCGCCGCCGGTCCTGTCTCTTATACAC
>KL569258.1:38955-39211 GCA_000715635.1 Streptomyces violaceus | reverse complement strand
GGCGTCCAGCGAGGCGGGGTCGACGTTCATGCCCTTGCCGGGCCCGACGAGGTTGGCGGCGAGGAGACCGATGACCAGGGCGATCGTGGAGGCGATCTCGAACCAGATCAGGGCCTTGACCCCGATCCGGCCGAAGGCCTTCAGATCACCGGCCTTGGCGATGCCGACGACGACCACGCAGAACACCAGCGGCGAGATCACGGTCTTGATGAGGCGGGTGAAACCGTCGCCGAGCGGCTGGAGAGCCGTGGCCGTT
>KL569258.1:36959-38720 GCA_000715635.1 Streptomyces violaceus | reverse complement strand
GGCTGGAGAGCCGTGGCCGTTTCCGGCCACAGCTTTCCGACGACGATTCCGAGAACGAGCGCGCAGAGAACCTGCGCGAAAAGCGAGCTACGCAGTGTGCGTGCGACACGTCGCGGCAGAGACGGTACGGACGGTGGCACGGGGCCTCCTTGGGGAACGGGCTACACAGAGGCCGGAGGGGACTTCTGCGATACGGAAAGCTGCTTCCGTAACCGAACACTGTGGAGGCTGTCTTGATCGCGCACAAGACCGCAATGTTTCGGACACGTAAAAGTGGCCTAAGTGACGCATGTCACACTGGCCACACCGCTCCCCTCAGCAACGGTCGCGATCTCCCATGAGCACCCCCTGCACCGTGGTCAGCGTGCGGTCGTAGCAGCCGTGCGAGCCGTACAGCCGATAGCGCTCGCTCGTGGTGCCGACCGCGTGCCGCTGGTCCCGGGGCACGTTCGCCGTGTACGTGGCATCGCCCGTGTAGGAGTCGTCGAGCCGCGACCAGGCGGTGCGCCGGCCACCCCGCGACTCAACGGTCGTGGCACGGTCGCCGAGGGTCAGCACGGTACGCAGCCGGTCGCCCGCCCCGAGGGTGGTCGTGCCGTCCATCGTGTAGACCCGGTGCGTGCGCGTGCTGCGGGCCGGACCGCGCCCGTCGACCGTCACCGACTCGTCGTCGGTCCAGGTGGCCTGGAGTCCGTCGCTCGTCTCGCCGTCGGTCCAGCGGTGCTCGGAGGTGTGGGCGAGCGAGCGGCCGACGGTCGTCGTGACGCGGCCGTGTGAGGTGTCCACGTATCCCGCGACGGTCAGCCGGTGCGCGCCCTCGGTGTCCACCCGGTGCTCCGAACCGGGCGTGTGGTCCGAGGAGTCGGTGAGGTCGCCCTCCCGGTGCACGGTGAGCTTCCCGGTGACGTGGGCGCGCCGCTCGTCCTGCCAGACGAGGACGTTCACGGGAGTACTCCAGCCGGCCTGCCCCTCCGGCACGCCGACGACCGAGACCTCGACACGGTGCCGCCGGCCGTCGTTGAGGAGCCCGGCGAAGGGGGTGAGGTCGTAGGTGATCGGTTTGATGTCGAAGGCGCGCGGGCCCGGGATCACGTACCAGAGGAACGGGTTGGACCAGCCGCCCGTCCACACGGTCGGGAACGGCGTGGCGATGCCCGCGAGCCGGCCGTCCACGCGGATCTGCACCTCGCGGTAGGGGCCCCGGCCGGCCTTGCAGGAGTACGGCGCGGGATCGGGCACCGACAGGTACCAGTACTCCTCGCAGCCGCCTCCGGAGCCGGTGACGTACACCTCGGCGACGATGCGCTCGCTGTTGCGCGGGGTGGTGAGGGCCGAGTCGCCGTCGAGGGCGAGGACCCGGTCGGGGCTCCTGCCGTCCGGGCGGCCCTGGTGGAACGTCAGCGTGACCTTGACGTCGAGGACGCCCGTATAGGTGTCGTCGACGACGTTGCCGATGAGCATCTCGACGTCCTGGCGACCGCGGAAGGTGTCGCTGTAGCGCGTGACGTCCTTCTCCACGGACCACTCGATGCCGTCGGGCGAGGGCTGCGGCGTCGACGTACGGAAGATCTCCACCCCGCCGACCCGCAGATAGCCGAGCCGGTCGTACTGCCGGCCCTTGACCTTGCCGTCGAGCCGCAGCACGACCTTGCTCCAGCGGTCGCCGCAGTCGCCGGGCGGGGTGTACGTGCCCCGGTAGGGGGTGAAGTCCCGGAACTGCGCCTGGGCGACGGTGACTTCGCAGGACGCGCCTGCCGGCCT
>KL569258.1:36016-36679 GCA_000715635.1 Streptomyces violaceus | reverse complement strand
CCGGGTCGTGCCAGTCGCTGCCGAACTCGGCGGGGACGTCGGCCGCCCGGGCGGGGCCGGTTCCGAGGAGGGTGCTCGCCAGGAGGGTCGCCCCGGCAAGCATGGACATGACGATCCGTCTCTTCATGGCCGGTGTTCTACGGGGAGTCCGCCGTCTCCGCAATGAGCAACCGCCCGTCGAGGCAGCGCCGTTCCCACCCCTGTCGGCCGGTTCCCGTCGGTGGGACGCGCGCGCAGAAGAAAACCGGTTGCCTCCGACCACGCCGCGACGCGAACCTGTCACGGTTTGCTGCCATCGGCCGAACCCCTATCCCTCCCTGACACGAGCCACTGGGACGTCATGCAGATTCAAGACCTTCCCTACGCCGACCCCGGCGTGCCGGACGCGCGTTCGGGTCCCCGATTCCTGTGGTGGCTCTTCCGCAATCAGCTGGGCGGACAGCTCAAGTCGCTGGCCTGGGGGCTGCTGCACTTCGCCTCCGTCGCCGCGCTGCCGTTCTGCGTAGGTGTCGCCGTGCAGGCCGTCGTCGACCGCTCCGGCGCGCGGCTCGCCCTGGCGGGCGGCCTGCTGGCGCTGGCCTGCGTCGGCAACGCGGTCGGCGACACCTTCCTGCACCGCACCGCCATCACCAACTGGATCACGGCGGCCGCCCGCGTCCAGCA
>KL569258.1:31834-35765 GCA_000715635.1 Streptomyces violaceus | reverse complement strand
GTCGTCGCCGTGTCCACGGGTGACGTCGAGAAGATCGGCTGGTTCGTGGAGGCCTGGTCACGGTTCACCGCGGCCCTGGTCACCATCGTGCTGGTCTGCGTCGGCCTGGTCGTCTACCAGCCCGCGCTCGGCGTGGTCGTGGCCGTCGGCCTGCCCGTGCTGGCGCTCGCCGTGCTGCCCCTGCTGCCCCGCGCCACCCGGCGGGCCGACACCCAGCGCGAGAAGGCCGGACGCGCCACCGAACTCGCCTCGGACACCGTCGCCGGTCTGCGCGTGCTGCGCGGCATCGGCGGCGAGGAACTGTTCCTCGACCGCTACCGCAGCGCCTCCCAGGAGGTCCGGCACGCGGCCGTGCGCAGCGCCCGGATGTGGTCCCTGATCTCCGCGATCCAGGTCCTGCTGCCCGGGCTGCTGCTCATCGCCGTCGTCTGGTACGGCGTGCAGCTGGCCCGCCAGGGCCGGATCACCGTCGGCGAACTGGTCACCGTCTACAGCTCGGTGATGGTCCTCACCTATCCGCTGCGGCACTTTGAGGAGATCGCCATGGCGTACTCCTTCTCTCGGCCCTCGGCCAAGCGGGCCGCGGGCGTGCTGTCGCTGGAGCGGGCCACGGACACCGCGGGGTCGCGCACCGCCGAGACCCCCTCCGGAGACCTGTACGACCCGGAGACCGGGCTGCTCGCGTCCACCGGCCGGCTCACCGCCGTGGTGTGCGGCGACCCGGACGCGGCGGGCCTGCTTGCGGAACGGCTGGGCGGACACCCGTCGCAGGAGGGAACCGCGGTGCTGCTGGGCGGTGTGCCGCTCGACGAACTCCCGCTGGACAGTGCCCGTACGGCCGTCCTCGTCCAGGACAAGGACCCGGTACTGCTCTCCGGCTCGCTGCGCAGCCTGCTCGACGTACCCGCGTCGGGTGCCGTGGAGCCGCGGGAGGCACTGGCGGCCGCGCAGTGCGACGACGTGCTGGCGGCGCTGGCGCAGGGCTCGCTGGACGCCGCCGACCCCATGGACGCCCGGATCACCGAACGCGGCCGGTCCCTGTCCGGTGGGCAGCGCCAGCGGCTCGCGCTCGCCCGGTCGCTGATCACGGACCCGGAGGTGCTGGTCCTGGACGAGCCGACCTCGGCCGTCGACTCGCACACCGAGGCGCGGATCGCCCAGGGCGTGCGGGAGCTGCGCGCGGGGCGCACGACCGTGGTGTTCACCTCCTCCCCGCTGCTGCTGGACCGCGCCGACCGGGTCGTGTTCCTGCACGACGGCGAGGTCGCCGCGGTCGGCGCCCACCGCGAGCTGGTGCGCACCGAGCCCCGTTACCGGGCGGTGGTCACACGCGAGACCGAGGACGAGGCCGCCCCGAACGGTGAGGCCGACCTGACCGACGTACTGGCAGAACTGGAAGAGATCGAGGAGAAGGCATGATCGGCGTGGCGCCACCGGCGTACGACCCGGCGGCCCCGACGACGGCGAACACCCTGCCGGTCGGCGCCCCCGCGACCGTCCGCGCGTACACGGCCGAACTGCTGCGCCGGCACCGCCGGGCGTTCCTGCTGCTCGTCACCGTCAACACGGTCGCCGTCATCGCCTCGATGGCCGGTCCGTGGCTGCTGGGCGGGCTCGTGGAGCGGGTGTCCGACGAGGCGCGGGACCTGCGGCTGGAACTCACGGCGGGGCTGTTCGTCGCCGCGCTGGCCGTCCAGGCGGCGTTCGTCCGTCAGGTGCGGCTGCGCGGCGCGATGCTCGGTGAGCGAATGCTGGCCGACCTGCGCGAGGACTTCCTCGTGCGATCGGTCGGGCTGCCGCCCGGCGTGCTGGAGCGGGCCGGGACCGGGGATCTGCTGTCGCGGATCACGACGGACATCGACCGGCTGGGCAATGCCATGCGTGAGGCCGTGCCGCAGCTGTCGATCGGCGTGGTGTGGGTGGTGCTGCTGATGGGCGGGCTGGTGGTCACGGCGCCGCCACTGGCGCTCGCCGTGCTGCTCGCCCTGCCGCTGCTGGTGGTNCCGCCGGGTACGCCGCGGTGGCCGCCGCGCTCGCCGAGACCGTGGACGCCGGCCGTACGGTCGAGGCGCACCGCCTCGGTGCCCGCCGGGTGGCACTGTCCGAGCGCCGGATCAAGGAGTGGACGGCCTGGGAGCGCTACACACTGTGGCTGCGGTCGGTGCTCTTCCCGGTCATCAACATCACCCACGTGACCGTCCTCGCCTCGGTCCTGATGGTCGGCGGTTTCTTCGCCCTCCGGGGCTGGATCGACGTCGGCCAGCTCACGACGGGCGCGCTGATCGCCCAGATGCTCGTCGACCCGGTGGGCATGATCCTGCGCTGGTACGACGAGCTGCAGGTGGCCCAGGTGTCGCTGGCCCGGCTGGTCGGGGTCCGGGACATCGAACCGGAGGCCGGCGACTCCTCCGTGAACCCCGAAGGACGCCATGTACGGGCCGACCGGGTGCACTTCGGCTACCTGGAGGGCGTGGACGTCCTGCGCAAGGTGTCCCTGGAGGTCTCCCCCGGCACCCGGCTGGCCCTGGTCGGGCCCTCGGGCGCGGGCAAGTCGACGCTGGGCCGGCTGCTCGCCGGGATCTACGCGCCCCGGGACGGCCGGATCACCCTGGGCGACGCCGAGCTGTCCCGGATGCCTGCGGAACGCGTCCGCTCCCATGTCGCGCTGGTCAACCAGGAGCATCACGTGTTCGTCGGCTCCCTGCGCGACAACCTGCGCCTCGCCCGGACCGACGCGGTCGACGCCGAGCTCTGGGCTGCGCTGGGCGCGGTCGACGCGGACGGCTGGGCCCGGGCGCTCGACGACGGCCTGGACACCGAGGTCGGCTCCGGCGGCCTGGCGCTCACCCCGGCCCAGGCCCAGCAGATCGCGCTCGCCCGCCTGGTCCTCGCGGACCCGCACACGCTGGTACTGGACGAGGCGACGTCCCTGCTCGACCCCCGAGCCGCCCGCCACCTGGAACGCTCCCTGGCCCGCGTCCTCGACGGCCGCACCGTCGTCGCCATCGCCCACCGCCTCCACACCGCCCACGACGCGGACGTCATCGCCGTCGTCGAGAACGGCCGGATCAGCGAGCTGGGCAGCCACGAGGAACTGGTCACGGCGGACGGGGCGTACGCGGCACTGTGGCGCTCCTGGCACGGGTGACACGCCGGGCCGACCGGGCCGACCGGGCCGACCGGGCCGACCGGGCCAGGCTCTGCCCGGGCTGGTCCGGGCCGGTCCGGGCGTGTGGCGGCTGAGCGGGGCGGTCCGGGGNCCCGCCCGCCGCCGGCCCCGGTGACGCGCCCGGTCGGCTGGGCCCGGGAGCGGCGGACCGGTCCCGGGTCTGCCCGGGGTGACCCGCGGTGGTCGGCGGCTGAGCCGGGCGGGCCAGACCCCGTGTGGTCCTTGACGGCCCGGCGCCTGCCACCACCCGCAGACACAGGAACGGATGGGGGGGGCGGCCAGGGCAGGCCGGGAGGGCGTGTGGCCAGGGGCCGGCCCAAGGACGGGGCGTTCGGTAGCGGCCCCAGTCCGCTCGCCCGAGCCCCCGGCAGGGGCCCGTGGCGTTGCGCGGGGACGAGGCCGGGTGGAAGGCTGGAATCAGGCACCGGCTCGGGGAACGCCGGGAACCGAAGCGGTTCGGCGACGGGCGGCGCCAGTGCTCCGTGCGGCGGCGGCCCGGCGCGGGCCCCGGTGAGAACGGGCCCGTCCCCACCCCCCTGGAGGTACCCGTGAACAGGTCCGACGGTTGGGGAGACGATGTCTACCAGCCGGATCAAGACGAGCAGCGAGAGGACACGGGGCTGCTCGACGCCGAGGACACCCTGGTGGACGACGGCGTCGACGATCCCCTGGACCGGGGCTGGTCCCCTCCCGAGCGGCCCTGGGCCGTCGAGCACCTCGGAGTGACGGCGGCCGAGCGGCGGGCGGGCGAGACGCTGGACC
>KL569258.1:30339-31597 GCA_000715635.1 Streptomyces violaceus | reverse complement strand
CGGACGGTGACGGTCTCGGGGACTGCCAGGGCACCGACGGGGAACTCCTGGACAACGAGGTCGGCGACGCCCGCTCCGGCCGGCTCGTGGCACCCGACGAGGGCGCGCACGAGGACGAGGAGAGCGCGCTGGTCGCCATGGACGTGGGCATCGACGGCGCCGCGGCGTCGGCCGAGGAAGCCGCCGTGCACGTCGTCGACGAGGACACCCTGTCCGGCTGATCGCAGCCCCGCCCGAGCCGCACGAGGAGCATCCATGCAGCAGGACAAGCACCCGGACTACCACCCCGTCGTCTTCCGCGACCGGACCGCCGGCTACGCCTTCCTGACCCGGTCCACCGCGACCAGCGGCGAACGCATCGAGTGGGACGACGGCGAGACCTACCCGGTCGTGGACGTGGAGATCTCCTCGGAGAGCCACCCCTTCTACACGGGCAAGGCCCGCACGGTGGACTCGGAAGGCCGGGTCGCCCGGTTCGAGCGGCGGTACGGCGGCTCCTGAACCCGGCCGGAGGCCCCGGGGCGCTCAGATGAAGTTGAGCGCCGCCGCGCAGCCCACCCCGCCGAGCAGCATGAACACCGGCATCAGCACCCTGAGCTCGACCCAGCTGCCCGCCCGGAACCGCAGGGCCTTCGGCGGCCCGAGCGGGTACCAGCGCTTGCGCCCCACGGGTATGGGCCACAGGATCGGGCACCCGGACACGGTGAGCGCGTCCCCGATGTCGTGGACGATCGCCCCCAGCACGACCGGCAGCCCCAGCCACAGGTACTCCTGCCCCGGCGCCGTGAACAGCCAGTCCGCGCCGTTGCCCGGCTTGTCCAGGACACCCGCGAGGATCCACGCCGTGGTCGCGGCCAGCAGCCACACCAGGACGTCGCTGCTGGAGCCTCGCGCCGCCCGCCACAGCAGACCCTCGATGGCCAGGACCAGGTGCACGAAGAGGATCGCCAGCACGCCCCACCGGTCGCTGGTGATCGCCACGACCGAGGTGCCCGCACCGATCAGGACCGCCCACAGCCAGGTGTGCGTGAGCGTCCGGTGCCCGCCGGAGCGGCGCGGGTCGCCCTGTTTCTTCGTCGCCTTGTAGACGGCGTACGACAGCTTGTCCACGATCTCGCACAGCCAGCGCGACAGCGGTCCGAAGGACCGGGAGATGGTGGCCGCCTTGTGGTCGAGGTCCGGGGCGAGTGCGGCTCCGGCGCAGATCAGGGCGCCGACGAGGAGGACCGGCCAGGGCATCGGGTGCCCGGCCGCGGCG
>KL569258.1:29393-30147 GCA_000715635.1 Streptomyces violaceus | reverse complement strand
GGCCAGGCGGCGGCGCCCGACAGTGAGTGTGCTGGTCCCATCATGGCCGCTGCCCGCCCCATTCCTCGTGTACCGCTGTCCAGTTGACCGGGCGCGCTGACGTCCCGTCGGCGACCCAGCGTAGCGTTCGTGATCTTCGGGCCCGCAGCCGATTCCCGCATCGGGCATCAGGCCAGGCAAGATGGGGGCGTGACCCTCATCGATCAGCTGCCGCGGACCCCCGACCCCGACGCCTTGTACGAAGCCTTCGAGTCGTGGGCCGGCGAGCGGGGTCTCACGCTCTATCCCCACCAGGAGGAGGCGCTGATCGAGGTGGTCTCCGGCGCGAACGTGATCGTGTCGACGCCCACCGGTTCCGGCAAGAGCATGATCGCGGCGGGCGCGCACTTCGCCGCGCTGGCCCGGGACGAGGTCACCTTCTACACGGCTCCGATCAAGGCCCTGGTGTCGGAGAAGTTCTTCGAACTGTGCAAGATCTTCGGCACGGAGAACGTCGGCATGCTGACCGGCGACGCGTCCGTGAACGCCGACGCCCCCGTCATCTGCTGCACCGCCGAGGTCCTGGCGTCGATCGCGCTGCGCGACGGCAAGGACGCTGATGTCGGCCAGGTCGTCATGGACGAGTTCCACTTCTACGCGGAGGGCGACCGCGGCTGGGCCTGGCAGATCCCGATCCTGGAACTGCCGCAGGCGCAGTTCGTGCTGATGTCGGCGACGCTCGGCGACGTCTCCTTCTTCGAGAAGGACCTCACCC
>KL569258.1:26725-29211 GCA_000715635.1 Streptomyces violaceus | reverse complement strand
CCCCGCCGCACCGGCCGCCCGACGGCGGTCGTCCGCTCGGCGACCCGTCCGGTGCCGCTGTCCTACGAGTACCGCTACACCCCGCTCACCGAGACGCTCACCGACCTGCTGGAGGCCCGGCAGGCGCCCGTCTACATCGTGCACTTCACGCAGGCGCAGGCCGTGGAGCGGGCGCAGGCGCTGATGAGCATCAACATGTGCTCGCGTGCGGAGAAGGAGCAGATCGCCGAACTGATCGGCAACTTCCGCTTCACCACGAAGTTCGGCCGCAACCTCTCCCGCTACGTCCGGCACGGCATCGGCGTCCACCACGCGGGCATGCTGCCCAAGTACCGCCGCCTGGTGGAGAAGCTCGCGCAGGCCGGTCTGCTGAAGGTCATCTGCGGCACGGACACGCTCGGCGTGGGCGTCAACGTCCCCATCCGCACGGTGCTGTTCACCGCCCTCACCAAGTACGACGGCACCCGCGTACGCACCCTGCGGGCCCGGGAGTTCCACCAGATCGCGGGCCGTGCCGGGCGGGCCGGTTTCGACACGGAGGGCTTCGTCGTCGCGCAGGCGCCCGAGCACGTCGTCGAGAACGAGAAGGCGCTCGCCAAGGCGGGCGACGACCCGAAGAAGCGCCGCAAGGTCGTCCGCAAGAAGGCGCCGGAGGGTTTCGTCGCCTGGTCCGAGCAGACCTTCGAGAAGCTCATCGGCTCCGACCCGGAGCCCCTGGCCTCCCGGTTCCGGGTGACGCACACGATGCTGCTGTCGGTGATCGCCCGCCCCGGCAACGCCTTCGACGCGATGCGCCGCATGCTGGAGGACAACCACGAGCCGCGCAAGCAGCAGTTGCGGCACATCCGCCGGGCCATCGCGATCTACCGTTCGCTGCTGGACGGCGGCATCGTGGAGAAGCTGGACACGCCGGACGCCGAGGGCCGTATCGTCCGCCTCACGGTCGACCTCCAGCAGGACTTCGCGCTCAACCAGCCGCTGTCCACCTTCGCGCTCGCCGCGTTCGAGCTGCTGGACCCCGAATCCCCGTCCTACGCCCTCGACATGGTGTCGGTCGTGGAGTCGACGCTCGACGATCCTCGGCAGATCCTCGCCGCCCAGCAGAACAAGGCGCGTGGCGAGGCCGTGGCCGCGATGAAGGCCGACGGTGTCGAGTACGAGGACCGCATGGAGCGCCTCCAGGACATCACGTACCCGAAGCCGCTGGAGGAGCTGCTCTTCCACGCGTACGACACCTACCGCAAGAGCCACCCGTGGGTCGGCGACCATCCGCTGTCGCCGAAGTCGGTCATCCGGGACATGTACGAACGGGCGATGTCCTTCACGGAGTTGGTGTCCCACTACGAGCTGGCCCGCACCGAGGGCATCGTGCTGCGCTACCTCGCCAGCGCCTTCAAGGCCCTCGACCACACGGTCCCGGACGACCTCAAGTCCGAGGATCTGGAAGACCTGATCGCGTGGCTGGGCGAGATGGTGCGCCAGGTCGACTCCAGTCTGCTGGACGAGTGGGAGCAGCTCGCCAACCCGGAGGTGATGACCGCCGAGGAGGCCCAGGAGAAGGCCGACGAGGTCAAGCCGGTCACCGCCAACGCGCGTGCCTTCCGCGTCCTGGTCCGCAACGCCATGTTCCGCCGGGTGGAGCTGGCCGCCCTCGACCAGGTCGAGCAGCTGGGCGAGATGGACGCGGAGTCCGGCTGGGACGCCGACGCGTGGGGCGAGGCGTTGGACAAGTACTTCGACGAGTACGAGGACCTCGGCACTGGCCCCGACGCCCGCGGCCCCAAGCTGCTGATCATCGAGGAGGAGCCGGAGAACGCCCTGTGGCGGGTCCGGCAGATCTTCCACGACCCGAACGGCGACCACGACTGGGGCATCAGCGCGGAGGTCGACCTCACCGCCTCCGACGCGGAGGGCCGCGCGGTCGTCCGCGTCACCGACGTCGGCCAGCTGTGAACGGCCGGGCAGCAGCGAGCACAGGAGAATCCCACCCATGACGACGAACCCGGCCGAGAGACTCGTCGACCTGCTCGACCTGGAGCAGATCGAGGTCAACATCTTCCGTGGCCGCAGCCCGCAGGAGTCCCTCCAGCGGGTCTTCGGCGGCCAGGTCGCGGGCCAGGCTTTGGTCGCCGCCGGCCGCACCACGGACGGCGACCGTCCCGTGCACTCGCTGCACGCGTACTTCCTGCGCCCGGGCATCCCGGGGGTGCCGATCGTCTACCAGGTCGAGCGGGTGCGCGACGGGCGGTCGTTCACGACCCGCCGCGTCACGGCCGTGCAGCAGGGCCGTACGATCTTCAATCTCACCGCCTCCTTCCACAAGCCAGAGGAAGGCAGCTTCGAGCACCAGCTGCCGCCGGCCCGCAAGGTCCCGGACCCGGAGTCCCTGCCCACGGTCACGGACGAGATCCGGGAGCATCTGGGCGCGCTGCCCGAGCAGTTGGAGCGGATGGCCCGCCGCCAGCCCTTCGACATCCGCTACGTGG
>KL569258.1:22716-26484 GCA_000715635.1 Streptomyces violaceus | reverse complement strand
CGCCGAGGAGGTCGAGGACTCCGAGCCGCGCAGCGCCGTGTGGATGCGCGCGGTCGGACCGCTCGGCGACGACCCGCTGGTCCACACCTGCGCCCTCACCTACGCCAGCGACATGACCCTCCTGGACGCCGTCCGCATCCCGGTCGAGCCGCTGTGGGGCCCGCGCGGCTTCGACATGGCGTCACTGGACCACGCGATGTGGTTCCACCGCCCGTTCCGCGCGGACGACTGGCTGCTGTACGACCAGGAGTCCCCGATCGCCGTCGGCGGCCGCGGTCTGGCCCGGGGCCGGATCTACGACCGTGAGGGCCGGCTGGTCGTCTCGGTCGTGCAGGAGGGACTCTTCCGCAAGCTGGACTGACCTGTCCGCGGGCTGGACCGACCCGGGTTTCTGCCGCTCGGGGGCACCTGCGCGCTTCGGTACTCCGTTCGCGCCCGTGCCCCGATCCGGTGACCATGGCAGGAGGAGGCACCGCCGGCGTCAGGCGCCCGCCGATCCGGGAGGTGGCTGCACATCGTGCTCCCCATCCTCTTCGCGATCTGCGCCGCCCTCAGCAACGCCGTCGCGACAGTGCTGCAGCGCAAGGCCGCGCTCACCGTGCCGCGCTCCGAAGGCTTCCGGGCCGGGCTGATGCTCGATCTGCTGCGACGGCGTGTCTGGCTGGCCGGCATCCTCGCGGTGATCGCCGCCGCCGTCTGCCAGGCGCTGGCGCTGGCGACCGGGCCGCTGACGATCGTGCAGCCGCTGTTCGTGCTGGAGCTGCCGCTCACCCTGATCGTCGCCTCGCTGCTGATGCACCGGCATCTGCCGGGCGCGGGCTGGCTGGCCGTGACGGCGGTGGTGGCCGGGCTGGCGGTGGCGCTCGCCGCCGCGTCCCCCTCAGGCGATCGCACCCATGTGGAGCTGGACCGCTGGATTCCCGCGCTCGCCGTGTGCGCGGGAGCGGTCGCCGCCCTCGCTCTCGCCGCCCTCAAGCGCCCGGAGGGCCGCGCCCGGGCGGCATGCCTGGGTGCCGCGACGGCGATCAGTTACGCGGTGACCGCGGCCCTGATGAAGGCCGCTGTGCACATCCTCGACGAGCAGGGACTCGTGGGTTTCTTCACCGCCTGGCAGACGTACGCCTTCGCCGCGACCGGCGTCTGCGCCCTGTTCCTGCTGGAGAACGCCATGCAGGCAGGTCCGCTGGTCGCCTCGCAGCCCGCGCTCACCCTCGGCGACGCGCTGGTGAGCCTCGCCCTCGGCATCCTCCTGTACGAGGAGACGATCCGCTCCGGGTGGTGGCTGCTGCCCCAGCTGCTCGGCGTCGCACTGATCGCCGCGGGGGTGTTCGCCCTGGCACGGATTCCGCTCACCCGGTCGCTGGTGGCTCCGGGCGATGAACGTCAGACGGCGGGAGCGCCCTGAGCCAAGGAGGTCACGATGGAGCGTCTCAGCGAGCGGGTGGCGATCGTCACCGGTGCGGCCGGAGGCATAGGGGCCGCGGTGGCACGCGGCCAGCAAGTGCGGCCTGACGAAGGTCGAAGTGCTGGAACTCGCGCCCGACCGGGTCCGGGTGTGCTCCGTCCACCCCGGCGCCATCCGCACCCGGATGACGGCCGGCTTCGGCGACGCGTACACCGCGGGGCAGCCCGCCCCCCGGTTCGGCGAGCCCGAGGAGGTCGCCCGGATGGTGCTCTTCGTCGTCACCGAGGCGACCTTCTCGACGGGCTGCGAGTTCATCGTGGACGGCGGCATCCTCGCCGGGGCACCGGCCGTACTGACTCCTGACGACCGACCGGCCGGGTGACTGGTGGCTGGTGACCGGTGGCTGGCCGGCCCCGGCTGAATCACCCGCCCGGCTGGCAGTGCGGGCACCACACCGTGCCACGGCCCCCCATACGGGTCCGGCGCAGGCCGGTGCCGCAGCGTGGGCAGCTCGGGTCGGGGTCGTCCCGATGGCCGGTGAGCCAGGAGTCACGCGGCGGGACGCAGCCGGCGGTGACGGAAGAGCGCAGGGTGCGGCGCATCTGGCTGTACAGCCGGCGACGGTCGGCCTGGGTGAGATCACGCGCCGGACGGTCGGGGCGCAACCGCGCTCGCCACAGGATCTCGTCGGCGAGCAGATTGCCGAGTCCGGCGAGAACGGACTGGTCCGTGAGCGCGGTCTTGAGATGCCCACGGCGTGACGAGAGCACGGCCTCGAACTCCGCACGCTCCACCGCCAGCGCGTCGGGGCCCTGCCGCTCGAGCAGCTGGTCGATGTCGGAGTCATCGCCCGCCAGCCAGATTCCCTGGAGTTTGCGCTGGTCACGGAAGTGCAGCCGGCGGTTGCCGCTCAGGGTGAACAGCACACGGTCGTGGGCCTCGACTGCCTCATCGGGGTGACCGCAGACCAGTCGGCCGGTCATCCCGAAGTGCAGCACGAGGGTGGGGCCGGAGCCGGTGCGGGCGAGCAGCCACTTCCCGTGCCGCTCCGGCGTGCCGAAGCGCCGGCCTTCCAGCGCGTCACGCAGTCGCCGGGCACTGACCCCGTGCAGTACGCCCGCGTCCCGCACGTCGACACGCCGGATCACCCGTCCCTTCGCGCAGGACTCGAGCACCTGCCGGAAGCCCTCGACATCGGGGAGCTCGGGCATGAGCGACCCGTCAGGTTTCCTGGAGCACGGACAGCACGTTCCCCGCGGGGTCGGTGAACCAGGCGATCAGCGGGCCGCCGCCGCGGAAGATGCCCTTGTCGTCCGCCTTGAGGTCGTCGTAGTGCTCAAAACGCACACCTCTCTTCGTCAGCTCGTCGACCGCTGCCTCGATGTCGTCGACGGGGAAGTTGAGGATGGTGAACGTCGCCGGGGTATGGTCCTGCTTGGGATAGACCAGGGTGTCCCGGCCGCCTTCGATGTGCAGGAACAGCAGGCCGTTCTCCTCCGACACCCGGAGTCCGAGCGTGTCGCCGTAGAACGTCCTGGCCGCGTCGATGTCGTTCACCGAGAACCCGCTGAACGCCTTCGTCTTACTGAACATGATCGCCTCCTGGCATAGTCTCCTCAGAATTCCGACCGGGACGCATCCGGAAACTCATCGCTTTTCACCCTGAACGTCGCCGGCTTCTGCGATGCAGCCATCCCAGGAGGCCGTGTGAAGGGGTGCGGTCCGGGGCCCCGGACCGGTCTCCAGCCGGAACCGGGGGTGTCACCCTCGGCTCTGGTACTGATGGTGATGCCGGGGCGGGACGCGGTGCCGGGTGTTGCCTCCGCGCTGTCTCCATCGTGTGGGCCAGGTCTGCTCGGAACCAGGCCACTTCGTCCGGCTCGCTCGCCGTCATGAGCGTCTCGGCCCGTTCGGCGGCGGGTGAACCGGGGGTGCCGTGCGCCGGGAGGCGAGGACGGCGGCGGTTCAGGTGAGCGCGCTCGTAGGGGTCCTGCACGACCTCCGCCACCTCGGCGGGGTCGAGAAGACAGGCGACGGCCGCCGCGCGAGCCCAGGCGTCGTCCCCCGCCTGCCGCGTCAGGAATCCGATGTGGCGTCCCCGCCAGTTGCGAGGCCGCCGGTCCAGCCCGTCCTTCTGTCCTTCCCGGATTTGTGCGGGTGTGCGCCCTTTCAGCAGTCGGGCGTTGCTCTCCTCTGCCGCGAACTGCCGTAGCTCCTCGGCCAGATACAGCCAGACGACCGTCCGGTAGCGGTTCAGGTAGAACGTCACCGGCACGAGCAGGCCGAAGCGGGCGAGACTCGTGAATCTGGCGGGCGTCACCCCCAAGAGCCCGGCGCCCTCATGGGCTGTCTCTTATACACAT
>KL569258.1:19382-22551 GCA_000715635.1 Streptomyces violaceus | reverse complement strand
AGTTCGTCCGGGAAGCCGTCCTCGGCGCGCAGCCGGTCGATCTCGGCGCGGGCGACGCGTAGCCCTCCGCCGCCTTCGTCGGGAACGGTCCGGATGAGCCCGAGATCCACGGCCAGGTCGAACTCACGGCGCCTGAGGTCGAGTTCGCGGGCGGCCCGGCTCGGAGCGCAGGTGAGGCGGTCGGGTTTCGCGATGATGCCTGACATGGTCGGTCTCCCCCGTGGAGTCGGCGGCTCACGCCGTGTGCGGGCGCCGTGAGAAAACCGTAACCGCTTGGGCGCACTGCGTGACGAGCCTGTGGATAACTCCGCGGGGGAGGGTGAACCTGCACTTCAGACGTCTGTGGTCGGTTTCCCTTCGGGGTGGCGGGCATCCACGTCGAGATGCTCGCCGACCCGGTTGACGAGAAGTGTCATCTCGTACGCGATCTGGCCGATGTCGGCCTCGGCGCCGCTGAGGACGCACAGACAACTGCCCGTGCCGGCCGCGGTGACGAAGAGCACCGCGTCGTCGAACTCGATCATCGTCTGGCGTACGCTGCCCGCGCCGAAGTGCCGGCCCGAGCCCTTGGCCAGGCTGTGCAACCCGGACGACACGGCAGCGAGGTGCTCCGCGTCCTCGCGCCGCAGTCCCGTGCTCGCCCCGGTCACCAAGCCGTCGTTGGACAGGACCAGTGCGTGCCGCACCTGGTGGACGCGCTCGGTCAGGTCGTCCAGCAGCCAGTCGAGTCCCTGGTTCTGCGCCATGTTCCGATCTCCCCGTTTTCTCCCCGTGCGATTCTCCTCCTGGCCGGAGGGTCTCCACGTCAGCCTTCCCCACGACCGCTGCCGGGGCAAGGAGGATGGGAGCCATGGCAGACAAGATGACCGATGCGCAATGGCGGGAGTTCGTTTCGCACGGCACCCGCACCGCGAAGCTCTCCACCGTCAGGGCCGACGGGAGGCCGCACGTGGCCCCGGTCTGGTTCCTGCTGGACGGGGACGAGCTGGTGTTCAACACCGGCGAGAACACCGTCAAAGGGCGCAATCTCGCCCGTGACGGCCGGGTCGCCCTGTGTGTGGACGACGACCGGCCGCCTTACTCGTTCGTGGTGCTCCAGGGCCGTGCCCGCCTGGTGAGGGACCTCGACGAGGTGCGGCACTGGGCCACGCGGATCGGCGCCCGGTACATGGGCGAGGATCGCGCCGAGGAGTTCGGCGCCCGAAACGGCGTCCCGGGCGAGCTCCTCGTCCGTGTCGCCGTCGACCGCGTCCTGGCGGAGCGGGACGTCGCGGACTGACAACGGGGACTCTCCGTGTCTCCGGTCAGCCGACCGAGTCGAGGAGCCGGGCGGTGTGCATCCGCCCGGCGTACTCGACCAGTCTGATCAGCACCTCCTTCCCCGAGTCGCGGTCACGGGCGTCGCACAGCACCACGGGCGTCCCCCGGTCGAGATCGAGGGCGCGCGAGACGTCCGGGGCGCCGTGCTGCCGGGCGCCCGCGAAGCAGTTGACGGCCACCACGAACGGGATGCGCCGGTGCTCGAAGTAGTCGACAGCAGGGAAGCAGTCCTCCAGGCGGCGGGTGTCCGCGAGCACCACCGCGCCGAGCGCCCCTTGTGACAACTCGTCCCACAGGAACCAGAACCGGTCCTGGCCCGGCGTGCCGAACAGGTACAGGGAGAGACCGGACCGGATGGTGATGCGCCCGAAGTCCATGGCGACGGTCGTGGTCGTCTTGTGGTCCACACCGTCGGTGTCGTCCACCGACTGCCCCGCTTCACTGAGCAGTTCCTCGGTGCGCAACGGCCGGATCTCGCTGACGGCGCCCACCAGCGTGGTCTTGCCCACGCCGAAGCCGCCCGCGACCAGGATCTTCAACGCCAGTGCGGCGGTGTCGCCGTCCGGGGCGTCGGAGTGTTCGGAGACCATCAGTCACTTCTCTCGTGTCGGGTGAGGTGTGCGTTCATCTGCAGCGCCCTCCATCTACAGCGCCCTGAGTCCCGCGATCACCTCGCGAAGGATCCGTTCGTCGGGCAGCTGGGCCGGCGGTACGGGGCGGCTGACGGTGACGCAGCCGAGTTCCAGGAGGTCGCCGAGGAGGACCCTGATCACACCTACGGGCAGATCCGCTCCGGCGGCGAGTTCGGCGACCGACTGGGTCTCCGTGCGGCACAGGTCGAGGAGGGTCCGGTGTTCCGGGCCGAGCGGGGCGTCGTCCACGCCGGGCGCGTCTGGGTCCAGCGTGACCAGGGCGATCAGGTCGAACCGCACGCCGGTGGGGCCGGGCCGGGTGCGTCCGCCTGTCATGGCGTAGGGGCGGACGAGCGGGCCGGCCTCGTGGTCGTACCACTGGCTGCCCTGCTCGCTCACGGTGCCCGTCATGTCCTCGGTCATCTGCGCGGACCGCCCTCCCGGCTCATCCGGCGGCGGGCGGCCGCGCGCCGGCGCGGGGCGCCGTGCCGAGGTGCTCGCCGACACGTTTGACCAGGCGGGCCATCTCGTACGCCACGAGGCCTATGTCGGCTGTCACGGCGGTGAGAAGGGCGAGGCAGGAGCCGTCGCCGGCGGCGGCCACGAACAGGAAGCCCTCGTCCATCTCCACCATGGTCTGGCGGACACCGCCGGCGCCGAAGTGCCGTCCCGCTCCCTTGGCGAGGCTGTGGAAGCCCGAGGCGACCGCTGCGAGGTGTTCGGCGTCCTCGCGCCGGAGGCCGGTCGAGGCACCTACGGCGAGGCCGTCGTTGGAGAGGACCACGGCGTGCCGTATGTCGCTCACGCGGAGCACCAGATCGTCCAGCAGCCAGTCGAGTTCGCCGGAGCGCCGGGCGGAACGCGTGCTCGAGTCCTGGATCATGCGGGGTCTCCTTCGCTGCTGTCTCTGCCCTTCGCGGGGCCGGGAGTGGTGCCGCGGCCGGCTTGCCTGCCGCCGCCGCGTGCCCAGCCGTCGCGGTACGCCGCCATGCGGTCGCGTACGACTTCGGGGGTGCGTTCGTCGTCCTGGGGGGCCGGCGTCGGTGGCGGTTCCTCGGGGCGCCCGTCACGCAGTTGGGGGGCGAGACTGGCCTGTCGTACGCGACGCGGGAGGTCCTCGGAGCCTTCGGGCTGCTCCTGGGGTCGGTGCAGTCGCAAGGTGGCGACTCCTGGGGGTGGGGTGTGGCTCGTGGTCTCGGCCGCGGCCGGTACGGGAG
>KL569258.1:17290-19197 GCA_000715635.1 Streptomyces violaceus | reverse complement strand
AGATGTGTATAAGAGACAGACGCCGGTCGGCCGGTGCGGGGACGACGTCCTGGGGCGGGGTGTCGTCGGGCACGCGCGCGTAGGAGCGCTCCTCGGGCTGCCGCGCGTGTACCGCTTCGCCGGGGGAACGTTCCGTCGCTCCGGTGTGCAGGAGGGCGGTGGGCAGCAGGACGACGGCGGTGGTGCCGCCGTAGGGCGAGGTCTTCAGATGGACCTTGACGTCATGGCGAGCGGCGAGTCGGCTGACCACGAACAGGCCGAGCCGGTCGCTGTCGAACAGGTCGAGCGCCTCGGACTGCGCGATGCGCCGGTTGGCTTCGGCGAGGGTCTCCTGGCCCATGCCGAGGCCGCGGTCCTCGATCTCGACGGCGTAGCCGTTGCCGACGGGTTCGCCGGTGACGCGCACCCGCGTGTGGGGCGGCGAGAACTGGGCGGCGTTCTCGATGATCTCGGCGAGGAGGTGGGTGAGGTCGGCGACGGCCGTGCCGATGACGGCTGCTTCGGGGAGTTGCCGTACCTCCACGCGCGCGTAGTCCTCGACTTCGGAGACGGCCGCGCGGACCACGTTGGTCAGGACGACGGGCATGCGCCAGGCCCGGCCGGGGGCGGCTCCGGAGAGGATGATCAGGCTCTCCGCGTGGCGTCGCATGCGGGTGGTCAGGTGGTCGAGGCGGAAGAGGTCGCTCAGCTCGTTCGGGTCGTCGGAGCGGCGTTCCATGCTGTCGAGGAGGCTCAGCTGCCGGTGCACGAGGATCTGGCTGCGGCGGGCGAGGTTGACGAAGACGCCGGAGATGCCGCTGGCGAGCTCGGCGCGCTCCACAGCGGCCCGCAGCGCGGCGCGGTGGACCGTGCCGAGGGCCTCGGCGACCTGCCCGGCCTCGTCCTCCGCGGCCGGTCCCGGCGGCGCCTCAGCACGGACGTCGATCTCCTCGCCCGCGCGCAGTCTCCGCATGGCTTCCGGGAGTTTGCGCCGGGCGATCTCCAGAGCGCCGTTGCGCAGGCTCACCAGTTCCACCACCAGGCCGCGTCCGATGCGGACGGAGATGACGAGCGAGGCGGCGACGGCGGCGAGACCGAGCAGGACGGCGGCGCCGGCCGGGGTGAGCAGTCCTCGGGTGAACGGGTCGGCCCGTTTCGCGACGCCGCGTGCCGCGTCGTCCTCGATCGCGCGCATGCCGTGCTGCACGCGCGTGTGGGCGGTGTTCCAGGTGCTCTCGGGCGCCCCCTCGACCGCCCTGGCGCCCGGCCCTCGGGCGAGGATCCGGTCCTCGGCGTCGCCCAGGCCCGCGTAGGCGCTGCTGTCGGCGAGGGCGTTCCACGCGGAGCGTTCGGTGCCGCGCAGGTCGGCGACGGCCGAATCAGTGAGGGTGCGGCGCAGGTCGACGGCGCCGGTGAAGAGCCGAAGCCGCTCCCCGGTCAGTGTTCCGGACAGGCGGGCACTCGCCAGCACCGTGTCCTCTTGGGCCAACGCCTCGCCCGCCCGGGCGAATTCGAGCAGCACGCGCGCGTCGGAGCCGAGGTCGGCGTCCTGGATGCCGGTGAGGGCACCGCCGGCGCCGAAGGCGGCCGAGATGGTCCTGGTGTAGCGGCTGTACGTCTCGGCCCAGCCCACGCGCCGGTCGCGCACCGCGGTCCGCAGCGGCCGCAGTTCCTCGGTGCCGGTGACGAACGCCTCCAGCCGGCGGGCGACTCCGTCGGGCAGTTCCTCACTGTCGGCGACGGTGTTGCCCTTGCCCAGCCGCAGTTTCGCGACGGCGCGGTCGGTGCGCCGCGCGAGCTCGTCCAGTTCGTCGGACGGTACGGCCGACGGGTCGGTGGCGTGGCGTACCGCGGCCGCGCGTTCGGCCTGGAGGGCGGCGACCGCCGCGGAGACGGGGGCGCGGACCATGGCGTCCACACGCTGGACC
>KL569258.1:16090-17055 GCA_000715635.1 Streptomyces violaceus | reverse complement strand
GGACCTGCCGCAGCCGGGAGACGTCCTGGGCCGTGGTGACGGTGGCGTAGGCCCACAGGGCCAGGAGGGAGACGACCGGCACCATCAGCAGGCAGACGATCTTGGCGCGCACGGTGCGCGGGCGTATGTGCCAGCGCTCCGCGCGTGTGGCCGCCCCGTCCGGTGCGGCGCCCGCGGGTGCCTCCGGGCTCTCGTCGGCCGGTGGCCCGGCGTGCGCGCGGCGGCCGCGCACGGGCGGGGGCGGCGCCTCGGCGCCGGTGGTGGGGGTCCTACGGGGTGTACGCATGGACTCCTCGCTCGGGAGTGGTTCGGGGCGTGCCGGGCGTCGCGTGGCCCCGCGGAGATCCATCGGGAGTCCCCTAGGGGGCGACGCTTTCGACGGGCCGCTGAGCCGAGGCGGACGCCTCGCGCTCGCCTGCCGTGGGCGAGAGTGCGACGAAGGCCGAGGTCAGGAAGAGGTAGGACCCGAGGCCGACGGCGAGGGGGAAGATGAACTGCATCGCCGTGGCCCCGGGCAGTGCCTCCCCGGAGGGCGTGACACGCACGCTCACCGCGAACATCCCGGTGTAATGCATGCTGCTGACGGCCGCACCCATGATCAGAGAGGCGATGGTGACCGCGACGGGCGACTTGATGTTGAGCGCCGCCCACAGGGCCGCCGTCGCCGCGACGACGGCGATCAGGACGGAGAGCCCGACGAGCACCGGGTCGTAGGTCACGTCGCCGTGCAGGCGGACGGCCGCCATGCCCAGGTAGTGCATGCTCGCGACGCCGAGGCCGGTGGTGAGGCCGCCGAGGCAGAGGGCCCGGCCGCGGTCCCGGCCGTAGCCCACGGCGAAGACGCCGGCGCAGACGACGACCATGGCGACGAGCAGGCTCAGGAGGGTGAGCGGCACGTCGTAGCGGATGTCGGTGCCGGTGACGCCGAATCCGAGCATGGCCACGAAGTGCATGGTCCAGATGCC
>KL569258.1:15115-15861 GCA_000715635.1 Streptomyces violaceus | reverse complement strand
GGAGCCAGTTGCGGCGCGAGCGCCCGGTGGCGGCGAGCGCGCGGACGGTGCAGCGCAGTCCGAGCGCGGCGCCTATGCAGGCCATCGCGTACGACAGCGCGGGGGTCAGCCACCCCAGGGCGGCGTGGTCCAGGTGTCCCATGGCCCCGGGACGCTAGACCCGGCAAGGGCGCGCGAAAGGGGCGCATTTCGAAAGGTGTTGGAATATGACGCAAGGATGTACCGGAACGATCGCGTCACGCTCGAACATGTGCACAGAGGCATCCATCCGTGCCGGTGAGGAATCATGCGGTACATGAGCGACGACCAGACGCGTGTCCAGGAGTTCTTCACCCCCCGTGCCGCCGACTGGGACAGCAGGTTCCCGGACGACGGTCCGGCCTACGCGGCGGCGGTCGCCGAGCTCGGACTGCGCGCGGGCAACCGGGTGCTCGACGCGGGATGCGGCACCGGACGGGCCCTGCCGCCGCTGCGTGCCGCCGTGGGGCCCTCGGGAGTGGTCCTCGGGGCCGATCTGACCCCGGCCATGCTGCGGGAGGCCGTACGGGCCGGACGGGACCGTGACGGGCAGCTGCTGCTCACGGACGTCGCCGCGCTGCCCTTGCGCTCGCGGTCGCTGGACGCGGTGTTCGGGGCGGGCCTCGTCTCGCACCTGGCGAGTCCGGCCGAGAACCTGCGCGAGCTGGCGCGCGTGGTGCGTCCCGGTGGTGTGCTGGCACTGTTCCATCCGATCGGCAGGGCGGCAC
>KL569258.1:12756-14952 GCA_000715635.1 Streptomyces violaceus | reverse complement strand
ACCTGCGCGCCGAGCCCAACCTCCGTCCGCTGCTCGCCGGTTCCGGGTGGCGGATGACGTCGTACGCCGACGAGGACGCCCGCTTCCTGGCGCTCGCCGTCCGCGAGGACTGAGCTGCCGCGTCACCCGGCCTCGGTGCCCGTCGCCTCCACGTGCCGCACGGGGCAGCCCCTGAGACCCGGGACCGGACGCGTGCCCAGGTCGGCGAGCCGGTATCCGTACGGGTAGCCCTTGATCTCCCAGTTCTGGCGGGCGAAGTGCGGGCCACGCCGGGGCGCCATCAGGCGTACGGCGCGCCCCCGAAGCCGTACCGCGCGACGCACCCACGCGCGGGTGGCGGCGCTCGGCGGGGTGTAGCGGAAGGCGTGCAGGAGCGAGTCGTCGAGCAGCGCGAGGGTCGTGGTACGCAACAGAGGTGCGAGCGGGCGCGGGTACCAGGACGCCATCAGGTCCAGCGTGGCGTCCGAGACCCGCCGGGCTTCCGCGTCCCAGGCGAAGTGGGCCGCCTCGTAGTCGTCGAGGCAGGTCTCGAACTCCTCGTAGGTCTCCGGGATGCCCTTGATGCCCATGTGCCGGCCCAGCGTGCCGTAGTGGACGACACTGGCGACGATCTCGTGGCGTGACATCCTGCGCCACCCATAGGCGTCGATCCACCGTTTGGGCATCACGACGAACGTGCACAGCACGTAGCGCATGTCGTCGTCGCTGATGTCGTAGGCGCGGTGCATCTGGTTGATGCGGCGGATCGCGGTCTTCCCCGGGTCGCTGCCGAAGCCGTGCTCGACGACGGCGTCCAGGAGCAGCGAGGTGTCGTCGTAGCGCTTCTGCGTCCGCTCCGTGAGCTCCGCGGTCTCCGCGAGCAGCCGGCCGATGCTCGGGACGGCGTAGGTGCGGTACAGGGCCAGCTCCAGGGCGCGGGTGAAGTCCCAGGGGAACTCGTACGCCACGCTCAGCCGGTAGATCTCCGTGGCCTCCTGATACGGGTCCATCCGCCGGATCTGAACCAGGCGGTCAAAGCGTTTCACCGTGTCGTCCCCCTTCTGCCACAGGTTCTCCAACTTTACGTTGGTGACCGGGAGATGAAAGATCAGACGCAACAATCGAACAGGGGGAAGGTGGTCAGCATGTGGGGCAGGTTTCGCAAGGCCGGGGGACGAGTCGCCGATGCCTTGCGCACGGAGACCAAGACCGACGGGGACAAACGCTCACACAATCTTTTCGAGGCTGCCGCAGTCTATGTCGCGGCGTGCGCGGACGACGACCAGGGGCGGGCCGACGAGGCGTCCGGCTGGGTGTCGCCGGAGGCACTGTCGTTCGGAGTGAACGAGCTGGCCTGCCGGGCCGTCATAGCGCTCGCGCGGGAACGCGGCGAGTCGCCGCGGACCGTGGCCCGTGAGTTGCTGGGGCTGCCGACGGTCTGACGGGCACGGTCCGGACGGCCGATTCGCCCCGTCCGCCGGAAAACTGCAGCTCGGGTGCGCTTGCCAGGGCCGTGACAAGCGGCTTCCACGCGCACTAGGGTGCGCGCGATTGGACGAACGATGGGGAGGCTGGGATGGCCGGGACGGACGAGGACGTCGTCGCCGCCGCGGACGACGCGCTCTATGTGCTCACGGCGGTACTGCTGACGCCTGCGAAGTTCCCGAGCGTCCTGGGCGACGACTATCCGGAGGCGTGCGCGGCGCTCGGTCTCGCACCGCTCGCCGACGGGTACGGGCTGGTGCTCGGCCAGGACGGCGACGGCTCCCGCTGGACCGTCGCCATCGACGACGTCTCCCTGGTCGCCGTCGCGATCGCGTCCTGGGACTGCGGTATGGAGTACGAGCTGTCGCCCGACGAGCGCTCGGTCGTCGCGGCCCTGCCCGGCTGGCCGCTCGCGGTCGCCGTCGCGGCGCCCGGAGTGCCCGCACCGCACGATCCCGGCCCGGAGGCCGACGACCGGCCGCCGCTGGCTCCGCCCGACACCACCGTCTGGGGGCCGGCGCAGCGGCGCTTGGGCGCGGACGAGATCGCGCTGCAGTGGGCGACATGGCGGGAGCAGGTGGACGACTCACAATTTCCGGTGCCGGGGTCCTCGGAAGCACCGGACGACGAGGGCGAGGGTGGGGCGGCCGACGCTCCGGACGGGAGCGGGGAGAACGGCCGGCCGGGCCACAGCGGCATCCGGCGGGTCCTCGCGGAGGCCCGCACCTACAT
>KL569258.1:11776-12570 GCA_000715635.1 Streptomyces violaceus | reverse complement strand
CACCTACATCGACTCGCCGCCGCCACTGGGCCGGGTCCGGTCCTCGTTCGCGACGGGTGACGCGCGAACCCTGCGGGCGGACGGTCCGGGCTGGTCGCTCGTGGCCAGGACCGACGACATCGCCTTCGTGCTGCTCGACGAGGAACCCGGCGAGGTCCTGCCGGTGGGCCGGGGGCCGGAGCTGCCGGGTCTCCTCGAGGCGCTCGACAAGATGGCCGTACGGCCGAACTGATCCGGCGACAGCCTTGGGCCGCGCCGGATCAGCGCCTCAGCGACCGAGCTCCTTACGGGTGGTGCGGCGCAGCCTGCGCCGCTGCGACGGGTCCAGCATGAGATAGGCGGCGGCCGGGACTCCCAGGATGATCAGGAGCGATGCCCACCAGGGCAGCCAGATCAGCAGGATGAGCCCGACCGCCACACCGCCTGCGGCGATCTTGGCGTTCTTGGACATGACTGTCGCCTCCTTCGCGGCCACTGCCGCTCTCTGTCTCGAAAACGGGCCCGCGCTTGCGGTGGTTCCTGACCGCGACCCTGAGACATCCCTGAGGTGCGACCCCTGCACACCCCTGACCCCCTCATAGTGACCCAGCTCATACCTCAGTCATACCCGTGTGCGCCAGACGTGCTGTACCCTCGGCGACTCCGACTCGCTAGTCAAATTTGAGGAATCAGTCATAGCCGAGCATCCGACTCCCCCGACACCCTCCTCCGCATCTGCCTTACTCCCCTCCGAACTGGCCCACTGCCGCACCGTGTTCCTGCCCGGCGACCCGGCCCGCACCGGCGGCATCGCC
>KL569258.1:11121-11512 GCA_000715635.1 Streptomyces violaceus | reverse complement strand
GTATCGGCGTCCGCCACGAACCTGACCGTCGTCGTGCCCGGCAGCGACGGAGTCGAGGCAGAGAGCGTGCCCGCCGTCCTGGTGCCGGTGCACGCGGCCCTGCCGGTCCTCACCCGCGCGCGTGTGAGCGCGCAGGGGCACCGGTCCACCGTGTTCTGGGGCGCGGCGGCCGTGCACGCCCTGCACCTCGTGACGCGCGGGCTGCTGCTGCCGGGGCTGTCCCCCGGCGACCACGACGCCTGGCGCATGGGCCCCCTGCGCGCCCAGGACGTCGAGGCCGTACGCCGGCTCGCCGCCGCGATGCCGCCCGAGGCGCACGCCGTGCCGCTCGCGGGCGCGGGGCCGCTGCGGCTGCCCGACCCGGAACGGCTCCTGCGCACCTTCCTCGACG
>KL569258.1:9576-10912 GCA_000715635.1 Streptomyces violaceus | reverse complement strand
CTGCGGATCGAGGCGCCCGGCCTGACGGACGCGGTGGCCGACGCGGACGTGACGTTCCGGGCCGTGCTCCAGGTGCACAGCGTGAGCGATCCCGCGCTGGTCGCGGACGCCGCGGAGGTCTGGGCCGGCGCCAAGGGCGAGGCCTTCGGCCCGCGCGCGCGGATGGACGCCCTGCTCGCCCTGCGGCGCGCGGCCCGGGCCTGGGCCCCGCTCACGCCGCTGCTGTCGGCGACCGTGCCGCACGCGGTCGAACTCGCCGACGAGGAGGTCACCGAGCTGCTCGGCGCGGGCGCCCGTGCGCTGGCGGCGGCCGGAGTCGACGTGCACTGGCCGAAGGGACTGACCCGCGAGTTCTCCACGCGCGCGGAGGTGGGGCCGGCGGGGACCCTTGGCGACGACGCGGAGGAGCAGGAGTCCGGCAGGTCCGTCGCGGCCCTTCCGTCGTTCCTGTCCGCCGACGCGCTGCTGGCCTTCAACTGGTCGTTCGCGCTGGGCGACCGGCGGCTGAGCCGCGAGGAGCTGGACCGGCTAGCCGAGGCCAAGCGCCCCGTGGTGCGGCTGCGTGACCAGTGGGTCCTGATCGACCCCGAGGAGGTACGGCTCGCCCGCTCCCGGCAGGACCACAAGGTCACACCGGTGGACGCGCTGGGCGCTGCCCTGACGGGCTGGGCCGAGGTGGAGGGCCGCCGGGTCGAGGTGCGGCCCACCGGATGGCTGGCGGCCTTGCGGGAGCGGCTCGCGGATCCCGAGGCACAGCAGCCCGTGGAGCAGCCCGCCGCCCTCGCGGCCACCCTGCGGGACTACCAGCGGCGGGGCCTGAACTGGCTCGCAGGCATGACCTCCCTGGGCCTCGGCTGCTGCCTCGCCGACGACATGGGGCTCGGCAAGACGATCACGCTGATCGCCCTGCACCTGCACCGGCAGACCGACGCCGAGTCCGCCGGGCCCACCCTGGTGGTCTGCCCGACCTCTCTGATGGGCAACTGGCAGCGGGAGATCGAGCGGTTCGCGCCCGGCACCCCCGTGCGGCGCTTCCACGGTGCACGGCGCAGCCTCGACGACCTGGCCGACGGGGAGTTCGTGCTCACCACGTACGGCACGATGCGCCTGGACGCGCCCCGGCTCACCGGGGTGCCGTGGGGCATGCTCGTGGCGGACGAGGCCCAGCACGTGAAGAACCCGTACTCCTCGACCGCCCGGGACCTGCGTGCCATCGGCGCACGCGCGCGCGTGGCGCTCACCGGCACCCCGGTGGAGAACAACCTGTCGGAGCTGTGGGCGATCCTCGACTGGACCACTCCGGGGCCTGTCTCTTATACACATCTCTGAGCGGGCT
>KL569258.1:6566-9402 GCA_000715635.1 Streptomyces violaceus | reverse complement strand
GGCTGGCCCGGCTCGTACGCCCGTTCCTGCTCCGCCGCCGCAAGGCGGACCCGGGAATCGCGCCCGAGCTACCGCCGAAGACGGAGACCGATCACGCCGTGTCGCTCACCCAGGAGCAGACGGGGCTGTACGAGGCCGTGGTGCGCGAGGCGCTGGCGGAGATCTCCGGCTCCGGCAGCATGGCGCGACGCGGCCTGATCGTAAAGCTGCTGACCGGCCTCAAGCAGATCTGTAACCACCCCGCGCAGTACCTCAAGGAGGAGCGCCCGGTGATCGCCGGACGCTCCGGGAAGCTGGAACTGCTGGACGAACTGCTCGAGACGATTCTCGCCGAGGAGGCGGGCGTGCTGGTCTTCACGCAGTACGTGCAGATGGCCCGCCTCCTCGAACGGCACCTGGCCGCCCGCGGCACGCCCTCGCAGTTCCTGCACGGCGGGACGCCCGTCGCCGAGCGCGAGGCCATGGTGCGGCGCTTCCAGGACGGCGAAGTGCCGGTGTTCCTGCTGTCGTTGAAGGCGGCGGGCACCGGTCTGAACCTCACCCGGGCCGAGCACGTCGTGCACTACGACCGCTGGTGGAACCCGGCCGTCGAGGCGCAGGCCACCGACCGCGCGTACCGCATCGGCCAGACCCGGCCCGTGCAGGTGCACCGGATCATCGCCGAGGGAACCATCGAGGACCGCATCGCCGAACTGCTGGCCCGCAAGCAGGGGTTGGCCGACGCGGTGCTGGGCTCCGGTGAGGCGGCGCTCACGGAGCTGACGGACGCGGAACTGGCGGAACTGGTCGAACTGCGAGGGGGCCTGCGATGACTCGGTACGACGGTGACACGGAGCGCACGTTCGCCGCGCTGCCGCCCGCACACGGGCGCGGCTTCGCGCAGACCTGGTGGGGCCAGGCCTGGCTGAAAGCGCTGGAGGACACGGCACTGGACTCGGCGCAGCTCAAGACGGGCCGCCGGCTCGCCCGCGCGGGAGCGGTCGGCGCGGTGTCGGTGCGCCCGGGTCGGCTCACGGCTGTCGTCCAGGACCGCGACCGCACGGCACACCGGGCCGACGTCCTGCTGGAGGAGCTCTCGCCCGAACAGTGGGACCGCTTCCTGGACATGACGGTGGAGCGGGCCGGGCATGTGGCGGCGCTGCTGGACCGGGAGATGCCTCCGCACCTGGTCGAGGACGCGGCGGCCGCAGGCGTCGAACTGCTGCCGGGCCTGGGCGATCTGGAGCCGGAGTGCGACTGTGACGCCTGGGACCACTGCGGTCACACCGCGGCGCTCTGCTACCAGGTGGCGCGGTTGCTGGACCAGGATCCGTTCGTCCTGATGCTGATGCGGGGCCGCGATGAAGCCGCCCTGCTGGACGATCTCCAGACCCGCGGCAGCGGATCCGCCGCCGCGGAGTCCTCCGGGCCGGAGGGTGTGGACGCGGCCGAGGCGTACGCGGCCGGTGACATCCTGCCCCCGCTGCCGGACCTGCCCGGACTCCCCGAGGCGCCGGGGGTGCCGCCGTCCCTGGACACCGAGACGCCGCCCGCTGACGGCATCGACCCGGCCGCGCTGGAGTTCCTGGCCGCGCGGACCGCCGCACAGGCCCACCGCCTGCTCGCGGAGGCCTTCCGGGGCACCTGCGAAGCGGAGTTGACGGTGGGGCAGGACGCGGTGCGGCTGGCCGCGGGCGGCCCGGGACGCGACGTGGCGGACCGTCTCGCCGACGGGTCGGAACGCGGCCGGGAGGGGCTCGAAGCGGCGGTCCGTGCCTGGCACCTCGGCGGTACGGCCGCGCTGGCCGTGCTCGACGAGGAGTGGCGGGTGGAGGGCGAAACGCTCGCACGCGCGCGTGCAGCCCTGGAATCGGCCTGGGATGCGGACGAGCGGCCGGAGCTGCGGGCGCGGGGCAACCGGTGGACGGTCGAGGGCACACCGGTGCAGCTGCGCCTCGGCCGGGACGGCCGATGGTGGCCGTACCGAAAGGAACGCGGCCGCTGGGTGCCCGCGGGAGGCGCCGCACAGGATCCGGCGACGGCCTTGACGTCGGCGGAGCCGGTGGCCGGAGACGGAACCGCACCGGAAGAAGCGCCCCTACGGCAGTAGCTCGCCGGCGTCCAGGGACGGGAGGAGCGATTCGAGGTCGCTGGGCAGATCGCTCGGCAATCGGCTCGGAAAGCCCGACGGCAACCGGGTCCGCAGCTCGCTGGGCACTTCGGTGGGCAGCTTGGTGGGCATGCCGTAGGACGGAGCAGGGGTGCGGCTCGTGCTTCCGGCGGGCGACTCCCGGTCCGGCGAGTCGTCGCCTCCCCTGGCCATCAGCACCACCGCGCACACGGCTGCGGCGGCCACGAGCACGGTGATCAGGATGAGCAGCGGATTCCGCCGCTGAGGCGGTACGGGCAGCAGGGCCATGGCGACCAGGGTCCCCGTGCACCGCTCAGGACGCGAGCGGTGCACGGGAGTTGCTACGGACTCATGGCGCGGATCGCATGATTCCGTAGCATTTCAGGAACTCAGTGGACTCAGTGGACTCAGCCGCGTGCCCCCAGAAGATGGTCCATGGCCAGCTGGTCCAGGTGCTCGAACCCCATACCGCGGGCGGCGGCCGCGTCGACGTCGAAGGCCTCGAAGGCCGACCGGTCGGCGAGCAGGGCCGAGAGGCCCTCCGCGGCAGTGGGCTGGGCCAGCTCGTCCAGACGGGCCGCGCGCAGTGCCTCCTGGACCTCCGGATCGGCGCGGAAGGCCGCGGCGCGGTCCTTGAGGATGAGGTAGTTGCGCATGCAGCCGGCCGCCGACGCCCACACCCCGTCGAGGTCCTCGGTCCGCGGGGGCTTGAAGTCGAAGTGCCGT
>KL569258.1:4474-6322 GCA_000715635.1 Streptomyces violaceus | reverse complement strand
GTCCGCGGGGGCTTGAAGTCGAAGTGCCGTGGGCCGGTGTAGCCGGCCGACTCCAGCAGGTCGACCAGCCAGAACGCGGCACGCAGGTCGCCGGCGCCGAAGCGCAGGTCCTGGTCGTACTTGATGCCGGACTGACCGTTGAGGTCGATGTGGAACAGCTTGCCCGCCCACAGGGCCTGCGCGATGCCGTGCGGGAAGTTCAGCCCGGCCATCTGCTCGTGCCCGACCTCGGGGTTGACGCCGTACAGCTCCGGGCGCTCCAGGCGTTCGATGAACGCCAGGGCGTGGCCGACGGTCGGCAGCAGGATGTCGCCGCGCGGCTCGTTCGGCTTGGGCTCGATCGCGAAGCGCAGGTCGTAGCCCTGGGAGGTGACGTACTCGCCGAGCAGGTCGAAGGCCTCCTTCATCCGGTCCAGGGCCGCGCGGACGTCCTTGGCGGCACCGGACTCGGCACCCTCGCGGCCGCCCCACGCCACGTACACCTGGGCGCCGAGCTCGACGGCGAGGTCGATGTTGCGGATGGTCTTGCGCAGCGCGTAGCGGCGCACGTCGCGGTCGTTGGCGGTGAACGCGCCGTCCTTGAAGACCGGGTGGGTGAAGAGGTTGGTGGTCGCCATCGGGACCTTCATGCCCGTGGCGTCCAGCGCCTGCCGGAAGCGCTTGATGTGGGCCTCGCGCTCGGTGTCGCTCGAGCCGAACGGGATCAGGTCGTCGTCGTGGAAGGTGACGCCGTGCGCGCCGAGCTCGGACAGACGCTGCACCGACTCGACCGGGTCGAGGGCACGGCGCGTGGCGTCGCCGAAGGGATCCCGTCCCTGCCAGCCGACGGTCCACAGGCCGAAGGTGAACCTGTCCTCGGGGGTGGGCTGGTAGCTCATGCCGCGGCTCCTTGCTCGCTGAGACTATTTCGTCATGGCGATTTACAAATTAGTATGCGAGCACCTCTCTGGGAAGAGACAAGGTGTCTCGGAACGAGAGAAGCAGGACCGGAGCAGGACGAGAGCAGAAGGAGAAGCCCGATGTCAGCAGCCGAGGGTCCGCTCGTCGTCGGCGTGGACTCGTCCACCCAGTCCACCAAGGCGCTGGTCGTCGACGCGGCCACCGGCCGGGTCGTGGCGAGCGGCCAGGCGCCGCACACCGTCTCCTCGGGGGCGGGCCGCGAGAGCGATCCGCGCCAGTGGTGGGACGCGCTGTGCGAGGCCCTGCGCCAGTGCGGTGACGCGGCGCACGAGGCCGCCGCGGTGTCGGTCGGCGGGCAGCAGCACGGCTTGGTCACCCTGGACGACCGGGGCGAGCCGGTGCGGCCCGCCCTGCTGTGGAACGACGTGCGCTCGGCGCCGCAGGCACGCCGGCTGACCGAGGAACTGGGCGGCGCGAAGTTCTGGGCCGAGCGCGCCGGAAGCGTCCCCGCCGCCTCCTTCACGGTCACCAAGTGGGCCTGGCTGGCCGAGCACGAGCCGGAGGCGGTCCGTGCCACGAAGGCCGTGCGCCTCCCCCACGACTACCTCACCGAGCAGCTCACCGGGCAGGGCACGACCGACCGAGGCGACGTCTCGGGGACGGGCTGGTGGGCGTCCGGGACGGAGTCGTACGACGAGGAGATCCTGGCGCACGTGGGGCTGGACCCGGCCCTGCTGCCCCGTGTGGTCCGGCCCGGGGAGGTGGCCGGCACGGTGCGCGACAGCCACGATCTGCCGTTCTCCAAGGGCACTCTGGTCGCGCCCGGGACCGGCGACAACGCCGCCGCGGCGCTGGGCCTCGGACTGCGCCCGGGCGTGCCGGTGATGAGCCTCGGTACCTCGGGCACGGTGTACGCCGTCTCGCGGCACCGGCCCGCCGACCCGAGCG
>KL569258.1:3749-4185 GCA_000715635.1 Streptomyces violaceus | reverse complement strand
AGAGATGTGTATAAGAGACAGACGCTGAACTGCACGCTCGCCGTCGACCGCGTCGCGACGCTGCTGGGCCTGGACCGTGACGCCGTGGAACCCGGCACGGCCGTGACCCTGCTGCCCTACCTGGACGGGGAACGCACCCCGAACCTGCCGAACGCCTCCGGACTGCTGCACGGCCTGCGCCACGACACGACCGGCGGCCAGCTGCTCCAGGCCGCCTACGACGGTGCCGTGCACTCCCTGCTCGGCGCGCTCGACCTGGTCCTGGACCAGGACGCCGACCCCTCGGCACCCCTGCTGCTGATCGGCGGCGGCGCCCGGGGCGCGGCCTGGCAGCAGACCGTACGAAGGCTGTCGGGGCGTCCCGTGCAGGTGCCCGAGGCCAGGGAGCTGGTGGCGCTCGGCGCCGCCGCGCAGGCGGCCGGGCTGCTGACCGGGC
>KL569258.1:2979-3546 GCA_000715635.1 Streptomyces violaceus | reverse complement strand
GCCCGGGGAGGACGCGGCAGCCGTGGCACGCCGCTGGGACACGGCGGCCGGGCCGGTGCTCGACGCCGTCGAGCGGGACGAGGAGACGCTGGCCAGGATCGCCGGGGTACTCTCCGACGCGGCCCCGCTGCTGGAGCGGCCCACGGACACCCACTGAGGACTGGCGTCAGGCATGACCGCACCGCTGCACGAGGCTCACCCGGCGGGACCCGGACGCGCGCTGCCCGACACCCAGCAGGGCATGCGCCGCCGCAACCTCGCCCGCGTCCTGCACGCCGTCCGCGCCGAGGGGCCGCTGTCCCGGGCCGCCGTCGCGTCGCGGATCGGGCTGACCCGGGCCGCGGTGTCTACGCTCGTCGACGAACTCGTCCGCTCGGGGCTGATCGAGGAGCTGGGGCCCGAGCGGCCCGGCCGGGTGGGCCGCCCCGGCTCCGCGCTCGCCGTCAGCGGACGCGGCCCGGCCGGGATCGGCGCGGAGATCGGCGTCGACCATCTCGCGGTCTGTGCCGTCGACCTGCGCGGCACGACCCGGTCGCGGGCGATACGGCACCTGTCTCTTATACACAT
>KL569258.1:431-2857 GCA_000715635.1 Streptomyces violaceus | reverse complement strand
AGATGTGTATAAGAGACAGTGACAGCGGAGCTCACCGAACTGATCGGCAGGGTCGTCGCCGAGGCGGAGGGCGAGGGCCTGTGGCCCGCCGGGCTCGCCGTGGCCGTACCGGGTCTGGTGGCGCGCGACGCCCGGACCGTCGTACGCGCCCCGAACCTCGGCTGGCACGACACGGACCTCGGTGCCCTGCTGCCGGCGGACCTGCCGCTGACCGTGGACAACGAGGCCAACTTCGGCGCGCTCGCCGAGCTCTGGCTCGAGGACGGCACGCCGCGCGACTTCCTGCATGTGTCGGCGGAGATCGGCATCGGTGCGGCCGTCGTCGTGGACGGCGGACTGCTGCGCGGCACACGGGGGTTCGCGGGCGAGTTGGGACATGTGCCGGTCCGGCCGGACGGGCCGGCGTGCGCCTGCGGCGGGCTCGGATGCCTGGAGCAGTACGCCGGTGAGGAGGCGGTGCTGCGTGCAGCGGGCCTGGAGCCGGACGAGGACCGCGTGGGGCTGCTCGCGGGGCGCGCCGCCAAGGGCGACGAGGACGTACGCCGCGCCCTGCGCGACGCGGGCACCGCGCTCGGTGTCGCCCTGACCGGTGCGGTCAACCTGCTCGACCCGCAGAGCGTGGTGCTGGGCGGGGAGCTGTCCGGACTCGCGCCCTGGCTGCTGCCCTCGCTGCGGGAAGAGCTGGCACGGCGCACCGCGGGGCCGGCCTGTCCCGTGTCGGTGTCACGGCTGGGCCCGGAGGGGCCGCTGCTGGGGGCGGCGCACTCGGTCGTGCGGGCGGTGCTGGACGATCCGGCGGCCGTCGCCGAGCGGGCCTGACCACCGGACAGCGACGGACGGGAGGACCCGTGCGGGACCCCGGACAGCCCGAATCACCCGATGCGGTGGGCGAGTTATCCACAATCCACAGCCCGTCCACCGAACCACGTCGCTCCCTTCTGACGGACCGGCAGGCGTCGTAACGTGATGATCCGTCGAAGCGAAAGGCATCCCGTCATGGACCAGGCAGCACCGCTCCCCAGCAGGCGTGGAGTCCTCGTGGGCGCCGCCCTCACCGCCGTCCCGTACGTCCTGCTCCCCGGCACACGGGCCGCGGCCCGGCCCCAGGCCCCCGACCACCCCGGGGCCGAGTGGCACCCGGCGACCGGCGCCAACTACACGGCGTCGAACCGCCCCCGCGGCCATCCCGTCGACCGCGTGATCATCCATGTCGCGCAGACAACCTTCGCCGGCACCCTGTCCATCTTCCGCAACCCGAGGAAGCAGGTGTCCGCGCACTACGTGGTGCGCTCGGCCGACGGGCATGTGGCGCAGTGCGTGCGCGAGGCCGACATCGCGTGGCACGCGGGGAACTGGGAGTACAACAAGCGCGGCATCGGCATCGAGCACGAAGGCTGGGTGGACCAGCCCTCGTACTTCACCGACGCCGTGTACGAGGAATCGGCCCGGCTCACCGCGGCGATCTGCGCGCGGCACGGCATCCCCCGGAACCGGACACACATCATCGGCCACCACGAGGTACCGGGCAGCGACCACACCGACCCGGGCCGCCACTGGGACTGGAGGCGCTACATGAGACTCGTCAGAGGCGCCGCCTGAGAAGAAGCCGCCCGAGCCCTCCACCCCCCTCACCCCACCTCACGTCCCGGTTACAAAGCGCTCAACCTCTGGTTGCGGCACGGTAAGCACGCAACGATGGGGTCATGACTCTGGCCCAGCGCGCCATAGAGCGCCTGCAGGCCTGGCCCGACCTGATGCCGGGCCCGGCGAGTTGCGGTACCGGACGGGCGCTCCGTTCCGTCCGTGACGAGATCGTCCACTTCCACTCCGGATGGGACGTGGACCTCCACCTCACCCGCCGGGCCATCCAGCGCTTCCACTACGACCTCGCCGGTTCGAGCGCGATCCACCTGGTTCCCGGATCGTCCTGGGTGACGGTCCATCTCGACTGCGAAGCGGACGTCGACCTGCTGTTGAGCCTGGTGAGCATCGCGCTCAAGGCCCACCAGACCCCGCCCGCCGCCGACGAGCCGCGGCCCGTCGCATGCAACTTCCACCGTGTCAGGGTGCTTCCGCGCGACGCCGCCGCGGGCGGCTGAGCCTTGGTGACACCACCGGAGGATGCCAACGCCGAGGCCTGGCGTGCGTACGGAGCGCACCACCTGCGGCGGGGCACGGAGCTGCCCGAAGTGGCCCGGATCGACTGGGGTTTCGAGGGCACGGGGCCGGGCACCGAGGTCCTCGGGGAGCTCGCGGGCCGGCGGGTGCTGGACCTCGGGTGCGGTCCGGCCCGGCACGCCGCCCATCTGGTGCGTGCCCACGGCGCGCTGGTGGACGCGGTCGACGCCTCGGCCGGCCAGTACGAACGGGCCCGTGCCCGTTACGGCTCACTGCCCGGACTGCGGCTGGTCCTGGCCGACGCGGTG
>KL569258.1:0-201 GCA_000715635.1 Streptomyces violaceus | reverse complement strand
GGAGCATCTGCGCACGGCGGAGCCGTACGACGTCATCTACTCGCTGCATGCCGTCCCGTACCTCGACCCGCACCGGCTGCTGCCCGCCCTGGCCTCGGCCCTCAGGCCGGGCGGCAGGCTCTGCTTCACGGTGCTGCACACCACCTCAAGCGGTGACGGCCCGTCGAACCGGGTCACGGCCCGGCCCGAGATCCTGCGGAT
>KL569257.1:33882-35184 GCA_000715635.1 Streptomyces violaceus | reverse complement strand
GGGCGTGGTGGGTGAGGACCGCCGAGCCGGACTGGGCGGCGAGCTGGGCCGCGGCGGGCTGCGTGAGCTGGTTCAGACGGGCGGCGTCGAACTCGTCGGCGTCGGCGCAGCGTTCGGCGGCGCATACGGCGGCCCGGCGCAGCGCCTCCAGGGAGCGCGGCGCGGCGCGCGGCACACCGAGGGTCTCGGCCTGCCGGACCGGCACCTCGCGCAGCCCCGTGAGCAGTGCCGCGAGGTCGGCCTCGCCGACGGCGGACACGTCGTGCTCCTGCCCCGAGCCGCCCGGCACCTTGGTGTCCAGCGTGTAGGTCAGCCCGGCCGCCCACTCGCCGTGCGCCACGCTGGCCGGCACCGCCACCGGGATGTGCGGGCGGACGAGGTCGCGCAGGCGCAGTTCGCGGCGCTGGCGCACGGTGGCCTCGCGGTCGGGGGCTAGGCGCAGCACATGGCGGGTGCCGACCCACCAGGTG
Organism: Streptomyces violaceus; assembly: GCA_000715635.1. Classification (GTDB taxonomy): domain Bacteria; phylum Actinomycetota; class Actinomycetes; order Streptomycetales; family Streptomycetaceae; genus Streptomyces; species Streptomyces violaceus. The sequence continues at coordinate 34,714 of KL569257.1, read as the reverse complement.
GCGGGTTCGGCGCCCTGGGTGGCGGGCCGGACGTCGGGGCCGGTGCCTTCCCCGCCCTGCCTGGTCTCCTTTCCGTCCTTGATGAGGGACAGGACCAGCCGGCGGACGGTGTCCGCGGTGGGTGTCGGTGCCTGGGTCATGATCGCGCCGTTGCCGTTCGGGAGGCGTGGTGGGGACATGGTGGCGTCACTCCACTATGACCAGCTCGCGGGAGGTGGTGTTCAGGCGCCGCCCGCCGTCCTCGGTGACGGTCACGATGTCCTCGATGCGCACGCCGAACCGGCCCGGCAGGTAGATGCCGGGTTCCACGGAGAAGCACATGCCGGGCACGAGGGGCTGCAGCTCGCCCTCGATCATGTACGGCGGTTCGTGGGTGGTGACGCCGATGCCGTGTCCGGTGCGGTGGATGAAGTACTCGCCGTAGCCGGCGTCGGCGATGACCGCGCGGGCGGCCCGGTCGACGTCCTGGCAGGCGGCCCCCGGCCGCACGGCGCGGAAGCCGGCCTCCTGGGCCGCGCGCACGATGTCGTGCACGCGGCGTTCCTCGTCGGTGGGTTCGCCGACGTGGACCGTGCGGGAGGTGTCGGAGCCGTAGCCGTCCCGCAGGCCGCCGAAGTCGAGAACGACCATGTCGCCGCGTTCGATGACGCGGTCGCCTGCCTCGTGGTGCGGGTTGGCGCCGTTCGGGCCGGAGGCGACGATGGTGAAGTCGACCTGCTCGTGTCCGTGCCGGCGCAGGTGCCGGTCGAGGTCCGCGGCCACCTCGGATTCCCGGCGGCCGGCGAACGGGACGTTCCGGATCTCCTCGAACGTCGCGTCGGCGGCGGCTCCC
>KL569257.1:32844-33693 GCA_000715635.1 Streptomyces violaceus | reverse complement strand
CCCCGCGCCCGCCATGAGCTCCAGTTCGGCCGCGTCCTTGACGGCGCGCAGCATCGGCAGGGCCTCGGTGAGCGAGGTGTAGGAGCTGCCGGGCATGGCCTGCCGCAACGCCAGCAGGTGCAGCGCCCAGGCGTTGTCGCTGATGCCGAACCGGCCCGAGGCGTCGAGCAGGGCGGCGGTGGCGGCGTAGGGATCCTTGCCGTCGGTCCAGTCGCGCAGGGCCAGGGCGGACGCGCCGGCCGCCTTGTGCGCGTCCGGGGCCTCCAGGGCGGGGACGACGAGGACGGGGTCCTGTCCGGCGGCGAGGACCAGCAGGGTGAGCCGTTCGGTCACCGCCGGTGGCGTGTACCCGGTGAGCCACACCAGGTCCGGTCCGGGGGCCACCAGCAGGCCCGCGAGACCGGCCTCGGCGCCGGTCCGCGCGGCGCGGTCCATGCGGGCCCTGTAGTCGTCGGCGGTGAAGGACGCGGCCGTGCTTGCGGTCATCCGGGCCTCCCAGGACGGGCGAAGGGGCTACGGGCAGACATCCTGCCCGGCCGGAGGGGGCGGCGCGAGCCGTCTGCGCACTTCACCTGAGCATCATCGCTAACGGCAAGGTATTTCCGAACCGTTAGATCTAATGCTTGGATTCGCTATATCCATTAATGGGCTGCTGGTGACCGGGGACATCGCTGACCACGGCACGGAGCCCGAGTACGAGGAGGCGGCCCGCCTGCTGGGGCTGCGCGACGGCGACGCCCCGTTCCCCGTGCCGACCTGCCCTGGCAACGTGTCCCGGGGAGCGACGACGGGGAGCTGAGGCGCGCCGGCCCGAGATCGCCGGTCTGGTCACCGGCCACGCCCACAGCC
>KL569257.1:32240-32628 GCA_000715635.1 Streptomyces violaceus | reverse complement strand
GCCGCCGGTCGTCGGCCCCGGTGTGACGTGGACGCTGCGGCTGCCCTGGGAGGGCGATCAGGTCGCGGACCGGGACGCGCCGCCCGGACTCGTCTTCCATGTCCTGGACGACACGGGGCGGCTCACGAGCCACTTCCGGGTGGTCACGTGACGACGGCCGGTACGACCGTCAGCTGCTGGTAGCCGCCGCCGCGGTGCCGCACCGTCAGCCGGACCTCGGAGCCGGGCCGGGCACGGGCGACGGCTCGGGCCAGGTCGGCGGCCGTGTCGATGCGGGTCGTCCCGAAGACGAGGAGCAGGTCGCCGCGCTCCAGGCCCGCCGCGTGTCCCGGGCCGGGGACATGGATCCCGACGACCAGGGCTCCCGGCTTCCCGGCGTCCATGACCT
>KL569257.1:31648-32030 GCA_000715635.1 Streptomyces violaceus | reverse complement strand
CAGAGATGTGTATAAGAGACAGGGCACGGGCGCGGCGGCTGACGGCGAGGGCCCGGGGGGCGACGGCTTTCGCCACCCTCGCGGGTCGAGGACTCCGCCTGTGCCGGCCACCGTGGCGCCCACCGTCCCGAGGCCGATCCCGGAGAGGACGAGCAGCGCACCCAGGAAGGCGGCGAACAGAGCTTTGACGAGCCTCCGGCCGCACCGCCGGGCGGCGCGCGAGCGCGGCCGGGCCGGACCGGCCTCGGTGGCCGGCACCGCCGCGCCGGGTTCCTGGCCGGGCATCGGCTTGGGTCGCAGCGCGGTCTGTTCCATGGCTCGCCTCCGGATGGTGCCGATCGCCTCCGGCGGACGCGGGACGATCACGGCTGGTGCTCTACCC
>KL569257.1:29707-31471 GCA_000715635.1 Streptomyces violaceus | reverse complement strand
ATGCTCTACCCGGCACCTCGGCACGCGACGAGCCACGAACGAGTGAGACTGACCGGCGCCGGTGGGGGCCATGGGCCTGCCACGGAGGCCTGAACCAGGGCACGCCTCGCACCGCACGCGGCATGCCGGGCACGGTGCGAGGCGAGCGATCCGTCAGCCCGTCTGGCCCTCCCCGTGGCCGCCGTGGGCCCCGCCGTGGTCGAACTTCAGCACCGGAGCGGGCATCACGACGAAGGGCCGCATCATGCCCATGTCCTCGTTTCCAGCAGATGGCAGTGGTACATGAACCGGCCGTGCGCGCCGTCGAACTTCCCCATGACGCGCAGCATCTGGTCGCCGGGCACCCGGAAGACGTCCTTCCAGCCCCGCTCGTTGGGCGCGAGCGGGACCCGACCTCGATGGTCGGGCCCGGCACCTGGCCGTCGTAGCCCCACATCAGGGTCGGCGGGAGCTGCCGCCGTGTGGTGCGTTGTCCGTTCCCCTCACACAGGAAGACCCGCGGCGCATCGCCGCGGGTTCCGCGATGTCCCGTTCCTAGTTGATCTGGCCGGAAAACGTCGCCTCAGCCGAGAGAGGGCACGGGCACGGCGGGAGCCCGGTCCGGAAGGAAGCCGTGGGCACGCCGGGACAGCCACTCGTCCTTGTAGCGGTCCACCTCGCGATGCCAGTTGAGGATGCCGGCCATCCAGTTCCGCAGGTCCGTCACGTACGTCCCCATGGCCGCGCGCGCTTCCTCCGTGAGCTGGAAGTCGTCGTACAGGATGGGCAGTTCGTGCTCGACGACGTGCTCGAACTGGCGCATGCGCTGGCTCATCAGGTCGTGCACGATGCCGAGCCCGGTCGGGTAGTCGCAGCCGAAGAAGGTCTGCACGACGAGGATCGCGTTGTGGATCTCGCCCTCGAACTCGATCTCCTTCTGGTACGAGAAGACGTCGTTGAGGAGGCACGCGAAGTCCATCGCGGCGTTCTCCAGGGAGCGGACCGGGCCGCTGCGGTAGACCTCGGGCGGGACGGCCGGGCCGTGTCCCATCCGGCACAGGCTCAGGGTGAGGTCGGAGCCGAAGGTCGCCCGGCGCATCTCCAGGTAGTCGACCGGGTCGGGCACACGGTTCTGGAGCTGGTTGGACAGCTCCCACACCCAGCTCTCGGTCATGACGTTGATCGAGTCCTTGAGCGTGCGCCGCGCCCCGGGCGGCATCTCCGCGGTGGTACGCACCCACAGGTCGGCCAGGGCGCGCTCCATGGCATTGGCGGGGAGCAGCGGCTCCGCTCCGTCGACGGGCATGCAGTCGGACAGGCGGGCCGTGGTCAGCCGGGCGGCTGCGAGGTCGCGGCGGTGGCCGTAGACCAGGGGGTAGTAGTCGTCGCCGTAGGTGCCCCAGGCGAGCCACTGCGCGCTGAGGTCGAGGGCCTCGGGCGTGGCGTCCGGGTCGAGGCCGGCCGAGCAGAGCGCGAGGTCGTAGGCCCGGAGCTTGTCCTCGTCCCAGACGCCCTCGGCGAGGATGCCCATGCGCTCCACCCAGTCGCGCAGCTGCCGACGGGAGTTGTCGAGGTGCGGGCTGAGCTCCAGCGGGAACGGCATGCGGATGTCGGGGATCCGCGACGGCCCGACCTTCTGGTACGGCACGTGCGTGTAGGAGCGCAGCCTCTCTGCTCCGGCCGTCGCGAGCAGCGCGCGGACGTCGGCGGCCGAGGTGCCGAAGCCGGAGCATCCCGGCCACGGGCTGCCGCCGCGCACCGCGTTCTCGTTCATGTAGCGGCTGG
>KL569257.1:28907-29512 GCA_000715635.1 Streptomyces violaceus | reverse complement strand
GTCCTGAAGCCCCTTCGTGTACGCCGCGACGGCCGCCACCTCGCCCGGGGTGAGGCCCTTGTCCAGGGCCACCGCGGGCACTTCGGTGAACGCCGTGTGCTCGAACTGGTGGAGGCGGGAGGTGAGGACATCATTGACGGTGTCGGCGGCCTCCTGGGTGGTGCAGCCGAAGAAGGTCTCCAGGACGAGCACGCCATTGCTGAGCTCGCCCTCGTCCTCGACCTCCCGCTGGTAGGAGAACAGGTCGTTGCGCAGATGCACGGCGTCGGAGAACGTCTCCATCAGCACCCTCAGCGGCCTCGACCCGGCGACGACGGCGGGCACTTCGGCGGTCGCGTACTCCACGAGCCCCGCCGACCAGGGGGCGCCGCCCACCTTGCGGCGCATCTCGATGTACTCGACGGGGTTGGAGATCCGCCCCTCGTTGATGTTGGACAGCTCCCACATGGACTCGTTCAGAAGGTGCTCGGTGGCCACGGCGAAGCGGCGCCGCCAGCCCTCCGACATCTTCGGCACGGTGCGCGCCCACAGATCGGCGAGGCCCGCCTCGACGGGGTTCACCGGTTCCGGTACGGGAGTCGAGAGGCTGTCTCTTATACACATCT
>KL569257.1:27476-28648 GCA_000715635.1 Streptomyces violaceus | reverse complement strand
AGGTGGGCCTTGCCGGCGAGGCGGTCCTGGCTGCGCTTGTACATCTCCAGGAAGTGGTCGTCGAAGAAGAAGACCCACACGTACCAGTCGGTGATGAGGGAGAGGGCGGGACCGTCGCAGTCAGGGTGGGTGTAGGCGCAGAGCAGGCCGTAGTCGTGCGCGTCGAGGTCGGCCTGCTCCCAGACGCCGGACCCCTCCAGCATGCCCATCTCGCGAGCCCACTGCGACGAGTGGGCGCGGGCCTCGTCGAGATGGGGGTTCAGCCGCGCGGGGTGCGGCATGTAGAAGTGCGGGAGTTCGAACGGCTGCGTCATGGCCGGGCCCTACCCGGCGCCCCACGGCGGCATCCACGGGGCGGGACATGATCACACCATCGCGTGAATCGGGAGCGAATGCGGGAATCTTGAAAGCGGTCGGCCTACCCTGGCGTCCTCACCTGGATCAGCGCGTGTGTGCCGCTGGTGCGCCAGCGCTGGTCCTCCGCCGCGACCAGTTCCGCCTCCGTACGGCGGTCGAGGCCGGTGATCACGTCGGACTTCAGGGTGCGCAGGGCGGCGACCGGGCCGGGGAAGTACGCGGTGACGTCCGTGAAGGAAGTCGTCGGGGACCAGAGCCGGTCGCCCACCAGGCGGCGGTAGTTGAGGTCGCCCTTGACGATGGTGAGCGTGGCCGAGGCGAACTCGGCGCGCAGGTCGCCGGGCATCTCCTCGTAAGGCAGCGGGGCGCTGGAGAAGGGATGGGCGCGCAGGATGAGGCGGCCTTCGGCCAGGGCGGACCACAGGTGGCGTCCGTGGTCGGCGGCCGCTCCCCCGGCACCGGTCAGCCGGCGCAGTGCGTCGACGACGTCGGCGGTGGTGGCGTCGGAGACGTAGTAGGGGTACGGCTTGACGTGCAGGACCGCCCGTCCGATGCGGCCGTGGGCCAGGAGGTGGGCGATGAGCAGCAGGTCGGGTACGAGTTCGCGGCCCGCGTTGTCGGCGACCAGACACAGGGTGCCCGTGCCGGTGCCGCCGAGCAGGGACCACAGCCGGTCACTGTCGTCGGCCACCAGACCGGGGGCGGCGTCCGTGTCCCGTGCGCCCTCGGCGGAGAGGCGGAAGCCGAGGTCGGCCCGGTTGCCCCAGAGGGAACCGTGCAGCAGGGCCTGTGCCCGTTCGTCGGCGGGCCGGCCG
>KL569257.1:26560-27379 GCA_000715635.1 Streptomyces violaceus | reverse complement strand
AGAGGGAACCGTGCAGCAGGGCCTGTGCCCGTTCGTCGGCGGGCCGGCCGGCGAGGTCGTCGAGCGCGGCCAGTTCCTCGTCGGTCTCGGCGGAGTCGAGTTCGGCCAGTTTGAAGGGGCGGAAGGGGTCGATGCCCTGCCAGGGGCCCGGGCCGAAGTAGCCGACGGCCTGGAGCAGTCGCCGGTAGAACCAGCTCTCGGACCACAGCCACGGCACGTCGAACCAGGAGCGGCCGGTGTACTCGCGCAGCCCCCAGGTCTCCCAGAGGCCCCGGTCGTGCGCATCGGCGGGGAGCGGTTCGATCTCGCCCTTGGTGCAGTTCGCCAGCAGGTCGTCGAGCGCGCGGTGCTGCCCGGGTTCGTAGGGGAAGGCCTCGCGGACCTGCCGGATGATCGCGGGGTGCCGCTCGGCCAGCACGCTGTGGGGGAACGAGCCCGGCTGGTTGCCGAGGAGCACGGGTGCGGAGGGGGTGTCGGGCATGCGGATCACCGTAGCGCGCGGGTCTCTCGTACCGGCCGACCCCCGTCTCGGCCCGGGCCCACCCGTCAGACCGGCGCGATCTCCCGCTCCAGGCGGGCCGCCAGGCTGAGGTAGCGGGCGCGGCGGGTCACCGGGACCAGGCTGCGGATGAGTATGTTCCACATCTCGGCCGTCCTGCGGGGCTGCCGCGCGACGGGCTCGCGGGAGCGGCCCACGACCCGGGTGCCGACGAAGAAACAGACCAGGGAGTGGGCCACGACGTCGATATCGATGTCCGGGTGGACGTCGGATTCCTTGACCGCGCCGACGAGCCGGTTCGTGACCTGTCTCTTATACAC
>KL569257.1:22036-26402 GCA_000715635.1 Streptomyces violaceus | reverse complement strand
GCCGCAGGCCGGCCCGCAGGACCGGGTCCTCGACGGACTTGCGGGTGATGCCGAACGTGAGGCGCATCAGCGCCTCCAGCGAGGTGTGGCCGCGGGTGTCGGTCTCCGTCGCCAGCCGGCGGGCGGTGTGCGACTGGAGCTCGAGGATCGCGTGGGCGAGATCCTCCTTCGCCGCGAAGTGGAAGTACAGGGCACCCTTGGTGACCTGAGCGTGCTCCACGATGTCGCTGAGACTGGTCGATTCGTAGCCGCGACGGTCGAACAGGTCAGCGGCGGCTGTGATGATCGTCGAGCGGGTCTGCTCGGCTCGCAACTGCCTCGCCATCGGCTGAACTCTCCCGGGACGGAAATGAACGGGTCATGCCGTTTGTTTTTACCCGCCGTACACGATAACTCACCCTCAGACGGCGTTCATCACACCAGTGTGCCGGAGCGCGGGTGCACATCCGGCAAAACAATCGCAACTGGTGAAAGAAAACAGCGCGTTCGGTATCTAACTGTGGGGGTTGTGCGGGCAGACGTAAAGGCGGGCCGGCCGGTGCCCCATCCGCACCGGTCGACCCGCCCGCTTGGTGATGGCGAATCAGAAGGTCAGCTTCCAGCTGTTGAGCGTGCCCGTGTCCTGCGTCGCCGTGTCCTGGACGCGCAGCTTCCAGGTGCCGTTGGCGCTCTCGCTCGACGCGTTCACCGTGTAGGTGGTCTTCACGTCGTCGGCGGAGTCCGAGGCGGCGGACTTCAGGCGGTACGTCGAACCGTCCGGCGCGACGAGGTCGATGACGAGGTCGCCGCGGTAGGTGTGGGTGATGTCGACGCCGACCTGGAGGGCCGAGGGGGCGTTGCCGCTGCGGCCGGTGACGCTGATCGGCGACTCGATCGCCGCGCCGTTGTCCGGGACGGCGACGGCGGTGGTGCTGGAGAAGGTCGTGCCGGTGGACGTGCCGCCCTTGACGGCCTGGACCGTCTTGGCGGCGTCCGCGAGGCCGGCGCCGCAACCGCCCGAGCAGGTGCCGGGCAGGGCACGGGCGTTGGCCTTGATGGCCGACTCGATCTGGGCCGGGGTGAGGGCGGAGTTGGCCGACTTCAGCAGCGCGGCGAGGCCCGCGACATGCGGGGTGGCCATGCTGGTGCCCTGGTAGTAGGCGTAGTTCTCGCTCGAGGGCGTCTTGGTGCCGGAGTTCAGCGTGGACAGGATGCCGTTGGCGGTGGAGGTACGGGTCTCGCCGCCGGGGGCGGAGATGTCGACGAGCGAGCCGTAGTTGGAGTACGAGGCACGGCTGCCCGCGCGGTTGGTCGCGGCGACGGAGATGACGTTGTTGCAGTTCGCCGGGGAGGAGTTGGAGACGTTCTGGTTCTCGTTGCCGGCCGCGACGACGACCGAGGTGCCGCGGTTCACCGCGCCGGTGATGGCGCTCTGGGTGGCGGTGGAGCAGGCGCCGCCCCCGCCGAGGCTCATGTTGATGACCTTGGCGACGTTGGTGTTGGCGGGAACGCCGGAGACCGTGCCGCCGGAGGCCCAGGTGATGGCGTCGATGATGTCGGAGTCGTAGCCGCCGCACTTGCCGAGGACGCGGACCGGGGAGATCTTCGCGCCGTAGGCGATGCCGGCGACGCCCTTGCCGTTGTTGGTGGCGGCGGCGATGGTGCCGGCCACGTGGGTGCCGTGCCAGGAGGAGCCGGAGGCCGGGATGCCCTGGCCGCACTCGTCGGCGTTGTACCAGTCGCCGGGGTCGGCCGGGTTGCTGTCACGGCCGTTGCCGTCGACGGAGACGGCGGTGTCGGAGATGAAGTCGTAGCCGCCGACGATGTTCGCGGCCAGGTCGGAGTGGGTGACGTAGCCGGTGTCGATGACGGCGACGGTGACGCCGCTGCCGGTGGTGGTGTCCCAGGCGGCCGGGACGTTCATGCCCGCGGTGGACTCGAACAGGTCCCACTGCTTGCTGTAGTCGGTGTCGTTCGGGGTGGCGGCCGTCGGCTTGTTCAGGCGGTCCGGAACGACGTAGGCGACCTGCGGGTCGGCCTCGTACTGGGCGACGACGTCGGCGACGGACGTCCGGGTGGGGTTGGTGCCCAGCTCGACGAGGGCCGCGCCGGTGCCGAGGCGGCGCTGGAAGTCGACGTCCTCGCCCGTCTTCTCGGCCTTGGTCTCGGCGTCGGCGGCGGCCGCCTTGTTGGACTTGGCCTCGGCGGCGCCGGACTTGTAGCCGACGATGAGCCGCTCGGCCGGGGCGCCGGGCGCGGCCTCGGTGAGGGCGGCCGGGACGGCGGGACGGGGTGCGGACTCCTGGGCGACGGCGACCGAGGCGGGGGCGGCGGTCAGCAGGGCGGCGGAGACGACGGCGACGGATATCAGCTTCCGTCTGAGCTCTGGGGAGGTACGCACGGTCGTTGCCTTTCGTGGCCTGACTCCGGGCTGGGCGGAGCGGCGGTGGAGTCGCTTCGTCGTCGAAGCGGAGGGGGGTGGTTCGAAAAGCGACGCGATGGCCGGCCAGGCGCAGAGAAGGCGAGCGGACCCGTTCGGGGTTACCTGTGGGTCGGCTGTGGTCGAACGATAGGCAAAGGGAAGGTCATCGGGATACGGGGGAAACCCTCGATCCGGCCGGAAACCCACCCTCTATGGCGGGCAGTTGGGCGCGGATGGCCCTTTTCGAACGCGCGGTGCGCGGTGAACGCGCCGGGACGGTTTCCCGTACTGCACTACCGACGTTGCCGCCCCGGCCGAGGAGACGCAGAGGGATGCCTCGTACGACCGCACACCGCACCGCACTCGCGGCCGCCCTCGTGACCCCGCTGCTGCTGCCGCTGTGGGCCGCCGGGCCGGCAGGGGCGCACGGCGCGCCGACTGATCCGGTGAGCCGGGTGGTGGCCTGCTCCCCCGAGGGCGGCGATCGCGCCGGCTCGGCGGCGTGCCGCGCGGCCGTCGCCGCGAACGGCGCGCCCTTCACGGCCTGGGACAACCTGCGGCTGGCGAACGTGAACGGCCGGGACCGGCAGGTCGTCCCCGACGGGAAGCTGTGCAGCGGCGGGCTGCCCGCCTACCGGGGCCTCGACCTCGCCCGCGCCGACTGGCCGTCGACCCGGGTGACGCCCGGCGCGGCGCTGACCATGCGGTACGTCTCGACGATTCCGCACACCGGCACGTTCCGGATGTACCTGACGAAGCCCGGCTACGACCCGGCCGGGCCGCTGTCCTGGTCCGACCTGCCCGGAAAGCCGTTCGCGGAGGTGACGGACCCGGCCCTGACGGACGGCGCCTACCGCCTCGAGGCGACCCTGCCGTCCGACCGGACGGGGCGGCACGTGCTGTACACGGTGTGGCAGAACAGCAGTACGCCGGACACCTATTACTCGTGCTCGGACGTGGTGTTCCCGGAGAAGGACACGGAGGACACGGTGCCCCGGGAGAAGACGGAGCAGAAGGAGAACAAGAAGAGGGAGAAGGAGAAGGAGGAAGGGCCCGGGGAGAACGCCGCCGGCCCGCAGCCGCAGGGCGACCACACGCCGGTGGCCGCCGCCTCCGGCTCCGGCCCGGGCCCCTCCACGCCCATGCTGGCGGGCGGCGCCGCGGCGGTGCTGTTGCTCACCGGCGGCGCCGCCCTGGCCGTACGACTACGGCGACGCTGAACTACCGCTGTCGGACGGTCAGTTGACGTTGATCGCGACACCGCCCTTGGTCACCGGGGCGTACTTGGCGGTGAAGAAGGCGTTGCTGAAGCACAGCGACGAACCGGACGTCTTCGTGAACTGCTGCTTGGTGAAGGAGATGCTGTGGTCGGCGTTGCTCGCGGTGCCGGTCAGGCTGGGGGCCTGGTAGACGCAGGTGATGGTGCCGAGGAGGGTGCGCAGCTTGACCGTGGACTGGATGGCGGAGCTCGCGCCCGGGGTCACGGAGACGGTGCCGTCGGAGGACACGCTGGTGGCGTAGGGCAGGTTGTCGACGGTGATGCCGCTGACGCCGAGCACTCCGACGACGTTGGTGGTACAGCCGCTGGTGTCGAAGGTGTGCGAGGCGAGGGACTCGGTGGCGGTGCCCGGAGCGGCCGGGTTGGCGGTGACCTTGGCGGAGAACGCCGACGAGGTGCACGAGATGCCGCTGGTGCCGGTCGCGCTGGAGTAGAAGGTGGCGGCGGTGCCGCTCGCCAGGGACGCGTCGAGGACGTCGCCGACCGCGACGGCCGCGCCGTCGGTCGTGGTCAGGACCGGGGTGTCGGCCGCCGAGGCGGGGGCGGCGAGGCCCAGGGCGGCGACGGCGGCGGTGAGGGTGAGCAGGGTGCGTGTACGCATGCGGGTGTACCTCTTTCGGAAGCGGGGGTGAGGGGGGACGCGCGGCGCGTCGGCGTCCGCCGTTGCCGGCCCGTCACGCCTTCTC
>KL569257.1:20272-21813 GCA_000715635.1 Streptomyces violaceus | reverse complement strand
CCGGTGACCGGCCGGAGGCACGCACGGGGACGCGGCTCCGGCCGGGCCGGGCGGGGGGGTGGCTGGTGGCGCGGCTCCAGAGGAAGCGGCCGTGCCGTGGAGGATCGGGCTCGGGCGATGGAAAGCCCGTGCGGAACACACCGGGCGGCGAGATGCCCGTCCGGGGCGGAGCTCCGGGGCGCGCGGACGGTGCCGCGCGGTGGATCCGGCGCCACGGATCCGGTGAGACGAGGAGAGTTGTAGACCTACCGGTCAGTCAACGTCAAGGCATTGCAAGGGAGTTGTGCGTGCGCTGAGGGCTTCCGAACGTCATTGACTCACATGCGGCGCACATTCCACACTCTTTGTTCACACTTCCCTTGACCCTTCATGTAACCCCCGGTAACTTCCGAGTCGGCTACTGCGGCGTAACGAGAAAACCCTTGCAACCGCCGGGAGTTGCGGGGAGACGTACGTACGCGGTCGGTGTCCGCGCCAGGGCAACGTGCCACCGAAGTCCGATCCGCACCGACGCACCTGGAGCAGACATGACCTCGTCCGCCGAGCACACCCCCGAAAGACCGGACGGCCCCGCCGCCGCGGACGTCGGTGACGTTCCCGCGCGCCGCGGGCGGGTCCGGGCACGCCGGGCCGCGGTGATGGCGGTGCCGGCCACCCTGGTGGCCGCGGGCCTCGCGGTCCTCACCGCCGAGGGGGCCCTGGGCGTGCAGTTCGCCATCTCCGGCATGCCCTTCACGGTCACCGCCACCGAGCTGAAGGGCAAAGGCTTCGCGCAGTTCGGCGGCCTGGACGAGATGGCCGAGGACAGCCCCAACGCGGGTGAGACCGGCGGCCAGGTGCTGGTCGTCACGTCCGTGATCAAGGACGCGACCCTCACCAAGCTGTGCCAGAGCGTGGACCTGGGCGGCACGAACCTGATCATCAGGGCGGGTGAAGGCGCGAAGAAGGTCCGGGCAACCGACCTGACCACCGACTCCACGCAGCTCTCGGGCGACGCGGCCTTCACCAACATCGAGATCGGCAACGACGCCAGCAAGCTCAACAAGGCCGGCCCTCTGGGCAAGGGGCCGATAGGTGTCTTCAGCCAGCAGTCCGACACCGTGCGCATCAAAAACCTGAGGCAGACCAACTACGCCACCACGGCCGGTGTGTTCAAGCTGCCCGGGCTGAAACTGGGCTTCAGCGGGTCGGGCTGCTGATGCCCGGCGGCTCACTCGGGACGTTCCGGCCCGCCTTCCGCCGGTGGCGGGCGGGCCGTCCCTTCTGGGGCGGGCTGCTGCTCGCCCTGGGCGGGGCGGAGGTCCTGCTCACCCTGAAGGCGTCGCTGGACGTCATCCTGCACGTCGGCATGCAGGGCCTGGCCGGCTATCTGTTTCCGGCCGTGATGCTGCTGTGCGGCGTACTGATCCTCTTCAACCCCTCCCAGCGCCTGTTCTACTCGGTCATCGGGGTGCTGGTCTCCCTGGCGGCCTGGATGACCTCGAACCTGGGCGGCTTCTTCGTGGGCATGCTCCTGGGCATCGTCGGCAGCTGCCTCACCT
>KL569257.1:18652-20085 GCA_000715635.1 Streptomyces violaceus | reverse complement strand
CCTTCGGCTGGCTCCCGGACCAGGAGCCGCGCGTCAGCCGGCGGCAGCGCAGGAAGGCGGCCAAGGCCGCGGCCGTGGCACGGCCCCTGGAGCGGGAGGCCGGCCAGACCGTCTGAATCAGGCCAGTGCTCCCCTTCAGGCCAGTGATCCGCCACCCCCTGGCGTCGCCCGGCCGCGGACACTTGGCTGGACGTGTCGCGCTCTCGCCCACGAGGCGGGCACGCGGCGTACGAACAGCCTTCAGCCCAGGGAGAGTCCGATGGATCAGACCCACCCGATTGTGATCGACCCGACCGGCCGCGACATCCACGGCGAGGCGACCCGGATCCGCGAGCGCGGACCCGTCACCCCCGTCGAACTCCCCCACGGTGTCCCGGCCTGGGCGGTCAGCAGCACCCCGCTTCTGAAACGGCTGCTCACCGACCCGCGGGTGTCGAAGGACCCGCGCCGGCACTGGCAGCGCTGGATCGACGGCCAGGTATCGGCGGACTGGCCGCTGTTCACCTGGGTCGCGGTGCAGAACATGTTCACGGCCTACGGCACCGACCACAAGCGGCTGCGCAGCCTTGTCTCCAAGGCGTTCACCGGCCGCCGCACCAACGCGCTGCGGCCACGGATCGAGGAGATCACCGCGGCACTGCTCGACCGGGTCGCCAAGGCCGGGGCCGGCGGTGGAGCGGACGGCCACGCGGTCGATCTGCGGGAGGAGTTCTGTTACCCGCTGCCCATCCAGGTCATCGGCGAACTGCTCGGACTGCCTGAGGAGTTGGGGGCCGAGCTGCGGGTCGTGGTGGACGGCGTCTTCCACACCTCGGCCGACGCGGCCGAGGTCGCCGACATCTACGCCCGGTTCTACGCCGTCCTCGGTGAACTCGTCGCCGCGAAACGGGCGGCGCCCGGCGACGACCTCACCTCCGCGCTGATCGCGGCGCACGAGGAGGAGAGCGGCACGCGGCTCAGCGAGCAGGAACTGCTCGACACACTGATGCTGATGATCAGCGCCGGTCACGAGACGACGGTCAACCTGCTCGACAACGCCGTCCACGCGCTGCTCACCCACCCCGACCAGCTCGCGCACGTCCGCAGCGGGCGCGCCTCCTGGGACGATGTGATCGAGGAGACCCTGCGGGCCGAGGCACCGGTGGCCAGCCTGCCGCTGCGGTACGCCGTCGAGGATCTGCCCCTCGGTGAACTGGGCGGCCCGGACGGCGCGGTGATCCGCAAGGGCGAGGCGATCCTCGCCGCGTACGCCGCCGCCGGACGCGACCCGGAGCATCACGGCCCGGACGCCGCCGTCTTCGACGTCACCCGCACCGCGAAGGAGCATCTGGCCTTCGGGTACGGCGTCCACCACTGCCTGGGCGCCCCGCTCGGCCGGCTGGAGGCGCGCGTGGCCCTGCCGGCCCTGTTCGCACGGTTCCCCGGCCTCACCC
>KL569257.1:18149-18346 GCA_000715635.1 Streptomyces violaceus | reverse complement strand
CTGACGGGCTGACGGGCTGACGGGCTGACGGGCGCCGCGGAGGGCGCCGGATCCCGGAGACCCGGCTCTCCGAAAGCCGGTCCCCCGGCGCCCTCCTCCTTCAGTGCCTTCGCCTCGCTCTTGAGGAGGTGCCGGCTGACCGCGGGCAGCGCGCCGCCGGCCCGTCGGCGGACGGGGCCTCGAAGCCACTGCCGGCT
>KL569257.1:17597-17927 GCA_000715635.1 Streptomyces violaceus | reverse complement strand
CGAAGCCACTGCCGGCTGCCGCCACCGTCGCCGCCCTTCCGTCGTGTCCGTCACGCCCGTCGTACCGCGAGCCTCACCAGTTCAGGCGGCCCGCGGCGCCCGCGTCGGAAAGCCGTTTCTTCCCTCGCCGCGCCAGGAGTGATGGAATCGCGCCCATCGGTCCGACTGTGGTCGGTGACAGGCGAGTTGCGTACGGGGAGGCCCGGATGCCGGAGCACCGCATCGACACCGAGAGCGCGCACTCAGCGCGGATCTACGACTACATCCTCGGCGGCGACGACAACCACCCCGCCGACCGGGAGGCGGGGCGACGCCATGTGCCGCGAGTGG
>KL569257.1:16328-17379 GCA_000715635.1 Streptomyces violaceus | reverse complement strand
GCCATGTGCCGCGAGTGGCCCGCCCTGCCGGTCCACATGCGGGCCAACCGCGACTTCATGCACCGCGCCGTGCGGTATCTCGCCGCCGAGGCGGGGATACGCCAGTTCCTCGACATCGGCACCGGCATCCCGACCCCGCCCAACCTGCACGAGATCGCCCAGGCGGCGGCCCCGGACGCGCGGGTCGTCTACGTCGACAACGACCCGCTCGTCCTCTCCCTCTCCCAGGGCCTGCTGTCCGGGACGCCCGAGGGCAGGACGGCGTACGTCGAGGCGGACATGCGCGACCCGGCGGACATCCTCGGCGCCCCTGGGTTCCGGGAGACCCTCGACCTGTCGGAGCCGGTCGCGCTGACCGTCATCGCGATCGTGCACTTCATGCTGGACGAGCACGACGCCGTCGGCATCGTCCGCCGGCTCCTCGACCCGCTGCCGTCGGGCAGCTGCCTCGCGATGTCCGTCGGCACCGCCGACTTCGCCCCCGACGAGGTCGGCCGGGTGGCCCGGGAGTACGCCGCGCGCGGCATGCCGATGCGGCTGCGCACCCTTCACGAGGCGGCGGAGTTCTTCGAGGGCCTCGACCTGGTGGAGCCCGGCATCGCACAGGTCCACAAGTGGCGCCCGAACCGCACGGACGGTACGGAAAACTCCGGTCTCGGGATCCGGGACGAGGACATCGCGATGTACGGGGCGGTGGCGCGCAAGCCGTAGCCGGCGAAGCGGCCCTGACCTCGCCGTTCGGCCCGTCGGACGGATCATCACGATGCGGCAGCAGCAACTCACGGCTTGTGGCCGCTCACTTGACGACCAGTGGTCACACACGGTTGGCTCCGAGCCAGAGAGAGTCATCGGGTCGTGCGGTTTTCGGCCCCGCTGTGCTCTCACCCTGCTCTTGCTCGGCCGCACAGCGAGGTCCACCCCCCATGAACACTCCTCCCCCGCAGCCCACCACCGTGAGACTCTCCCGAACCGTGGCCCTGGCCTCCGCCGCGTGTCTGCTGGTGTCCGGCTGCTCCGTCCTCGGCGCGGCCGACGACGCGGCGGATGCGGC
>KL569257.1:13956-16153 GCA_000715635.1 Streptomyces violaceus | reverse complement strand
GGATGCGGCAGACACGTCCGGCGGCGGGATGAAGGTCGCCCTCGTCACGCACGGCGGCAAGGGCGACGCCTTCTGGGACCTGGTGCGCAGGGGCGCCGAGACGGCGGCCGCCAAGGACGGCATCGACCTGACGTACGCCGGGGACTCCGACCCGGCCGCGCAGGCCGCGCTGGTGCGGGACGCGGTCCGCGACAAGGTCGACGGCATCGCCGTGACGCTGGCCAAGCCGGCGGCGATGAGAGGCCCGGTCGCCCAGGCCAAGGCGGCCGGCATCCCTGTCGTCGGGCTCAACTCCGGCATCGACGCCTGGCGGCCGACGGGACTCCTGGAGTACTTCGGCCAGAACGAGTCCGTCGCGGGTCAGGCCGTCGGCGACAAGCTGGACGAGGTCAAGGCCAAACACGCCCTGTGCGTGGTGCACGAGCGGGGCAACGTGGCGCTGGAGGCCCGCTGCGCCGGCGTGCGGAAGACGTTCCGCGGCGACACCGACAACCTGTACGTGGACGGCGCCGACATGAACGCGGTGACCGCCACGATCGCGTCCCGGCTGCGACAGGACTCGAGCATCGACGAGGTCGTCACTCTGGGCGCCCAGTACGGGCTCAGCGCGGTCAAGGCCGTCGAGCAGGCCGGCAGCAGAGCCGAAGTGGCCACCTTCGACCTCAACAAGGACCTGGTCAAGGCGGTCCAGGACGGCGATGTGCAGTTCGCCGTGGACCAGCAGCCGTATCTGCAGGGTTACCTCGCGGTGGATGCCCTGTGGCTGTACCGCACCAACGGCAACGTCAGCGGCGGCGGGACGGCTCCGGTGCTCACCGGACCCGCGTTCGTGACCAGGTCGAACGTGTCCGCTGTGGCCCGGTTCGCCGCCGCCGGGACCCGGTGACCGGACACTTCCTGTGACGGTGTCGCCAAAGATTCGGTCAGGCCCGGTTCGCACACCCACTTGTACGGATAACATCCTGCGCATCCCATGTGCCGTGCCCGGCACGCCCCCACTCCCGCGCCCGTCCCCCACCCTCCCCGACCGTTCCGCTTCCCCGTTCCTCGCTCCCCGCTGATCGCCCTAGGACGACGATGTCTCGACGGACAGGTGCCCGGCGCCGTCTCGGTTCCATACGCCTCTCCCTGTGGCTGCTGGCCCTGGTGCCCGGCGTCACCCTCGCCGCCATGTGGGGTGTGACGACGATCCAGATGTTCTCGGAGGGCCTGCGGCTGCGTGACCAGACGGAGCTGAGCCGGTCGACCGGCGCCATGGGCACCGACGCGACGCTGGCGCTGCAGCGGGAGCGCAGCCTGTCGGCCGCCTGGCTGGCCTCGCCGCACGGCTCCCGGACCGCCCTCGACAACCAGCGCGAGGACACCGACAAGGCGGTCGCGAAGCTGGTCGGGCAGGCGGACGCGATCGAGAAGGCGCCCTCCCGCGTCTCCGACCGGCTGTACTCGGTGCTGGGCTCGGTCGGCAGCCTGGAGTACTACCGGGACCAGGTGGACAACCCCACCGACATCACGGCCCAGCAGGCGCTGGACCAGTACTCCTCGATCATCGACGAACAGATCCACGCCTTCCAGGAGCTCTCCCAGGTCGACGACGGCGACCTCACCTCGCAGGCGGGCCCGCTGGTCGCGCTGGAGCACGCGGCGGAGCTGGTCTCCCGGGAGGACGCGCAACTGACCCTGGCCTGGCCGTCCGGGCATCTGGACGACAAGGCGTGGGTGCAGTACGCGGAACTCGTGAACACCCGGCGCTGGCTGGTCCAGGACCAGGTCGTGCCCCAGCTGACCGGCCAGGCCAAGGCAGAGACCGAGCGGATCCTGGCGAGCCCGGAGTGGCAGACGCTGCAATCGATCGAGGACCAGGTGCTGGCGGCCCGGAACTCCAGCGCCGACGCGGACCGGATCGCCCTGCCGGACGCGCAGAAGCGGTGGAACGCCGCCATGGACAAGCTGTCCGCGCACTACGCGAGTCTCATCGAGCAGCAGACGACGGGACTGCTGGAACGCAGCGCCGACAAGGCGGACGGGACGCTGATCAAGGCGGCGTCCCTGAGCGCCGGCGGGCTGCTCGCGCTGCTGCTGTGCGTCGGCATGTCCTGGCGGATCACCCGCTCGCTGTCCCGGCGGCTGCGCGGTCTGCGCCTGGCCACGCTCAGCCTCGCGAAGGAGCGGCTGCCGGACGTGGTGGCCCGGCTGGAGT
>KL569257.1:11819-13774 GCA_000715635.1 Streptomyces violaceus | reverse complement strand
GGCGAGACGGTCGACCCGGAGTCGGCGACGAAGCCGCTGGACTACGGGCACGACGAACTCGGCCAGGTGGCCCAGGCGTTCAACACCGCCCAGCGCACGGCCGTGCACACCGCGGTCGAACTCGCCGACACCCGGCGCGGCTTCCAGAAGGTCATCCTGGGCATCGCCCGGCAGAGCCAGAACCTGGTCAACCTCCAGCTGAGCAAGCTCGACGCGCTGGAGCGCGAGCACAGCGACCCCGACATCCTCAAGGGCCTGTACGAATTGGACTCCACGGCAAGCCAGTTGCGCCGCTACGAGGAGAACCTCGTCATCGTCAGCGGCGAACGGCCGGGCCGCAGCTGGACCGAGCCGGTCGCGCTGATGGACATCCTGCGCAGCGCGGTCGGTGAGGTCGCCGAGTACCAGCGGGTGGAGGTGCACACCGAGGAGGAGGTGTACGTCGCCCCGCCGGCGGTCGCCGACGTCATCCATCTGCTGGCCGAGCTCATCGACAACGCGACCGCGTACTCCCCCGCCCCGAGCCCCGTCACGGTGCGGGCCGGGATGGTCGCCAAGGGCCTGGCCGTCGAGGTCGAGGACCGCGGCCTCGGCATGTCGGAGGAGGACTACGCGTCCTTCAACGAACAGCTTTCGGTGCCCCCGCAGTTCGACGTGGTCGCGCTCGCCGACGACCTGCGCCTCGGCATGTTCGTGATAGCCCAGCTGGCCCACCGGCACGGCATCGCTGTCACCCTGCGCGCGTCGCCGTACGGCGGGACCACGGCGATCGTGCTGGTACCGCACGACATCGTGGTGCGGGAGATCCCGGACGCGGGAACACCCGGCGCCCGGAACGCCAAGGCCCTGAACGGCACGCACAGCCTCGCGGCCCTCGGCGGCCCTCGGGGCGCGGGCGTCCCGGCCGCGAGCAGGCCGAAGGACGGCGGAGGCTCGGAGGACGGGCGGGGCTCGGTGGACGAAAGCGGCTCGGGCGACGGGCAGAGCTCGGTGGACGGGCAGAACTCCGGAGACGGGCAGAGCTCCGGAGACGGGCGAAGCTCGGGCGAGGGGCAGAACTCGGTGGGTGCCGAGCGCGCCGAGGTGTCCGACAGCGCCACCGGTACCGGCGACAGCGCCGGCAAGGCCGGTTCCGCTCGCGAGCCGCGGCCGCCCGCCGCGCGCCGGACCGTCCCCGCGGGTGCCTCCACCCCCCGCGGGGACGGTCTCGCCCCGCTCCCCCGCCGCGTGCCGCAGACCAGCCTGGTGGAGGAACTGCGCGAAGAGTCCGCGCCCGACGGCGACGAGGGCTCCCTCGACGACTTCACCGCGGAAGCCGCCGCCTCCTCCCTGGCCGGCTTCCAGCGCGGCACGCTCCGGGCCCGTGACGAGGACCCGGCCGCACCACCCCGGCAGGCCGCCGCCGACGCCGTCCCCTCGACTCCGCCCGCCGACCGCTGACGAAGGACACCGCAATGACACGCCCCATCCCCGCCACGCACACCCAGCTCGACCAGCTCCTGACCGGACTCGTGGAGCGGGTCGCCGACGTCAACCAGGCCGTGGTGCTCTCCGAGGACGGCCTGGTGGTCAGCAAGTCCACCGGGTTCCTGCGCGACGACGCCGAGCGGCTCGCGGCGACCGCGTCCGGCCTGATGAGCCTGAGCAAGGGCGTCAGCATGGACTTCCGGGGCGGTCCAGTGCGCCAGGCGCTCATCGAGATGGCCAACAGCTATCTGATCCTGACCTCCGCCGGGCCCGGCGCCCATCTGGTCGTGCTGACCGGCCCGGGCGCGGATGTCGGTGTGGTGGCGTACCAGATGAACATGCTGGTGAAGAAGATCGGCGAGCACCTCAGCGCGGCACCGCGGGGCATGGCCGGACCCGTCGTCGACCCAGGCGTGTGAGGTGGGCGAAGGCGACTCGGCGGGCCGGCTCGTCCGGCCGTTCGCTCTGACCGGCGGCCGGACCCGGCC
>KL569257.1:8534-11580 GCA_000715635.1 Streptomyces violaceus | reverse complement strand
GGCTCGACCTGCCGGTGAGCGTGGTCGTCATCCTGCTCTGCGACCTGCTGGAGGCGGGCCGGATCACCGTCCGTCCGCCGCGCCTCGTTTCCCGTACCACTCCGGACCTGGACCTGCTGCAGAAAGTGAGGGACGGCCTTGGCCGGCTCTGACCCCGTCACTGACGCGTCCTCGGCACCCGACACGGTCAAGATCCTCATCGCCGGGGGTTTCGGCGTGGGCAAGACCACCATGGTCGGGTCGGTCAGCGAGATCGCCCCGCTGCGCACCGAGGAACCCCTGACCATGGCCGGTCTGGGCATCGACGACCTCGACGGCATCGAGGAGAAGCGGGCCACCACCGTGGCCCTGGACTTCGGCAGAATCAGCATCAGCCGGGAGCTGGTGCTGTACCTGTTCGGTACGCCGGGGCAGCAGCGGTTCTGGTTCATGTGGAACGACCTGGCGCTCGGCGCACTCGGCGCCGTGGTCCTGGTCGACGTCCGCAGACCCGAGTCCAGCTTCGCCGCGATCGACTTCTTCGAACGCCGGGAGATCCCGTTCGTCGTCGGGGTCAACGGCTTCCACGGGAAGCACCCGTATCCGGCCGAGGACATCCGGGACGCGCTCGCGGTGCCGGAGCACGTGCAGGTGCTGCTGTGCGACGCCCGGGACCGGGAGTCGTGCCGGGACGTGCTGATCGCCCTGATCGACCAGTTGATCGCGTCGGCCGTACAGGCCTAGGGAGACATCCCGCGGCCCGGGCAGTGCGCACCGCCCGGGCCGCGGGACCGGAGCGTCAGGTCAGGCCCGCCGACTTCAGCCACGCCTTGGCCACGTCCAGCGGGTCCTGCTTTTCGAGCTGGACCTTCGCGTCCAGGTCGAGCAGCGCGGCCGTGTCGAGCTTGGCCGAGACCGCGTCGAGTGCCGCGGCACCTTCCTTGGACAGCTCGCCCTTGCGGACCAGCGGCTGCACGTTCTGGAAGCCGAAGAGGTTCTCCGGGTCCTTGAGGACGACGAACTTGTCCCGGGCGATGGTCGGGTCGGTGGTGAAGAGGTCCGCGGCCTGCACGGTGTTCTTCTTCAGCGCCGTCTGGGTCAGCGGACCACCCGCGTCGAGGGACTTGAAGGACTTGAACTCCAGCCCGTACACCGACTTCAGGCCCACCAGACCCTGGTGCCGGGTCTGGAACTCCGGCGAACCGCCGAAGTCCAGGTCCCCCGCGACGTCCTTGAGGTCCGCGATGGACGAGTCCGAGGTCAGCTTGTACTTCTTCGCGGTCTCCGCGTTGACCGTCACGGAGTCCTTGTTCTGCGCGGCCGACGGCTTCAGCAGCTCCAGCTTGGAGTCGAGCTTGCCGTTGATGGCGGTCGTGGTCTCCTCGACCGTCTTCGGCTTGGCCTTGGCGTCGAGGTAGGCCAGCAGGGAGCCGTTGTACTCCGGCAGCACGGTGACGCTGCCGTTCTTCATCAGACCGTACGTGGTCTCCCGGCTGCCGATGTTGGGCTTGTAGGTGACCTTGATGCCCTTGGCCTTGAGGGCCTCGCCGTAGATGTCGGCGAGCAGGATGGACTCGGCGAAGTTGTTGGAGCCGACGACGACGGCGCCGCCCTCCGCCCCGCCGCCCTTGAGCGGGTCGTCGGAGGTGCCGCCGGAGGAACAGCCCCCGAGAAGAGCTGCCGCCGCGGCCAGCGCGACCGCTGCCGCGCCGGGGTGCCTCGTTATGGACCGGGTGCTGCTCTTCCGTGTAGTAATCACCCACTGATCCAAGCCAGCGGATAATCGGTCAGTCAAGAGCAGCTTGGTCACCAATTGGCGTCATCTCCTGCGCACACCCGGCGACACCGCGATCCGGGCCGCCGCCCAGAACAGCGCGAGCGTGACCAGCGCGAGGACGGCCACCAGCGTCGCGCCGCCCACCACCTTCTCGTAGTCGCGCTGGTAAAGGCCGTCGACGATGTACCGGCCGAGGCCGCCCAGGCTGACGTACGCGGCGATGGTGGCCGTCGACACGATCTGGATGGCCGCCGAGCGCAGGCCGCTCAGGATCAGCGGCAGGGCGACCGGCAGTTCCACCTGGAAGAGGATCCTGGACTCGTGCATGCCCATGCCGCGGGCGGCGTCCACCGGCGAGGGGTCGACGGAGCGCATCGCCTCGTAGGTGGTGACCAGGATCGGCGGGACGGCGAGGATGACCAGCGGGATCATCACGGGCAGCATCCCGAACCCCAGCAGGGTGGTCATCAGCACCAGCAGACCGAAGCTGGGCAGGGCCCGCCCGGCGGTGGCGACCAGGGACAGTGCGTTGCCGCCGCGCCCGTAGTGCCCGGTGACCAGGCCGATCGGCAGTCCGATCGCGGCGGCGAGGAGCAGCGCCTCCAGGGTGTACTGGACATGCTCCCCGAGCCGGGCCGGGATGCCGTCGTAGCCCTGCCAGTGGGCGCTGTCGCTGAAGAACGCGTTGACGAAGTTGAGTACGTTCACCGGGCGGCGTCCTTGAGGGCGGGCGCCGGCTTGCGGCGGGCCGTCCCGCTCGGCATCCAGGGCGTCAGCAGCACGCGGACGAGGACCAGCAGGGCGTCGACGAGGATCGCCAGGAGCGCCGTGGTGATCACGGAGTTCCAGGTGAGTTCGGGCCGGTTGTAGATCTGCGCGTCGTGGAGCAGGTTGCCGAGCGCGCCCTGGTTGCCGATCAGCATGCCGACGCTGACGAGGGAGATGCTCGACACGGTCGCCACCCGCAGGCCCGCGATGATCGCCGGTACCGCGATCGGCAACTGCACCTGGAAGTACCGCCGTACGGGCCCGAAGCCCATGGCGGTGGCGGCGGCCAGGGTCTCCGGAGGCACCGAGCGCACCCCGTCGACGATCGCCGGGACGAGCACCACCAGGCTGTACACGGCCAGCGGGATCATCACGGTGAGTTCGGTCTGCCCGGTGTAGTCGATGAGCACGACGAAGAACGCCAGGGACGGGATGGCGTACAGGACGGTCGTCAGGCCGAGGACGGGCGGGTACAGCCAGCGGAAGCGCACGCACAGCTGGGCCTGTCTCTTATACACATCT
>KL569257.1:7519-8329 GCA_000715635.1 Streptomyces violaceus | reverse complement strand
GCCCGGCCGCCACCGGCAGCAGGGCCTCCCTCAGGTGCAGCCCGATCAGCCCGAACCAGCTGTGCTGGAGGTCGCTCGGGATGTCGAAGAAGTCGTGGAGGTAGTCGCTCATCCGGCGACCTTCTCGTCGTCGCGCTCGTCGTCGCGCCGTGCCGCGTGGGCGCTGCGGATCGCCTCGCCGATGGTCTGCTGGGCGACCACTCCGGTCACCCGTCCGCCGGCGTCCACGGCGACGGCCCAGCCGGTCGGGGAGAGCACGGCGCAGTCGAGGGCGGCCCGCAGCGAGTCGGTGCCGGGCACGAACGGCCGCCCGTAGGAAAGGAGTTGGTCCGGCCTGATGTCCCCGGCCGCCAGATCCTGCGGCGTGCTCCAGCCCAGCGGCCTGCCGTCCGCGTCGGTCACCAGGAGCCAGGGGGCGTCGGGGGCGGCGATCCGCTCGGCGGTGGCGTCGACCGGGATCACCGGGTCGGTGGTCAGCGTGAGCCCCGCGGACGGGAAGAACGACAGGCCCCGGATGCCGCGGTCGGCGCCGAGGAAGTCCTCGACGAAGGCGTCGGCGGGGCTCGCCAGCAGCTCGGCGGGGGGTGCGTACTGGGCGAGGTGGCCGCCTTCACGCAGCACGGCGACCATCGTGCCGAGCTTGATCGCCTCGTCGATGTCGTGGGTGACGAAGACGATGGTCTTGCCCAGCTCGTCCTGGATGCGCAGCAGTTCGTCCTGGAGGACCTTGCGCACCACGGGATCGACCGCCGAGAACGGCTCGTCCATGAGCAGCACCGGCGGGTCGGCGGCGAGCGCCCGGGCCACGCT
>KL569257.1:6346-7299 GCA_000715635.1 Streptomyces violaceus | reverse complement strand
CGACGCGCTGCTGCTGGCCGCCGGACAGCTGGTACGGGTACCGCTTGGCGAGCGCGGCGTCGAGGCCCACGCGCTCCATCAGTTCGGCCGCCCGGTCCCGGGCCTTCTGCTTGCCCCAGCCGAGCATGCGGGGCACGGTCGCGATGTTGTCGACGATCGTGCGGTGCTGGAAGAGGCCGGCGTTCTGGATGACGTACCCCATGGACCGGCGCAGGGTGGTGACGGGCTGCCGCTGGATGTCCTCGCCGTCGAGGAGGATCGTTCCCTCGCTCGGTTCGACCATCCTGTTGATCATGCGCAGGGTCGTCGTCTTGCCGCAGCCCGACGGTCCGACGAGGACGGTGATCGAGCGGTCGGGTATCTCCATGGAGAGCCGGTCGACCGCCACCGTGCCGTCCGGGTACCGCTTGGTGACTGATTCGATCCGTATCAAGGCGCCGGGGCCCTTCGGGTTGGCGGAGACTTTTGGCCATGGTCGTACGGGCTGTTGCCGGACGAGTCTAGACGGCGGTGGTTTCCGGACCCGGGGCGGCCGGTGGCCCGTTCCCGTTCAGTGGCAGGCGGACGGTGAAGGCCGTCGCCCCCGGCTCGCTGTCCAGCTCGATGCGGCCGCCGTGCGCCCGGACCAGGGACTGGGCGACCGCGAGGCCGAGGCCGCTGCCGCCGCGGTCGCGGCTGCGGGCCTTGTCGACGCGGTAGAAGCGGTCGAAGACCCGGGCCCGGTCGTCGGGCGGGATGCCCGGACCGGTGTCGGCGACACGCACCTCGGCCGAACCGGGCGCGACGCGCACTTCCACGGCCACCTTCGTCCCGGCGGGGGTGTGCACGGCGGCGTTGGTGAGGAGGTTGTCGAGGACCTGCCGGATGCGCAGCGGGTCCATCCGCAGCCGCACCGGCCGCGGCCCCGCGAGCACGGTCAGCGGATGGTCGGGGCGGCCCGCGCGGAAGGCGTC
>KL569257.1:5017-6116 GCA_000715635.1 Streptomyces violaceus | reverse complement strand
CTCCACCTCCGCCGCGTCCAGCCGGGCGAGCAGCAGCAGGTCGTCCAGGAGGACGCCCATCCGGGCGGCCTCGGCGCGCAACCGGGCCAGGTGCCGGTCGCGTTCCTCGGGGGCGTTGGCGGCGGCGTACTGGAAGAGGTCGGCGTAACCGCGTACCGACATCAGCGGGGTGCGCAGCTCGTGCGAGGCGTCCGCGACGAACCGGCGCAGCCGCTGCTCGGCCTCCGCGCGCACGGCGAGGGAGTCGTCGATGTGCTCCAGCATCGTGTTGAAGGCGGTCCGCAGTTCGTCCACCTCGGGTCCGCCGTCCCGGCCGTCGGCGCGCAGCGGCAGCCGGGCCGCCGACTCGGTCAGGTCGTGCGAGGCGATGCCGTGCGCGGTGGACGCCATGTCGCTGAGCGGTTTCAGTCCGCGGCGCAGCGTCTTGCGGCCGAAGACGACCAGCGCGAGCAGCGCGGCCCCGAACGTGACGACCTGGATCGTGATCAGCTGCCCGACCGTGTCCTCGATGTCCTCCATGGGCGCGGCGCTGACCAGGACGACCCCGGGCTCGACCTGGCAGGCGCGCAGCCGGTAGGAGCCCGCTCCCTTGAGGTGCTCGGTGCGCAGGAGTTCCGTGTGCGCGGCGGTCTGCGCCCGGGCCAGGGAGGTGAGGTCGTCGACGTCCTTCGGCAGGTCGGCGGGGTCCTCGGGCCTGCGGAGCTCGGGCGTGCCGTCCGACACGTCGTACACGGCGTAGAACCAGCTGTAGTACTTCTTGCCCGAGAGCGTGCCGTAGTCCGCGATGCTCTTGGACTGGGCGATCTGGGCCTGCGCCAGCTGGGTGTCGAGCTGGGCCGAGAGATAGTCCCGCATGTACGTGGTCAGGGCCGTGCCGACGACGGCGAACACGACCAGCGCCAGGGCGCCGAGGCCCAGGGCCAGCCGGGTGCCCAGGCGCATCCTGCGGTAGGTCCGACGCAGCCGGGCGATCACTCGGAGGCCCGCCGCAGCACGTACCCGAATCCCCGCACGGTGTGGATCAGGGGCGCGCCGCCGTCGTCCGTCTCGTCGAGCTTGCGGCGCAGCCGGCTGACGACCAGCTCGACGACGTTGGAGC
>KL569257.1:995-4790 GCA_000715635.1 Streptomyces violaceus | reverse complement strand
TGTATAAGAGACAGGCCGTACTCCCAGACGTGGTCGAGGATCTGCGCCTTGGTGAGCACGGTGGGCGACTTGCGCATCAGGTAGCGCAGCACCTCGTACTCGGTCGGGGTCAGCGACAGCAGCCTCTCGCCGCGCCGCACCTCGCGGGTGTCCTCGTCCATCGTCAGGTCGCCGACCTGGAGCACGGACCGCTGGAAGGCGGGGCCGGCGCTGCGCCGCAGCACGGTCCGCAGCCGGGCCATCAGCTCCTCCACGGCGAACGGCTTGACCAGGTAGTCGTCGCCGCCCCGCGTCAGGCCCGCGACCCGGTCGGCGACGCCGTCGCGCGCGGTGAGGAACACCACCGGCACCATCGTCCCGGAGGCGCGCAGCCGGTCCAGGACGCCGAAGCCGTCCACGCCGGGCAGCATCAGGTCGAGCACCACGATGTCCGGGTGGAACTCGGCGGCCCGCTTCAGCGCGTCCTCGCCGGTGTACGCCGTGACCGCGTCCCAGCCCTCGTAGCGGGCGACGGTCGCGACGAGATCGGCGATGGGCGGGTCGTCGTCGACGACGAGGAGGCGTACTTTTTCCACCCGCTCATAGTGCTTCACCTGTCCCTCGCCTCCATAGCCGTCCGCCCCTTCGCCGCGCGATCGATAAACACTTGAAAGTTGAGCGACAGTATTTCGACAGCTCCCCCGCGACAAGCTCGGTATCCCAGGATCCGATCAAGGAGCTGCCGACCGTGACGACCCTCCGACAACCTCCCGCGGCGACCCGCCAGGGCGTGCGCCCCAGAGTGGTGGGGCGCACCGGCCTGTACGCGGTGCTGCTCGCCAACGCGGTCGTGGTGGCCGTGTTCTTCGTCCAGGCCGGCTTCGCCTCCAACACGCTGATCGTGCTGGGCCGGCTGGCCGGGCTGTACGGTTCGCTGCTCATGGCGTTCCAGCTGCTGCTGGTGGCCCGGCTGCCGTGGTTCGACCGGCGGATCGGCATGGACCGGCTGACGTCCTGGCACCGCTGGACCGGCTTCTCGGTGCTGTGGCTGCTGCTCGCGCACGCGGTGTTCATCATCTTCGGCTACGCCCAGTCCTCGTCCCTGGACCCGGTGAACCAGCTGGTGGATCTCGCCGAGACGGTCGAGGGCGTGCTGCGCGCGATCACCGCCCTGGGGATCATCATCGTGATCGGCGTGGTCTCGGCCCGTTACGCCCGGCGCCGGCTGGCCTACGAGACCTGGCACTTCATCCACCTGTACACCTACGTCGCGGTGGTGCTGGCGTTCACGCACCAGGTCGCGGCGGGGACGACGTTCACCTCGTCGTCCGCGGCGAAGACGTACTGGTACGCCGTGTGGGGCGGGGCCCTCGCCGCCGTGTTCACGGGCCGCCTGGTGCTGCCGCTGTGGCGCAACCTCCGTCACCGACTGCGCGTCACGGCCGTCGTCCCGGAGAGCGACAACGTCGTCTCGATCTACATCACGGGCCGCGACCTCGACCGGCTGCCCGCCCGGGCCGGCCAGTTCTTCCTGTGGCGGTTCCTGACCAAGGACCGTTGGTGGCAGGCCAACCCGTTCTCGCTGTCCGCCGCCCCGGACGGCCGTACGCTCCGGCTGACCGCCAAGCGGGCGGGCGACGGCAGCGCGGCCCTGCGGCACCTGAAGGTCGGCACGCGCGTGTTCGCCGAGGGCCCCTACGGCGCCTTCACCACCCTGCACCGCACCCGCCCGGACGCCCTGCTCATCGCGGGCGGCGTCGGTGTCACGCCGATCCGGGCCCTGCTGGAGGAGTTGCACGGCCACGCGGTCGTGATCTACCGGGTGGC
The DNA here is from genome assembly GCA_000715635.1 of Streptomyces violaceus. Classification (GTDB taxonomy): domain Bacteria; phylum Actinomycetota; class Actinomycetes; order Streptomycetales; family Streptomycetaceae; genus Streptomyces; species Streptomyces violaceus. The sequence goes on along the minus strand of KL569257.1, from coordinate 2,984 downwards.
CACGGACCAGGACGCCGTCCTCTACGACGAACTGCGCGACCTCGCGCTCGCCAAGGGCGCCGAACTGCACCTGGTGACCGGGCCGCCCGTGCCGGACCGGCTGGCGCCGCGGGAACTCGCCCGCCTGGTGCCGGACATCGCCGGCCGGGACGTCTACCTGTGCGGCCCGCCGCCGATGATGAACGCGGTGCTCGGCAGCCTGCGCGAACTCGACGTGCCCAAGGCGCAGATCCACTTCGAACGCTTCAGCCTGGCCGGATGACGAGGAGAGATTCGTGAAGCGAGCCATACCCGTCCTCGTCCTCAGCGTCGCGGGCCTGATCCCGGTCTGGCGCTACGCGCCCTCGCAGGACACCGGGTCGTCGTCGACCGCCACGGAGGCCGCGGCGCCGGCGTCCACGCCCTCGGCCTCGTCGTCGGGCGGAACCACCTCCACGGTCGTCTCGGGATCCACGATCGACACCGAGAAGGGCCCGGTACAGGTCGAGGTCACCTTCGAAGGCGACAAGATCGCCTCGGTGCGGATGCTCCAGCAGCCGGACCATCCGCAGACCACGGCCGCCGTGCCCCAGCTGATCGAGGAGACGCTCCAGGCACAGAGCGCCGACATCGACACGGTGTCCGGCGCCACCATCACCAGCGACGGCTACAAGGAGTCGCTCCAGGCCGCCATCGACGCGAGGGGCTGACGGGGTGCGGCGCGTCGAGCACGTCATGGGGTTCCCGGTGTCGGTACGCGTCGACGACGAGGGCTTCCCCGAGGCGGCGGTGGACGGCCTCTTCGTCTGGCTGCACGAGGTCGACGCGCGGTTCAGCCCGTTCCGGCCGGACAGCGAGGTGTCGCGGCTGGACCGCGGGGAGGTGTCCGTGCCCAGTGCGGCGCTCCGGGAGGTCCTGGACCTGTGCGAGGAGTACCGGGTCGCGACCGGGGGCGCCTTCGACGTACGCCTGCCCGGTCGCGGCCTCGATCCCTGCGCCGTGGTGAAGGGCTGGTCGGTGCAGAAGGGGGCCGAACTGCTGGCGGCGGCCGGGGCGCGGCATTTCTGCCTCAACGCGGGCGGTGACGTGGTCGCCGCCGGTGGCCCCTGGCGCGTGGGCGTACGGCATCCCGAGCACGCCGATCAGCTGTGCACGGTCCTGGACCTCACGGACCGCGCCGTCGCGACGTCCGCCCGCTACGAACGCGGCGACCACATCATCGACGGGCGCACCGGGCGCCCGTCGACCGGGCTGCTCAGCCTCACGGTCGTCGCCCCCACCCTCACCGAGGCCGACACCGTCGCGACGGCGGCCTTCGCCATGGGCGCCGAGGGCGTTGCGTGGGCGGCGGCGCGGGAGAACTGCGAGGTGTTCGCGGTGGACGCCGGGCGCCGGGTCCTGCGGTCGGCGGGGTTCCCCGGGGAGCGGGCGGCGGCGCAACCGACCGGTTAGGCTCCTGATGGATCACTGCCGAACGGAAGGGGGCCGAAGGCATGAGCGCGACGGTGACGGCGGTCAGCAGCAACGGCGAGTACTCGTTCACCAAGCCGAACCGGGACAGCATCACCCTGCTCGCCGGGCTGGGGGTGGAGGGCGACATCCACGCGGGAGTGACGGTCAAGCACCGTTCGCGGATCGCGCAGGACCCCACCCAGCCGAACCTGCGCCAGGTGCACCTCATCCACGAGGAGCTCTTCGCCGAGGTCGCCGACGCGGGCTTCGAGGTGGCACCCGGCGCACTCGGGGAGAACATCACCACGCGCGGCATCGACCTGCTCGGCCTGCCGGTCGGCACCCTGCTGCACATCGGCGACGCCGCGGTGGTGGAGGTGACCGGCCTGCGCAACCCCTGCATCCAGATCGACGCCTTCCAGGACGGGCTGCTGAAGCAGGTCGTCGGCCGTGACGAGGCCGGCCGGATCGTGCGCAAGGCAGGCATCATGAGCGTCGTACGGGAAGGCGGCGTGGTGCGTCCCGGCGACACCGTCGAGGTGCGGCTCCCCGCCGAAC
>KL569257.1:0-745 GCA_000715635.1 Streptomyces violaceus | reverse complement strand
GTCTGAACGAGCCCTGGTGACGGGCCTGTCAGCCCTCGGGCAAGGCCTCCAGGAAGTCCGCCGGCGGCACGAAGAACAGGCTGCCGGTGACGGCCCGTGAGTAGTCCAGCAGCGGGTCGGGCCCCGAGCCCGGCCCGCCGAGGAACATCTTGCGCAGCATCGTCTCGGGTATCCCGGGCGTGCGCGCGTAGGCCACGAAATAGGTGCCGAACTCCCCGTGCCCCGGCCTGCCGAACGGCATCGCCGAGCGCAGTATCTTCTGCTCCGAGCCGTCCGGGCCGAGGACGGTGTTGACGTCCTTGTGGGAGCCGGGCGCGTCGAGTTCGAGGTTGGTGAGCTTGGTGCGGCCTATCACCTTCTCCTGCGCCTCCACGGCGAGGGCCTCCCACGCGTCCACGTCGTGCAGATACTTCTGCACCATCGCGTAACTCCCGCCGCGGAAGCCGGGATCCTCCTCGCCGACCAGTGCCGCGTCGGCCGCGGTCTGGCCGACGGGGTTCTCGGTGCCGTCGACGAAGCCGAGGAGGTTGCGCGAGTCGAAGTAGGAGAAGGCCTGGGTCTCGTCCCGTACGGTGACCGCGCCGCGCAGCCGCCGTACGAGCTCGGCGGCGAGGGCGAAGCACAGGTCGGGGCGGGCGGCCTTGATGTGGAAGAACAGGTCGCCCGGGGTGGCCGGGGCGTGGTGCCGGGGCCCGGCCAGCTCGCGGAACGGGTGCAGTTCGGCGGGCCTGGGGCCGTCGAACAG
>KL569256.1:52246-52607 GCA_000715635.1 Streptomyces violaceus | reverse complement strand
TGCTGGGGGTATCCGTATGCCGGGTAGGGGGGCGGTGCGGCCGGGCCGGGGGCCTGCTGGGGCGGAGGGGGCGCGCCCTGGCCCGCGACCATGGTGGGCAGATGGTTCAGTGGACGGCCTTCGCCCGGGCTGCCCGGCGGGGGCGGGCCGGCGGTCGCGGCGGGCGCCGCGGCAGGGGCCGGAGGCAGCGCCGGGCTCGGCGACGACTCGTCGGCGGCCGGTGCGTGTTCGGGGGTCGCGTCGGGGCCCGGGTTCTGGTCGGAATCAGGGCCCTGCGGGCTGGGGGTGTCGCGGCCGTTTTCCGGCTGCGGGCCGGTGGGGGCTGGTCGCGCCCACGCGGCGGAGCCGCCCATGTCACGGC
>KL569256.1:50752-52138 GCA_000715635.1 Streptomyces violaceus | reverse complement strand
GGGGGCTGGTCGCGCCCACGCGGCGGAGCCGCCCATGTCACGGCCCCGCGCCCCTTCGGCCTCCGGATCCTCCGTCTCCAGCAACCGCACCGCGTGCCGCCCGAGTTGGGCCACCAGCGCGCTCGGCAGCCACGGGTCGAGGGCGCGGCCGTCGGAGACGGTGTCGTCCGCGCCCGTGCGTTCCAGGACGCGGTCGAGACTCGGGCGGGCGGCGGGGTCCTTGCGCAGGCAGTCGCGTACGAGATCGGCGATGCCCTCGGGGACGCCCGTCAGGTCCGGTTCCTCCTGGGCGATGCGGAACATCAGCGCGTGCACACCGCTGTTGGCGGTGCCGAAGGGCAGGGCGCCGGTCGCGGCGTAGGCGAGGACGGAGCCGAGGCAGAAGACGTCGCAGGCCGGGGTGATGCGGTCGCCCCGCACCTGCTCGGGCGCCATGAAACCGGGCGATCCGACGAGCGCGCCGGTGCGCGTGAGCCCGCCGTCCGTGACGGTCTCCAGGGCCCGTGCGATACCGAAGTCGATGACGCGCGGGCCGTCGATGGTGACCAGCACGTTGGACGGCTTGAGGTCGCGGTGGACGATGCCGGCGGCGTGGATGTCCTTGAGCGCGTGCGCGAGACCGGCCGCGAGGATGCGGACCGAACGCTCGGGCAGGGCACCGTGGTCGTGCCCGACGACCTGCTGGAGACTCGGCCCGGCGACGTACCCCGTGGCGACCCACGGCACCGCCGCCTCGGTGTCCGCGTCCAGCACCGGCGCCGTCCAGTACCCGCCGACCCGCCGCGCGGCCCGCACCTCCTGCCGGAACCGCTCGCGGAACTCCTCCTGCGCGGCGAGTTCCTCGCGCACGAGTTTCACGGCGACCGTACGGCCCCGCTCGGAGCGGGCCAGATACACCTGCCCCATCCCACCGGCGCCGAGCCGCGCCAGCAGCCGATAGGCACCGATCCGTACGGGATCCCCGGGCCCCAGCTTCTCCATCGCTCAGCCGCCTTCCCCCCACACGTGAGCAACAGATCGAGAATAGTGCGGGGCCGGGGCGGGGTGGCCTGGGCGTTGTCTACGGTTCCGTAACAGGCGGACCCACCTGGTCGAGCACCTTGGACAGACGTTCCAGCGCCTGCACCGCCTCCGCGAGTTCCGCCTCCCCGAACGCCTCCGCCAGCCGGTCGGCGAAGGCCGCGTGCCCGGGGCCGATCCGGGAGATCGCCGCACGCCCCTCCTCGGTCGGCGCGAGGAGCTTGGCGCGGCGGTGCGCGGGGTTGGGCCGGTACTCCGCGAGGCCGCGCTCCACCAGCAGGTCGGCGATGCGCTGCACGCTCTGCCGGGTGATGCCCATGGCGCGGGCGATGCCGGAGACGGGCAGCGGCTCGCCGAGGACCGCGC
>KL569256.1:46106-50498 GCA_000715635.1 Streptomyces violaceus | reverse complement strand
CGGGCCGGGCCAGTTCCTCCGCCACGGCGAGGAACTGGCCGTTGAGCTTGAACACTCCGAGGGCGCTGCTGCTGAGCAGGTCCTGACGCTCCCGGCTCACAGCGCGCCGGCCTTCTCCAGCACCGCGTACGCCTCCGCGTCGGAGTCGTGGAACAGCCGGTACCAGGCGTCGAGCACCTCACCCTCGTAGACCCCGAGCAGCCGGAGGATCTCCCGGGCGAAGGCGACGGGCTCGGTCGGGCCCGCGGTGACCAGGGTGCCGTCGGTGACGGCGTCGGTCTCGACGTAGCGCTCGCCGCCCGCGTAGCCGGTCGCGGCCAGGTAGAAGGAGACCGCGCTGGTGTGGTCACGGTCGTCGAGCAGGCCCTCCCGGGCCAGTCCGGCGGTGGCCCCGCAGATCGCGGCGACCGGCACGCCCGCCGCCAGGAAGGCCCGGGCCTTGCGGGCGAAGGGCGCGAGGTCGTCCGTCGTGTCCCAGAGGTCGGCGCCCGGGAGGATCAGCAGCGCGCTGTCCTCGGGCCGTACGTCCTCCAGGGCCGCGTCGGGCTGGATGCACAGTCCGCCGGTGCTGGTGACCGGGGCCGTGGACGGGCCGACCGCGCGGATCGTGTGGCCGGCGCGGGCGAGCTGGGCCGTGGCGTGGCCGGTCTCCCAGTCGGCGAGGGTGTCGTAGACGGCGAGATGGACGGGCTTGCCGCTCATGGCTCCTCCTGGAGGTCCGAATATGACAACATGCTGTCGATTGGACAGCATGTTGTCAATAGGTTCTGCGTGCGACACGTCCGCGCGACCCCTCCGCGCGACACCTCCCCGTCGACAACCTGTCGCGGAAACCCCCAGACCTCACACACGACGCCGATTTCCCGCCCGCCTCCCGCATGCCTACGCTCGCCCGCATGACCCCTCAGCCGAACCCCGAAGCCGGTGCCGCCGTCAAGGCCGCCGACCGTGACCATGTGTTCCACTCCTGGTCCGCTCAGGAGCTCATAGACCCGCTCGCCGTCGCCGGCGCGGAGGGGTCGTACTTCTGGGACTACGACGGCCGGCGCTACCTCGACTTCTCCAGTGGGCTCGTCTACACGAACATCGGCTACCAGCACCCCAAGGTCGTCGCCGCGATCCAGGAGCAGGCGGCGCGGATGACGACGTTCGCGCCCGCGTTCGCGATCGAGGCGCGGTCGGAGGCGGCACGGCTGATCGCCGAGCGGACCCCGGGCGACCTGGACAAGATCTTCTTCACCAACGGCGGCGCCGACGCCGTCGAGCACGCGATCCGGATGGCCCGTCTGCACACGGGCCGCCCGAAGGTGCTCTCGGCGTACCGCTCGTACCACGGCGGCACGCAGCAGGCCGTGAACATCACCGGCGACCCGCGCCGCTGGGCCTCCGACAGCGGCACCGCCGGGGTCGCGCGCTTCTGGGCGCCCTACCTCTACCGCTCCCGCTTCTACGCCGAGACCGACGAGCAGGAGTGCGCGCGGGCGCTGGAGCACCTGGAGACGACGATCGCCTTCGAGGGGCCCGCGACCGTCGCGGCGATCATCCTGGAGACGATCCCGGGGACCGCCGGGATCATGGTCCCGCCGCCTGGCTACCTCGCCGGCGTGCGCGAGATCTGCGACAAGTACGGGATCGTCTTCGTCCTGGACGAGGTCATGGCCGGTTTCGGGCGGACCGGTGAGTGGTTCGCGGCGGACCTGTTCGATGTCACGCCGGACCTGCTGACCTTCGCCAAGGGCGTGAACAGCGGATACGTGCCGCTGGGCGGCGTCGCGATCTCCGGTGCCATCGCCGAGACGTTCGGGAAGCGGCCGTACCCCGGCGGTCTCACCTACTCCGGGCACCCGCTGGCCTGCGCGGCAGCCGTGGCGACGATCAACGTCATGGCGGAGGAGGGCGTCGTCGAGAACGCGGCCCGGCTGGGCGCGTCCGTCGTCGGGCCGGAGCTGGCCGCGCTCGCCGAGCGGCATCCGAGTGTCGGCGAGGTACGCGGCACCGGCATGTTCTGGGCGCTGGAGCTGGTGCGGAACCGGGAGACACGCGAGCCGCTGGTGCCGTACAACGCGGCCGGGGAGGCGAACGCGCCCATGGCCGCCTTCGCCGCCGCCGCGAAGGGCGGCGGGCTGTGGCCGTTCGTGAACATGAACCGGACACATGTGGTGCCGCCCTGCAACATCAGTGAGGCGGAGCTGAAGGAAGGCCTCGCGGCACTGGACACGGCGCTGTCGGTGGCGGACGAATACACCGGGTAAACATCTGTAAACCCGTCAGTAACCGACAACCTCGCGCCTCATTCGAACGCGTAAGGTGGCGTGCTCGTAGACATACATATACGTGCACGCCACCCGAACGCGACGAGGGAGACGCCCTGACCATGCCCGGCAGCACCGGCAACGGCGCCGTGACGCGCAGCACCCTGCGCCAGCAGATCGCGGACGCTCTTCGTGACGAGGTGCTGGCCGGACGGCTCCAGCCGGGGCAGGAGTTCACGGTCAAGGAGATCGCCGAGCAGTACGGGGTGTCCGCGACGCCGGTGCGCGAGGCCCTGGTCGACCTCTCCGCCCAGGGGCTCCTCGACGCCGACCAGCACCGCGGCTTCCGGGTCCACGAGTACTCGGCCGAGGACTTCCGAGGCATGATCGAGGCCCGCGACCTGGTCATCGAGGGGATGTTCCACGCTCTCACCTCCGGGCAGCGGGCCTCCCTCCAGCCCGACGATCCCCGGGTCGCCGCCGTGCTCGCCGGGGTCCGGCGGCGCGGCGAGGAGGCCCAGCGGGCCGCCGCGGCCGGCGACCTCACCGTCCTCATCGGCTACGACCTGCGCTACTGGCGCGAACTCGCCGCGCTCTTCGGCAACCCGTACCTGGGCGACTTCCTGCACCGGCTGCGCGTCCAGACCTGGGTGGGCGCGGTGCAGCATCTGCGCCGGCTCCCGGACCTGCGCGGCGAGCTGTGGGCCGGCCACACCGCACTCGTCGACGCGCTGGCCGCCCAGGACACCGTCACCGCCCGGTCGATCATCGCCGGCTACAACTCGCACTCACTCGCCCTGATCGAGCGCCTCGCCCGCTGATGGGCTGCGTCGCATCTGTTCGTATGGGTATGGGACATGCACGACAGGAGCCTCTCCCGTGCACGACAGGAGCCTCTGCCGTGCCGCACCGATACCCTTCCCTGACCACCGTGCTACCCGACGCCACCCGACCGCTGAGCTGAGCGAGGAGCCTTCTTTGGCCTGTGACCTGTGGCTGGTACCGCTCGTCGACGTCTTGTGCCACACGCCGGACAACCCGTTCGCCGAGGAACTCGCGCAATACAACAAGGTGCTCACCGAGGCCGGGTTGCCACCGGTGCCGGTGTACCAGTACATGCCGGGCCTGTCCGGCGAGGTCGCCCCGGTCGCGGGCTTCGACTACGACGCGCTGCACTTCCTGCGCCGCGCCTATCTGCTCCAGGTGTGCGGCCTGCCGGTGACGCCCGTGGGCGAACTCGGCGGCGACTACGAGCAGTTGCTGGAGATGTTCGAGTCGACGGCGCAGCAGTCGCACCTCGTCTGGCACTACGACCACGCGGGCGCGTACGTCCCCGTCGACTTCCCCAGCCCGCTCGCCGACGACGATCTGCTCGCGGGCGGCGGGCCGCTGGGCTCCTCGCACGCCCTGCTGCGGGAGCTGGAGACGGTCGCCCCCGCCCTGGGCATCGACCCGGCCAACCCGCCGGCGGCGCCCCAAGCACCGCTGGCCCCCACGGAGCTGGAGGAACCCGCCGTCCCCGCCCCGTACGACCCCAGCCCGTTCGCCCGCGAACGGCACGTCTGGCTCGGGCTGCACGCGGCGGTGACGCGGAGTCTGGCGCAGGGGTCGATGATCGTCTTCAGCTGAACCGACGGGCTCAGCGTCCCATCTGGGAGAGGCCCTTCTGCACGTCCTCCATGTTCATCACCGGCGTGTAGCTGATCTCCGCGCCGAGCTGGAGGAAGAAGGGCTCGCTGAGCACCGGCATCTGCCAGCTGTCCTGCATGTCGAAGACCACGTAGGCCGTGCGCTTGCCGTGGTCGGTGGTGAAGTAGGCCGCTTCGGGCTTGATCTGCTCCATCGACTCCTGGATGAGCTTCCCCAGGGTGCCGTTGCGGATGGCCTCGTTGGCCTTCTCCGTGTCCATGGAGGCCTTGAGCAGTACGCGCATCGCACTCACCTTCTTCTGGTCGACGCACGCGGGGGTATGGCTTCAGCCTATGCCGGTTCCTGGCACGTCACCCTGCGAGAGAACGCCGGCCGCCTCCCGTGTCACGGGAGGCGGCCGGCGAAGGTGGGTGGGCGTCAGAGGAACGAGTTGATCTCGATCGTCTCGTCCCGGCCCGGGCCCACGCCGATCGCGGAGATCGGGGCGCCG
>KL569256.1:43928-45927 GCA_000715635.1 Streptomyces violaceus | reverse complement strand
TCGTCTCGTCCCGGCCCGGGCCCACGCCGATCGCGGAGATCGGGGCGCCGGACATCTCCTCCAGCGCCTTGACGTAGGCCTGGGCGTTCTTCGGCAGGTCGGAGAAGGACTTGGCCTTGCTGATGTCCTCGCTCCAGCCCGGCAGCATCTCGTAGACCGGCTTCGCGTGGTGGAAGTCGGTCTGGGAGTACGGGAGCTCCTCGACGCGCTTGCCGTCGATCTCGTACGCCACGCAGACCGGGATCTGCTCCCAGCCGGTGAGGACGTCGAGCTTGGTGAGGAAGAAGTCCGTCAGGCCGTTCACCCGGGTCGCGTAGCGGGCGATCACCGCGTCGAACCAGCCGCAGCGCCGGTCACGGCCGGTGGTGACACCGCGCTCGCCGCCGATGCGGCGCAGCGCCTCGCCGTCCTCGTCGAAGAGCTCCGTCGGGAACGGGCCCGCGCCGACACGGGTCGTGTAGGCCTTGAGGATGCCGATGACGCGGCTGATCTTCGTCGGGCCCACGCCGGCGCCGGTGCAGGCGCCGCCCGCGGTCGGGTTCGAGGAGGTGACGAAGGGGTACGTGCCGTGGTCGATGTCGAGGAGCGTGCCCTGGCCGCCCTCGAAGAGGACCACCTTGTCCTCCTCCAGGGCCTGGTTCAGGACCAGGACCGTGTCGGCGACGTACGGGCGGAGCTTCTCGGCGTAGGCCAGCAGCTCCTCGACCACCTGGTCCACGGCGATCGCGCGCCGGTTGTACAGCTTGGTGAGGACCTGGTTCTTGATGTCGAGGGCCGCCTCGACCTTCTGCGTGAGGATCGACTCGTCGTAGAGGTCCTGCACACGGATACCGACACGGTTGATCTTGTCGGCATAGGTCGGGCCGATGCCGCGCCCGGTCGTGCCGATCTTGCGCTTTCCGAGGAAGCGCTCCGTCACCTTGTCGACCGTGACGTTGTACGGCGTGATGATGTGCGCGTTGCCGCTGAGGAGGAGCTTGGAGGTGTCGACACCACGCTCGTTCAGACCGCTCAGCTCGGAGAGCAGGACCGACGGGTCGACGACGACACCGTTACCGATGACCGGCGTGCAGCCGGGAGACAGGATTCCGGAAGGGAGGAGGTGCAGTGCATACTTCTGGTCACCCACGACCACCGTGTGGCCGGCGTTGTTGCCGCCCTGGTAGCGCACTACATAGTCCACAGATCCACCGAGCAGGTCGGTGGCCTTTCCCTTGCCTTCGTCACCCCACTGAGCACCGAGCAGCACAAGTGCGGGCACGCGCGTACACCCCTTCCGGGCGGGGCATGTCCATGGTCGAGGGCGAACGCGGCGGTGTACCACCGTGTGCACCGCGACCACCGTTGGCCGCCAACCGTCGGACCGGATGCCCCGGAATAGACGAAGCCCCTGGCGCAATAGCGCAAGGGGCTCTTGCACAAAGATGCTACCCGAGGAAGCGAGGCATGGCCGAGGTGGCGACTTCCGCGACGTCCGAGCAGCTGTTGGTGGTCATCGACCACGTCGCCCGTCGGTCGGACGGCGAGTCCGTCCGGATCGCGAAAGACGTGCTCAGCGCGGGTGCCGCCATGAAGGTGTGCCTGCCGGAGGGGCCGGACGAGTTCGCCCGGGCGCTGGCCCGGCGGGGCTCCCGGCGCCCGGTGGTGGTGGGCGACGACCGGGCCCTGATCCGCGCGGTGTCGCTGCTGCACCGGCATAGGGAGCTGGCGGGGTGCGCGCTGTCGGTGGTGCCGGTCGGTGGCGTCATGTCCCTCGCGCGTTCACTGGGGGTGCCCACGGGGACGGTGGCCGCGGCGCGGGCGGTGCTCGACGGGGTCGAGCGGCGGATGGACCTGATGGTCGACGACAGCGACGGGGTGGTGCTCGGCGCGTTGCGCATACCGCCCCTCTCGCCCTTCCCGGCGGCCGAGGGGCCTCAGGACGAGGATCCGGAGGAGGCGACGGGCCGCCCGTGGCTGCGGACCTGCCAGTCCCTGGTACGGACCCTGGTGCCGGCCG
>KL569256.1:39711-43721 GCA_000715635.1 Streptomyces violaceus | reverse complement strand
TGTATAAGAGACAGAGCCCGGGCCGTCCCGGCTGCGGGTCGAGGTGGACGGGGAGACCCTCGTCGACCTGAACCAGCCCGTCGAGGCGGTGTCGGTGGCACCGGGCCCCGCCGGGATCGCGTCGGTCGAGGTCAGGCCGGTGTCGGTGGGCGCCGAGGCCTCTCCCCTGCTCGCGCAGGGCCGGACGGTGACCGTCTCGGGGGCACATTTCCGCTACCGGGCGGACACGGCGGTGTCGGGACCGGTACGGACTCGGACGTGGAGGGTGCGGGAGGGGGCTTGGGGGCTGACGGTGCCGGGGCCGGGGTGAGTCAGGCTTCGGTGCCGGCCTCGGAGGGGGCCTGGAAGCCGGCGGTGTCGAGGGTGCAGCCGAAGGGGTCGGGGATCTCGAGCTTCTCGCCGAAGGGCTTGGAGAGGCGGAGCTCGTAGCCCTTCGCCGACGGGGACCCGTAGACGATGGCCTGCTGCTCCTGCATATCAAGGATCAGGTAGACGGGGACGCCCGCCTTGGCGTAGACGTCGACCTTGTCGGTCAGATCGTCGGACCGGGTGGAGGTGGAGGTCAGCTCGGCGACGAAGGACAGGGCTTCGCCGTCGAGGTGGTTGCTTGTGGTCCGGTGAGCGTGACGGTGGGCTGCGTGAATGTCGGGGCCGTAGGCGGACTCAGAGCCCGGAAAGACGTACAGAAAGGGCCCGTAGCTGATTCTGTGCCCGTGGGGCAGATGCGGCCGGAGCTGGTCACAGACCAGCTCCATGACGTCGAGGTAGTACCCCTTCGACCACGGCGACACGACAATGCTCCCCCTGACGATCTCGGCCTTGTAGCCGTCGGGCACGTTCAGCTCGTCGAGGAGGTCAAGAAGCTCCTCGAAATCACTGCGGGGCCTGGTGCCGTTTATCACCGGTCGCTCTGCCATGAGTGTCATGATGCGCCCTCCCCTTGGATACGGACCATCCGCCACCCAGTGTAACCATCCGATCACTCCGGCCCGAACGTCTTCTCCCTGTGCACCCGCCAGCGCTCCATCATCTGCACGATCTCGACCTCGACGAACTCGAAGAACGCGAGTGTCTCGGCCATGCGACGGCCGGCCGGGGTGTCGGCGCCGAGGCTGGTGACGCCCTCGCGCAGGGCGCCTTCCCATCGCTTGAGGACGGTCTCGCGGTTGGTCAGGGCCTCGTACCACTGGTCGCCGTGCACCCGGTAGCGCTCTCGGCGCGAACCGGGCTCCCGTTCGCGCGAGACCATGTGCGTCTGGGCCAGGTAGCGCACCGCCCCGGACACCGCCGCAGGGCTGATTCGCAGCTGTTCTCCCAGTTCGGCGGAGGTCCTCGCACCCTCGTCCGAGGAGAGCAGCGCGGCGAAGACCCGGGCGGGCATCCGTGGCATCCCGGCCTCGACGAGCTGCGCCGCGAAGGACTCCACGAACCTCGACACGGCCTCCGCGTCCCGGCCGCTTCCGGCTGATTCCGTCATGCGGCTCACCCTATCCGCGATTCATACGCTTCCTTAACTTCACAAGTTTCTGAAGAAAGCGTACCTTCTGAAGCATGACGAAGGCCATCACCGTCTCCGGACTGCACAAGTCCTTCGGACGGACGCGCGCACTCGACGGGCTCGATCTGGAGGTCGCCTCCGGCGAGGTCCACGGCTTCCTCGGCCCCAACGGCGCCGGAAAGTCCACCACCATCCGTGTCCTGCTCGGCCTGCTGCGCGCCGACTCCGGCGCCACGCAGGTGCTCGGCCGCGACCCGTGGACGGACGCGGTCCAGGCGCACCGCCGGATCGCCTACGTCCCGGGGGACGTGACGCTGTGGCGCAACCTCTCCGGCGGCGAGGTCATCGACCTCTACGGCCGGCTGCGCGGAGGGCTGGATCCCCGGCGCCGGACGGAACTGATCGAGCGCTTCGAACTCGACCCCACCAAGAAGGGCCGCACGTACTCCAAGGGCAACCGGCAGAAGGTCGCCCTGGTCGCCGCGTTCGCCTCGGACGTCGACCTGCTGATCCTGGACGAGCCGACCTCGGGCCTCGATCCGCTGATGGAGGAGGTCTTCCAGCGGTGCGTCGCCGAGGAGCGCGACCGGGGCCGCACGATCCTGCTCTCCTCCCACATCCTCAGCGAGGTAGAGGAGCTGTGCGACCGGGTGAGCATCATCCGCAAGGGCCGTACGGTCGAGAGCGGATCGCTGGCCGACCTGCGCCATCTGACCCGCACCAGCGTCCTCGCCGAACTCGCCGGCCCGCCCAACGGACTGGCGGAGCTGCCCGGCGTCCACGACCTCGAGGTGCGGGGGCGCCGCATCAGGCTCCAGGTCGACACCGACCGGCTGGACGGCGTACTGCGGTCGCTGAGCGAGTCGGGTGTGCGGTCGCTGACGTCGACGCCGCCGACGCTGGAGGAGCTGTTCCTGCGGCACTACCAGGACGAGACGGCCGAGGCGGACGAGGCGGACGAGGCGGCGGCTCGATGACGACCTTCGCGGTGCGGCCCGGCAGCTCACGCCAACTGGCCGGTACGGGCACACTGTTGCGGTTCGCGCTGCGCCGCGACCGGCTGATGATCCCGGTGTGGATCGGGGTCAACGCCCTGATGGTCCTCTCCATGCCGAACACGCTGGAGGGCCTGTACGGCACCCCGGCCGAACGCGCCGACCTGATCCGGCAGATGGCGACCAACTCCTCGCTGCGCGCGATGATCGGCCCGGTCTTCGACGACTCGATCGGCGCTCTGACGGCCTGGCGGGTCGGCGTCTACGCGGGCGCCCTGGCCGCCGTGATGAGCCTGCTGGTCGTCGTACGGCACACCCGGGACGAGGAGGAGAGTGGCCGTCAGGAACTGGTGGCGTCCGGGATGGTGGGCCGCCGGGCCTCTCTGACGTCGGCCCTGCTGGCGGCGGCGGTCGCGAACGCGGTCCTGGCGCTGCTGGTGACGGCCGGACTGGCCGGGCAGGGTGCGGTCGGGGCGCTGGCCCTGGGGCTCGGGATCGCCGGGGTCGGGATGGTCTTCGCGACGATGGCGGCGATCGTGGCCCAGCTGACGGAGAGCGCGCGGCTGGCGCGTGGGCTGACGGCGGCGGTGCTGGGCGCCGCGTTCGTGCTGCGCGCAGCGGGCGACTCGGCGACGGATGGGGGCACCTCCCAGGCTTTCGGCACTGGGGGAGGTTCGTCGGTGCTGACGTGGGCGTCGCCGCTGGGATGGCTGGAGAACCTGCGGCCGTACGCGGACGAACGCTGGTGGGTGCTGGCGCTGCTCACCGGGGCGATTCTGCTCCAGGGCGCGGTGGCCTACGGGCTGGCCGGCCGCCGGGACATCGGCATGAGCTTCCTGCCCACCCGGCCCGGTCCGGCGACCGGCCGCCTGGGCAGCGCGGGCGCCCTGGCCTGGCGGTTGCAGCGGGGCGGTGTGCTGGGCTGGAGCATCGGCTTCCTCCTCGCCGGGGTCGTCTACGGCGGCATGACCGAGGGCGCGGCCGACCTGGTCGGCGACAACGCCGGTGCGCGGCGGATCTTCGAGCGGATGGGCGGCCAGTCCGAGCTGACGGACGCGTTCCTGGCGTCGATGGTCGGCATGCTCGGCCTGGTCGCGGCCCTGTACATCGTGGCGTCGGTGCTGCGCCTGCACGGCGAGGAGACGTCGGGCCGGGCGGAACCGGTGCTGGCGAACGCGGTCGGGCGTCTGCGGTGGGCCGCCGGGCATCTGGTGATCGCCTTCGGCGGTTCGGCCCTCCTCATGCTGCTGGCCGGCCTCGGCTTCGCCCTCGGTTATGGCAGGGAGATCGGCCCGATCCTGGGGGCGTGCCTGGTGCAGCTCCCGGCGATCTGGGTGATCGGCGGCCTCGCGGTCCTGCTGATCGGCGTGCTGCCCCGGGCGGCGGCCGCGGCCTGGGGCGTCGCCGGAGCGGTGCTGCTGATCGGCTGGGTCGGGCCCGCGCTGGACGTGCCCCAGGTGGTGCTGGACCTGTCCCCCTTCGGCCATCTGCCGAAGTTGCCGGGCGGGGAGATGGAG
>KL569256.1:38318-39463 GCA_000715635.1 Streptomyces violaceus | reverse complement strand
TTGCGGCGCCGGGACATGACGACCTGAGCGGTGGCGGGAACTGCGCGGCGGCCCGCGTACGTCCATGCCGGGCATGGGACAACGTACGCGGGCCGCGGCGGGATGTCTGACCGCGGCCGTCGGCGCGGGCGCGGGACTCGCGGTGTGGGCCTTCGGCGTCCGGGAGCGGCTCTGGCGGTTCGAGGCGGCCCCGGACTGGAGCGTGCTCTACGCCGAACTGCCGCTGGCGATCCTCGGCGGGGTCGCCGCCGCCTTGACGGCGTGGGCCCTGCTCCGGCGTCTCAGACCGCGACGCTGAGCCCCTCCAGCCCCCGGATCACGAAGTTCGGCTTCCGCTGCGGCTCCTCGACGAGGCGGAGTGCCGGGGCCTTCTCCAGGAGGGCCGTCATGGAGGCCGCCAGCTCGATCCGTGCCAACGGCGCGCCGATGCAGTAGTGGATGCCCGCGCTGAAGGAGATGTGGGGGTTGTCCGTGCGGGTCAGGTCCAGGCGGTCGGCGGCGGTGAAGACCGCCGGGTCGTGGTTGGCGGAGCCGAAGAGCAGGGCGATCTCCGCGCCGCGCGGGATCGTCGTGCCGGCGATCTCGATCTCGTCCAGGACCCAGCGCTCGAAGAGCTGGAGCGGAGTGTCGTAGCGCATCAGTTCTTCGACGGCGGAGGGGACGAGGGTGTGGTCCGCGCGCAAGGCCGCCAGTTGGGCCTCGTTGCGGAACAGGGCGTACCAGCCGTTGACCGTGGAGTTCACCGTGGCCTCGTGGCCGGCGTTCAGGAGGAGGACGGCCGTCGAGATCATCTCCTGCTCGGTGAGGCGGTCGCCCTCGTCGTGTGCCTCGATGAGGCCCGAGATGAGATCGTCGCCCGGCTCCTTGCGGCGGGCCGCGATCAGTTCGCGCAGGTAGTCGGAGAACTCGGCCGACGCCCTGACCGCCCGAGCCGCCGTCTCCTCGGACGGGTTCAGCTCGTACATCCCGCAGATGTCCGCCGACCATGGGCGCAGCGGGGCCCGGTCGGACTCCGGGATGCCGAGCATCTCGGCGATGACGGCGACCGGGAGGGGTTCTGCCACGTCCTTGAGCAGATCTCCTCCGCCGGCCGCCGCCAGCGCCGACGCCAGGTCGTCGGCCAAGCCCCGCACATACGGCTTCAG
>KL569256.1:37674-38097 GCA_000715635.1 Streptomyces violaceus | reverse complement strand
CATACGGCTTCAGCCGCTCCACCGTGCGCGGCGTGAACGCCTTCGACACCAGGCGCCGGATCCGGGTGTGGTCGGGCGGCTCCAGGTCGAGCATCCCGTGGTCGTTGAGCGTGTGGAACGGCTCGTGCTCCTGCGGGGGCGCGGTGCGGCCGAACTCCTCGTGCGTGAAGCGGTGCTGGTACGTCCGGCCGAGGCGCCGGTCGCGCAGCAGGGCCGAGACGTCCGCGTGGTGCGGGACGAGCCACTGGTTCGTGGGCTCGTAGTAGTGCACGCGGCCCTTGGCCCGCAGCTCGGCGTAGGCGGGGTACGGGTCGGCGAGGAACGCCGGATCCCACGGGTCGAACGCGAGGTCGAAAGCAGCTGCCATGGACGGACGCTAGCCCGGATCCCCGTCTCCGACCAGGGGTTGTGAACTGCTGGCGG
>KL569256.1:36919-37474 GCA_000715635.1 Streptomyces violaceus | reverse complement strand
GGGGTTGTGAACTGCTGGCGGTTGACTGCGCGCAGGCGTGTTCTGGCGCACGTGAGTGAGTGTCCGGGCCGCGGCGGGTGCGACCCCATGGGCGTGAACGAAGGTTCCTTGGTCGAATGTGTGACCTTTGCCAGTGGTGGTCGTTGAGCGCGGTGAGGGCTTTTTCGGCCGACGCGGGGGCGGGGGTGGAGGAATGGGCGGGCTGCGGGAGATGGCTGCGCCGTTCGTCGCCCTGGGCCCGTGCGGAGTCGCGGTCCGCGACCGGCTCAAGCACCTGACTGCCCAGGACGAGAACGTTCTGCGTCTGGTCGGTGACCATCTGGGCATGCTCGCCTCCCGGGACCTGAAAGCACGGTGCGCAGCCGGGCTGGACCACGACACCGGCCAGTGGGCCGCGCGCAAGCGGGCCCTGACGCAGGCGTCTTCCTCCCGCTGGGCCGGGTCGATCACCAAGGCCACCCACGATCAGTGGGCGCTGGCCAGGCGCGGGCAGCTTGCGCACATCAAGAGTCTTCAAGCGGGTGTGCGCACGATCGCGCACCGGCTGTCCCTGCC
>KL569256.1:36188-36653 GCA_000715635.1 Streptomyces violaceus | reverse complement strand
GCTGAACACCCGCCACCACCTGGAGCAGGCGCAGCTCACCGAGGAGCAGTGGCGCACGCGGTGGCAGGCCGGGCGCCGGTTCCTTGAGGCCGACGGCGAGAGCGGGAAGCGGTTCGGCAACGAGACCATCCGCGTCACCTGCGACGGCGAGGTCTCCCTCAGACTTCCCGCTCCTTTGGCGCATCTGGCGAACGCCCCGCACGGCCGGTACGTGCTCGCCTCGAAGGTGGCGTTCGCGCACCGGGGCGAACAGTGGGGCGACCGCATCCAGGCGAACCGGGCCGTCGCCTACCGCATCCACGAAGACACCGCACGCGGCCGCTGGTACCTGACCGCATCGTGGACGATCCCGCCGGTGAAGACCGTTCCGCTGGCCGCGGCCCGCAGAGGTGGCCTGGTCGGCGTCGACACCAACGCCGACCATCTGGCCGCCTGGCGCCTGGACGCACACGGCAACCCCGTCGG
>KL569256.1:35589-35956 GCA_000715635.1 Streptomyces violaceus | reverse complement strand
GGCTACGACCTGTCCGGCACCGCCGGCCACCGCGACGCCCAGGTACGGCACGCCCTCATCCGCCTGCTGCACTGGGCGGGGCGCCACCACCTCGCGATCGCGATCGAAGACCTCGACTTCCAGGCGGACAGGACCCGCGAGAAACACGGCCGCCGCAAACTCTTCCGCAACCTCATTTCCAGCATGCCCGTAGCGAGGCTGCGGGCCCGCCTGGTGTCGATGGCAGCCGAACTCGGCATCACCATCATTGCCGTCGACCCCGCCTACACCAGCCGCTGGGGCGCCCAGCACTGGCAAAAACCCCTCACCACCGACAACCGCACCACAACCCGCCACGACGCAGCAGCCGTGGCGATCGGCAGGGGGG
>KL569256.1:31497-35414 GCA_000715635.1 Streptomyces violaceus | reverse complement strand
GCAGCAGCCGTGGCGATCGGCAGGCGCGCCCTGGGGCACCCGATCCGGCGACGGACGGCACCGCCCCCTGTTCACCGGAGTGATGAGCAGGGGCATCGGACCGTCCAGGCCGCACCGGGCGCCCAAGGGCGTGAGGGACCCCGCCCCCGCATCGCCGGACCACGGACACGATCCGTGCGCGCCGGATGCGGAGCGAACGCGGGAGACCAGGACACCCAACACCGTTCGGGGCGTCCGGCTGAGCATGAGTCCTGGCAACAGGACTCACTACCGCTCAGTCTTTAGGAACGGTGTTCGGGCAGGGCAGGCGGATGAACCGGCGAATTCATGATCGTTAAGCTGGCCTCGCCGCCTGAGCGGCACCAGCCTTTCGTAAGGAAAAAACTTCATGACACAGCAGCGAGCCAAGCTCCGCACCCGCGTCCCCGCACGTCTGGCCGCCTCGGCCATGCTGGCCCTGTCGCTGACCGCCGGCGCGGTCGCGGCCAGTGCCCCGGCTGCCACCGCCGCCGAGATGCCGTGCAAGCCGAAGGTCTACTACTACGTCTACAAGAGCAGTGGCGTGAACTTCCGCACGGGGGCCGGCACCGGCTACGCGTCCAAGGGCATCCTCCACAAGAACGACTGGGGCAAGAAGGTCGCCACCAAGGGCTCCTGGATCAAGCTGAAGCTCGGCCAGAAGTCCAGGAGCGGCATCGCCAAGGGCACCACCGGCTGGGTCTCCAAGTCGTACGTGAGCGACTGCACGCCGATGCAGCTGGACTGATCCGGTCCGTCGCCCCGGGGCCCGAGGTCCGCGGGGCGACGCCCCCGGCTAGCCGGGCGTCACCAGCCGCGCCTCGTAGGCGAACACCGCCGCCTGGGTGCGGTCCCTCAGCCCCAGCTTCACCAGGATCCGGCTGACATGCGTCTTGATCGTCGACTCGGCGACCACCAGCCGCTCGGCGATCTCCGCGTTCGACAGGCCTTGCGCGATGAGGACCAGCACCTCCGTCTCCCGGTCGGTGAGGTCCCCGTACGCGGCCTGCGCGGAGGGCATCAGGCGCGGGGTCTCGGAGAGCTTGGAGAACTCGGTGATCAGTCGCCTGGTCACCGAGGGGGCCAGGAGGGCCTCCCCGGTGGCCACGATCCGCACCCCGTCGGCGAGCTGGCGGGCCGAGGCGTCCTTGAGGAGGAAGCCGGAGGCTCCCGCGCGCAGCGCCTGGTACACGTACTCGTCGAGGTCGAAGGTGGTGAGCACCAGCACCTTCGCCTCGCCGTCGGCGGCGACGATCTCGCGGGTCGCCTCGATGCCGTTCAGCTCGGGCATGCGGATGTCCATCAGCACGACGTCCGGGGCGAGTTCGCGGACCTTCGCGACGGCCTCCCGGCCGTTCACCGCCTCGCCGACGACCTCGATGTCCGGCATCGCGTTCAGCAGGACCGAGAAGCCCTCGCGCACCATCATCTGGTCGTCCGCGATCAGTACGCGAATGGTCATGCGTCACCCTCGTCCGGCAGCGCGACCGGAAGGTACACCGCCACCTCGTAGCCTCCGTCGTCCGTCCGGCCCGCCGTCATCCCGCCGTTCAGCATCGACACCCGCTCCCGCATGCCGGTGATGCCGTGCCCGGCGCCGGGCGAGGGTTTGATCAGGCCGGGGTTCGGCGGCGGGCCGTTGACTATGCGCAGGCCCAGGCCGCCGAGAACGTACCCGATCTCGACGCGGGCACTCGCACCGGGCGCGTGCCGCAGGGTGTTGCTCAGGGCCTCCTGCACGATCCGGTACGCCGACAGCTCCACGCCCTGCGGCAGCTCGCGGACCGCGCCGGTCACCACCTTCTCGACACCCAGTCCGGCCTCCCGCACATTGGCCAGCAGCCCTTCCAGGTCGGCGAGCGTGGGCTGCGGGGCGTCCGGGGCCTCGTAGTCCTCGGCGCGGACGACGCCCAGGACGCGGCGCAGTTCGGTCAGGGCCGCCACCGCGTTCTCCCGGATCGTGGCGAAGGCCTTCTCCAGCTCCGGCGGCGGGTTCTCCACCCGGTAGGGCGCGGCCTCCGCCTGGATGGCGACCACCGACATGTGGTGGGCGACGACGTCGTGCAGCTCGCGGGCGATCGTCGTGCGCTCCTCCAGCAGGGTGCGACGGGAGCGTTCTTGCGCGGTGACCGTCTGCTGCGCGGTGACCTCCTGCTCCGCGTGGCGGCGGATGTGCCAGACGGTGACGGCGAGGAGGACGAACGCGGAGACGACCAGCATGGGGCCGGTGTTGGTGCCGTAACGGCCGGCCGAGCCGAAGAGCGTCTCCGCGAGGATGCCGTACACCGCCGTCAGCGCCCACATCCAGGCGGCCGTGCGCGGCCTGGTGCGCACCGCCACGATCGTCAGCACCGTCAGGTGGCAGGCGAAGCTGCCCGGCAGCCAGGGCCAGTCGCCCCACTGGTCGCCGAACGGGAGGGCGAGCGGGGTGGCCGCCATGGACACCCAGAACGCGCCGACCGGCCGGGCCAGGGTCAGCAGGACCGGGACCGCGGCGAGCAGGCCGAGCACCAGGGCCATGCCCTGGTCGACCGTGGCGATGGACAGAGCGAGCAGGGCGGCCGCGCAGATCACGGCGTGCGGCGTCCAGGCCGCGAGCTCCCGCAGACGGCCGGGGAGCCTCCTGGTCAGGGGGCCGTCGACGCGCATGCGCGGCAGCAGGCGGTAGGCGAACGCGTCATGGATGAGGTCCTGCCGCAGCCCGCGCAGGGCGTCCACGGCCAGCCGGTACTCCGGGCTGCGTGGCTTGGCCCCGCCCCCCGGTGGCGTGGTCTGCGAGTGAGTCGTCTCGGTCACGTACAGAACGGTATGCGCCCCCCGGGACGCGGTCGTCCCCAGTGAGAGGGGTTCCACACCGTCCCTCTCAGGTACTACGGGGCCCCCGGGGCCCGGCTTCAGTACCCCGACGGACGGACCAGCCCCGACTCGTACGCGAACACCGCCGCCTGCGTCCGGTCCCTCAGGCCCAGCTTCACCAGGATCCGGCCCACGTGGGTCTTCACCGTCTGCTCGGCGACGAACAGGTGCTTGGAGATCTCCGCGTTCGACAGGCCCTGAGCGATCAGGGCGAGCACCTCCGTCTCGCGCTCGGTCAGGTCACCGATCCGTTCCTTGAGCGGGGCGCGGGGCCGGTCGTCCAGCCGGGAGAACTCGGCGATCAGCTTGCGGGTGATCACCGGGGCGAGCAGCGCGTCGCCGGCCGCGATCACCCGGACCGCCTCGGCGAGCTGCTCCGACGACGCGTCCTTCAGCAGGAACCCGGAGGCCCCGGCGCGCAGCGCGTCGTACACGTACTCGTCGAGGTCGAAGGTGGTGAGCACCAGCACCCTGATGTCCGGGTTGGCGGTCGTGATGCGCTCGGTGGCCTCGATGCCGCCGATCCCGGGCATGCGGATGTCCATGAGGACGACGTCCGGGGCGGTTTCGGCGGCCTTCGCGACACCGCCCTCTCCGTCCTTCGCGTCGCCGACGACCTCTATGTCGGGCTGGGTGCCGAGCAGCACGGTGAAGCCCTGCCGGACCATCGCCTGGTCGTCGACGATGAGAACCCGGATGGGTTTGCCGGTACCGCTCGTCATGAGGTCCCTCCTAAGGGGCCGTGGGGTGATGGGTGCCCGGCGCGTCGGCGGGCGGGACGTCCGGGAGGAACGCGGTGACCTTGAAGCCGTCCCAGTGCCACGGGTGCGCGGTCATGGTGCCGCCGAGCATCGCGACCCGCTCCCGCATGCCGAGCAGTCCGTGCCCCGCTCCCGTCGACGGTTGCGCGGGCCCGGTCGGCCGGGAGTTGACTATCTCCACCTCCAGCCCGTCCGGCTGATACGTGAGACGGACCTTGGCGCTCGCACCGGGCGCGTGCCGCAGGACGTTGCTCAGGGCCTCCTGCACGATCCGGTACGCCG
>KL569256.1:30347-31349 GCA_000715635.1 Streptomyces violaceus | reverse complement strand
TCTCCACCAGCGCGTCGAGCCGGTCGAGGGTGGGCTGCGGCGCATGTGCGGCGGTGTCGCCGCCCGGGCCGAAGGGCGTCTCCCCCGGCCCGGCGTGCTCCGAGCGCAGCACGCCCAGCACCCGGCGCAGCTCGGTCAGCGCCTCCAGGGCGTTCTGCCGGATGCCCGCGAGGTTCTCCTTGAGCTCGTCGGGCGGGTTCTCGACGAGATGCGGGGCGACCTGCGCCTGGATGGAGATGACCGACATGTGGTGCGCCACCACGTCGTGCAGTTCCCGCGCGATACGGCTGCGCTCCTCCAGCAGGGTGCGCCGGGTGCGCTCCTCGGCGGTGAGCGTGGTCTGCTCGACGAGTTGCGCGCGGGCCTCGCGGCGGCCGCGCAGGGCGGTGCCGAGGAGCGCGACGACGGCGAACAGGGTGACCGCGAGCACTCCGGTGGGCGAATAGCCGGCCGCGCCCAGCAGCCCTTGGACGACGTAGGTGAGGAGCACGGTCAGCGTGAGCGCCTCGACGGACACCCGGGTGCGTACCCGCAGGGCGAGCAGCAGCAGCACCACCATGTGTCCGATGATCCCCGCCGACGTCCAGGGCCAGGTGAAGTCGGGGGCGCCACCGGCCAGCAACTGGCGGCGCACCTCGAGGGCGCCCAGCACCATGGCCGCCGTCGAGAGCCACCACGCCGGGATGGGCCGCCACAGCGCGAGCACCATGGCACCGCCCTGCGCCAGCCCGAGCGAAAAGGCGATCTGCGGACCCACCCCGCCGTTGTCGACGAGCTGCCCCACCGCGCCGAAGGTGACACCGAACGCGGCCAGGCACACCAGCCCGTGCGGCAGCCAGCGCAGCCAGGTGGAGGGCGGCAGCGGGTCCGTACGGACCGTCCACAGGTCCTCGCGCAGCACCCGCAGCCAGCGCCTGACGCGCGCTCGCAGCGCGCGGCCCACCCCCGTGTCCATCACGCGGCCCAGCCTAGACACTGTCTCTTATACACATCTCTGAGCGG
>KL569256.1:29741-30230 GCA_000715635.1 Streptomyces violaceus | reverse complement strand
GCCTAGACATGGCGGGCCCTCGCCGCTGTCCCCTGGTCGGACGGACGGTGCGCCCGCACCACCCGCGACGCGCGGCCCCGCCCGCCGCCCTGCTCGCAGAACCGGAAGGCGGCCCAGCAGACCGCGAGGGCCAGGGCGAACACGGGGAGCCACAGGAGCCGGGCCCCGACCCAGTCGAGCCCGTCGGGCCGCGTGTGCAGCCCGGGGAGCCGGCCCGCGAGGAGGCCGGTGGCCGTCGTGGCCATCAGGGCCGTCTGGTGCCAGAGGAAGATGGTCATCGCGGAGAGGTTGACGACCGCCACCGCCGCCCAGGCCACCGGCCGGCGCATCGAGTGTCGCAGCCGCTCGCGCAGCAGCAGGGCGAGACCGCACTGGGCCAGGCCGAAGGTGACGACGGCCAGCGTCGGCGGGTCCAGGTTGGACATGCCCTCGCCCGGGACGCCGACCATCGATGCCGGATAGCCGGCCCACGTGACGAGTGCGGCGGGC
>KL569256.1:27374-29496 GCA_000715635.1 Streptomyces violaceus | reverse complement strand
TCCCGCAGCCGAGCAGGACCCAGCCCGCGCGGCGGCCCTCCAGCTCGCCCCGGGTCCAGGCCGCGCCCAGGGTGTAGGGCACCATCCAGCCCGCAGCCACGTTCACCCAGCCCAGCCAGGAGGGGCCGCCCAGGCCGAACCGCAGAAGGTCCACGTGCAGTACGACGGCCAGCGGCCACAGCGGGTTGAGCCGGGTCAGCAACGGGGTCGCCGCCGTCAGCACGGCGAACACCACGAGGAACCACAAGGGGGACAGGGCCAGTTTCACCAGCGTGCGGACCGTCCCGAACTCGGCGCCCGACAGCAGCAGGGCGAGCGCGGCGATCGTCCACAGGCTGAGGACGGCCGCGACCGGCTTGAACAACCGGGTCAGACGGCTCGTCAGCCAGCGGTGGTACGGGACGCCCCGGGCGCGGGCCGAGGCATATCCGCGCGTGGCGACATGGCCGCCGACCAGGAAGAACACGGCGAGGGTCTGGAACAGCCAGGAGACGGGCGTCAGCCAGGGCATGTCCCTGAGCGGGCTCGCCGTGCGCAGGGCGCTGCCGTCGGAGACCAGGGCCGTGACCAGCCAGTGGCCGAGGACGACGCCGAGCACCGCGACGGCGCGCAGGGCGTCCACGGCCCGGTCCCGGTCTGCCGGGGTGGCCGTACCGACGCGGTCGGCGCCACGGAGCACCGCATGCCGTATACCTCGTACGCCGATGTCAGCCATGGGTCACCGCCTTGGTCTCGCCCAGGACGATCCGGGCCAGGTTGGTCAGAGAGGTCGAGCCGGGCCTGAAGTAGTCGCTGTGGCCGCCGTCGCCGGCCGCGAAGACCCGGGCGCCGAAGGCCGGGGAGACGGGGTCGGTGCCGAAGCCGACGGTGGTGCCGAACAGGTCCGTGCTGAGGTGCGGGACGTTCTCCACCCAGTCGTCGCCGCCGCGGGCCGCCCAGACGCGGGCGCGGGTGTGCAGGGCGGCGGCGGAGTCCGCGCCGGTGCCGGGGCTGCCGACGAGCGCGAGGTCGTCGACGGCGAGCCCGGCGGCGGCCCGCCCGCAGACGACCGAGCCGTACGAGTGGCACAGCAGCGAGAGGCGCGGTCCGTCGCCCGCTATGGCGCGCAGGCCGGAGACCAGTGCGCGCAGGTGCGGGGCCGCCTGCTCCGCCCTGCCGGTCGTCGTGACCGTCGTGCTGACCGTGCCCGGCGTCTCGTAGCCCAGCCAGGCCACCACCGCGGTGCGCGTCCCCGCCGGGGCCTGCCGGACGAGCTGCCCGTACAGCGCGGCGGCGGCCGCGTGGAACCGGCCGTAGGTGTCGAGGCTCGTGTCGGAGCCGGGGACCAGGACGGCTATCCGGTCGGCCCGGCCGAGGTCGCCCAGGACCTCCGTGACCTGGCCGGAGCCGCGGCCGTCGAAGGCGAGGAGGTGCCGGGCCGGGGCGGCCAGGGAACGGTCCGTCGCGGCACGGGCCCGGTCGTGATGGCCTGCGGCCATGCGGGCCGCTTCGGCGGCGTTGGCGCGGTTGGCCGCGTACGCCTCGTCCAGCGTCGACGCGCTGAGCGGAGCGAGGGAGGCGGGTGGCGGTGCGGGGATCTCCGGTCGCACGGCCCCGGAGAGGGGGAGAACCACCGCACCGGTGATGAGGGCGGCCAGCGCGGCCCGACGCCATCGGCCGGCGCGGCGCCGAGCGCCCTCGCTACGGTGGTACCTCGGCGCGAACCCCATGGTCGTCCCCCTCCACTGCACCCGGCCATCGGGGCTGCGTGGAAGGGAAGTTACGGAGCGGGGCTCGTCGTCCGCGTCACACCGGGGAACCCATCTGCGGCGTAGCTCTCAGGTACTAGGGGTATGACGGGGGGCGGCTCCTACGGGTGCACCCGGGTGCCTCCGAGAGGGCCCTTCACCAGGCCAACTGCTCGATCTCCTCCGCCACCACGGCACAGGCGTCCGCCGCCGGGTCGATGAGCGGGAAGTGCCCCACGTCCTCCAGCAGCGTCACCCCCACCATCTCCCCGGCCTTCGCCGCCGCCTCCGCGTACGACTCGGCGACCATCTGCGGCACATCGAGGTCCGCGCGCCCCTGGACGAGAGTGGTGGCGACGCCGGTGGGCAGCAGCAGCGCCGGGTCCGCGTACGGC
>KL569256.1:25965-27167 GCA_000715635.1 Streptomyces violaceus | reverse complement strand
GAGTTGGCGTACGGCACCCCCGCACACGTCCAGCTTGTCGGCGACCGCGAAGTCCGCGATCGGGGCGAGCGCGACCACACCGCGCAGGGCCGCCGAGCCGCCGGAGCGCCAGGGCGAGCCGGCCGGCAGGACGTGCCGGGCCGCGCCCCACAGCGCGAGGTGCCCGCCCGCCGAGTGGCCGGTGAGGACCGTACGGCGCGGGTCGGCCTGCGGCAGCAGTTCCCGTACCAGCGCCGGGAGGGCGTCCAGCGCGGCGGCCACGTCGTCGAAGGTGTCGGGCCAGCGCCCCGCGAGGGAGTCGTCGTCGCCACCGCACCGGTACTCGGCACTGGCCACGGCGAGTCCGCGGCGGGCGAGGAAGCCCGCGAACGGGCTGATGTGACGCCGGTCGTACGGCGCCCGCCAGGCACCGCCGTGCAGCACGAGGACGACCGGGGCGGGCCCGCCCGGGCCGGCCTCCCCGCGCGGGGCGTAGAAGTCGATCACCTGGTCGGGGTGGTCGCCGTAGGCGGCGGTGGCGTCGGGACCGACGGGCTCGTGGGAGAACACCGACTTCTCCTCGGCAGCGGCCCGTGCTGCTGCGACGTCGTCCGTCATGCTCCAACCTTCCAGCGAAACGTACGGGCGGACCAGTGAGAAGTCGGCCGTTGGCCGGGACGGTACCAGGCACGTGACATGCGCGGACACGTGGATGTCACGCTGGGTGAAGATCGGACGGTTCAGCCGTTTCCTTGCGTCTACGGTGCGTCTGCGGCCAGTTGGGAACGAACGGCCCCGCGGCGAGCGGGGCCGTTCGTCACGGTCGGCTCAGCCCAGCGTCCGAGCCAGCACCCGCGCCGCCCGCTCCACGTCGGCGAAGCCCACGTACAGCGGCGTGAACCCGAAGCGCAGCACGTCCGGCGCCCGGAAGTCGCCGACCACACCCCGCTCGATCAGCCGCTTCATCACCTCGCCGGCGTCGTCACAGCGCAGGGCGATCTGACTGCCCCGCTCCGCGTGCGCCACCGGCGTCAGGCACTCGACCCTGCCCTCGGGCACGTACTCCGCCACGCACTCCAGGAAGAAGTCCGTCAGCGCGAGGGACTTGGCCCGCACCGCCTCGACCGGCACCCCGTCCCAGACCTCCAGGGCCGCCTCCAGGGCGAGCATGGAGAGGATGTCCGGCGTGCCGACCCGGCCACGCGGCGCACCGGAGGCCGGCT
>KL569256.1:25463-25699 GCA_000715635.1 Streptomyces violaceus | reverse complement strand
GTAGCCGCTCCGCATCCCGAACGGCTCGGCGTGCGAGTTCCAGCCGGGCAGCGGGGAGTCGAAGCGGTCCTGCAGTTCCCGGCGCACATACAGGTACGCCGGTGCGCCCGGCCCGCCGTTCAGGTACTTGTAGGTGCAGCCGACGGCCAGGTCCACCCCGTGCTCGTCCAGTCCGACCGGCAGCGCGCCCGCGCTGTGGCACAGGTCCCAGACGGCGAGCGCACCCGCCTCGTGCA
>KL569256.1:24301-25237 GCA_000715635.1 Streptomyces violaceus | reverse complement strand
CCCCCCGCCTCGTGCACGGCGGCCGTCAGCGCCGGCAGGTCGTGCAGCCGGCCGGTGCGGTAGTCGACGTGGTTGAGGAGGACGGCGGCCGTACGGTCGCCCAGCGCGCCCGGCACCTCCGCCGGTGTCACCGGCCGCAGGGTGCGGCCGGTCATCCGCGCCGCGGACTCCGCGATGTACCCGTCGGTCGGGAAGGTCGTCGCGTCGACGAGGACCTCGTCACGGCCGTCCCCGGCCATGCGTACGGCCCCCACGAGTGCCTTGAAGACATTGACACTGGTCGAGTCGCCCACCACGACCTGCCCGGGCGCCGCCCCGACCAGCGGGGCGATCCGGTCACCGATCCGCTCGGGCGCCGTCCACCAGCCGCTCTCCTCCCAGGACCGGATGCGCAGCTCGCCCCACTGGCGGCGTACGACGTCCTCGACCCGCCCGGGCACGACGGCCGGCAGCGCGCCGAGCGAGTTGCCGTCGAGGTAGATCCCCGCGGCGTCAGCCGCATGATCGGACGCAGCGTCGAGGACGAACTCGGCCCGCTTGACGGCTAGTTCGTCAACGGCGTCCAGCTTCTCCGCCCGCACCGTCAGCTCAGACATACGACCGCGCCGTCCACAGCTCGGGGAACACGTTCTTCTGCGCCCGCTTCTCCAGCCAGGCCACCCCGGCGGAGCCGCCCGTGCCGGTCTTGGAGCCCATCGCGCGGCGGGTGGCGACCAGGTGGTCGTTGCGCCAGCGCCACACCAGCTCGGCGACATCGCTCAGCGCCTCCCCCAGCCGGGCGAGTTCAGCACCCTGGTCACCGGAGTAGACGGCCGTCCAGGCCACCTCCACCTCCGGCGACGGCTCGTAGCGCTTCGCCACGTCACGCCGCAGCACCGCCTCCGGGATGTCGTACCCGCGCCGCGCGAGCAGCCGTACGACCTCGTCGTACAGGCT
>KL569256.1:23300-24112 GCA_000715635.1 Streptomyces violaceus | reverse complement strand
CTCGTCGTACAGGCTCGGCTCGTGCAGCGCCTTCTCCAGCTCGGCGTGCACGCGCGGCGCGCCCCGGTGCGGGACGAGCATGGACGCGGACTTGTCGCCGAGCAGGAACTCCATGCGCCGGTACATCGCCGACTGGAAGCCGGAGCCCTCGCCGAGGGCGCTGCGGTACGAGTTGAACTGGGCGGGCGTGAGCTGGGCGAGCGGCTTCCAGGAGGCGTTGAGCGCCTCCAGCTCGCGCACGGACCGCTTCAGCGCGGCGGTCGCGGTGGGGATGTCGTCGCCGCGCAGCGCCCGGGCCGCCGTCTCCCACTCGTGGACGATGACGGTGAACCACAGCTCCATCACCTGGGTCGTCACCAGGAAGACCATCTCTCCGGGGTCGTCGGAGAGGGTGTGCTGGAGGTGGGTGAGCACGTCCGCCTTGACGTAGTCCTCGTACGGCGTCGTGCCCTGGAAGTCGAGATGCGGGGTCTCGGGCTCGTGAGCCTCGTGGGACATCGCTGTCTCCTGCAGATAACTCCGGGTAGCGGTCCGCCCCTGCCGATGCCGGCACGGGGGCCCCGGTCCCCACGGGCATACTCCGCAATCGTCCCCCGAAACCGCAAGGCCCGCCCGCTCAGCGGACGGGCCTCGCGCACACGGACCGCTCTCAGCCCAGGACCTGCGCCGCCGTCGGCGAGGAGTCCTTGAGGAACTGGGAGCAGCGCTCGTACTCCTCCTGCTCGCCGATCGTCTGCGCGGCACGGGCGAGGGCGTGCAGGGCCCGCAGGAAGCCGCGGTTCGGCTCGTGCTCCCACGGCACCGGGCCGTGG
>KL569256.1:22726-23113 GCA_000715635.1 Streptomyces violaceus | reverse complement strand
ACACCGGGCCGTGGCCCTTCCAGCCGCTGCGGCGCAGCGCGTCCAGGCCGCGGTGGTAGCCCGTACGGGCGTACGCGTACGACTCCACGGCCGCGCCCCGCTCGAACGCCTCGTCGGCGAGCTGCGCCCAGGCGAGCGAGGAGGTCGGATGCGCGGCGGCGACGTCGACCGGCGCGGTACCCGAAGCGAGCAGTTCCCGTGGCCCGGGGTCATCGGGGAGGTGGGTCGGGGGCGGACCCCCGAGAAGGTTCTCGTGAATGGACATGAGGTCAAGTCTGCGGCATCACGACAGCTGCGGCGCAGTGGGCGGCATGGGGGGGCGCAACCCGGCGCCGCGGGGTGCTCCCTGCCGCTACCCCAGCCGCTTCCGCACCGGCTCCCCCCCCC
>KL569256.1:22263-22441 GCA_000715635.1 Streptomyces violaceus | reverse complement strand
CCCTACCTGAGACACTCCGGCCGCTTGCACCCGGGCGGCGGCCTCCGCACCGTGACCAGGGCGATCAGCGCCCCCACCACCAACGCCCCCGCGCACCACCCCATCGCCCGCCCGAACGCCGCGTCGAAGGCGGCCGGCTCCCGGTACGCCTCCTCCCCCATACCGGCCAGCAACGGCA
>KL569256.1:21502-21930 GCA_000715635.1 Streptomyces violaceus | reverse complement strand
CCGCCGCGTTGTTGATCCCGCTGGCCAGCCCCGCCCGCGCCACATCCACGGAACCCAGCACCGTCGCCGTCAGCGGCGCCACCAGCATGACCAGGCCCAGCCCGAGCACCACCAGCGCGGGCAGCACATCGGCCCAGTAGGACGCGCCCGGCCCCACCCGCAGCATCAGCATCATTCCCACGGCACACAGCAGCGGCCCCACCGTGAGCGGCAGACGCGGCCCGATCCGGTCGGCCAGCTCACCGGAGCGCGCCGACAGCAGCAGCATCAGCACGGTCGTCGGCAGCAGCGCCGTACCGGCCGCGAGGGCGGAGTAGCCCACGACGACCTGGAGCTGGAGCGCGGCGAGGAAGAAGAACCCGCCGAGGGCCGCGTACACACACAGCGTGACGAGGTTGACCGCCGTGAACTGGCGGGAGGAGAAGATG
>KL569256.1:18684-21282 GCA_000715635.1 Streptomyces violaceus | reverse complement strand
CACCCCGGCCACCGCCGTGACGGCCACCACCGGGCCGCCCGCACCGGCCTCGATCAGCGCGTACGTCAGCAGCGCCAGCGCCACCGCACCCAGCACGGCCCCCAGCACGTCGAACCGGCCACGGGCCCCCTCTCCGCCCGACTCGGGGACGTGCCGCAGCGCCACCGGCACGCACACCAGCGCCAGCGGCACGTTCAGCAGGAACACCCACCGCCAGCCCGGCCCGTCCACCAGCCAGCCTCCGACGAACGGCCCGACCGCCGCGCCGACCCCGCCGAAACCGGACCACAGACCCACCGCCCGGCCCCGGTCGTCGGGGTGGAAGGACGCCTGGATCAGCGCCAGCGACCCCGGCGTCAGCAGGGCACCGCCCACCCCCTGCAGGGCACGCGCGGCGATCAGCGCCCCCGCGTTCGGCGCGATCCCGCACAGCAGGGACGCCACCGCGAACCACACCACACCGACGACGAACACCTTCCGGCGCCCGAAACGGTCCCCCAGCGCCCCGCCCAGCAGGATCAGCCCGGCCAGCGTGACCATGTAGGCGTTGACCGTCCACTGGAGGGCGGAGAGGTTCGCGTCGAGGTCACGGCCGATGCGCGGCAGCGCGACATTGACGACGGTCGAGTCCAGCAGCGCCATGCTGGAACCGAGGACGGTGGTGAACAGGATCCACCTGCCCTGGGGCGAGGCCATCCGGACATCGGGCATGCAGGGAGCATACGGAAGAGCCCGGCACCACAGGAGGTGCCGGGCTCAACGCGTGCGAACCGGATGCGACCGGATCGAACCGGACTTACTTGATCTTGGTGCCGGTGGAGCGGAGGTTGCCGCAGGCCTCGAGGACGCGCTTGGCCATGGACGCCTCGGCCAGCTTGCCCCAGGTGCGCGGGTCGTAGGTCTTCTTGGAGCCGACCTCGCCGTCGACCTTCAGGACGCCGTCGTAGTTGCGGAACATGTGGTCCGCGACCGGGCGGGTGAAGGCGTACTGCGTGTCCGTGTCGATGTTCATCTTGACCACGCCGTTCTCCAGCGCGGTCAGGATCTCCTGCTCCGAGGAGCCGGAGCCGCCGTGGAAGACGAAGTCGAACGGCGCGGCCTTGCCGAACTTGGCGGCGACGCCCTCGTTCAGCTCCTTCAGCAGCTCGGGACGCAGGACGACGTTGCCCGGCTTGTACACGCCGTGCACGTTGCCGAAGGACGCGGCCAGCAGGTAGCGGCCCTTCTCACCGAGGCCCAGGGCCTCGACCGTGCGGATCGCGTCGTCGACCGTCGTGTACAGGGAGTCGTTGATCTCGTGCGTGACACCGTCCTCCTCGCCACCGGTCGGGGTGATCTCCACCTCGAGGATGATCTTGGCGGCGCGGGCGAGCTCCAGCAGCTCCTGGGCGATGGAGAGGTTGTCGGCCAGGGTCTCGGCGGAGCCGTCCCACATGTGGGACTGGAACAGCGGGTTCAGACCGGCCTCGACGCGCTTCTGGGAGAGCGCCAGCAGCGGACGTACGTACCCGTCGAGCTTGTCCTTCGGGCAGTGGTCCGTGTGCAGCGCGATGTTCACCGGGTACTTCTCGGCGACGATGTGCGCGAACTCGGCCAGGGCGACCGAGCCGGTCACCATGTCCTTGCTGTACTGACCGCCCAGGAACTCGGCGCCACCCGTGGAGATCTGGACGATGCCGTCGCTCTCCGCCTCAGCGAAACCGCGCAGGGCCGCGTGCAGGGTCTGGGTGGAGGTCACGTTGATGGCCGGGTAGGCGAACTTTCCTGCCTTCGCCCGGTCCAGCATCTCGTTGTAGACCTCGGGAGTTGCGATGGGCATGCGTCCGCTCCTTGTATCTGCGGGTTGGCGTACTGCGTCTTTACGGCCCTGACCTAGACCTTGGGATGCGACGTCATCGTCGGCCCCATCTTTCCAGACTTGGCCGGAAGGTCCAGGCCACCGTCCACGCCCTGGTCAGGTCCCGGTCAGTCCAGGCCCAGCTCGTCCTTCGAGAAGGCGAAGAGGTACGGCACCCCGGCGCCCTCCTGGATCTTCTCCGCGGCGCCGGTCGCCCGGTCGACGATCGTCGCGACGGCGACGACCTCGGCCCCGGCTTCGCGCACGGCCTCGACGGCGGTGAGCGGGGAGCCGCCGGTGGTGGAGGTGTCCTCGACGACCAGCACGCGGCGGCCCGCGATGTCCGGGCCCTCGACTCGCCGCTGCAGCCCGTGCGCCTTCGCGGCCTTGCGGACGACGAAGGCGTCCAGGCGCTTCCCGCGCGCGGCGGCGGCGTGCAGCATGGCGGCGGCGACGGGGTCGGCGCCCATGGTGAGCCCGCCGACGGCGTCGAAGTCCAGCTCGGCGGTCAGGTCCAGCAGCACCTGACCGACCAGCGGGGCGGCCTCGCCGTCGAGGGTGACGCGGCGCAGGTCGACGTAGTAGTCGGCCTCCAGACCCGAAGACAGGGTCACCTTGCCGTGCACCACGGCCTTGTCCTTGATCTGCTGCAGCAGCGCGCCGCGTGTGTCCGTCATGGCGCCCAGCTTAGGGGTCCTTTCACTATGAGCGTTCGATCAGGTCGCGTGGTCTGGTGCCGTGCATCGCAAGGCGCCGGAGAG
>KL569256.1:17281-18476 GCA_000715635.1 Streptomyces violaceus | reverse complement strand
GTGCCAGGCCGCGCGACCCGGGCGCTCATAGTGAAAGGACCCCTCAAAGGCGGCGCCAGCTCCAGGTCGTGGTGGCCTCCAGCGGCTCCAGGGGCGTGACCAGGCGCGGCAGGGTGTTGAGCCCGTTGGGCGGGCCGGTCTGCGGCTCCACGCACACGGCGGCCTCCTGCTCGTCGTAGACCACGACCCACTCCTCGCGGCTCGCCACCTTCAGCTCCAGCTGCCCGGGCCAGGTCAGGGTGACGTCCACGCCGCCGGGCATCCCGAAGCAGTCGTCCCAGGGGCCGGGCTTCGGGTCGATCCGGTTGCCGGTGGGCAGGTGGTCGTCGCCGCGCTCCTCCTGCCAGGCGGGGTCGAAGTCGAGCTGTACGTCCTCGCCGCCCAGGTTCCGGTTGAACCACGGGTGCCAGCCGATCTGCGCCGGGAAGGACGACTCGTACGTCTCCACGGACATGGTGAGCGTCAGCGCGTCCTCGGTCAGTGCGACGACCTGGGTGACGCGGCCCGGGTGGGGCCAGGGGTCGGCGAGCTCGGCGGTGATGACGGCCTCGGCCGTGCTCGTGCGGGCGGTGCGCCAGGCGCCGTCGCGGACGATGCCGTGGATGGCGTGGGGCGGGGCGTTGAGCGGCATCTGCCGCACGGCGGCGCCGTCCAGGAACCGTCCGTCGCGGACCCGCCCGCACCACGGCACCATCGGGAAGCACCCGAAGCGCTCGCCCTGCCGGAGCATCTCCACGCCGCCGATCCGCAGCCCTCCGACCCGGCCGCCGTTGCCCGGCTGCACGGTCACCTCCGCGTCGCCCGCGGTCAGCGTGATGTTGTCGTCACTCACGGGACGACCCTACTGGGGCGATCAAGAGGGCCTCACCCGGTGCGCGGCGTTTCAGCGGCGTCGGCGCAGGGCCCGGACCGCCACGATGGCCGACGCCACCGCGAGCGCCGCCGCGGGCGCCGCCCAGCGCAGCGGGGCCGGGGGCGTCACGGTCTGCGGTGCGGGCACCGGCGCGTACCGCCCGCGCGGCGGGGCGTGATCGACCTCCTCGGCACTGCGCCCGATCATCGTGCGCCGCGCATGCGCCGCCTCGGCGATGGACTCGGCGTCGTCGTCGCCCTTGGCAGAGTGCCCGGCGGGAGCCGAGGGAACGTCGGCGTCGGAGACGGAGGGGGGCTCGGGGGCGGGGGCTTCGTCGTCGGG
>KL569256.1:16193-17219 GCA_000715635.1 Streptomyces violaceus | reverse complement strand
GCCGGAGGCCGGGCTCCCGCCGCCGGAGCCGGTGGCGGAAGGCTTCCCCGCGGTGCCCGGGGGCCCGGCGCCCTCGCCATCCCCGTCCCCGTCCCCGTCCGCCGTACCCCCGTCGGCCCTCGCCGGAGGCGCGGCCTCGTCGTCCGCGTCCGGGGTCGTTTCGTGGTCGGTCGTCGCCCGGGGTTCGAAGTCCTGCGTGGCGACGGACGTGGTCGTTTCCGGTGCGACCTCGGCCAGGTGTTCCGCGAAGCGGTTCAGCAGCCGGACGACGGCGCCCTCCACCGCGTCGGCCGGCAGGTCCTTGATCCGCCCGTCCGCGGAGGCCGTGCCGTCGAACACGACGGTGCAGCCGTCCTCCGCCTCCCTCAGGCCGATCCGCAGCGCGAGCTTGACCGAGCCGCTGCCGCGCGACTCCTCCGCCTCGCCCTCCACGGCGTACGCCCCGTCGTCCCGCCGGGAGACCCGTACGGCACCCCGGTAGGTGACGGAGTGACTGCCGACCCGGATCTTCAGCCGCCCGGCGACGGGCTCGGCGCCGGCGTCCTGCTGGAGCCCGGGAACCACCCGGGCGACCCGCGCGGGGTCGTCCAGCACCTCCCTGAGCCGCTCGGCCGGAACCGGAACGAACACCTCGTGCTCCATGTCGACGGACTCTACCCAGCACAGGCGGAAACGCACCCCCACCTCCGGGATTCGCTCCGGATCGGGGTCCGCCCGGCGTATCCTCCCCCACCGCGCTCCCCGGCCCCTCCCCCTCCGCTCCCCGGCCCCTCAGTACCGCGGATGCACCAGCGTCGAAGCGGGCAGCCCGGCGATCCGCGTCTCCCGCACCGTCCGCGCACCCGCGGCGAGGGACGCGTCCGTGAGGATCAGCGGGCGCGGACCGTCCGGGTCGAGGCGTGGCCGCGGTTCCGTGCGGGCGGCCAGGACGAAACCCCAGTCCCGGGGGGCCCGGGAGCGGTCGGCGGGTGTGCGGTCGGGGCCGACGGCGGAACCGGCGCGGCGGCCGCCCGTGCCGTACGGGGC
>KL569256.1:14503-15980 GCA_000715635.1 Streptomyces violaceus | reverse complement strand
CCGTCCAGTACACCCGGGGGCCGGTCGCGACCGGCCCGGCGTGCACCACGAGCCGGCCGCCGGGGGCCAGCACGCGCCGCGCGAGGCCGTAGAACTCCTGGGAGTACAGCTTCGTACTCGCCGTGATTCCCGGGTCCGGCAGGTCCGAGACGACCACGTCGTACGCCGCCGAGGGCGCTCCGCGCAGCCAGCCGAAGGCGTCCTGGACCGTCACGTGCACGCGCGGGTCGCCGTACGCGTGCCGGTTCAGCGCGGACAGGCCCGGGTCGGTGCGGGCCAGCCGTACCACCTCGGCGTCGAGTTCGATGACGTCGACCCGGTCCACTCCGGGATGGCGCAGCACCTCGCGGGCCGCCAGGCCGTCACCGCCGCCGAGGATCAGCACGCGCGCGTGCGACCCGGTCATCGCGGGGTGGACGAGGGCCTCATGGTAGCGGAGTTCGTCGCTTCCGCTGACCCGGAGCCGGCCGTCGAGGAAGAGGGCCAGGGGCCGCCCGTGCGTGCCGCCGGCGAGGACGACTTCCTGGACACCGGACCGGAGCGCGACGCGGACGTCCCTGCCGTACATCGCCTGCCGGGCGGCCCGCTCGAAGTCGTCGACGAGGACGGCGGCCGAGGCGAGGATCGCGAGCACGAGGCCGTTGGCGAGCAGCAGCAGCCAGCGGGCGCGCCGGGTCAGATCCCGGCGGAACAGTCCGAGCACCAGCGCCCCGCCGACGACCGCGTTGACGGCGCCGGTGAGCAGCGCGCCGGTCAGCTGGCCGAGGAACGGCAGCAGGAGAAAGGGGAAGGCGAGGCCGCCGACGAGGGCACCGACGTAGTCCGCGGCGAACAGGTCGGCCACCGCGCCGCCCGCGTCCTGGCGGCGGATGCGCTGGATCAGCTCCATCAGCAGCGGGACCTCGGCGCCGATGAGCAGCCCGGTCGCGAGGGAGAAGGCGACCAGGAGGCAGCGGGGGCCGCTCGCCCACACGCCGCCCCAGTCGCCGGTCCAGGCGAACACGGCATACAGGGCCATCGCGCTGCATCCGCCGACGAGCGCGAGGGTGGCCTCGACGGCGCCGAACCCGGCCGCGGCGAGCCCGCGCAGCCGCTTCGCGGCGAGGGAGCCGATGCCCATCGCGAAGACCATGACGGACAGCACGACGGACGCCTGCGTGACCGAGTCGCCCATCAAGTAGGAGGCGAGGGCGACGAGTTCGAGTTCATACACGAGTCCGCAGGCCGCACAGACGAACACGCCCGCGAGGACCAGGAACCGCCCGGTGCCCGGCCGGACGGGCAGCCGCGCCGGGCCGCCGGGGCCGCCCGGGGCGCTCCAGGGCGGCGGGGAACCGGGCGGGGCGGGCGCGTGCGGCTCGATCACGCTGCGACGTTACGTCACGCCTCGACCGCGGTTCGTCACCCACACGTGTGGTGCTGGTTTACGGAGGCCCGATTTCGGTACGAGATTCGGTCTGTCTCTTATACACATCTC
>KL569256.1:13468-14270 GCA_000715635.1 Streptomyces violaceus | reverse complement strand
CATCCGTACGCCGACTCTCGTACGGGTCGCCACCAACTGGCCGTCCTGTGGGTACGCGTGCCAGGTCCGCCAGTGCACCTGTCCGTCGTGGTGCTGGGCCAGCAGTGCCGTGAAGGCGTGCGGGCTGCCGGGGAAGACGCCCGCGAGGCCGTGCGGGTGGTCGGAGACGAGGGCCAGCAACTCCTGGGCGCGGCCGGCGAAGGAGCCCGGCGAGAGGATCTCGACCCGGGCGGCGAACTCGTACTCCCAGTCGTCCACCCGCTTGGCGACGCCGAGCGGAAGCGGGGTGCGGCTGCCCGGAATGCACGCCACCGTCTCCGAGCAAATGCCCCGCTCCTCCTCCAACAGGACCTGGTGGGACGCGCCGAGGAGTCGCAACTGCAGTTTGGTGCCCGCCAGTTCGAGGTCCAGCGTGGCCAGTGCGGGAAGCGGCTCACGCCCCAGGGCCCAGGCGAGATCGGCCGCGCGCGTGTCGGTGTAGGAGGTGTTCAGGGTCGTGAGCATGGATCGGCTCCGCAAGCACACAAGGAGAGGGAGAGGGGTCCGCTGCGCCTTGGTCGCACCGGGGATTACGGCCCGGATCAAACCGGTCGGCCGGTTTCAGGAGGGTGTTCGCAGGGCGTCCGAGGGGCTGCGTTGGTGCTTTAGAGGGAATCATGAACTGTGGCGCTGCCACAGCCTTTTTACCCAAGTTCGTAGGGTTTCCATCCCTCAGAGGGCTCTACAGCTCAATTGTTCCACTACGGCGTGCGCTGGTGCCGGGGAGGCGTGCGCCGGTGCGCCGTGGCTCGCGCCCGAAGCC
>KL569256.1:11979-13271 GCA_000715635.1 Streptomyces violaceus | reverse complement strand
ACTCGCGCCCGAAGCCGCCACGGACGGGCGCCCGGGTTTCCGCCCCGCTCCCGAAATGGCCGTTTGACGTGCGCAGTTGCCGGGGTCACGCCTGGGTACGCCGTCCCATGGACGCGGTTGTCCTCCAGGCATGCGAAGGCGCCTGAGACCTCGCACAGTTGCCCGACAGACGTTCGACCGATCCGCCGGACGGGAACGCCGGTCCCGGACGGGAGCCCCGGCCACGGGCATAGGAACGCGGGGCCCGCCCCAGATGCGGACCCCGCGTTCGGTGGGTGCGGCTCCCCCGAAGGGAGGGCCGGCCGACTGCCGTCAGCTGCCTCCGCCGCCGCAGCCACCGCCGCCACCACCACCGCCCCCGCCGCAGGACGACCCGCCTCCGCAGGACGAGCCGCTGCTGCAGGACGAGCCGCCGGACGAGCCGGAGTCGCCCCCGCCGGCCCACCAGCTGCCGCTGTTGCCGCTGCCGGCCGAACCCGAGGACGCCCACGACCCGCGACGCGCCCTCCGCGCGGAACCGCCCCTGCGCGCCCCGGACACCAGCGCCGCGATCAGGATGACTGCGAACACCGCCAGGATGATGCCGATAACCATGGCGTCACCCTCCTTTCGTTTCCCCCGAAGCGGCCCCCCGTGGGCGCCTCGCTCTTGCGTGAACAGGGGATGCCCGGCCCCCGCACGCCCCAAAGCAGAGTTGAGGAACTTCAGAGCCTTCTCACGGGGTAACGGCCCCTGACCTGCGCAGAAGGGCAGGTCAGGGGCCGTCCGTGGGTCACTGGGCCGTCTGTGGGCCGTGATCTTCCTGGGAGCCGCGCTGAAACACCGTGTCGATGGCGCGGCGGGCACGCTGACGGCTGTCGGGCATCAGGTGGGCGTACACCCGCAGCGTCAGCCCCGGGTCAGCATGCCCCATGTACTCGCTGACGGCCTTGATGTTCTCACCCGCGTCCAGCAACGCGGAGGGGT
Organism: Streptomyces violaceus; assembly: GCA_000715635.1. Taxonomy (GTDB): domain Bacteria; phylum Actinomycetota; class Actinomycetes; order Streptomycetales; family Streptomycetaceae; genus Streptomyces; species Streptomyces violaceus. The sequence continues at coordinate 12,305 of KL569256.1, read as the reverse complement.
AGAAGTGCCGTAGCGCGTGCATCCCGTGCTCTCGCGCCGGCTCATACTTGCCGTTCTCATCCGCTTCCGCCGGGATGAGGCCCGCGAGAGCGGGCTTCCACTCCTTGCCGGGCCTTCGCCCCGATGGCGGTCGCCGCGCGAGCGCAGCGAGCTGCCAGGAGCGCGCGGTCGTAGGCCGCTCCTTCTTACTCTTCCCCACAGCTGATCGTGCTGTGGGTTACTTGCACGCACCCTTGTGGCATTTCATCCCACCCGGACACGTGATACCCGCGCAGGGATCTGTCACGCACTGACCGTTCTTACACTCACTGCCCGGAGGACACGTG
>KL569256.1:11409-11739 GCA_000715635.1 Streptomyces violaceus | reverse complement strand
GATTCCCTGGCATTTATGGTTCTTCGCCGCATACAGCACTGAGGCACCCGGATCCTGAGAGCATGGCCCACGTTTGACGGTTTGCTCCTGGACGCTCGGAGCCGGTCGGGCGGGACCGTCCGATGACTGAGCGGCCACCAAACCCACCGGGGCCAAGAAGAGGATGAGTGCGGAAGCGGCGACAGGCCTACGAGGCATATTCCACCTCCAGTGCTTCCTCTTCCATACTGCGCCGCTCACTTGTTGGAATTCAAGAGCACCTGATCGTCACTGCCGATCACCGTTCTGTAGCTCCCGATGCCCCTCACACAAGGGACCAGACCAGCAGGT
>KL569256.1:8332-11192 GCA_000715635.1 Streptomyces violaceus | reverse complement strand
AGGGACCAGACCAGCAGGTCGCGCATGCCACGCGGTGAAGCTGTCCACTACCGAGAGCGGGCGTTGCAGCTAGGGGTGCCCGAGTCCGCCGTACTCCTGGAACCGCGTGCCACGAACACCGGCGAGAACATCGAGTTCACGAAAGCGGTGCTGGCAGAGGCCGGCGTCAACGTCTCATCCGTCCTGCTCGTGAGCAAGCCGTACGAAGAGCGGCGCTCGTACGGCATGATGCGGAAGCTCTGGCCCGAGGTCGAAGTGGTGTGCGCGTCCACGCCGATGGGCTTGGACGAGTACGCCGACTCCATTGGAGACGCTCGCATGGTGATCGACATGATCGTGGGCGCCCTGCAGCGAGTGCTCGTCTTCCCAAAGTTGGGGCTAGCCGTCGAGCAGGACGTGCCTGACACCGTCGTAGCCGCCTTTGAGCGGCTGTGCATCGAAGGCTTCACTAGCCGACTCATGCCAGCTGACGTTGCTGCACGCCCCGGCACATGATGCCAGGGCGAGCAGCCGGCCACCTTGAGCCGCCTTCTGCTCTTCCCGCCTAATCCAGCAGCTACTACCTATAGTCGCCGCCTCCGGTCTGATTGCAGAATTCCCTAGTACTACAGCCGGTGGTTTCACGGTGAGTGAGTAGCGAGTAGGCGATCTCTCGAACGGGTTGACCAGTACGCCCTTGACCTCAAGTCCAGTTGAGTTTCTACGGTCGATCTCGTCGAACCGACTCAGACAACGGCAGGGGTCCCGGCCATGGAGTACTCGCACAGCGACACCGATCTGATCAAGCAGCCCATCGGCTACTGGAGTTGGGCGGCCTATAAGGCCGTCATCGCCCGCACCCGGGCCGCCCTCGCCGGGATCGGCACCACCCAACCGCAGTGGTGGGTCCTCGCGCAGGTGGCAAGCGCCGACACCGTCAAGACTCGTGACGAAGTGTCCCGCCTCCTTCGGAACTACCTCGACGTCGGCCCGGAAACCATAGAGTCGGAAATCGATACGATCATCGCCCAGGGCTGGATCACCGAGGATGCCGAGGGACGCCTGGGCATCACGGCTGAGGGCAGGGCGTTCTACGACAAAGCCGCCGCCCTTCAGGACGAGCTCTGGGCGGAACGGCACGCGGATATCTCCGACGAGGAGTACCTGACCACCCTCAAGGTGTTGCAGCGGTTCATCCACAACACGGGCGGGCGAGCTTGGCACCACTAGCGTTACGGCCGGGGGCCGGGGGCGTCGGCCGAATCATCGTCCACACGGCCGCCGGCTCCAAGGGCGCGGCGCGAGCGCAGGGCCGTGGCCGGGGGGACTCCGAGCACGCCAGGGTCCGCAGCTCGTCGAGGTCGGGAAGCGGCGCGGATGCCGTGCCTGTCCTGCGGGCCGGAGCCAAGGGTGCTGCGGGCTGTCACACGGTCTCGCTGCACACACGCAACCGCTCGCCGGGGTGCGTAGCGGGATGACCGTCCATGCCGCCAGCGTCTCGGCTCCACGAACTTGAAGGCGCACTCGCCGACGACGGGGCCGTGGGCGCCGTCGTCATCAACTCCGCTCGCGAGGTCGTATGGGCCTGCTACTTCAACGACGGCACGGGGGCCCGAAATAGATCACCATGCCCGAGGACCTGCAGACGCCCGCCCCGGGCAGCCCCGAGCACGGGGACTGGCTGCACAAGTGGGACCAGTTCATCACTCGCAACCTCTGACCGCCCGCGGCGGGCTCAGCTGCCGGGATCGAGATGCCGCTGATCATCACCGCAGCTGCCAGGCGGGAATTCGTGGCTCCAGATCAATACACCTAGCACCTCGGGATCGGGGGTGGGCAGGTCGCTGGAGCCGGGTCAGGCTTGGCTGCAACGGTAGATGCACTGGTCGGGCGTACCACTTGGCCAGGCAGCGGCGGGAGATTCCGGCTTCCGCAGCCACGTGCGCGATCGGACGTCCGGCGTCGATCCGCAGGCACAAGCGCAGGCGTCCTTCGGGGGTCAGCGGTGCGTTCCGGTGTCCCCTGCTGGTGGCGCTCCTGGACTCGGCGGCCGCGTTCATCGGGAGCCCTGGGATCTCAGGGCTCCCGCGTGAGCGGCTTTGCGTGGCGTCAGCGTGCGAACTTCTCGATGGCCGCTGGGGTGACGGGGGTGAAGAAGTTGACGAGGTTGCCGTCGGGGTCACGGAACAGCAGCGACCGGTTGCCCCAGGGCATCGTGGTGGGCTGGGTGACGAAGTCGGTGACGAAGCCGGTCAGGTTCTGGTGAACGCGGTCCACGTCGTCGACGAGGAACTCGGTGATCACGCTGTGGTTGTCCGCCGGGCGGGCAGAGCCCGGGGCGAACAGCGGGACGGTGCGGGTGCCGGCGATCGCGAGGGTGGCGCCCGCGGTGTTGAGTTCGGCGAAGTCTTCGGTGGCCCACGTCGCCCGCGCCCCTGTGGCTCGCTCATAGAACTCGACGAGGCGCGCTACGTCGCTGGTGATGATGCGGATCGAGACGAAGTCCATGGCGATCTCCTTGGCTGTGCTGGAGGCGTGCACTGCGCAGGCTAGGAGAGATAGTGGACAGAATCAGTCCTGTATTCGCATTAGGTTGTGCACATGCCCCGACCCACTGCCCGCGTGCTGACACTCCTGGAGCTGCTGCAGTCGGGCGGCACCCGGACGGTGGCCGAACTAGCCGACCGGCTCGGCGTCGAAGGGCGCACCGTGCGGCGGTATGTGGACCAGCTGATCGACCTGGATGTGCCCGTGGAATCGGTGCGCGGCCGCTACGGCGGGTACCGGCTCGCTCCCGGGTACCGCTTGCCTCCGCTTATGCTCAGCGACGACGAGGCGCTGGCCGTGCTGCTCGGCCTGGTCGCCGGCCGCCGAGCAGGGC
>KL569256.1:7338-8188 GCA_000715635.1 Streptomyces violaceus | reverse complement strand
CGAGCAGGGCTGACGACGACGGAGCACACGGCAAGCGAGACGGCATCGGCGAAGATCCGGCGGGTGCTGCCCAAGCACATCGCCCGTCGGCTCGACACACTTCTGGAGGCTCTCGCCTTCACGGATCAGCTCGGCGAGTTCGACACCCCGGATGCTGGGGTCCTGCTCACCCTCGCCGATGCGGTGCGCCACCGCCGACCGGTCTCGATCCGCTACACCGACCGCGACGGACGGCGCAGCGAACGCACGCTGCACGCGTACGGGATCGTCGCCCATGCGGGCCGGTGGTACGTCACGGGCAAGGACACCCAGATCGGCGAGGACCGAACCTTCCGGCTCGATCGCATCGCAGACGCGCGGGCCCTGCCCGGCTCATTCGAAGCGCCCGTGGGTCCCGGTCCGGCACAGCGCGTGTTGTCAGCGTTCGCCACGGCCGAGTACCGGCATGAGGTGACCTTGCGGATCCACGGGACAGTTGAGCAGATCCGCGCCCACCTTCCCGCCAGCGTCGCGAGCCTGGAGGAGCACGAGCCCGCGGCAGGCCAGGACCGGGCGACCGAGCGCTGGCTGCGCGTCGAGCTGCGGGCAGAGCGGCTCGACTGGTTGCCTCCAGTACTCGCCTCACTCGACCGGCCGTTCGTCATCGAGCGCCCCGATGAACTGCGCGACCTCGTCACCGCGCTCGCCGATCGCCTTGCGTCCTACGCCCGCCAAGCCTGACCGCGAGGAACCAATGTCATGAGATGGCACAGCTAGTGGGGCCGTGACGATGTCTTCCGACGACCCTGCCGGCCCCGAGTTGGTGCCGGTGTCGGTCCGGGTCGTGCTGCCCGCCGATCCATCGCCGCGC
>KL569256.1:6578-7064 GCA_000715635.1 Streptomyces violaceus | reverse complement strand
GAGTCGGTCGCGTAGCCGGTCGGCGCCCTGGTCGGTCTACTCGGTTGTGTGGTCAGGATCGGGGGAGCTGCGGCGGGAAGTGCCGCTCCAGGATCTCCGCCCACCGGTGCAGGACGACGAAGCCGTCGGTGCCGGCCTGCGCCTGGACCAGCTCGGTCAGAGCGTCGACGAACGGCTGAGCCGATGTGCCCGGCGGGAGCGCGGCTGCGGCCTCCTTCAGGCGTTCGCGGCAGGAAACACTTCCTCAGCCCACGCTTGCTGCTGCTCGACCCGCCGAGAGCCCGCCTCCCAGTTGATCCGCATGATGACGTACTGCGGGCAGTCGGGCGTGTGCCACATCTGGTAGGGCGTCCCGACCCCGACGCAGGCGTTCTTAGGGCTCGGTCCTGCCGTGCAGTCGGAACACACTTCGCCTTCCGTCTCCGCCCAGCCCTGCATCGAGACACTCCCCTCGCCTGAGGAACACGAGCCTGTCACGAGTGATCA
>KL569256.1:4393-6386 GCA_000715635.1 Streptomyces violaceus | reverse complement strand
AACACGAGCCTGTCACGAGTGATCAGTGGCTGGCCAGAGCCTCATCCGCACTGGATACGGCGACAGGTGCCCCCTCGGCACAGCGCGGCGGCCCTGGCCGACGCGCAACACCTCCGAGCCCGCCCGATCCCCGGCCGCGCCCGCGCCCGCGCCGACCATCCCGCCTCCCTACCCTCAACTCCAGCCAGGGACATGGGCAAAGCGGGCCGCAACGGGGATGTCAGCACGCCGACCACGCCCATACGCCCACGGTGACCTGCGCAAACTCCAGGACGCTGTATGGGCCCGCGCAACCTCTATCGCAACTCCTGGCGCAACACCTCACGCAACCTCTACCGCAACGCCTAGCGCAACACCGAGCACGACCAGCGGGCGGCTCTGCCAGCAGGACGCTGAGCATCTGATGCGGCGTGCGAATTCGCACGCCCCCGTTCGAATAAATTCGAACGGGGGCGCTTCGATCGTCTGTGCGGGTCGGCGGCTCAACCGCGTGCTGGTGCAGTCATTTCACGGGCAGCAGGGCGGCCGCCTTCGGGCGCCCTGACAGGCTGGGCGTCCAGGGCTGCGCGTACTCGTGTGGCGATGCGCTCGTGCCTACGGACGAAGTTCGGGTCCTGGAGCTTCTCCGCTTCGGGAAGGCGCCCGTACTCGGTGACCCAGCCCTTGTAGACAGTCCAGCCCAGGGACGGCAGTCCGACTCGGTCCATGTCACGGTCGATGCCCGCCAGGTAGGCGGCATCGACAGGCGGACCCTCGTGGGTATGCCAGATCACGCCCTCGAGCGGGACCTTCAAGCGGTGGATGCTGAAGAGGAAGGCCAGGCAGCGCTCGCGCAGCACGGCAGCGCTCTGCTCCGGCGACAGCGGGGTCCCTGTCTCTGCAAGACTGCCGAGCAGCACGTTCCGGCAGTCGGTGTGAGGGAAGTCGCCGACGGTGGCGAGGACGACGTGCGCCGTGGCGGCCTCCCGGTCAGGGGACGACCAAGTGCCGTCCGGCATCATGACGATCACGTCGTAGTCGTGCTGTGCCGCGTCCAGGACGGCGTGAAGCTCGCTGCGGTCGCGGTCCGGGAATCCTCGCCCTGGGCTGGGAACCAGGGTCTCCCACATGCACGTGTGGTGTACCAGGCGTCCCGGGGCGTCGGCGGGTGCAGTCCACAGCACGCTCGTGGTCGGCTCGGGCGGGGTGGCCGGCGTCTGCTTCCTGCGGCTGCGGGGGCGCAGTCGCATCGCCCACCGCCAACTGTCGCTGGCCTCTTGCAGGACCAGGACGCGTTGCCCTGTGTGGGCCCAGGATGCCGCGATGCCACCGACGAGCTGATAGAGGTCTCCGGGGCGCTCGGCCAGAAACCTCACGACGTGAGGCGCGGGGGCTGGGGCGGTCAGCCCGGCGTTCCGGGCGCGCAAGGCCTTGGTGTACTTCATGCCCGCGCGCGCATCCTTGCGGGCGTTCTGGGCGGCGGTGGACTGCTTCGGCATGGCGTATCTCCCGTCGGTCGGGCCACGCCCCCGGAACCGACTCATACGACTGCCGCTGGACACGGACGCAGAGCTGGGGACGCGGGCCTCGGAAGACCTTGACCGCCCTCCCGGTTCGGCGTGGGCTCGGAAGCGGCGATGAGCGGCAGTACGCGTTAGCCGACGACCACGATAGCGAGAAACTCGGCGGCAACCGGAAGGCATGCGCCCAAGTCCCTCGAACGAGTACCACCCCGCCTCCCGGCCGGCCCGCCCAGATGCCTTCGGGATGCACAGTCCGTGTAGCGGCCCATCGAGCTACGCGAGGGCCCGCGCCCTTACAGGCACAGGCCCCGCACGGGGCCAAGGTCAGGGAACGGGGTTGACGATGACGTCGCTGTCCGGGCACTCCTCGGCGATGCGCCGCATGGCCGCCTGCTCGGCCGGATCCACGCTCAACTCCCACGCGAGCTTGAGGCGAGTACATCAGTGATCTACCGAGGAATCGACGGCCTGTCTCTTATACACATCTCTGA
>KL569256.1:3771-4192 GCA_000715635.1 Streptomyces violaceus | reverse complement strand
CAGAGATGTGTATAAGAGACAGGTGGCTGGCCCTATCGGCGAGCGCGGCCACGTACACGGTGCCGGCGGCGGACAGCGTCACCGCGTCCTCCGGCGCCTGAGGTCCATGTCCGTAGCTGGGCGAGGCGTCATTTCGTTCATTGGACGCCTGCGAGTTTGGCGAGGAAGTCGGCACTTGCCTGGACGTCGTGACCAAGTACGACCTGGTGGTGTGGGAGGGCGGCGAGCCGGTCGGCGACAGTGGCACGGGCAGGGTCGCTGCCGCCGCCGTTGACGCCGGGGGCGAGGCCGAAGTGGTCCGGGTAGCGGTCCTCGGTGGCGCCGCTCATGAAGTCGTCCTCGCCTAGGGTCTGTTGCGAAAGTGGATCTTGGTCGTGGATGATCACGCTCTGTGGGACGTGGTGATCTGACGAATGGCCAG
>KL569256.1:0-3574 GCA_000715635.1 Streptomyces violaceus | reverse complement strand
GAGATGTGTATAAGAGACAGGCATACAGTGGCGGACCCGGACGGGTGCTCCCTGGCGCGATGTGCCGGAACGCTACGGGCCCTGGGACCGGGTCTATGACCTGTTCCGCCGCTGGCAGCGGGATGGCACCTGGGCCAGGATCGTCACCCACCTCCAGGCCGAGGCGGATGCGAAGGGCTTGATCACCTGGGACGTGAACGTCGACTCCACCGTCTGCCGGGCCCACCAGTACGCGGCCGGGGCGGCGAAAAGGGGGATCTGCAAAAGGAGCCGCCCGGCGGCATTGCCGTCGAGCCAGCCGACCATGGCCTCGGACGCTCCCGAGGCGGTCTGACGACCAAGATCCACCTTGCCGTCGAGCAGGGGCAGAAGCCTCTGTCGATGCTGATCACGGCCGGGCAGCGAGGCGACTCTCCGCAGTTCGAGTCCGTCCTGGACGCGATCCGGGTGCCGCGGATCGGTCCTGGTCGACCCCGTAAGCGACCGGACCGTGTGCGGGCCGACAAGGCGTACGACTCCCGCCGCAACCGGGCCTACCTGCGAAGACGCGGTATCAAGGCGACCATTCCGGTCCCGGCGGACCGAGTTCGCAACCGCCAGAAACTCGGCTCCCGAGGTGGTCGGCCGCCGAAGGTCGACAAGACCGACTACCGCGAGCGCCACGCGGTCGAATGCGGGATCAACCGCCTCAAGCGCCACCGGGCCGTGGCCACGAGATACGACAAGCTTGCCGTCCGTTACGAGGCGACCGTGCTGGTGGCAGTCCTCAACGAGTGGCTGTGACAGTGGGTTTTGCCGTCGACCTCAGTCTGTCGGTGTCGGCACGGCGCAGGCATCGGCGATAGCCCGCGTGTCCCAGTAGAACGGACGGACCTCGGTGATCCGCCCGTCCTTGACCGTGATCGCTTGCAGAATGGGGAAGCTGAGTTCACGGCCGGTCGCGCGAGCGCGAGCACGGACCTGTGTGAGCACGACCGCAGTCTCACCGGTGGCCAGGAACCCCTGTTCCACCATCTCGAACGACTCCCACACCTCTCCCATCATGAGGAAGAACTGCGTCATGCCGTTGTGCCCACGCCAAGTGCCTCCGTAGGGCAGGGCATCTGCTTGATGCAGCTCGACATCCGGCGCAAAGAAGGGGGCGAGGAGGTCGAACGAAGCCTCGCCAGGGCCTCCCGCCGCCAGGTACTCCGCCTCAGCCGCGTACATGCCGGTGAGAACTGTTGCTGACTCCGTAGTGGATGACATCGTCATGCCGCCAGCATGAGGACCACAGCAGGACCTTGCTGGCGGCAATCAGACATCGTTGTGCTGCACGGTCGGCACTTCCGCAACACGCCCTAGGGGCCGGGCTCCGTCGACCAGGGCCGGGACGGAGGTGGGGTCGATGCGGGGGAACAACAGCGTTGCCACGCGGGCGCTGGTCGCCAGTCCCATTCCGAACCAGGTGGCGAACTGGTCGGGGAAGACCTGCACCTTCTTCTCGCGTTTGCCGTCCGACTCCCACAGCGGCTCGCGGCGGCCGGCCAGCAGTGCGTCGGTGACGTCCTGGTGCTGGGTGGGATGGAGCTGCTCGCCCGCCTGGAGCCGGTTGCGGACGACGTCGTACAGACCCAGGGCGTCGACCACGTGCTCGGGCTTGAGATCCCCGTACGCCAGCACCCTCCGGCTTGCCTGCTGGGGAAGCCCCGTGGTCTGGAGCCGGTGCAGCCGGACCACGATGTTGCGCAGCAGGCCGACGACCAGGGCGCGGTCGTCGGGCGTGCACCGGCCGGTCCCGAGCCGCTCTACGTAGGTCGGGCCGCTCAGCCCGTTAAACTTGCGCTGGAAAGTGCCCCGGATGCTGCGCTCCCCGATGACCCGGGCCGGGCCGGGCCGAGCAGCTGAGCCGCGGACGGGCGGTGAAGCGGCTGCAGTTCGTCGAGCGTGCCCTCGAGGAGATCGGCCGCATCGTGCGGACGCTGCAGGAGCAAGTCGGCCAGGGTCGGGCCAGTCACCGACTCGGTGAACAGCACTCCGCGCGCCAGTCCGGCCACGGAACAGACCCGGGGAGAGTCCTGCTGGGCCAGGAGCCGCAGCTGCGCGGCCTCCCGCTCCATCAGCGCGCCGGGGCACCGCACGTATGCCTGCTGAGCCACCCAGACCTCCGGCCAGGGGCCGCAGGCGCCCCGCAGCAGCGAGACCAGCGACATCCCCAGGAAGGCGTACTTGGCGTACAGGGTGCGCCCGTCCACGCGGATCCGGCGCACGTAGCCGGTCACGCTCGGGACGTGGTCGCCGAGGTCGACGTCGGAACGCGGCCACAGGCCAGCGGCAGCGGCAGCGATCTCGCGGGCGGCGAAGGCGAACACCTCGCCGACGTCCGGGACGGGAGGAACGGGTTCGGGCGATGTGCTCACGGTGGTGGTGCTCACGTACGCCTCCAACGGCAGTGGATGGGAGCCCCGCCCGGGGAACCGGGCTGAGGTCGGCGCATGGTGGCTGAGCAGGAGTCCCCGACAGGCCGGGTGAGGAGCGGGCCCACCTGCCGGGGACTCCCGTGCGCCCGAGCCCACGGGGAGGCATCGGGCGCCTGAGGGGATGGTCAGGAGGGCGGGAGGCCCTGGAGCCGGTCGAGGCGCTCGTACAGGATACGAACGACCCGGGCACGGTTCTGCGCGGAGGCGAGGGTGGCGCGGGGGTCCACCGACAGACGCCGGCGGGCTTCGCCGAGCACGGTCTCGGTGAGCGGGCGCAGCGGGCTGCGGCGCGGCAGCTGGGCACACAGCGTCTCGACTTCGTCGGCGACGAGGCGTGCGTGTCCGGCCATCAGCCGGGCGATCTGCTCGCAGTCCTGCGGCGGGAGCGCGTCTCCGGCCGTGGGCAACGCGATCACAGCGCTGGCCAGCAGCGTGACCGGTTCCCGGTCGAGGGGCAGAGCCCGCGTGAGCCAGCCGCCCGGGTCGCACAGCACGGTGCCGGAGGTCTGTACCGGGTTGTCGCTCACGACGCCATCGCCCCTTCGTAGGCGGGCGCCAGCTCTTCCAGGCGCGCAGCCAGCCTGCCGGGGTCGACGAGCAGCGGGGTGTCGAGGTCGCGCGGGGTGCCGACCCAGTCGGCCGCCGGGCTGCTGTCCTGCGCGGTGCGCGGCATGAGCAGCTGGTGGCCTCGGCCCAGGACCCGAACGCCCGGGATGTACGCGAACGCCTCCCCGTGGTCGGTCGGCACCATCAGGTACAGCGCGCCGCGCAAGTGGTCGGCGACGACCAGGTACCCGCGGCGGGTGCTGATCCGCATGGCGGCGAGCGCGTCCAGGCCCAGCTGCAGGGGCTTCACGGACACCGCTTGCCAGTCCTCGCCGCATGGGACGTAGGAGGTGTGATTGCGGCCCCGGACCCACTGCGCTCGCTTGCTGTCGGTTTCGGCAGCCAGCTCATGCCACGTCGAGGCCGGCTTCCTGGTTGCTTTGGCCGTTCCGCTGGCGGAGGACTTCGCCACGGCCGCCTCCCTGATAGGTCGTCATGTCGCCGTCCACGCAAGCAGCACAGGCCCAGCGGGAGCGACGCCAGAGCGATGCAAGAACGATGAAAGTCGG
>KL569255.1:60764-61045 GCA_000715635.1 Streptomyces violaceus | reverse complement strand
GAGCGGGCCTGTGCCGCCTTTTCCTGCTCGCCTCGCGCCCGCTGCTCCGCGTCCTGCGCCTTCTGCCGCTCACGGGCCGCGTTGTCGCGCTCCCGCTCGGCGTTGGCCTTCTCGGCCTCCGCGATACCCCGCTGCCGCTTCGCCTCGGCCGCGCCGGCCTTGGCGTCCTGCTCCGCCTTCTCGGCGGTGGCGCGGGCCTGCTTGGCCGTGGCGGCATTGGCGGCGGCCTCCTCGGCCTGCTTGGCCGCGGACTCGGCGGCCGCCTTCGCCTGTGCCTTGGC
>KL569255.1:58474-60586 GCA_000715635.1 Streptomyces violaceus | reverse complement strand
GGCGGCCGCCTTCGCCTGTGCCTTGGCCTCCAGCGCGGCCGCCTTGCGGAATTCGGTGTTCAGCGCGTGCGTCTGCGTCTTGGCCAGCGCCAGCAGCGTCTTGGAATCGGCCACGGTGGCCTTCGCCGCGTTCGACGCGGTCAGCGTGGCCTTCGCCGCCGCCTGCGCGGCCGCAGCGGAAGCCTTGGCGACCTGCACGGACTGCTGTGCGTAGAGCAGGCCCCGGCCGCGCGGCTGCTTCGCGGCGTCGGCGATCTCCCACGCCTTCTGCTGTGCCGCGGTCGCGCTGCCGGCGGCGGTCTTGGCCCGCGCCGCGGCGGCGTCCGCCAGGGCCACCTGCTTGGCAGCCGCCGTCTTCGCCGCGTTCAGGTCGGCCGTCGCCTTGGTGAAGGTGGCCTTGCTGGGATAGTTCAGGGCGTCCTTGTTGGCGGCCCAGTACTTCTGCCAGTACAGGATCTGGTCCGCGAGCCACGCCTGCCGAACCGCCTCGATCATCGCCTCGGTGGCGACCCGCGTCTCCTTGGACGCGCCGGCCTCGGCGGCGAGGATCAGCTTGCGCTGTTCGGCCTGGCCGGTGTACTCGGTCTCCCATTCCGAGTACGCCTGCAGGACGGGGCCCGTCAGCACCCGGTAGTGGTCGATGGGGTTACCGCTGTCGCAAGCCGCCCAGGCCTGCTTCAGTGCCTCGACCTCGGTACGGAACTCCAGCGAGTCCGGCTCGGGAGCCTGGGTGGCGAAGCCACCGAAGCGCAGGAAGGTCGCGATGTCGTTGGCGGAGGCCCGATCCCAGGAGTCCGTACCGAACAACGTGCGCCCCGCGACGTCCTTGTACGCGCCCGCCCAGGCGTCGTCGCCTGTGTTGAACGCGTCGAAGACCTGCTGCGCCTTGTCCAGGGCTGCCTTGCCGGGACGCGGGGTCGGATCCGACCACTTGTGGGGCATCTGCTCCTGGGCGCGGAGGGTGAAGGTGACGATGTCCTCGCCGAACTCGGGAGCCCAGAAGTCGCGGCCTTCCAAGTCATTTACCGAGCGGTACGGCTGGTTGCTTTCGTTCAGCTTCGTCTGCCGGGCCTCGAAGGCGCGCAAGGCGGCGATACCCGCGTCACGGTCGCGGTCGGCGGCCTGGTCCCATTCGCCGCCGAGGGCGTCCGCCCGCACGAACTCGCGCAGCCCGGCGTCCGTACCGGCGAGCTTCGCCGCCGTGACCGACTTCAGCTCGGAGCCGCCGTAGTGCACGGCCTGCCCGGCCTGGCAGCGGTCCTGGCGGGCTTCCACGCCCAGACTGATACGCAGGGTGCGCTCGTAGGGGTTGGCGGGGTTGTCCCCTGGTTCGTCCGCGACTGCGGGGGCCGCGGTGACGAGCCCGCCGATCACGGCCGCCGCAGTGGTGAGTGCGGTGACCGCCAGGCCGCCGCGGGCAGCCCCTCTGCGCGATCTTCTTCGGGTCCCTCTTCGGGGTTCTAATGGTGCTGCGCGCACGCCGATGCCCTCTCTGTGGATGGTCAGTCCGTCCACGGGAGGAAAGGCACGATGGCGGCAAGAAACGGCGCAGGAATAGCCAAGATGACACGGAAGAGAGAAACCCCCGGCACAGATGTCCCCGTTCTCGCGTGTGGTCAGCACGCTCGCCCCCGCCCCCTCCCCACGGGGACGCGCTCATCATGGCAATCGAATGATCCTCACGGAACGCATGATTCGGTCTGGCGTTCGATTCCTTTCGGCCACGCCCGATGCTCCTGCGGAATCAGCCCGTACACCTGCCGGAGCGTCGCCGACAGGGTGAACGCGCTGCCGTAGACGACACGGCAAGCCCACCCCGTCGAGCGTGCCGTCGGAGTCGCGCAGCCGGTCGACGGCGGAAGGTGTGACGAGGACACGTCCCTCACTGCTCGGAGGGTGGCGGCGCCTCCCCGTTGGCCTCGCTGTTCTTGGCGTGGGTGCTCTTCGCGTGGGTGCTCTTCACATGCGTGCGTGCGTGCGTGCGCAGGCGGGCCGTGACGTCCTCCGGGGGGAGGAAGCGGGACCAGCGTTCGGGGAACTCGGAGGGCATGTCGGGGTCGGCCGCCCCCGCGGCGGCGGCGCGGGCCACGTATTCGGCGACCTGCTCCTGCC
>KL569255.1:56964-58253 GCA_000715635.1 Streptomyces violaceus | reverse complement strand
CGGCCGGCCAGACCCGGTCGATGGCGGCGTTGACCGCCGCCCCGACCAGCACGGCGAACGCGGACACACCGATCCACAGCAGTACGGCGACCGGCGCGGCCAGGGAACCGTAGATCGTGGGGCCCTCGACCGTGCTGGTCAGGTAGATCCGCAGCAGGAAGCTGCCGAGCACCCACATGCCGAGGGCGACGAGCGCGCCGGGCACGTCCTCGATCCACGGAGAGCGGACGGGGACGGACACGTGGTACAGGGTCGTGAGGAAGGCGATCGACAGCAGGATCACCACGGGCCAGTACAGGACCTGCACGACCGTCGTCGACCACGGCACGATCCGCACCACCGCGTCCGGCCCGGCCACCATCAACGGCAGCGCGATCGAGCCGATCAGCAGGGCGACGATGAACAGCGCGAAGGCCATCAGGCGGGTCTTCACGATGCCCCGGACGCCGTCGAGGCCGTACATGACGGTGATGGTGTCTATGAAGACGTTCACGGCGCGGGAGCCGGACCACAGGGCGAACAGGAAACCGATGGAGATGATGTCCGGCCTGCCGCCCTTCATCACGTCGTGCAGGATCGGCTCGGCGATCTGCCGCACGCCCCGGTCGGACAGCACCGTGCGGGCCGCCTCCAGGATGTTGGTCTCGAGGCTCTCGATGGTGTCGGCGCCGGTCCAGGCGTCGACGTAGCCGAGCAGCCCGATCATGCTGAGCAACAGCGGCGGCACCGACAGCAGCGTGAAGAACGCGGCTTCGGCGGCCAGGCCCAGGATGCGGTACTCGACGCAGGAGTTGACGGTGTCCTTGACCAGCAGCCAGGCGGTCCTGCGCTTGGAGACGTTCCGGTAGAGGGCACGCGCCCGGTGGAGGCGCCCGGAGGGCGTGTCGGGGGTTTCACTTGCTGGCTGCACCCCCTAACGGTATCCGTCGCGCCCGACCGCACTCACCCGGTAGGTTCACAACATGGCTGGCAGCACCCACTCCGTGAGCAACCAGGTCCCGCCGCTGGTCGGGTACGACGTCTTCACTGCCGACCGGGCCCTCACGGCCGGGGTCGAACGGCATCTGGATCCGGGGCTGCTCGACGAGGTGCTCGGCGAGCTGTCGGCGCTCGGGCGGGCCTCCGGCTCGGCCCAGGTGCAGGAGTGGGGGGCGCAGGCAAACGAGAACCCGCCGCGGCTGCGCACGCACGACCGGTACGGCGAGCGGATCGACGAGGTCGAGTTCCATCCGTCCTGGCACCGGCTGCTCGGCAAGGGCGTCTCGGCCGGTCTGACGGCGGCCTGGAAC
>KL569255.1:56004-56700 GCA_000715635.1 Streptomyces violaceus | reverse complement strand
GAGCCGCGGCTGACGTCCATGGTGTACGACCGTGAGCTGCGGCCCGCGCACCTGAAGGCCGGCGCGCTGTTCGGGATGGGCATGACGGAGAAGCAGGGCGGCAGTGACGTCCGGGCGAACACGACGTCCGCGCGGCCGCTCGCCGAGGACGGGACGTACGAACTCACCGGGCACAAGTGGTTCTGCTCGGCGCCGATGTCCGACGGTTTCCTGGTGCTGGCGCAGGCGCCGGGCGGGCTGACCTGTTTCCTGGTGCCGCGGGTGCTGCGGGACGGGACGCGCAACGTGTTCCTGGTCCAGCGGCTCAAGGACAAGCTCGGCAACCGGTCGAACGCGTCCGGTGAGGTCGAGTTCGACGGGACCTGGGCGCGCCGGGTGGGCGAGGAGGGGCGCGGGGTGCGCACCATCATCGACATGGTCGCGGCGACCCGCCTCGACTGTGTGCTGGGCTCGGCCGGGCTGATGCGGCAGGCCGTGGCGCAGGCGGTGCACCACTGCGGTCACCGCGAGGCGTTCGGCGGGAAACTCGTCGACAAGCCGCTGATGCGCAACGTCCTAGCCGATCTCGCCCTCGAGTCGGAGGCGGCGACGACCCTGGCGCTGCGCCTCGCGGCCGCCTACGACGACGGCGGCGAGCAGGAGCGGGCACTGCTGCGGATCGCGGTACCGGCCGCCAAGTACTGGGTGACCAAGCGG
>KL569255.1:54295-55804 GCA_000715635.1 Streptomyces violaceus | reverse complement strand
GATGTGTATAAGAGACAGGCGGAGTGCCTGGGCGGCAACGGGTACGTCGAGGAGTCCGGAATGCCCCGGCTGGTGCGCGAGTCGCCGCTCAACTCGGTCTGGGAGGGCGCGGGCAATGTCCAGGCCCTGGACGTGCTGCGGGCGTTGCAGCGGGAGCCGGGCGCGCTGGACGCCTATCTGCGGGAGGTCGGGCAGGCACGCGGCGCCGATCACCGGCTCGACGGGGCCATCAAGAACCTGCTGACCGAACTGGCCGATCTGGAGGGCGTTGAGGGGCGGGCGCGACGGCTGGCGGAGCGGCTCGCGCTGGTGCTCCAGGGGTCGCTGCTCGTCCGGTTCGCGCCGCCGCAGGTGGCCGACGCGTTTTGCGCCGCGCGGCTGGGCAGCGACGGCGGCGCGGCCTTCGGGACGTTGCCGCACACGCTGGACCTGGCGGCGGTGGTGGAGCGGGCCCGTCCGGTGTCCTGACCTGCTGTTCCGACCTGGTGTTCTGATCAGCTCGCGCGGGAGCGGGGGTGGTGCTGCGCCGACACGGCACCACCCCCGCCGCACTGGCCCGTTCGAGCCATCGAACGCCGCTCGGGACGGCGCCACTCAATTTTCAGCCACGGCCGGGCCGTGCACCAGGGTTGCGGGGGGTTGCAACTTGATGCCGACTGTGTGCGGACTGTGCGCGTCCGTCAGCGGCAGACGGCACTATGAGACGGACAGTCAGAAAGGGCTCCGGGGGGACACGCCGATGGACGTCAGGCAGCTCGCCGCCGTGAACGCCACGCGGGCGGCCCGGGTCCTCGACGAGGTCCGTTCCGCCCGGCTCGCCGGGCAGCCCGCTCCCGTGGCGCCGCGGCCGGTGATCGAGCAGTCCTGGGAGCGGATGCTGCGCGGCGGCGTCGACCCGGACCACGACTTCCGGGCGGGGCTGCTGCCCCTCGATGAGGTGCGGCGGCGGCGCGAGTCATCGGCGCTGCGCCATGTGATGCCGGTGCTGCGGGAGGGGCTGCTGGCGGTCGCGGACGTCGCCCACCACATCATGGTGGTCGCCGACGAGGAAGGCCGGGTGCTGTGGCGCGAGGGCAGCGCGCCGGTACTGCGCAGGGCCGACGGGCTCGGGTTCGAACTCGGCGCGGACTGGCGCGAGGACGTCGTCGGCACGAACGGTCTGGGCACTCCGGCGGTGGTGCGCCGGCCCGTACAGGTCTTCGCCTCCGAGCACTTCGTGCGCTCCCAGGCCGGCTGGACCTGTGCCGGCGCTCCTCTGACGGATCCGCGGGACGGCCGGCTGCTCGGCGTGGTGGACGTGAGCGGGCCGCTGGAGACGATGCATCCGGCCACGCTCGCCTGGGTCGACTCGGTGGCCAAGCTCGCCGAGGCCCGGCTGCGGGAGATGCACGTGGAGGCGCTGGAGCGGCTGCGCGCGGTGGCGGCGCCGGTGCTGGCCCGGCTCGGCGGGCGTGCCCTGGTGGTCGACCCGGACGGCTGGACCGCCGCGGTGAGCGGGGTGCCGTACAC
>KL569255.1:53311-54060 GCA_000715635.1 Streptomyces violaceus | reverse complement strand
GGCCGACGACGAGCCGGTGCCACCCGGGGCGACCAGGATCGTGCTGGACCTCAGACACGCGCGCAGATGGTCGGTGGAGGTCTCAGGCGGCGCCGGGTCCTGGGCCCGCGAACTGAGTCCCCGTCATGCCGAGTTGCTGTACCTCCTCGCCGTCCACCGCACCGGCCGCAGCGCCTCGGGCCTGGCCGGGGACGTGTTCGGCGACCCGGCCCGCACGGTGACGGTGCGCGCCGAGATGTCGCGGGTACGGCGGTATCTCGGGGCGGTCCTGGAGCACCGGCCGTACCGGTTCGCCGAGGACGCCGAGGTCGAGATGCTGCTCCCGGACGATCCGCGCGATCTGCTGCCGTACTCGACGGCACCGGCGGTGCGCAGGCTCCGCACCTCCGCACCGGCCCCCTGAGGTTCACCGGACGTGTCGTCCGACTGTCCGCCGGGGTACATCTTTCGCATATTTGCGGGGTCTTCGTCCGCACCCCGCTCACCTGCCGTAGCATCCCTCTACGGGTCACCCCACCTGCTCCTCCGTCAACGTACGGATCATGAGGCGCAGTTGGCCCGCCTCGGGAGGACGTTATGAAGCATCGCGGCAGACACCGGCGGCGCAGGCGGGGCAGGGCGGTACGGGCGACCCTGGCCGGGACGGCGCTCGCGCTCACCGCCGCCGCCACCGTGATCAGCGCTTCGCAGGCCACGGTCACCGACGCCCCGGGGACTCTGAAGCCGCTCAGCGCGTCGGCCGAGGCCGG
>KL569255.1:52911-53065 GCA_000715635.1 Streptomyces violaceus | reverse complement strand
CCGAGCACCGGGTGCCCGGGCGGTGGCTCGAACGGCTCTCCTCGGCGATGGGCCGGCCCGTCGGTGTCGGCGCGGTGCTGGAGAGCGCCGACCGCCCGCTGCGGGACGCCGCCGACTGCTCGACCGCCGAGAAGCACACGCTTCCGGTCGAACC
>KL569255.1:48244-52694 GCA_000715635.1 Streptomyces violaceus | reverse complement strand
ACCGGCGGCCACGCGCGCGTACTGCTTCGGCGGCGCCGACACCCGGGACTGGCGGCCCGGCGCGGTCACCACCTCGGGGGACGCGGACGACGACGGCCGCTGGGGCGGGAACCGGGTGATCCTCTCCGGCTGGACCAACGGCGCCGAGGGCGGCTCCATGGACGGCCCGGCGCCCGGGCAGGGCCTGGCCAAGGTCGCCTTCGTCGACGCGAACGACCCGGACCGGCTCCGCTACACCTGGGCCCTGCTGGCCGTCCCGGTGGACGGCGGCAGGGACTACCGGGGGCTGGTCTCCCCGCTGTCCGGCATGGTCTGGTACCAGGACAAGCTGCTGGTGACGACCCGCGAGGGCGACCGGGACGCGCTGTACGTGTACGACATGGACCGCATCCAGCGCGCCACCGTCGAGTCCGACGCGGTCGGCCGGGTGCGCGGCGGCTGGGCGGCGCACGGCTCCCGGTACGTGCTGCCCGCCGTCGGCTCGTACACCCTGCCCGGCGGCGACGACGTGCCGCGCCCGGCCACCGTCTCCCTGGACCGCAGCACCTCCCCCGACAGTCTGGTCGCGAGCGAGTGGGTGCCCGCGGACGGCGACCGGCGCACCCGGCTGTGGCGCTACCCGCTCAGCCGTGACCCGGCCCGGCCCGGCCTGCTCGACACCGACTCCTCCGGGCACGCGGACCCGGTCGAGGCGTACGAGACGAAGACGGCCGACGTGCGGGGCGTGCTGGCGTACCGCTCGGGCTGGTACCTCGACCGCGCGGCGGGTACACCGGGCGGGCACGGGACGCTGTGGCGCCAGGACACGGAGGGCGCCCGGGCGACGGAGTGCGGGACGGACGAGACCCGCCACTGCTGGAGCGGCCGGTCGGGTTCCCTGTCCTACTGGGAGGAGACCGGCGAGGTCTGGTCCCAGTCCGGCCGGGTGCTGTTCGCGCTGCCGCTGGCCTCGATCGACAGGGCGCTGGGACGATCGACAGACCAGTAGGTCAGATGATTTTCTGACCCTCATGACCACCATCGCCGTGACCACCTGGTCCATGGAGCAGACCGCCCCGACCGACCTGCTGCCGGCCGTCGCGCCGCAGGGGGACGTCCGGGTCGTCCGCTCCGAGGTGCCCTCGCCCGAGTTCAGCCGGTTCCTGTACGCGTCGGTGGGCGGCGACATCCGCTGGACCGACCGGCTGAGCTGGTCGTACGCCCGCTGGCAGGAGCACCTGGAGCGGCCCGGCGTGGAGACGTGGGTGGCCTACGACCGTGGCACGCCCGCCGGGTTCGTGGAACTGGAGGCGCAGGACGACGCGGTCGTGGAGATCCTCTACTTCGGGCTGCTCCCCGCCTCCCGGGGCCGGCGCATCGGCGGGCACCTGCTGTCGTACGGCACGGCCCGGGCCTGGGACCTCGCGGACCGCTGGGCGGGACTGACGCCGACGAAGCGGGTCTGGCTGCACACGTGCAGCAAGGACGGCGAGCACGCGATGGACAATTACCAGCGCCGTGGGTTCAAGCTGTTCGACACCAAGGTCGAGGAGGAGGCGGAGGTCGCCGCTCCGGGACCGTGGCCTGGGGCGTTCCCCGTCTGACCTGGACGGACACTCCTGGGCGGCGAGATGTGACCTAGGACACGCGTGTCTTGGATTTCGAGACACGAGTGTCCGAATCTTGGACGAAGCTGGACTGTGTCCAGATCGCCGTGACACGCTTCCGTCATGTCTGGAACTGGAATTGCCTTGGTGAGTCGACGGCACGTCGACCTCGGCCGCATGTCCAGCGCCATCTGTCCGGCGCGCTGAGAGCACCTGAGAGCACTCACGCAGCGCCCGACATCCTCCTTCTTGTCTTCTTTCCGCGCAATGACGCGCACGTATGCCCATGCGCCCGCGCGCGCAGGTCAGAGCCGCTTTCCCGCCTGTCCCGAAGGACGTATCAACCATGGCCGCCACCCCGCAGAAGCCTGCCGCCGCGACTCCCCGCCGCAAGGTGAGCCGTCACCGCGGTGAGGGTCAGTGGGCCGTGGGACACCACACCCCGCTCAACGGCAACGAGCAGTTCAAGAAGGACGACGACGGTCTCAATGTGCGGACACGCATTGAGACGATCTACTCCAAGCGGGGCTTCGACTCGATCGACCCGAACGACCTGCGCGGCCGGATGCGCTGGTGGGGCCTGTACACCCAGCGCCGCCCCGGGATCGACGGCGGCAAGACCGCGATCCTCGAGCCGGAGGAGCTGGACGACGAGTACTTCATGCTGCGCGTCCGCATCGACGGCGGGGCGCTGACCACGCGGCAGCTGCGGGTCATCGGTGAGATCTCGCAGGAGTTCGCGCGCGGCACCGCCGACATCACGGACCGGCAGAACGTGCAGTACCACTGGATCCGGATCGAGGACGTGCCCGAGATCTGGAACCGGCTGGAGGGCGTGGGCCTGTCGACGGTCACCGCCTGCGGCGACACCCCGCGCGTGATGATCGGCTCGCCCGTCGCCGGTATTGCCGAGGACGAGATCATCGACGCCACCCCGGCCCTGGAGGAGATGAAGCGCCGCGTCCTGAACAACCCGGCGTACTCGAACCTCCCCCGCAAGTTCAAGACCGCGATCTCGGGTTCGCCGGTGCTGGACGTGGTGCATGAGATCAACGACGTCGCGTTCGTCGGTGTCCGGCACCCCGAGCACGGCCCGGGCTTCGACGTGTGGGTCGGCGGCGGCCTGTCCACCAACCCCAAGCTGGGCGTGCGGCTGGGCACCTGGGTCTCGATCGACGAGGTCCCGGACGTCTACGAGGGCGTCATCTCGATCTTCCGCGACTACGGCTACCGCCGGCTGCGCACCCGCGCCCGGCTGAAGTTCCTCGTCGCCGACTGGGGCGCGGAGAAGTTCCGGCAGGTGCTGGAGGACGAGTACCTGAAGCGCAAGCTGGTCGACGGCCCGGCCCCCGAGCAGCCGTCCCAGCTGTGGCGCGACCACATCGGCGTGCACCGGCAGAACGACGGCCGGTTCTACGTCGGCTTCGCCCCGCGCGTGGGCCGCGTCGACGGCGCGACCATCACGAAGATCGCCGACCTCGCCGAGGCCCACGGCTCGGGCCGGGTGCGCACCACCGTCGAGCAGAAGATGATCGTCCTCGATGTCGAGGAGGACAAGGTCGACTCGCTCGTCGAGGGCCTGGAGGCGCTCGACCTGACCGCCCGGCCGTCCTCGTTCCGGCGCGGCACCATGGCCTGCACCGGCATCGAGTTCTGCAAGCTCGCCATCGTCGAGACCAAGCAGCGCGGCTCGCAGCTGATCGACGAACTGGAGCGCCGTCTGCCGGACTTCGACGAGCCGCTCACCATCAACCTCAACGGCTGCCCGAACGCCTGCGCCCGTATCCAGGTCGCGGACATCGGTCTCAAGGGCCAGCTGGTCGTCAACAGCGAGGGCGAGCAGGTCGAGGGCTACCAGGTGCACCTCGGCGGCGCGCTGGGCCTGGAGGCGGGCTTCGGCCGCAAGGTGCGCGGTCTGAAGGTCACCTCCGACGAGCTGCCCGACTACATCGAGCGCGTCCTGAAGCGGTTCGAGGCGGAGCGCGAGGACGGCGAGCGGTTCGCCGCCTGGGCGGCCCGGGCCAGCGAGGAGGCCCTCTCATGAGTGAGCGCGCGGCCCCCTTCTACTGCCCCTACTGCGGTGACGAGGACCTGCGTCCGAGCGAAGAGGCGCACGGCGCGTGGGAATGCGCGGCGTGCAGCCGAGCCTTTCAGCTGAAGTTCCTCGGGCTGCTGGCCCAGGGACTGAAGCGATCCGACTCCGGAGGGGCAGAGATATGACGACCACTCAGGAAGAGCGCACCACCGGCGATCTGAAGGCGCTCGCCGAGCAGGCGGGCCGCGACCTGGAGGACGCCTCCGCGCTGGAGATCCTCCAGTGGGCGGCCGAGACGTTCGGCAAGCGCTTCTGCGTGACCTCCTCCATGGAGGACGCGGTGGTCGCCCACCTCGCCTCCCGCGCGATGCCCGGCGGCACCAAGGTCGACGTAATCTTCCTCGACACCGGCTACCACTTCGAGGAGACCATCGGCACCCGCGACGCGGTCGACGCCGTGATGGACGTCAACGTCATCACGCTCACGCCGCGCCAGACGGTCGCCGAGCAGGACGCGGAGTACGGCCCGAAGCTGCACGACCGCAACCCCGACCTGTGCTGCGCCATGCGCAAGGTGGAGCCTCTGGAGCGAGGCCTGAAGGACTACCAGGCCTGGGCGACCGGCCTGCGCCGCGACGAGTCCCCGAGCCGGGCGGACACCCCGGTGGTCGGCTGGGACGAGAAGCGGCAGAAGGTGAAGATCTCCCCGATCGCCCGCTGGACCCAGGACGACGTGGACGCCTACGTCACCGAGCACGGCGTCCTGACGAACCCGCTGCTGATGGACGGCTACGCCTCCGTCGGCTGCGCTCCCTGCACCCGCCGGGTC
>KL569255.1:46242-48052 GCA_000715635.1 Streptomyces violaceus | reverse complement strand
ATGTGTATAAGAGACAGGGGCGGGCCGCAGCAAGACCGAGTGCGGGCTGCACGGATGACGACGACGATTCAGGAGACCGACGTGACGACCGGAGCCACCGTCTGGCTCACGGGTCTGCCGAGTGCCGGCAAGACCACCATCGCCCACGAGCTGGCCGGCCGGCTGCGCGCCGAGGGCCACCGCGTCGAGGTGCTCGACGGCGACGAGATCCGCGAGTTCCTCTCGGCGGGCCTCGGCTTCAGCCGCGAGGACCGGCACACCAACGTGCAGCGGATCGGCTTCGTCGCCGAACTGCTCGCCCGCAACGGTGTGCTCGCCCTCGTCCCGGTCATCGCGCCCTACCAGGACAGCCGCGAGGCGGTGCGCAAGCGGCACCAGGCGAACGGGACGGCGTACGTGGAGATCCACGTGGCGACTCCGGTCGACGTCTGCAGCGAGCGGGACGTGAAGGGCCTGTACGCCAAGCAGGCGGCGGGCGAGCTCACGGGACTCACCGGGGTCGACGACCCGTACGAGGCGCCCGAGTCGCCCGATCTGCGTATCGAGTCGCAGAACCAGACCGTGCAGGAGTCCGCCGCGTCCGTGTACGCCCTGCTCAGCGAAAGGGGACTGGCATGACGACCGCCGCCACCGTTTCCGAGGAGACCGACAGCCCCTACGCGCTGTCCCACCTCGACGCTCTCGAGTCCGAGGCGGTGCACATCTTCCGCGAGGTGGCGGGCGAGTTCGAGCGGCCGGTGATCCTCTTCTCCGGCGGCAAGGACTCCATCGTCATGCTGCACCTGGCGCTGAAGGCCTTCCGGCCGGCGTCGGTGCCGTTCTCCCTGCTGCACGTGGACACCGGGCACAACTTCCCCGAGGTCCTCGACTACCGGGACCGTACGGTCGAGCAGCACGGGCTGCGGCTGCACGTCGCCTCCGTGCAGGACTACATCGACCGGGGTGTGCTCAAGGAGCGCCCGGACGGCACCCGCAACCCGCTGCAGACGCTGCCGCTGACCGAGAAGATCCAGGCGGAGAAGTTCGACGCCGTCTTCGGCGGCGGACGCCGCGACGAGGAGAAGGCCCGGGCCAAGGAGCGGGTGTTCTCCCTGCGGGACGAGTTCTCCCAGTGGGACCCGCGCCGGCAGCGCCCGGAGCTGTGGAACCTGTACAACGGCCGGCACGCCCCCGGCGAGCACGTGCGCGTGTTCCCGCTGTCCAACTGGACCGAGCTGGACGTGTGGCAGTACATCGCCCGCGAGGGCATCGAGCTGCCGCAGATCTACTACGCGCACGAGCGCGAGGTGTTCTCCCGCAGCGGCATGTGGCTGACCGCCGGCGAGTGGGGCGGACCGAAGGACGGCGAGACCGTGGAGAACCGCCTGGTGCGCTACCGCACGGTCGGTGACATGTCCTGCACCGGAGCCGTCGACTCCGAGGCCGACACCATCGAGAAGGTGATCGTCGAGATCGCCGCCTCCCGGCTCACCGAGCGCGGCGCCACCCGCGCCGACGACAAGATGTCCGAAGCCGCGATGGAAGACCGCAAGCGCGAGGGGTACTTCTAGAGATGAGCACCATCACGACCGAGGAACTCTCGGAGACCACCCTGCTGCGGTTCGCCACCGCCGGCTCCGTCGACGACGGCAAGTCCACCCTGGTGGGCCGGCTGCTGCACGACTCCAAGTCGGTCCTCACCGACCAGCTGGAGGCCGTGGAGCGCGCTTCGGCGAGCCGGGGCCAGGAGGCGCCGGACCTCGCGCTGCTGACGGACGGTCTGCGGGCCGAGCGGGAGCAGGGCATCACCATCGACGTGGCGTACCGCTAC
>KL569255.1:44658-46073 GCA_000715635.1 Streptomyces violaceus | reverse complement strand
AGCAGGGCATCACCATCGACGTGGCGTACCGCTACTTCGCCACGCCCCTGCGGCGGTTCATCCTCGCCGACACCCCCGGCCATGTTCAGTACACGCGGAACATGGTCACCGGCGCCTCCACCGCCGAGCTGACGGTGATCCTGGTCGACGCGCGCAACGGCGTCGTCGAGCAGACCCGCCGGCACGCCGCCCTCGCCGCCCTGCTGCGCGTCCCGCACGTGGTCCTCGCGGTCAACAAGATGGACCTCGTCGCGTACGAGGAGAAGGTGTTCGCCGCCATCGCCGAGGAGTTCACGGCGTACGCGACCGAGCTGGGCGTCCCCGAGGTGACCGCGATCCCGATCTCGGCGCTCGTCGGCGACAACGTGGTGGAGCCTTCCGCGAACATGGACTGGTACGGCGGCCCGACGGTGTTGGAGCACCTGGAGACGGTGCCGGTCAGCCACGACCTGAGCCACTGCCACGCCCGGCTGCCCGTGCAGTACGTGATCCGGCCGCAGAACTCCGACCACCCGGACTACCGGGGGTACGCCGGTCAGATCGCGGCCGGTTCCTTCCACGTCGGCGAGCAGGTCACCGTGCTGCCCTCGGGCCGCACCTCGAAGGTCGCCGGCATCGACCTGCTGGGCGAGCCGGTCGACGTCGCGTGGACCACGCAGTCGGTGACCCTCCTGCTGGAGGACGACATCGACATCTCGCGCGGCGACCTGATCGTGCCCACCAAGGACGCGCCCGCGACCACGCAGGACATCGAGGCGACCGTCTGCCATGTCGCCGACGCCCCGCTGACCGTCGGCCACCGGGTGCTGCTCAAGCACGGCACCCGCACGGTCAAGGCGATCGTCAAGGACATCCCGTCCCGTCTCACGCTCGACGACCTGTCCCTGCACCCGCACCCGGGACAGCTCGTCGCGAACGACATCGGCCGGGTGAAGATCCGCACCGCCGAACCGCTGCCGGTCGACTCCTACTCCGACTCGCGGCGCACCGGCTCGTTCATCCTGATCGACCCGAACGACGGCCAGACCCTCACCGCCGGCATGGTCGGCGAGTCCTTCGCCTCCCCCGAGCCGGTGAAGGACGAGGCCGACGACGACGGGTGGGACTTCTGACATGCACTCCCCCGACTTCTACTCCACGTTCGCGAAGGAGGGCGGCCGCGTCGGCAGCGGTGCTCTCGGCAGCGGGCAGGGCGGAGTGGCGCGATGTGTGCGCTGACGTACGCGCACTGCCTGCGCGCCCTCACCCCCCACCGCCGTAGACGAAAACCTGCCGACCTCCCGGCCACGACCTGAGAGACCGTGACCGCCGGGCCTCCGAGAGGAACACCTCCCGTGCCTGCATCATCCGCTCTGCGCCGATCCCTCGCGGTCATAGCCGCGCTTCCCCTGCTCACTCTGGCCGCCTGCGGCTAC
>KL569255.1:42356-44468 GCA_000715635.1 Streptomyces violaceus | reverse complement strand
CCTGCGGCTACGGCTCCAAGGCCGAGGACGACGGGGGCGCCAAGGTCGCCGCCGGAGCGAAGAAGATCGACGGTCTCGACAGTGTCAAGATCGGCTACTTCGGCAACCTGACCCACGGAACCGCGCTGGTGGGCGTGCAGAAGGGCATCTTCCAGAAGGCCCTCGGCGCCACCAAGGTCGAGCCCGCGATCTTCAACGCCGGCCCGTCCGAGATCGAGGCGCTGAACTCCGAGTCCATCGACATCGGCTGGATCGGCCCCTCCCCGGCGATCAACGGCTACACCAAGTCCGCCGGCAAGAACCTGCGCATCATCGGCGGTTCGGCGTCCGGCGGTGTGAAGCTGGTCGTCAACCCGGACAAGATCAAGTCCCTGAAGGACGTCAAGGGCAAGCGGATCGCGACCCCGCAGCTCGGCAACACCCAGGACGTGGCGTTCCTCAACTGGGCCGCCGAGCAGGGCTGGAAGGTCGACCCGCAGAGCGGCAAGGGTGACGTCACCGTCGTCCGCAGCGACAACAAGGTCACCCCGGACGCCTACAAGTCCGGTTCCATCGACGGTGCCTGGGTGCCGGAGCCGACCGCGTCGAAGCTCGTCGCCGAGGGCGGCAAGGTACTGCTCGACGAGTCGTCGCTGTGGCCGGACAAGAAGTTCGTGATCACGAACATCATCGTGCGGCAGGAGTTCCTCAAGAAGCACCCGAAGGTCGTCGAGGCCGTGCTGAAGGGCTCGGTCGAGACCAACAAGTGGATCAACGCCAACCCGGACCAGGCGAAGGCGGCGGCGAACAAGCAGCTGGAGGAGGACTCCGGCAAGGCACTGCCCGCCGATGTGCTGGACCCGGCATGGAAGTCCATCCAGTTCACCGACGACCCGCTGGCCTCCACCCTCAACACCGAGGCCGCGCACGCCGTGAAGGCGGGACTGCTGGAGAAGCCGGACCTGAACGGCATCTACGACCTCGCTCCGCTGAACAAGGTCCTCAAGGCCGAGGGCGAGCCCACGGTCGACGACGCCGGTCTCGGCGCCAAGTAAAGCCCGGTTCCCGAAGACTCCCAGGAGGTGACGACCATGGCCACCACCCTCGCCAAGGCCGCCGACGGCACCGAGGCGGCCACGCACGCCGCCCGCATCGAACACGTCTCGAAGTCGTTCGCGGGCCCCGCCGGGCAGCAGCTCGTCCTGGACGACATCACCCTCGATGTCGCGCCCGGCGAGTTCGTCACCCTCCTGGGTGCCTCGGGCTGCGGCAAGTCCACGCTGCTCAACCTGGTGGCGGGCCTCGACCGGCCCTCCGTCGGTGAGATCACCACGGACGGCCGCCCGGCGCTGATGTTCCAGGAGCACGCGCTGTTCCCGTGGCTGACCGCGGGCAAGAACATCGAACTCGCCCTGAAGCTGCGGGGCATCGCGAAGGCCGAGCGCCGCGAGCGGGCCGAGGAGCTGCTCGAACTCGTCCGGCTGAAGGGCGCGTACGGCAAGCGGGTGCACGAACTGTCGGGCGGTATGCGCCAGCGTGTCGCGCTGGCGCGCGCGCTCGCCCAGGAGAGCAAGCTGCTGCTGATGGACGAGCCGTTCGCGGCGCTGGACGCGATCACGCGGGACGTGCTGCACGACGAGCTGACCCGCATCTGGCGCGAGACACAGCTGTCCGTCCTGTTCGTCACGCACAACGTGCGCGAGGCGGTCCGGCTCGCGCAGCGCGTGGTGCTGCTGTCCTCCCGCCCGGGCAAGATCGCCCGCGAGTGGACGGTGGACATCCCGCACCCGCGCCGCATCGAGGACACCCAGGTGGCGGAGCTGTCCGTCGAGATCACCGAAGAACTGCGTGGGGAGATCCGCCGTCATGGCCAGCACTGATTCGACGACCGTCGCCAAGGACGGCAGCGATCTCGCCGGTCTGGAGGCGGGCCTCGACGCGCTGGAGTCGAGGCAGACGCACCGCACTCCGTTCCGGCAGACCTTCGTCCAGAAGATCCTGCCGCCCGTCCTCGCCGTCGCGCTGGTGCTGGCGGTCTGGCAGGCCCTCGTCTCGTTCAAGGTCGTCGACGACCCGACCAAGCTGCCCGCGCCGTCCGCCGTGTGGGACGTCATCCACACGGCGTGGCTCCAG
>KL569255.1:39300-42147 GCA_000715635.1 Streptomyces violaceus | reverse complement strand
AGATGTGTATAAGAGACAGGCGTCTCGCGCGGTCTGCTCGGCTTCTGCTTCGCCCTGCTGATCGGCACGCCGCTGGGTCTGCTGGTGGCCCGGGTGAAGTTCGTCCGCGCGGCCCTCGGCCCGATCCTGTCGGGCCTGCAGTCCCTGCCGTCGGTGGCCTGGGTTCCGCCGGCGGTGATCTGGCTGGGCCTGAACAACTCGATGATGTACGCGGTGATCCTGCTCGGCGCGGTCCCCTCGATCGCCAACGGCCTGGTCTCCGGCGTCGACCAGGTGCCCCCGCTGTTCCTCCGGGCGGGCCGCACGCTCGGTGCCACCGGCCTGAAGGGCACCTGGCACATCGTGCTCCCGGCCGCCCTGCCCGGCTACGTGGCCGGTCTGAAGCAGGGCTGGGCCTTCTCCTGGCGCTCGCTGATGGCCGCGGAGATCATCGCGTCCTTCCCCGACCTGGGCGTGGGCCTCGGCCAGTTGCTGGAGGACGGCCGCAACGCCAGCGACATGGCCATGGTGTTCGAGGCCATCCTGCTCATCCTGATCGTCGGTATCGCCATCGACCTGCTCATCTTCAGCCCGCTGGAGCGGTGGGTGCTGCGTAACCGCGGCCTGCTGGTGAAGAACTGAAGTCCCATGAACAACAAGCCTGTTCTCCTCGTCATCGCCCACGGCAGTCGCGACCCGCGGCACGCCGCGACCGTGCACGCCCTGGTACGCCGGGTACGCGCCCTGCGTCCCGACGTACGCGTGGAGACAGGCTTCCTGGACTTCAACGTGCCCTCGGTGCAGGGGGTACTGGAGTCCCTGGCGGTCCAGGGCGTCCGTGACGTCGTGGCCCTCCCCCTGCTGCTGACCCGGGCGTTCCACGCGAAGGCGGACATCCCGGCGGTCCTCGCGGACGCGCCGCCGCAGCTCCGCATCCGCCAGGCGGAGGTCCTGGGCCCGTCCCCGCTGCTGCTGGCGGCCTTGGAACGGCGCCTGTACGAGGCGGGCCTGTCCCCCGCCGACAAGTCCTCGACCGGGGTCGTCCTGGCCTCGGCGGGGTCCACCGACCCGGAGGCGATCGCAGTGATCGCAGAAATCGCGCGGGAGTGGCGGCACACCGGCTGGTGCGCCGTGCGACCTGCGTTCGCCTCCGCATCTCTCCCCCGCACGCAGGACGCGGTCCGCGAACTCCGTGCCCTGGGCTGCTCCCGGGTGGCCGTCGCCCCCTACGTCCTCGCCCCCGGCTTCCTTCCGGACCGCATCGCGCGGGGCGCGGCGGAGGCGGACGTCCTGGCCGATGTGCTGGGACCGGCGCCGGAGGTGGCGCGGGTGGTGCTGGAGCGGTACGAGGCGGCCCGGGCGCCGATGCTGACGGCCGTCAGCGCCTGACACAAGCCCGAAGCCGTCACCGGGGTGCCGGCAGCAGGGTGCCCAGTGGGCCCAGGTCCAGGTTGAGGTCCTCCGGGCGAAGGTCGTAGCGCGCGCAGAGTTCCCGCATGCGGTCGTCGAGGAGCATCAGGGTCAGGCCGACGCGTTCTTCCTGTTCTTCCGTGAGGTCGCCGATGTCGACGCGGTGGAGGGCCTGGCGTTCCATGAGCTGGCGGAGGAGCTCGACGACCGTGAGGACCAGTTTGATCAGGTCGCGTTCTACCGTGTCCGGGTCGGTGGTCAGACGGCGGGTGGCCGGGGACATGGAGCCTCACTGATCTGGGAGAGTGCCGACGCGGCCACGGGGGCGATGACCGCGCGCAGGTCGATGCGGACCAGGTCGACGTCCGCGATGGACAGGATGAGGTCGCCGGTGAGGACGACGCCGCCCTGGAGGAGCCGGTCGAGGAGGTCGATGAGGGCGACGGGGCGGTCGGCGTAGGGGGCGACGGTCACGCGGCGGGCTCCGGCTCCGGCTGGAGGGCGAAGGAGTAGGGGGCCCAGGGGCCGGTGACCTCCACGCGGAGGCCGGGGACGCCCTCGGCGGCCGCGAGTATGCCGGTGCGGAAGGCGTCGACGCGGCCGGCGGGGACGAGATAGGCGTCGTTGCCCACGTTGGTGCCGGGGCCGGGGCCCGCGAGGCTGCCGCGTTGCGGGCTGTGGGCCACGCGGTCCACGGCGAGGGTGGCGGCCGTCTCGATGAGGTGTGCGGCCGCCTGGGCGACTCTGCGCCAGGCCTCCTCGTTCCTGCGTTGTCTGCGGCGGCGGATCGACAGATAGGCGCGGCCGGCACCGAGGCCGGTGGACTGTTCCTGTCCGGCGCCGGTGTCCGCTTCGGGCGGGGTGATGTCGGGCGTGGCGTAGATCTTGACGCCGAGTTCCACATGGCCGGTGAGGCGGTGCAGCAGGGACAGGAAGTAGTCGCGTCTGGTGTCGAGGGCCTGCCGGGCGCGGTCCTCGTCGTGGTAGACGGTGGCCAGGCGCAGGGGCAGTACGGCGGCGCCGCAGCCGACGAGTGCGGCCACCACGGCGTGGTGGGGGCGGACCGTGGACTCCAGCCAGTCCAGGTCGTCGAGGTGGGCCTTGAGGGGCGTCTCGTCGTAGTCGGCGGCCGGGACGTGGCCGACGGCGAAGGCGAGCTGGGGCGTGCCTTCCGCCGGGTCGACCAGGTGGATCGGTTCTCCGGCGACTCCGCGCAGGTGCGTCACCGCCGCGGTGGCCTCGGGGGTGCGACGCAGGACGGCGTACGTGTACACGAGGTTCGGGTCGGTCATGGCTCCGGGCTCCTCTCGGCCGCCTTGAGTGCGGCGATCTCGGCACGCAGTCGTTCGTTCTCGTCGGCCAGGGACCGCTCGGTCCGGGCGGCCCGGGAGGAGAGGGAGGGGTCGTGTTCCCACCAGTCGATGCCCATCTCCTTGGCCTTGTCGACGGAGGCGACGA
>KL569255.1:37539-39081 GCA_000715635.1 Streptomyces violaceus | reverse complement strand
GCCTTGTCGACGGAGGCGACGAGCAGGCGCAGCTTGATGGTGAGCAGTTCGATGTCGAGCAGGTTGATCCGGATGTCGCCGGCGATGACCACGCCCTTGTCGAGGACCCGTTCGAGGATGTCGGCGAGGTTGGCGGTCTGGGCGCCGGGCCCCTGGTCGTAGGGGGAGGGAAAGCGGGGCGGTCCGGCGAGTCCGCCTGCTGCCGGGTGGGTCATGGTCGGGGGCCTCGTCTCCGGGCGTTGATCTCGTCGAGCCGGTCCAGCAGTTCGTCCTCGCGGCGGTCGTACTCGGCCTCGTCGATCCGTCCCTCGAGCAGGGCGCGCTCCAGGTCGACGAGGGCCTGCCGGACGGGGGCCGGGTCGTAGTACTGCGCCTCGGCGGCGGCCTGTAGCTGCTCGGCGGCCCAGAGGGTGGTGCGCAGGGGCGCGAGCGGGAGGGTGAGGATGCCGGTGAGCAGGCCCATGGGTGATCCCGTCAGGCGGCGAAGCTGTAGGGGGGCAGCGGGCCGCGCAGCCGGAAGTCGTAGGCGTCGCCGTAGTCGTGGGCCAGGCCCCGGCCGGCCGCGGTGAACTCGTCGGCGCGGGCGCGTTCGACGAGGAAGGAGACGTTGAGGAAGTCGTCCTTGGACGGGTCGGCCACGACGCTGGCCCGGGCGAGACCGGACAGCCGCCCGACGATCTCGTCGGCCTGCCGCCGCTGCCGGGCTTCGACCTGCCGGGCCACCAGTTCACCGAGGGCGAGGCGGTCCTCGTAGGCGCCGCTGCCGTCGCGGGTGTGCTGGTTGAGCCGGCGGGCCTCCTCCGACTCGTCGAGCACCTCGCGCAGCAGGTCGTCCTGGGAGCGGGCGGCCTTGAGGTTGAACTCGGCGGTGCCGTGCAGTTCGCCGAGCCTTCGGGCGTAGTCCTCGCTCTTCTCCTCCAGGGCCGTCCTGACGGCGGTGTCGTCGGGGGCGAGCAGGCCGAACCGCATGGGGAGGACCGACCCGTCGGCCATGAGGCGTTCCTGGAGTTCCTGATGGGCGGCGAGGTCACGGCGTTTGGGCCGCAGGCCGGGGGGTGCGGCGCTGACCACGGCGGCGAGCGGGCCGTGGACGAGCACGCGCGGGGAGTCGTCGGTCCCGCCGACCGTGCGCAGGCCGTCGAGCCGCAGAGGGTGGTCGGAGCGGGTGACGGCGTAGACGTAGACGCCGCTCACCGCTCCTCCTCCCTGCGGTCCTTGTCGTCGCGGTCGAAGATGTCGCCGATCGCGTCGATGGCCCCGCCGATCGCACCGCTGCTCTTGCCCCGGGCGCCGCTCTCGACGAGGTTGCCGACGATGTCGGTGAGTTTGTCGGGGGCCTTGCGGCCGGCCTCCAGGTCGAGGCGGTTGCAGGCCTCGGCGAACCGGAGGTAGGTGTCCACGCTGGCGATGACGATACGTATGTCGATCTTCAGGATCTCGATGCCGACCAGTGAGACCCGGACGAACACGTCGATGACGAGCCCGCGGTCCAGGATCAGTTCGAGGATGTCGAAGAGGCCGGCGGAACCCGAACCGCTGGAG
>KL569255.1:37129-37280 GCA_000715635.1 Streptomyces violaceus | reverse complement strand
CCCCGCCGGTCTGCGTCATGACGGTCACGTGGGCGATTCCTCTCGCGAGACTCGTTCTCGTGCCGCCCGTAGGTACGGGGGTGGCGTCGAGGGTGTTCAGGTGAACACCAAAAGAGTTGTCGCGAGAGGGAGTTGGGGAGAGAACGGCGGG
>KL569255.1:33759-36890 GCA_000715635.1 Streptomyces violaceus | reverse complement strand
TGCTAGCGCTGCCGGTCGAGCTGGCCGCGGGCGTAGCGGCGCACCCGCTCGTAGCCGAGCAGTTGTCCCTGCGGGTCGAGGGTGACGCGGTAGGTCGCCATGATGGTCATGGTGTCGGGGACCCGCTCCAGCTCCACGACCTCCACGTCCGCCGTCCAGCCGTCCGGGGTCGGGCGGACGGCGGTGACGGAGTCGGGCGTCGTGCCGAGCAGTTCGGCAAGCTGGGCCGCCGCGCCGCGCATGGCCTGGACGGCCGTCGTCCGACCGGTTGGAGTCGTCTGGTCATCGGTGCTCGTCATGGCCCTACCGTGCCAAGGCCGCGGGCCGTGTGGGGGCGATTCGGCCAAACGTACGGTGCCGTTGACCTTGCCCCTGGGGCAGGGCCGAGGGGCCCCGCATGGACGATGACCACCTGAGGCAGACGCCGTACAGCGATCCCGGGGACCTGGACACCGGCGGACTGCCCCGCGATCCGCGCCGGCTCGCGGCAGCGGTGCGGGGCCTGCTCTTTCACCGAGGACGACCTCGCGGCAGCCGAGCGGTCGCCGCGGCCCGTTCCGAGGACGACCGGCGCCGGCTCTGCGTGGATCCGCGGCTGACCGTGCCGGCCGAGATCACGTCGCACACGTCCTGCCTCGGCGACCGCCAGGTCACGTTGCCCGCTCGCTGAACGGTGTCGCCTGGTGGAAGTAGAGCTGCCACCCGCTCTCCGTCAGCCGCCACAGCGAGCTGCGGTGCGCGAGGCTGCCGTCGCACTCCGTGTCGTAGGTGAGGTGGACCAGCTCGGGGGCCAGCCGCACGCCCTTCATCCCGGAGACGACGAAGGGCCGGGACCCCGGGTCGGTGGTCACGGCAAGGGAGGCGATGATGGCGGCCCGGTCCCAGTGCCGTCCGGAGGCGCCGAACTCGTGGAAGCCGGGGTGCAGCAGCGCCCCGACCCGCTCGGGCGAGCGGCGGACCTCCGGGTCGAGCAGTGCCAGCTCACCCTCGATGACGGACTCGACGGCGCTGTCGTGCTCAGGCACCCGTCAGCTCCACCAGCTTCGTGACGCTGTTCCAGTTGCGGGTCGTGGCGATCACGCCCTTGTTGATGCGCGGTTTCGACAGGTGTTCGGCCAGCTTGGAGCGGCCGAGGCCGTTCGGGGCGTACAGGTACAGGGCGCGGTCGCCCAGGCGGAACTCCTCGGGGAGGTAGGCGGCCTGGTCGATCTCCGCGAAGCGGTCGGGGGCCACCGGTGCGGAGAAGTAGGTGACGTGGAGTTGCTTGGGCTCCAGATCGGCGGCCGGGAACGGGCACGCGTCGGCGATCGCCTTCAGATAGGCGTGGTCGCGCACGATCACATCGACGCCGAAGCCGAAGTGCTTCTCGATGGCGTGCGTGATCTCGGCCGCCGGCGACTCGGCGTCACCGTGGCCGGATGTGAACACCGCCTGGCCGCTCTGCAGATACGTGCGTACGCCCTCGTAGCCGAGGCCCTCCAGGAGCGTGCGCAGGTCCGCCATCGGGACCTTCCTGCTGCCGCCCACGTTGATTCCGCGCAACAGTGCCGCATAGGTCGTCGTCATCCGCACACCTTAGGACGGCCGTCGTGCCCCGTGGGGGTGGGCACGAGGGCCGCCGCCGGGCAGCTGCCCGGCCCCGTAAATTACTCATCGGTCACCGCGGGGCACAACCTTCTGCTCAGGATCCACACAGACGGGGAGCCCGATATGTGTAAGGGGCCACGGTCATTCGCGGTCCTCCCCTGTGGGGAGAGAGCGAGGTCCATGGGGATGAGTTCCGGCCCCGACACGTCACCGGGCAGCACGACGAGATGGCTTTATCCGGCCCATACCTTCGAGACGAGAGGGGGCGGCAGGGGGCCGCCACCGCATCTCGAGGGGGCAAGCCCGTCATGGGGAACGGAGAAGCACGGGTGCGGGGCCTGGCCGCGCGGGCCGGCGGCTGGAGCGCCCGGCACCGATGGGCTGCCGTCGGCATCTGGGTACTGTTCGTCGTCCTGGCGATGGGGCTCGGTTCGGCGGCGGGCCGGGCCGACGTCAAGGACAGTGACCAGCTGAAGGGGGAGACGCACACCGCCGCGAGGATCATCGAGGACGCCGGGATCGACGAACCGGCCGGTGAGACCGTCCTGATCCAGGCCAGGAGCGGTGACCTGAAGGCCACGGACGCCGAGTTCAGGGACGCCGTCACCGCCGTGGTCCGGGCCGTCGAGGGGACCGGCCGGGTCACCGAGGTGACCTCGCCGTACGACACGAAGACGATCTCGAAGGACGGGCGCAGCGCGCTCGTGCAGTTCGACATGCGCGGCGAGGCGGACACCGCCGGCGAGCGGGTCGAGCCGGTACTGAAGGCCGTCGAGGGCGTCCAGAAGGACCACGGGTCGCTGCGGATCGAGGAGATCGGCGGCGCCAGCATGATGAAGACGTTCGACGACGCGTTCGGGGACGACTTCAAGAAGGCCGAGTACTCCGCGGTGCCGGTGGCCTTCGGCATTCTGCTCATCGCCTTCGGCGCGCTGGTGGCGGCGCTGCTGCCGGTGGCGCTTGCGGTCACCGCGATCATGGCGACGATGGGCCTGATGGGCATCGTCAGCCATCTCCAGCCGATGAGCGACACCGCCAACTCCGTGATGCTGCTGGTCGGCATGGCGGTCGGCGTCGACTACTGCCTGTTCTACCTGCGCCGGGAGCGCGAGGAGCGCGAGGCCGGACGGGACGCGCAGACGGCCCTCAGGATCGCCGCCGCGACCAGTGGCCGCGCGATCGTCGTCTCCGGTGTCACGGTCTGCGTGGCCATGGCGGGCATGCTGTTCACCGGGCTCGCCGAGTTCGAGGCGATGGGCCTGGCCTCGCTGATGGTGGTGGCGGTGGCCATGGTGGGGTCCGTGACGGTGCTGCCCGCGCTGCTGTCGCTGCTGGGCGGGCGCGTGGAGAAGGGCCGCATTCCCTTCCTGCGCCGGCGCAAGGCGGGCGGCAGCCAGGACAGCCGGTTCTGGACGGCCGTACTGCGGCGCGTCCTCGCCCGGCCCGTGATCTCCGTGGCGGTGGCGGCCGGTGCGCTGCTGGCCATCGCGGCTCCCGCGCTCGGCATGAAGACGCAGCAGCTCACGCTGGACCAGGAGTTCGGC
>KL569255.1:29639-33589 GCA_000715635.1 Streptomyces violaceus | reverse complement strand
CCGCGCTCGGCATGAAGACGCAGCAGCTCACGCTGGACCAGGAGTTCGGCGACTCGCTGCCGATCGTGCAGACGTACAACCGGCTCAACGACGCCTTCCCGGGCGGCTCGGAACCGGCCGAGGTGGTCGTCAAGGCGGACGACATCAACGCGCCGGAGGTGAAGTCCGCGCTCGCCGGCTTCCGTGACCGTGCGATCAGTTCGGGCGCCTCGCGCGGCCCGGTGGAAGTCAGGCTGCACGACGCGCAGAACGTCGCGTTCGTCTACGTCCCGCTGGTCGGCGGCTCCGACCTGGACCGGGCGGGCGCGAGCCTGGACAAGCTGCGTGACGAGGTGCGTCCGGCCACGCTCGGCAAGGTCGACGGGGTGGAGGCGCCGATCACGGGGCAGGTCGCGGGGTCGAAGGACTTCAACGACCAGCTGGCCGGAGCCGTCGTCCCGGTCTTCGCGTTCGTCGTGGTCTTCGCCTTCCTGCTGATGCTGCTGTCGTTCCGGTCGCTGACGATCGCGCTCACGTCGATCGTGCTGAACCTGCTGTCGGTGGGGGCGGCGTACGGCGTCCTCGTCGCGATCTTCCAGCACGGCTGGGGCGCGTCCCTGGTGGGCGCGGAGGGCGTCGGCGCCATCATCACCTGGCTGCCGCTGTTCCTGTTCGTGATCCTGTTCGGCCTGTCGATGGACTACCACGTGTTCGTGGTCTCCCGGATACGGGAGGCGCGACTGCGGGGTCTGGCGACGAAGGACGCGATCCGGCACGGCGTGGTCACCACGGCCGGGGTCGTCACCAGTGCCGCGGTCATCATGGTCGCCGTGTTCGCGATCTTCGGGACGCTGTCCATGCAGTCCATGAAGCAGATGGGCGTGGGGCTCGCGGCCGCGGTGCTCATCGACGCGACGATCATCCGGGGTGTGCTGCTGCCGGCGGTGATGGCGCTGCTCGGGGAGCGCAACTGGTACCTGCCGAAGTGGCTGCACCGGCTGCCCGACCTCACGCACGACGAGGCGCCGGGGGCGGTCGTCGCCGGACCGGCGGCGCGGGACGACGAGGGCGAGCCCCTCAAGGTCTGATCCCCGCCGCGAGTCGTGATCTCCGCCGCTGCCCGAAGGGCCCGTTGGTTGCCGGGGCAACCAACGGGCCCTTTCAGTTCGTGAGTCGGCGCACGTGCAGCACGGTCTCGTCGCAGCGCAGGATCTCCAGCTCCCGGTCCGGGCGGGCACCGTCGAAGGTGAGCGCGATATGACGGTCCGCCACGAGCCGCCAGCGGCCGGGCACGGCCCCGGGAGCGTCACCGCGTCCCAGTGGGTGGTCGACGAAGGCGCCGTCGGGCGCGAACTCCATACCGCGGCGCCCGCGCGCCGGCGGGAAGGGGTAGTCGTCGGGCCGGTACACCCGCACGTCCTCGTGGTCCTCCTCGTAGGAATGGATCCAGGAACGGAACAGGTCCGACGAGGGCTCCCTCATGACCCGGCCCCCTCACTCACCCAAAGCCGTTCGCATTGCCGGTTTTATTCCCAAGTGGCTAGGATTATCAGTGTATGGGTTCGGAGGGAACGGGCAACCGACCGCTCCGCCCGGTGTCGCCCGGCCCTCGCGGCGCGTGTCAGACGCGCACTTCCGCAGCCGCGTGCGCGGCACACCCTCAGCCCCCGAGGGGCAGTCATGTCCGACGCCCAGTCCTACCTTCGCGTCACCTCCGCCGACTACAGCCGCTGGTGCGGCGCCATGGAGGTACACCGCAGACTCCTCGACCTGAACCCGGAGTACGCCGAGAACCGGGCCCTGATCGAGAACACCGCGTTCACCTACGAGCAACTGGAGCGGGTCACCGGCCGGCAGAGCCTCGTCGACATCCCCGTCGTCGTGCACGTCGTGCACAGCACCCCCGAGCAGAACGTGAGCGACGCCCAGATCCAGAGTCAGATCGAGGTGCTCAACCAGGACTTCCGGGCCGGCAACCCGGATGTCAACAAGGTTCCGGCAGCCTGGCAGGACCTCGTGGCCGATGTGCGCCTGCAGTTCCACCTCGCCCGGACCGACCCGCTGGGCCGCCCCACCAGCGGCATCACACGGACCCAGTCCTCGACCCCGGACTGGGGCACGGACGACCTGGTCAAGTTCAGCCTGAGCGGGGGCCGGGACGCCTGGCCCGCGGACATCTACCTGAACGTCTGGGTCTGCCGGCTGCGCCGCGGACTGCTGGGCTACGCCCAGTTCCCGGGCGGCGCCGCCTCCACGGACGGCGTGGTCGTCACGTACACCGCGGTCGGGACCACGGGCACCGCCAAGGCTCCGTTCGACGGTGGCCGCACGGCCGTGCACGAGATCGGGCACTGGCTGAACCTGCGGCACATCTGGGGCGACGACGACGAGGGGTGCAGCGGCAGCGACTTCGTGTCGGACACCCCCAACCAGGCGGGGCCCAACCTCGGTTCACCCGACTTCCCCCAGGTGACGTGCGGCAACGGGCCGAACGGCGACATGTTCATGAACTACATGGACTACACCGACGACGCCGCGATGTTCATGTTCACCAAGGGGCAGGCGGCGCGCATGGACGCCACGCTCGACCAGGCCCGCCAGACCCTCACCCGCCAGGCCGTCGCGGTGTGACGGCCCGGCACTTCCATGGGACCGACTAGCCCTGGCGGGCGGGCAGTTCGGCCTCGATGAGGTCGGCCGCGCGGCGGGTGCCGCCCTCCCGGAGCAGCTCCGCCTGGATCTTCAGGCGGCGGGCGACCTCGGGGTCGCCGACGAGGGCGAGGGCCGCCTCGCGCAGGGCCTCGCCGGTCGCCTCCTCCGTGGGGAGGTACCGGGCGACGCCGAGGCTCCGGAGCATCTCCGCGTTGCCGAACTGGTCCGCGGCCTGCGGTACGGCGATCATCGGCGTGGCGGTGGCAAGTCCCTCCTGGCTGCCGCCCGCGCCGGCGTGCGTCACGAACAGGTCGGCCTGCTTCAGGATCGCCGGCTGCGGCACCCAGGAGCGCACCTCGACGTTCGCGGGGACGTCCCCGAGGCCGGCCGGGTCGACGTGCTTGCCGATCGACAGCACCAGGTGCCAGCCGGGCAGGTCACCGAACGCCTTGACGCACTCCCGGTAGAAGCCGGGCTGCTTGGTGAAGGCGGACCCGAGGGAGACGAGCGCGACCTTCTCGGCACCGGGCGGGCGCTGCCAGCCGCCCTCGGCGGGGCGATCGCCCTGGCAGGCTCCCACGAAGGAGTACACGGTCTCGTCGACGCGGTCCGCGTTCGGCTGGAGCGCCTTGGGGATCAGGACGATCGAGCGGTCGGGACGGCCCACGAACGGGTCGGGGTGCCGCGTGATGCCGTTCCCCTCCAGCCAGGCCTGGAACCGGGCGTAGTAGGCGCGGCCGCGCTCGGTCTTCTTCGGCTCCGCCCACATGGGCTCGGCGACCTCCTTCTCGTACCCCTCCCAGGCCACCATGGCCGGTGACAGGGAGACCGCGGGGACACCCCAGCGGTGGGCGAGGACGCGGGCCGGGTAGGAGGCGATGTCGTGCAGGACGAGGTCCGGCTCGTCGCCCTCGTACGCCTCGATCAGCTGCGGCAGCGCCTGGATCGCGTCGTCGAGGAACGGCTCGACGTTGTCCAGCAGCGTGCTCCCCCACGCCTCCGGGTCGTCGTCGGGCGAGGGCAGCGTGGAGTTCCAGGGCTTCACCTCGGCACCGGTCTCCGCGATCTTATCCGCGAAGATCGGCGGGATGGCGTAGGTCACCCGGTGGCCGCGCGCCACGAGCTCGCGGATCACCTCGAGGCTCGGGTTCACGTGGCCGTGGGCGGCGATGGAGAACATGGCGATGTGCGCGCGACTGGTCATGCGCTGACCTTAAGCGAGACGATACGTCTCGTGCAATCTCTTGGCCGGGTGGCCGCGGGCCGAGCGCGCCGGTCAGTCGGCGGGGCAGCGCGCCGCCGTGCCCTCGATACGGCGG
>KL569255.1:29255-29450 GCA_000715635.1 Streptomyces violaceus | reverse complement strand
TGTGTATAAGAGACAGGCCGTCACCTCCTCGTCCCCGGGGCCGGCGACGCGGTGGGCCTCGACGGCGGTGCAGATCAGCTGGGTCACCGCGAGGTCGGGCAGATCGCGGGCGGAGGACAGGGACAGCTCGATGGACACCCGGTGGCCCCGCGTCGTGACCTTCGCGAAGTCCGTGGCCTGTCTCTTATACACATC
>KL569255.1:27033-29032 GCA_000715635.1 Streptomyces violaceus | reverse complement strand
CGGCCGGTCAGGGTCGGCCGGGACGGCCGTCGGCACGCCCGCCCCGGTCAGCGGCAGCAACGACTTCAGCCCCACGGCCCGTTCCTCCGCCGTGGGCCCTTGCAGCAGTACCTCCACGGCCGACGCGGCGCCGATCGGGGTGACGACCCTGCGGGAGACGGGCGCGGGCCTGCCGTCCGTCACGAAGTAGACCCGTATCGTCGGCACGACCCCGCCGGCGGGACCGCCCGCCTCCACCACGCCGGTGGCCGGGATGCCGCAGGAGGCGAGCCCGCACAGCGCCGGGACGACCAGCAGCGCGGCTCGGCGCCGGGCCGTCACAGGTGCTCCCCGCGGGCCGGCTCGTCCCGCGGCAGCGGGAGTTCGACGGTGAAGACAGCGCCGCCTTCCGGACGGTTGGCCGCCCGGACGCTGCCGCCGTGCACCCGGACGTTCTCGGCGGTGATGGCGAGGCCCAGACCACTGCCCTCGGTCCGGGTGCGGGCGGTGTCCGACTTGTAGAAGCGCTCGAAGACGTGCGGCAGGACGTCCTCGGGGATGCCGGGACCGCTGTCCAGCACCTCGATGACCGCCGACCGCTCGCCGTCCGCGCGCAGGCGCAGACGGACCGGCCGGGCTCCGTGCCGGAGCGCGTTGCCGACCAGGTTCGCCACCACGACGTCGAGCCGGCGCGGATCGACGCGACCGCGCACGGCGTCCGGCGGCGGCAGGTCGGCGTCCACCAGGCCGGCCCAGGCGCGGTCGGCGAGGGTGCGGCGCAGCGACTCGGCGAGGTCGATCTCGTCCAGGTGCAGCACCGCGGCGCCCGCGTCGAAACGGGAGATCTCCATCAGGTCGTCCACGAGACGGGCCAGCTTCACGGTCTCCTCGCTGATCAGCCGGACCGCGGTGGCGGTGTCCGGGTCGAGACGGGCGGCGTCCTCGTCGAGGACGTCGGTGACCGCCGCCATGGCGGCCAGCGGGGTGCGCAGTTCGTGCGAGACGTCCGCGGCGAACCGGCGGGCCCGGGCCTCCATGCCGCGCAGTTCGGCCACCGACTCCTCCAGGGCGGCGGCCGTCTCGTTGAACGTGTGGGACAGATCGGCGAGTTCGTCGGAGCCGTTGACCGCGAGCCGGGTGTCCAGCCGCCCTTCGGCGATGCTGCGGGTGGCGTGCCGCAGTGCGCGCACCGGCCGCAGCACCCCGCGCGCGGCGAGCAGCGCGAGCAGCACGGCGACGCCCAGCGCGGGTACGGTGGCCCGCTCCACGGCGGTGACCAGGGCGTCCACGTACCGCTGTTCGGTGGCCTGCGGCACCGTGAGAAAGACCTGGACCCCCGAGGCGATTCCCCGGTTCTCGTGGCCGGCGAAGGTGACCGACATGCCGACGACGAGTGAGGTGTGGTCACCTGTGTTCACCCGCTGGAAGACGGTGGCCGCACTGGAGTCCACGGCTTCGCGCAGATCGGGCGTCAGCTCGTCGAACGGGTCGTCCGGGAGGGACGTGGCGCTCAGATCCTCGTAGCCGACCAGCACCCGCCAGCTTCCGGACGGCTCGGCGCGGGCCACATCACCGGCGAAGCGCCGCAGTTCGGCCTCGCC
This sequence comes from Streptomyces violaceus, assembly GCA_000715635.1. Classification (GTDB taxonomy): domain Bacteria; phylum Actinomycetota; class Actinomycetes; order Streptomycetales; family Streptomycetaceae; genus Streptomyces; species Streptomyces violaceus. The sequence goes on along the minus strand of KL569255.1, from coordinate 27,452 downwards.
CGGGGGGAAGGAGAGCTGCGGGGCGAGCCGGTCGACCTGGGTGCGCAGCAGCTTGATCACGGTGTCCTGGCTCTGCTGGAGCACACCCGTGCGCGCCTCCCGGAAGCTCAGGGCGCCGGTGGTCGCCGCGGTGAGCGCGGCGACGAGCGCGAACGCCACCACCAGGCGCGTGCGCAACCCGCCCAGGCGTGGGAACAGGCCGCGCAGACGTGGGAACAGGGCGTTCCTCGCGGAGAGGTTCCTCACGGGGACACGAATCGGTAGCCGAAGCCGCGCACGGTCTGGATGTAGCGCGGCTCGCGCGAGGGCTCGCCCATCTTGGCCCGCAGCCGTCTGACGCAGGCGTCCACCAGGCGCGCGTCGCCGTGGTAGCTGTGTTCCCAGACGGCTTCCAGGAGTTGCTGCCGGCTGAACACCTG
>KL569255.1:26037-26795 GCA_000715635.1 Streptomyces violaceus | reverse complement strand
CGGGGCGAGCGGGACCGGGACGCCCTGCCAGGTGACCGAGTGCCCGGCGCGGTCGATGGCCAGCTCTCCGTACGTGTCGATCTTCGGTATGCCGCCGTCGGTCGCCGCCGCGGCCGTCGCCCGGCGCAGGACGGCCCGGATGCGCGCCTCGAGGACCCGGGCCTGCACGGGCTTGACCACGTAGTCGTCGGCTCCGGCCTCCAGCCCTACGACGATGTCCACGTCGTCGCCGCGCGCGGTCGCCATGAGGATCGGCAGCGTCTGGTCCAGGGCGCGCATGGCGCGGCACACGTCCAGACCCGGCATGCCGGGCAGCATCAGGTCGAGCACCACGACGTCCGGCCGGAAGGACCGCAGCCGCTCCAGCCCCTCCTCCCCGGTCTCGGCGGCGGCGACGTCGTGCCCCTGGCGGCGCAGGGCGAGGGCGACTCCTTCACGGACGGCGCGGTCGTCTTCGATCAGCAGAACTCGTGGCATGGGCTCAGTATCCGCAGGCCCGCGCACGGCCCGGGCCCCTGTTACCGGATGATCACACAGGCCTCCGGCAGATCTTCGTTATCCTTCCGTTACCATTCGCGCCAAGTTCGATCACATGACCCTCGCAATCTGAATGACCATGACCGCGCACTCCGTACCTCCGTCCCGCGGCCGCCGCAGAGGCCGCCCTACGCACTCCGCCGGGCGGCGGGGCCGGAAGGGCCCGCTGTTAGCGGGTCTGTCCGCGCTGGCGCTGCTCGGGGCCTGTCTCTTATACACAT
>KL569255.1:23852-25831 GCA_000715635.1 Streptomyces violaceus | reverse complement strand
GGTCTCGCGGCGGTGGAAAGGTCGTCGGCGAAGCCCGGAGGAACGTCGGCCGAAGCCGGCCCCGGCCCGGGGACCGAGCCCGCGCCGGACTCCCCGGCCACCACCGCCCCGGCCAGGCCCCTCACCCCGTCGGACCCGTCCTCACCGTCCGCCTCGCCCTCCTCCTCCCCCTCCGCACGGCCGGAGATCCCGGCCACGGGCCCCGGCACCTTCACCGTCGCCCCCGGCTCGGGTCCCAAGGCGGGGCGGGGCGCGACCCTGCGCTACCGGGTGGACGTCGAGGACGGCATCGACCTGTCCGCCTCGGACGTCGCCGAGCAGGTGGAGGACGTCCTGGCCGACCGGCGCGGCTGGACGGCGGACGGCCGTTCGGCGTTCCGGCGGGTGTCGAGCGGGCCCACCGACTTCGTCGTGAAGGTCGCCACCGCCGGGACCGTGGACAAGATCTGCGGGCAGTACGGCCTGAACACCGGCGGCGAGGTCAACTGCAACGTCGCCAAGAACGTCATGGTCAACCTCAAGCGCTGGCTCCTGGCAACTCCCGTCTACGCCAAGGACGTCAAGGCCTACCGGGCCCTCATCATCAACCACGAAGTCGGCCACTTCCTCGGCCACGGCCATGTCGGCTGCCCCGGCCCGGGCAAGCCGGCCCCCGCGATGATGCAGCAGATCAAGGGCATGCGCGGCTGCGCGCCCAATGTCTGGCCGTACAACGAGGAGGGCCGGTACCTCACGGGACCCGCCGTGCCTTGAACGGAGCCGGACCGGCGACGCCGTCAGCGCTGATAGCGCGCCAGCACCAGGTTGCCGTCCTCCTCCAGCCGCTCGCGCAGTTCGCCGAGTCCGATGGCTCCGCTGTAGTACTCCTGCAGGGCCGGGGTCGCCACCTTGTCCTTCCACTCGGGGTAGCCCCGCACCGTCTGCGCGGGCGCCGGGCGCAGGTGCCCGGCGAGGGCGGTGCCGGTGGCCCAGCCGTGCTCGGACGTGCGCAGGGCCGGGTCGCCCAGCGCCCGGGTGCCGGTGGGCAGCATCCAGTCACCGAGGGCGAGGCGGACCATGTTCGGCGGTCTGAGGAGGAAGTCGATGAAGGCGGCGGCCTCCTTCTTGTGCGGGCAGTCCTCGGCGACGGAGAGGGTCTGCGGGCTGACGCCCTGGGTGAGCCCTCCGGCGCCGGCCGGGGCGGGCAGCACCTGCCAGTCGAAGCCCTTCGGCGCCTGCTGCACGATCTGCTGACGGTAGGAGAAGCCGAGCGGGACCATCGCGTATCTGCCGCCGAAGAACCCGGGCAGGGTGTCGGAGCCCCCGCTGCCCAGGGTCGTGGGCGAGGCGCTGCGGTCGGTGCCGACCTGCTCGTGGATGGTGCTCGGCACCACTTGGTCGGCCGCCTGGAACCGGACCGTCACCTTGCCGTCCGCCCCACGGTGGAAGAGCTGTCCGCCCGCCGACAGGGAGAGGTTGAGCGTGGCGGAGACCGGTTCCTTCAGGGGCCAGGCGATGCCGTACTTCCCCTGACCGCTGAGGTGTTCCGTGATCCGGCGGAACTCGGCCCAGCTCCATGGCTTTTCCGGAGTCGGGATCCGCACTCCGGACTGCCGGAGCCACTTCGCGTTGGCGATCAGCACCCGCGGTTCCTGGAGGAACGGCACACCGTAGACCCCGTCCCCGAAGGTGGTCGTCGCCCAACTGCGCTGCGGGATGTCCGACTTCAGTCTCGCGGGCAGCAGGTCGGTGAGATCGGCCAGGTAGCCGCCGTAGGCGAAGTCCGCCAGGTCGTCGGAGGCGTCGTGGATGATGTCGGGTGCCTCGCCGCCCTCGAAGGCGGTGAGGAGCTGGTCGTGGACGCTGTCCCAGGTGCCCTGGACGTATTCGACCCGGACGTCCGGGTGGGTGGCGTTCCATTCCTTCACCAGCGCCTTGTTGGCCTCGACGGACTCCTCCTGCCAGGCCAGGGACTGGAAGCGCAGGGTGATCCGGCCGTC
>KL569255.1:21452-23678 GCA_000715635.1 Streptomyces violaceus | reverse complement strand
TCGTCACGGGTGCCGCCGGAGGAGCAGCCGGCGAGGAGCAGCAGCAGGACCAGGGCCAGCAGACGGGCGCGCATCAGCTCTTCACCGCCCCAGTGAGCATGCCGCCCGTGATCCGCCGCTGGATGAGCGCGAAGACGACCAGCGAGGGCAGCGTCGCAAGGAACGCGGCCGCGGCGAGCGGGCCGAGGTCGGCGACGCCCTCGGCCCCGATGAAGTGGGTGAGCACCACGGGCAGGGTCTGCTTCTCCGGTGTCTTGAGCAACACCAGCGCGAAGAAGAACTCGTTCCACGCGGTGATGAACGCGAACAGAGCCGTCGCCACGATGCCCGGCGCGAGCAGCGGCGCCGTCACCGACACCAGCGTCCGCACCCGGCCGGCCCCGTCGACCGCGGCGGCCTCCTCCAGCTCGGGCGGCACGGCCCGCACATACCCGGCGAGCATCCACAGCGCGAAGGGCAGCGACCACACCACGTACACCAGCACCAGCCCCGGCACGGAGTTGATCATTCGGAGGTTCTTCAGCACGAGGAACAGCGGGATGATCAGCAGCACGAACGGGAACGCCTGGCTGACGACCACCCAGCCCGTCACCGCCTTTGCCAGCCAGGTGCGGCGACGGGCGACGACGTAGGCCATCGGCGTCGCGATCAGCACCGCGATGACCGCCGCGCCGAGCGCGGCGAGCAGCGAGTTGAGGGCGGCGTGCAGCAGCGGCTGTTCGTCGAAGGCCTGCCGGAAGTTGGCGAGGGTGGGGTCCTCCGGGATCCACGTCGGATGCAGACTGCCCAGCTCGCGCGGCGGCTTGAACGCCGTGGAGACCAGCCAGAGGAACGGGAAGGCGAGGAAGACGAGGTAGGCGAGCAGCGCGGTGTACTGGCCGACGCGGGCCGGTCTGCTGGTCCTCACGCGTCGTCACCTCCCCGGAGGCGGCCGGCGAGGAAGACGGCCAGGGCGATCGAGATGACAGCCACCATCACGCAGCCCATCGCCGCCGCGTAGCCGAACTGCCCGTAGCGGAAGGCCTCTTCGTAGGCGAAGAGCATGGGCAGTCGGGTCCGGCCGCCGGGGCCGCCGTTGGTGAGCACGTAGACCAGGGCGAAGGAGTTGAAGTTCCAGATCAGGTTGAGTGCCGTGATGGCCAGGGCGATGGGTCTGAGGGCGGGCCAGGTGACCGTGCGGAAGCGGCGCCAGGCGCCCGCGCCGTCGACGGCCGCCGCCTCGTGCAGTTCGCGCGGGGTGTTCTGCAGCCCGGCGAGCAGCGCCACCGTCGTCTGGGGCATGCCCGCCCAGACGCCGACCAGGATCACGGCGGGCAGCGCGGTCGCCAGCCCGCTGAGCCAGTCGCGGCCGCCGCCCAGGCCGACATCGCGCAGGGTCTCGTTGAGGATGCCCGCGTCCGGGTTGTAGACGAGCCGCCACATGATGCCGACGACGACCTCGGGCATGGCCCACGGGATGATCGCCAGGGCACGGGCCAGCCAGCGCAGCCGCAGGTCCTGGTTGAGCAGCAGGGCGAGGCCCAGCGCGAGCAGGAACTGCGGCACGGTCACCCCGACCGCCCACACCAGCCCGATCCGGAACGACTCCCAGAACAGCGTGTCGTGCAGCAGGTCCCGGAAGTTGAGGCCGCCGATCCACTGCGTGGGCTCAGTACGGCCCGACTGTGCGTCGGTGAAAGCCAGCAGGATCCCGTACAGCAGCGGGCCGACGCTGAGGACGAGGATGGGGATCAGGGCGGGCAGCACCAGGAACCAGGCGCCGTGGTCCACGGCCCGGCGGGGCCGAGCCCGGCCCGGTGCCGGATCGGCCGGTCTCCTCACCTCGGTCACCGACGTCACGGCATCAGCCCCTTTGCACAGCTCGGACGGGCCACGTCATGGTCGTGAAGGCGGCCTGCCTCGTCAAGGCACCGCGCACACGGTCCGACCTGTGTGAATGCGACACTGACGGACGGATGGCCAGAACCCGACGGTGACGCACAAGTACCGGGATCACGGAGGCGGACGATGGACGAGGCACGGGCGCGGGACGTACTGGCCGTGGCGGGCGTGCCGGGCGGCGCGGCCCGCGAGGCGCGGCTGCTGGCGCTGGGCGAGAACGCGGTGTTCGCCGCCGGTGACCTGGTCGTCAAGGTCGGCCGCGACGCCGAACTCCTCGACCGGGCGCGCCGCGAACTGGACATCGCGGTGTGGCTCGCCGAGGCGGGCGTGCCCGCGGTGCGGGCG
>KL569255.1:20034-21310 GCA_000715635.1 Streptomyces violaceus | reverse complement strand
GTGTATAAGAGACAGGGGTGACGGTGTGGCACCGGCTGCCCGATGCCGTACGGCCCGCCGAGCCGCGGGATCTGGCCGAACTGCTACGGGCCGTGCACGCCACGCCTCTTCCTCCTTTCGAACTGCCGGCCCGCGATCTGCTGGGCGGCGTGGAACGCTGGCTGCGGCTCGCGGGCGACGCGGTCGACCCCGCGGACGCGGCATATCTGCGCGAGCGGCGGGACGGCTTCGCCGCGGAGGCCGCCGCGCTGACGCCGCATCTGCCGACCGGGCCGATCCACGGCGACGCGCTGCCCCGCAATGTGCATGTCGGCCCGGACGGGCCGGTTCTGGTCGATCTGGAGACGGTCTCCGCCGACCTGCGCGAGCACGATCTGGTGGTGATGGCGCTGTCCCACGACCGGTACGGGCTCGCGGACGAGGCGTACGAGTCCTTCACCGGGACGTACGGGTGGGATGTCCGGGAGTGGGACGGGTGCTCGGTGTTGCGCGGCGCCCGGGAGACGGCCAGCTGTGCGTGGGTGGCTCAGCACGCACCGAGCAACCCGAAGGCGCTGGCCGAGTTCGAACGGCGGGTGGCGTCCCTGCGGGACGGCGACGAGACGGTGCGGTGGTATCCGTTCTGAGGGCCTGAGGGGTCCTTGCGCCAGGCCCGGTCAGACCGGCTCGTCCGCCAATTCCCGCAACGGCCACGCCCCGTCCACCAGGGCGGTCGCGTCGCCCTTGCGGCGCAGGAAACCCTGGAAGTCCGCCGCCCACTCCGCGTACCACTCGATCTGGCGGTGGTGCAGATCCGCCGGGCCCAGGCTCGCGATCTTGGGGTGGCGGTCGGCTATCGCACAGGCCAGCCGGGCCGCCGCCAGGGCGTCGGCCGTGGCGTCGTGGGCGGAGTCGAGGACCACGCCGTACTCCGAGCAGACCGCCTGGAGGTTGCGCTTGCCGCGCCGGTAGCGGTCGACCCAGCGGTCGATGGTGTACGGGTCGATGACCGGGGCGGGGTCCACGCCGCCCAGGCGGTCACGCAGGGACGGCAGTCCGTAGCGCCGCAACTCGGCGGAGAGCAGGGTCAGGTCGAAGGCCGCGTTGTAAGCGACGACCGGCACGCCCGACTTCCAGTAGGAGGTGAGGACATCGGCGATGGCGTCCGCCACCTGGTCGGCCGGTCTGCCCTCGGCCGCCGCGCGTTCGTTGCTGATGCCGTGCACCGCCACCGCTTCCTCGGGGATCGGCACCCCCGGGTCGGCCAGCCACTCCCGGCGCCCCATCGGCTCCCCCC
>KL569255.1:18574-19846 GCA_000715635.1 Streptomyces violaceus | reverse complement strand
GGCTCCCCGCCCCTGACCTCGATCACGGCCCCCGTGACGATGCGCGCCTCGCGCGGATCGGTGCCCGTCGTCTCCAGGTCGAAGCCGATCAGCAGCTCCCGGTGCCAGCCCATGGGCGGTCCCCCTTCTTGTGGTGCGTCCCCCGGTGGTGTCCCCCAGTGGTCTCCACCTTCGCATGCACCACTGACAATCCGAGGAGCGCGTTCCGCTTACCCCCGGCGGCGGCCGGGTGAACCACCACAACCGCCGCACAGCGGGGCACCGTTCACGACACGGGCCGCGAATCCGCCCACATCACCTCGAACTCCTCGCGGTACGTGGGGAAGAGGCCGCTTTCGTCGATATCGCCCGACTTGACCACCTTGCTGCCGTTGCGCAGCACGAACACCGGTGCCTCCATGCCGCGTGTCCGGCGCAGATAGTTCTGCACGACCGCGATGCCGTCGGCCCCGTCGCCGTCGACCAGATACGCCGTGAAACGCGGTGTCTCGTCGAAGACCTGGATCTCGAAGGCACCCGGGTCGCGCAGCCGGGCGCGCACCCGGCGCATGTGCAGGATGTTCATCTCGACGGCCCGGCTGAGCTCGCCGCGCTTGAGGCCCAGTTCGCGCTCGCGCCGCTTGACCGCGCTGGAGGCCGGGTTGAGGAACAGCAGCCGCACCCGGCAGCCCGACTCAGCCAGCCGCACCAGACGGCGGCCGGAGAAGTTCTGCACGAGCAGGTTGAGGCCTATGCCGATGGCGTCGAGGCGGCGGGCGGCGCCGAAGATGTCCTCGGCCGGGAACTGGCGCATCAGCCGCACCCGGTCCGAGTGGACGGCGACCACATCGGCGTACCGGTCGCCGACCAGGTCCTCGACGGCGTCGACGGGCAGCCGGCGTGCCGACGGCACGTCACCGTCCGCGCCGAGCATCTCCAGCAGCCGGGCCGAGGCGCGCTCGGCCTGGTTCAGGACGGCCTCGGACAGGGCCCGATTGCGGGAGACGACGTTCCGGGTGACCTCCAGCTCGTCCAGGGCGAGCTCCACGTCCCGGCGGTCGTCGAAGTAGGGCTCGAAGCAGGGCCAGTGCTGCACCATCAGCTCGCGCAGCTGCGGCAGGGTGAGGAAGGACAGGACGTTGTCGTCGGCCGGGTCGAGCAGATAGCCCTTGCGGCGGCTCACCTCGCGTACCGCGACGGCGCGCTGCACCCATTCCTGCCCGGCGGGTCCGGCGGCGGCCACCACCCAGTCGTCGCCGTGGACGGGTTCGTAGATGGGCCGCAGTACGGCGG
>KL569255.1:17367-18363 GCA_000715635.1 Streptomyces violaceus | reverse complement strand
AGATGTGTATAAGAGACAGGGTTCAGCCAGATGTAGGCGCGGCCGGCCCGCTGGGCGCGGGTGCGCACCTCGCGCCAGGCGTCGGCGTCCCAGTCCAGTTCCGGGCCGATCGAGCCCGTCGCGTCCATCGGCCGCGCCAGGGACACGGCACCGGTCGGGACGTCTGTGGAGTTCCCCTCGTGACCCTCGTCACCAGGGGGCAGCTCCAGCCCTCCCGAGCCCACCCGCGCACCGCCTTCCGCTCCCCCGAGCCTCCCGAGGGGCCTGGCCCCACCCAACGATCAAGGAAGGGTACTCCGGGAGCGGTCGGCGGTGCAGCCGGATGGGCCGGGTAGTTCTCAACGGCGCGGCTGCCAGTGCCCGTTCTGCCAGCCGAGCTCGGCCGGAGTGAGCGGGTTCATGGCCGTGACGTCGCGCGGGGCGATGGAGAATCCCTGCCAGTGGACGGGCATGGGCTGCTGGTCCTCGTCCCGGGCTATGTGGTGGAAGCCGATGTTCGTCCAGACCACCGGGTGCTTGAGATCCTGCCCGTTCACCCACTTGTCGACGGAGGCGCCGGCTCCGGCACCGCAGTCGCCGGGGTTGTGGCTGGCGAACAGCTCGCACTTGTTGTACTGGGTGAAGTACACGTCGTGCTTGGTGTAGCTGCGGCCCGGGTACTTGGTCGTCGGGCCGGGGACGATCTCGTAGGAGCGCGGGTGCCCGTCCTTGTTCTTGCCGGCCGCGCTCACCACACGCCACCAGCGGTAGTTCTTGCTGTCCCCGGCGCGTTCCTTGTCCACCTTGGTGCGGGTCGTCTTGGTGGTCGGGGCACGCTGGCCCCTGGCCGGGGCGGTGACGGTCGAGTCGTACTGCTCGATCTTGTTGGCGGTGGAGCCGTCGAGGGCGAAGTCGAGCCGCCAGAAGGCGTTGTGGCTGTGGCTGGTGGCCTTGGCGCTCGCACCCTTGCCGATCGGCCAGCCGCGGCCGTCCCCGGCGTCGTAGTCGTCCCACGAC
>KL569255.1:12743-17116 GCA_000715635.1 Streptomyces violaceus | reverse complement strand
GGCGCCGACGTTCATGGTGATCGCGCCGTCGTCCTGGAAGCGCCACTCGGTCATGTACTCGTACCAGCCGACCTGGTTCACGGTGTAGACGAGCAGGTCCTTGCCCTGGGCCTGGTAGACCTTGTTCGCGGTGTCCCCCTGCATGCGGTAGGCGTGGCCGCGGGAGCGGGTGGTGGTGCACAGGCCCTTGACGTTCGGGTCCTCGTTCCAGGAGTCCGGGACCTTGATCGTCTTGATGGTGCCGCCGGGGCACTCGCCGGGCGCCAGGTTCATCAGGCCCTGGGCGAAGTCGAACCCGGTCAGGTCGTCGTACTCGATGTTCCCGTCGTCGTACGGGACGTGGATCTGGCCGAGCCTGGCGCTGTTGAGGACCTTGATCGGCTTGGGTTCGCCCTTGGGCTGGTACGAGATGTTCTCCAGGACGAGGCCGGCCTTGCCGTCGTAGCGCCAGCACATCCGCCAGGTGGTGCCGGTGGAGAGCTTCTGCTCGATGCGGTGGGCGGCGCCGCAGTAGGGCGCTGCCGGCGCCGCGGGGGCGGCCTTCGGCTGGGCGGTGGCGGGTCCCGCGCCGGCCGTGACGCCGGCGGCGAGCGCGGCCACGGTCAGGCCCACCGCCGCCCGGGTGCGGACCTTGCTGTGTCTGTTCACGCGCATGACGAGATGACTCCCTGACAGTGACAGTAAGAGCGAGGAGGGCGGGTCAGCGGTCGAGCCGGGCGGCCTTGCGGGCGCTCAGGTCGATCACGATCGACCTCGCGTCGACCCAGGGCCCGTTCTTGATCTTCGGGAACAGCCGGACGCAGCGGTGCTCGCCGCAGCGGTCGAGCACGTCCGGCTGGGCGCCCGGCGCGGCCCGGTAGACGGCGCCGCTGAGCTGCAGCTGGTCCGGGGAGGTGAGCTCCTTGCCGGTGGCGTCCCGGTAGTCGGCCTTTAGGCCCGCGCCGAGCGGGTCGGCGATCAGCAGCCTGGCCGCCTCGGCCTTCTCGTCGCCGCTCAGCGGCGGCTGGACACCGCGCTGGGTGCCGGTCCGCACCACCTTGCCGGTGCCGAGGTCGACGGTCCTGGTGACGAGGGTGTCGTCCCGGTAGTCGTAGAACGTCACATCGGCGCGCCGCGGCGCGTTCGGGTCGCCGACCTCGTCGGCCTCCGGTTCGGCGAGATCGACGCCGAGACGCTGCGGGCCGCGCTCCCCGTCGACGCTCTCACTGCCCTGGAGCAGCTGCCGGTTCAGGGCGATCTTCGCGACCCGCTCCATCTCGTCGTCGGTCAGCGGGTCGCGGCCCGTGCCCTTCTCCCCTTCGGCGGGCGCCTCCTCCACCACCCCCGGCGCCACGGCCCGGTCCGCGCCGTCCTCCTGCCGGACGGACTGCCCCGCCTGCCCCGCCCTGGTCCCCGTTTCATCCGCCCCCGCCGTGCCCGGCAGGGTGATCCCCACCATCACGGCTGTCCCGGCCACGGCGATGGCCGTACCGGCCACCACCTTGCCCAAGTGGCGATGCACTACATTGCGCACATCTTCCCCCTACTCCCCCAACAGCCTCGGGAGTACGTTCTTGCCCCATTGGTTCGGCATTCCGCGTATGCACTGGTCACCGGGTAAGAGGGACATAAGTCATAGGAGGTTCCCTCACTTTCGGGGAGACTCGGGGCCAAGGCGTCCCCACCGGCGCCACACACCTGAAAGAGTCGTATCCATGCAGGTCTGGCCTGGAGAGGCGTATCCACTCGGTGCCACGTACGACGGCGCCGGTACCAACTTCGCGGTGTTCTCGGAGGCCGCGGACCGAGTAGAGCTGTGTCTGCTGCACGACGACGGCTCGGAGACGGCGATCGAGCTCCGGGAGAGCGACGCGTTCGTACGGCACGCGTACGTGCCGGGCATCATGCCGGGGCAGCGGTACGGGTTCCGGGTACACGGCCCGTACGCCCCGGAGCGCGGGCTGCGCTGCAACTCCGCGAAGCTGCTGCTCGACCCGTACGCGCGTGCGATCAGCGGTTCGATCGGCTGGGGCGAGGAGGTGTACGGCTACCACTTCGACGAGCCCGACCGGCGCAACGACCTGGACTCGGCGCCGCACACGATGACGTCGGTCGTGGTCAACCCGTACTTCGACTGGGGCGACGACCGGCTCCCGCGCACCGAGTACCACCACACGGTGCTCTACGAGGCCCACGTCAAGGGCCTCACCATGCGGCACCCGGGCCTGCCGGAGGAGCTGCGCGGCACCTACGCGGCCCTCGCGCACCCGGCGGTCATCGAGCACCTCACCGAGCTCGGGGTCACGGCCCTGGAGCTGATGCCCGTACACCAGTTCGTGAACGATCACCGTCTGGTCGACATGGGCCTGAACAACTACTGGGGCTACAACACGATCGGTTTCTTCGCCCCGCACAACGCCTACGCGTCCTGGGGCGACCGCGGCCAGCAGGTCCTGGAGTTCAAGTCGGCGGTGAAGGCGCTGCACGAGGCCGGGATCGAGGTGATCCTCGACGTGGTCTACAACCACACCGCCGAGGGCAACCACCTGGGCCCGACGCTCTCCTTCAAGGGCCTCGACAACTCGCGCTACTACCGGCTGACGGACGACCCCCGCTACTACATGGACACGACAGGGACGGGAAACTCCCTGCTCATGCGGTCCCCGCACGTACTGCAGCTGATCATGGACTCGCTGCGGTACTGGGTGACGGAGATGCACGTCGACGGGTTCCGCTTCGACCTGGCCGCGACGCTGGCCCGGCAGTTCCACGAGGTGGACCGGCTGTCGTCGTTCTTCGACCTGGTGCAGCAGGACCCGGTGGTGTCCCAGGTGAAGCTGATCGCCGAGCCGTGGGACGTGGGCGAGGGCGGCTACCAGGTGGGCAACTTCCCGCCGCTGTGGACCGAGTGGAACGGCATGTACCGGGACACGGTGCGCGACCTGTGGCGGGGCGAGCAGCGCACGCTCGCGGAGTTCGCCTCACGGCTGACCGGCTCGTCCGACCTGTACCAGGACGACGGGCGGCGCCCGCTGGCCTCCATCAACTTCGTGACCTGCCACGACGGCTTCACGCTGCACGACCTGGTGGCGTACAACGACAAGCGCAACGAGGCCAACGGCGAGGACAACCGGGACGGTGAGAGCCACAACCGGTCCTGGAACTGCGGCGCCGAGGGCGAGACCGACGACCCGGACGTGCTGCGGCTGCGGGCCCGGCAGATGCGGAACTTCATCGCGACCCTGATGCTGTCCCAGGGCGTGCCCATGATCAGCCACGGCGACGAGTTCGCCCGCACCCAGCGCGGCAACAACAACGCCTACTGCCAGGACAACGAACTGGCCTGGGTCGAGTGGCCGCAGGAGGGCGAGGAGAGCCAGGACGGCGAGGACAGCGAGGGGCGCCTGAGCCGGGAGCTGCTGGCCTTCACACGCGCGATGGTGTGGCTGCGCAGGGACCACCCGGTCTTCCGCAGGCGGCGCTTCTTCCACGGGCGGCCCGTGGAGGGCACGCACGACGACCTGTCCGACATCGCCTGGTTCACTCCGGAGGGCCGGGAGATGACCCAGCGGGACTGGGACTCGGCGCGGGCGTCGGCGCTGACGGTGTTCCTCAACGGCAACGCGATCTCGGAGCCGGGCGCGCGCGGGGAGCGCATCTCCGACGACTCGTTCCTGCTGATGTTCAACGCCTCGCCGAAGGCGCTGGAGTTCGTGGTGCCGGTCGACCACGGGCGGCAGTGGCAGGTCGTGGTCGACACCGCCCGCGCGGACGGTGTGCCGCCGGACGCCGGCGAGAAGGTGCAGGCCGGGGACCGGCTGACCCTGACGGACCGGAGCCTCACGGTGCTCCAGCGGCCCGTGTAGCCGCCCCTGCCGCCTCGCCTGGAAACGCCTGGGAACTCCGCCGCGTCGTCCGGACAGAGCCACTCGTCCGGGCGACGCGCGGCGCACCTGGCGCGGGCGATGACACGAACGGCGGCGGGGCGGGTACGTAGGGTTCATGACACCTGAGCGACCTGACCCGGTGGTGCCCACGGCCACGTACCGGCTGCAGCTGCAGCCCGAGTTCCCCTTCGGGGCCGCGGCGGACGTCGTGCCGTACCTGGCCTCGCTCGGCGTCTCGCATCTGCACCTGTCCCCCGTCCTGGAGGCAGTGCCGGGCTCGACGCACGGCTACGACGTCGTCGACCACGCGCGCGTGCGTGATGAGCTGGGCGGCGAGGAGGGGCTGCGGGCGCTGGCCCGCACGGCGCGTGAGCACAGGCTCGGCCTGGTGGTGGACATCGTCCCGAACCACATGGCCATGGCCCCGCGCCACAACCGTGCCCTCTGGGAGGTGCTGCGCGAGGGCCCGAAGTCGCCGTACGCGCGCTGGTTCGACATCGACTGGGA
>KL569255.1:12103-12513 GCA_000715635.1 Streptomyces violaceus | reverse complement strand
GGACGGCCGGGTGCTGCTGCCGGTGCTCGGCGGGCCGCTGGGCGAGGTGCTCGGGGAGCTGCGCGTCGACGGTGACGTCCTGCGCTACTACGACCATGTGTTCCCGCTGCGCGAGGGCACCGAGGACCTGCCGCTGCCGCACCTGCTGGACGCCCAGTGGTACCGCCCGGCGTGGTGGCGGCTGGCCCGGACCGAGCTCAACTACCGGCGGTTCTTCAGCATCTCGGAGCTGATCGGGGTGCGGGTGGAGGACCCCGAGGTGTTCGAAGCCACCCACGCGAAGATCCTCCAGCTGCTGCACGAGGGCGTGATCGACGGGCTGCGCGTCGACCATCCCGACGGGCTCGCCGACCCCGACGGCTACCTCAGGACGCTGCACGAGGCGACGGGCGGCCGCTGGACGGTCGTGG
>KL569255.1:10492-11860 GCA_000715635.1 Streptomyces violaceus | reverse complement strand
GGCCCGTCGCCGGGACCACCGGCTACGACGCCCTGCGGCACGTGGACGGCCTCTTCACGGACCCGGCCGGGTTCGGGGACCTCCTGGGGCAGTACCGGCGGTTCGCGGCCCCGCAGACGGACCGGGGCGGGCAGTGGGAGGCGACGGTGCGGCGGGCGGCGTACAAGGTCCTCACGCACGAGCTGGCCACGGAGATGGACCGGCTGACCCGGGTGGCGGTCCGGCTGTGCGCGACCTCGCCCGAGCCCGCCCTGCGCGACCGCGCGCCCTGGGCGCTGCGCACGGCGCTTCAGGAACTACTGGTGCGCATGGACGTCTACCGGCCCTACGAGTCGGCCGACGCCGCGTCCGTGGTCACCGAGGAGGCCGCGGCCGAGGCCCGCCAGGCCTTCGCCGTGCCCGAGGAGGCCGGCGCTGTGGACGTCGTACGGGACCTGGTGCTGGGGCGGTACGGCGACGGGCCCGCGCAGGTGGAGTTCCGGACCCGGTTCGCGCAGACCGCGTCGGCCCTGCGGGCGAAGTCGGTGGAGGACACGGCGTTCTACCGGTACGTGCCGCTGCTGTCGGCGACCGAGGTGGGCGGGAATCCGGGCTCTCCCGCGCTGTCGCCGGAGGAGTTCCACGCGTACTGCGCGCGCGTGCAGCGCGACTGGCCGGTGGGCGGGACGGTGGCCTCGACGCACGACACCAAGCGCAGTGGCGATGTCCGGGCGGCGCTGAACGTGCTCACCGAGTGCCCGGACCGCTGGGCGGACGTCCTCGCCGAGGTGACGCGCACCGGCGAGGGTGTGCCGGACGCGCAACTGGCGTGGGCGGCCTGGCAGACGGTGTTCGGGCTGGGCCCGGAGCCGGGGTCGCCGGAGCGGGTGCGGGGGGCGTTGCTCAAGCATGTGCGCGAGGCGGGCATGTACACGAGCTGGACCGAGCAGGAGCCGCCGTACGAGGAGGCGGTGGCGCGGTTCGTGGCGGCCGGGCCGTGCGGGGCGCCGGGCGAGCGGATCGCCGAGTTCCGGGAGTCGCTGGAGGCGCACATCCGGGCGAACGTGCTGGGCACGGCCTTGGTCCAGCTGACGATGCCGGGCGTTCCGGACGTCTACCAGGGCACGGAGGCCGAGTACCGGGCGCTGGTCGACCCCGACAACCGGCGGGCGGTGGGCTTCCCGCCCGGGGAGTCCGGTGGGGCCTCCGGGGAGAAGGCCGGGGTGACCCGGGCGGCCCTGGGGCTGCGGGGACGGCGGCTCGACGCCTTCGGCGACACGGCGACGTACGCGCCGCTTACCGCCGAGGGCCCTGCGGCGGCGCACTGTGCGGCGTTCGCCCGCTCCGGCGAGGTGGTCACGGCCGTGACGCTGTCTCTTATACACATCT
>KL569255.1:8001-10279 GCA_000715635.1 Streptomyces violaceus | reverse complement strand
TGTGTATAAGAGACAGGCCGGGGCGTGAGTTCACGGGACACGCACGCGTGGGGGAGCTTTTCGCGGGGCTGCCAGTGGCATTGCTGGAGAGGGTGGGCGATTGAGGGCGGGCGGATCGCGGCGGGGCACGGCGAGCGAACGGGCCGGGCACGGCAAGCGGGCGCGCCGGGCACGGCAGCGCGGCACAGACGCGTGGCCGGGCACTGGGGCGGCTTTGGACGAGCGCTGAGGCGCGGAGCCGCACGCGCGCGGGCCCGCGCCTGCCCCCAGCGCCTCGCTCAGGCGACCGCGGGACCGTCCTCGGGGCAGTCCTCGTACGCGCGCAGCGGTGCGGCGGGAGCCACGCCTGGGTAGGGCCAGGCCGAGCGCAGCAGGTCGATGAAGGCCGCCGCCGCGCCGGTCGGTGCTACGCGGGCGAAGACCGTCAGCGTGCGCTTCCAGGGCGGGTCGTGGGACAGGACGGCACAGTCCTCACCGACCGCGTCGCGTACGAGGTGGGAGGGCACGGCGCAGACGCCGACCCCGGCGGCGGCCATCCGCACCGCCGTGGAGCTGTGCTCGGTGAACACGGCGGTGCGCGGGGTGAATCCGGCCCGGCCGCAGGCCCAGTCGAGGAAGCGTTCGCCCTGGACGACGGGTTCCATGGCGCAGCGCACCCAGGGGCGGTCGGCGAGTTCGGGCAGCGTCACCGTCGTCCGCCCGGCGAAGCGGTCGTCGAAGGGCACGACCAGGACGATGTCCTCCTCGCCCACCGGCACGACGGTGCCGGGCCAGTCGGCGGGCGCCGGGCCGACGGCGAGGTCGGCCGTGCCCCGCTCGACCTGTTCCTCCAGAGCCTCGGAGGAGGCGTACTCGTGGAGGTGCAGCAGGACGCGCGGGTGGGCGGCGCGCCAGCGGGCGAACACGTCCGGGAGGACACCGACCGCGACGGAGTGCACGGCGGCGATGTGCAGTTCCCCGCCCTCGGCGCCGGCGGCGGCGCGGGCCGCGCGGCGGGCCTGGGCGGCGCTGCGCACGGCGAGCTCGGCGTGCGGCAGGAAGGCCCGTCCCATCGGCGTCAGGCGCACGCCGCGCGGCAGGCGCTCCAGGAGCGCACCGCCGACCGAGCGTTCCAGGGCCTTGATCTGGTGGGAGAGCGCGGGCTGCGACACATGGAGCAGCTCGGCCGCGCGGGTGAAGGACGCCTCCTCGACGACGGTCACGAAGTACTCCATCTGCCGCAGGCTCAAGACCCCTCCCATAAACGCCCTGCATCGATTCCACAAGAACATTGCCTTGGACGCATGGCAAGGGGCGGGCGGAGGCTGAGGGCATGAACTCATCGGACGTCAACTCATCGGACGTCATCGTCATCGGCGGCGGCACCGGCGGTTACAGCACCGCCCTGCGTGCCGCCGCCCTCGGTCTCGACGTCGTGCTCGTCGAGCGGGACAAGGTCGGCGGGACGTGTCTGCACCGCGGCTGCATCCCGAGCAAGGCGATGCTGCACGCGGCCGAACTCGTCGACGGCATCGCCGAGGCACGCGAGCGCTGGGGTGTGAAGGCGACCCTGGAGGCCGTCGACTGGCCGGCGCTGGTGGCCACGCGGGACGACATCGTGGCCCGCAACCACCGGGGCGTGGAGGCTCATCTCGCGCACGCGGGCGTGCGGGTGGTGAGGGGCAGCGCCCGGCTGACGGGGCCTCGTTCGGTGCGGGTCGAGGGCGATGCCACGGACCAGGGCGCGCAGGACTTCACCGCCCGCCGCGGCCTCGTGCTCGCGACCGGCTCACGCCCGCGCACGCTCCCGGGGCTCGAGCCGGACGGCCGGCGTGTGGTGACGAGCGACGACGCCCTCTTCGCGCCCGGGCTCCCGGCGTCCGTGCTGGTGCTCGGGGGCGGCGCGATCGGCGTGGAGTACGCCTCGTTCCACCGTTCCCTGGGCGCGGAGGTCACCCTGGTCGAGGCCGCCGACCGGATCGTCCCGCTGGAGGACGCCGACGTGAGCCGTCATCTGACCCGCGGTCTGAAGAAACGCGGCATCGACGTCCGGGCCGGCGCCAGGCTCCTGGACGCCGAGGTCCTCGACGGCGGCGTACGCGCACGCGTGCGCACCGCCCGGGGCGAGACCGTCACGGTCGGGGCCGAGCGGCTGCTGGTCGCGGGGGGGGGCCCCGGTCACCGACGGCCTGGACGTGGCCGCCGCGGGCCTCACCACGGACGAGCGGGGTTTCGTCGTGCCGGCCGACTGGGACCGGCTGGAGACGGCCGTGCCCGGCGTCCACGTCGTGGGCGACCT
>KL569255.1:7255-7825 GCA_000715635.1 Streptomyces violaceus | reverse complement strand
GAGACGGCCGTGCCCGGCGTCCACGTCGTGGGCGACCTGCTGCCGCCGCCGTCGCTCGGTCTGGCCCACGCGTCCTTCGCGGAAGGGCTGCTGGTGGCCGAGACGCTGGCCGGTGTGCCGTCCCTGCCCGTGGACTACGCGGCCGTGCCGCGCGTCACGTACTCGTCGCCGCAGACCGCGGCCGTGGGGCTGAGCGAGGCCGAGGCACGCGCGCGTGGGCACGAGGTGGAGGCCAACAGCATGCCGCTGACCGCCGTCGCGAAGGGCATGGTGCACGGGCAGGGCGGCATGGTGAAGGTCGTCACGGAAGCCGGCGGCGGCCGCGTGCTGGGCGTGCACCTGGTGGGCCCGCACGTGTCGGAGATGATCGCCGAGAGTCAGCTGGTCGTCGGCTGGGACGCCGAGCCGTCCGACGTGGCCCGGCACGTCCACCCGCACCCGACCCTGTCGGAGGCGGTCGGCGAGGTGTTCCTGACCCTGGCCGGACGCGGCCTCCACCAGCAGTGACACCGCGCCCGTGACGCCACACCACCAGCAGCGCCGGCACACCTGTCTCTTATACACATCTCT
>KL569255.1:6775-7020 GCA_000715635.1 Streptomyces violaceus | reverse complement strand
CCCGCCGTCAGTGCTTCCGGGCGCCCCCTGGAGCCTCCCCGGCCGCGCCCTTGACACCGCACCATGGCCGTGGGGTACTGCGACTGCGAACTCGGGCGGATGTGACGGGGGTGAGTGTCCTGCCGGAGCTGCGCTACCCAACGGTGACCGAGCTGGTCTCTGCTGCCCGGGCGTTGGCCGCTCACCGCCCCGGAGTGTGCACCCTGCGGCAGGTGGGTGCCTCGCGGGCCGGCAGACCTCTGCAC
>KL569255.1:5755-6469 GCA_000715635.1 Streptomyces violaceus | reverse complement strand
CCGACCGGCTCCTGCACCCTGCTCGCGCTCGCCCGGCGGGTGCTGGCACAGCGTGAGTTGCGGGACGGCATGTCCTGGCACTTCCTGCTGTGCGCGGACCCCGACGGGGCGAGCCTGCATGTGACACCGGCGCCGCGCAGCCTGTTCGACTACCACCTCGGCTTCTTCCGTCCCGCGGGACCGGAGCAGCCGGAGTGGGCGCCGTCCGTGCTGCCGCCCGACCGGCTGCCTCCCGAGACCCTGGCCCTGACCGGCGTCATCGACGAGCTGCGGCCCTACCTCCAGGTGACCCTGCACGGCACGGATCTGGGCGGCAGCTGGGTGCAGCTGACGAAGGACGTGCCCGGGCTGGCCGAGCCGTTCGCCAAGTCCGCGGCGGAGCTGCACATCCCGGTGGAGACCGGTGCCTCGGACGCCGCGGGCTGGCCCGCCTCCGGGCCGGGGGTGCATGTGATGCCCGCGCCCGGGATCGGCCCGGCGTACCCGAGCCTGCCGGACGACGCACGGCACAGCACCTGGTTCCACGCCCATCGGTACGGCGGGCTGACGGCGGTGGTCGAGGTGCCGATGTGGGCGAGCGACCTGGTGGACGACCCGGCTCCGCATCCGGCTCCGGCGGCGGCGATCGGCCGGCTCGCGCGCCGGCTACAGCGCGACGCGCTGGAGGTGACGCGCGTGCTCGACGGCGCGCTGCCCCGGCTGGCGGACCTGGAC
>KL569255.1:4945-5604 GCA_000715635.1 Streptomyces violaceus | reverse complement strand
CTCCCTCGCGCAATCAGAGATGTGTATAAGAGACAGAGTCTGGAGCTGGTGCCGGGGCTGGCAGCCGACCTGGTCCACACCCCGCCCGCGGACCGCACCATGGCGTACGTCGGCAGCGTGGACGCGTTCGTGCGGCGGGTGCCGCTGCGGGCGGCGGCCATGCTGCTGCGGGTGCTGCGCGGGACCGACGAAGGGGCGGCCCAGCAACTCGAGGAGCTCGTCGCGACCTGGAGCGACGCCTTCGCGGAGCGTTTCCGTGCCCGCTGGGTCCCTTTGGAGCACCAGGTCGAGCACCAGTCCCGCACTGTGGTCGCGGCGGCGCTGCACGCACGCGAGGGGGCGTCGTAGGCCCTGCGGCGTTCAGTCCCGCTGCATCGGCACCGCCGCCCCGGCCTCCCACCCCGGCTCAGCCGAACCCGAGCCGGAACCCGAGTCCGGCCCCGAACCCGAGCGCACGCGGGTGTGCCGCGCGGCCAGTTCGAAGGCGGAGAGCACCACGCGCGTCTGGTACTCCGCCTGGCGTGCCACCGGGACCCAGCGCGCTCCGCAGCCGTCGCGGTAGTCGGCGCACCACTCGTCGATCAGCCGGTCCAGCTCCGGCAGGGCCCCGGCCTGGTCGCGGCCCGCCGCCCGCACGAGCTGGTGCAGCAGCCCCGCGG
>KL569255.1:4486-4792 GCA_000715635.1 Streptomyces violaceus | reverse complement strand
GCCGCCCGCGCGAGCTGGTGCAGCAGCCCCGCGGTGCGCAGCACCAGCCGTCGCCCGGAGATGCGCAGGGCGGCCAGGTGGGCGGTGCTCAGGGGCGGGAGGGGGTGGGCCGCGGCGTCGCCGGTCTCGGGGTCCCAGGCGTCGGCGAGGCCGGGGCAGACCAGTAAATAGTCGTCGACCGGGGCGAGCAGGCGCGCCGCGTCGGGCACGACGGCGAGGTGCGGGCGGATCCGGGCCAGGAGGTGCCGCAGGAGCCCCGTGTCGTGGCGCAGGGCGCGGCTGACGGCCCTCAGCACCGCGTCCCGG
>KL569255.1:3736-4278 GCA_000715635.1 Streptomyces violaceus | reverse complement strand
GTGATGGCCGCGGCGAGGCCGGCCCGGCGCGGCGGCGGGATCCGGTAGACGGCGGGTCCGAGGCCCGGCCAGTACAGGGCGTCGTACGCGCCGAGTTCGCGGGGGATGCCGAGCCGGGCGGCGATGTGGGCGAGGCGCGGGGCGAGGCCGGGCAGGTCGCGGGTGAGCTCGACGAAGCCGCCGCCGATGTCCACTCCGTGCAGGGAGCACTGGAGGAACGGGCGCAGTTCGTCCTGGACGTCGAGCAGCGCACGGGTCTCGGGCAGGGCGGCGCCGGCCGCTCCGTCGGGCAGCCATTCGGGCTGTTCCAGGAAGCCGGGCCGGAAGAAGTTCCGGAAGTACTGGCCGAGGGTGTACGGGCCGGTGAGCCAGCCCTCGTTGCGGCGCAGCCCGTCCGGGTCCAGGCACAGCAGCAGGTTCCAGGTGGCGTCTTCGTCCTCGGTGAGCCGCGCGTCGGCCAGGACACGCTCGGCCAGGCGCAGCACGGTGGCGCCGCCCACGGGTTCGTTGGCGTGCGGGCCGGCGACGACGAGGGCCTGGCG
>KL569255.1:2961-3575 GCA_000715635.1 Streptomyces violaceus | reverse complement strand
GGCGGCTGCCGTGGCCGACGGAGAGCAGCCACATGGGGGTGCCCGCGCGGGACGTGCCGATCCGGCGCAGCCGGGCGTCACGGGGGTGGCGGGCGACGAGGGCGGCGGCCCGGGCGCCCAGTTCGTCGACGGTCGGGTAGCGCGGGAGGGGCGGCAGGGCACACCTCCCCCATGCGGTGCCGTCGGTTCACCAGGTGTAGATGGCGTACGCACAGTGAGTCACGACTTCAGGGGTACGTCAACACCATGGACGGCAACGGGATTTGAGCCACCCCTGACGGGCCGCCGGCCGACAACTCCCAGGCCGGCGCCGAAAGGTGCCTCGGTTTCAGGTCAGCCGGACGCCGGCCGGACCCCGGTCAGCCGGAACGTCATCTGCCCGAAGCCGACCTGGTCGCCCTCGCGGACGAGAGCCGCGCCGACGACCCGCCGGCCGTTCACGGTCGTGCCGTTGGTGGAGCCGAGGTCGCGCAGGACCCACATGCCGCCCTGGTGGCGGAGTTCGGCGTGCACGCGGGAGACGGTCTCGTGGGTGAGGCGCAGTCCGCTGGCGGGATCGCGTCCTATGCGCAGCGGATGGCCGTGCGACGGGTGGGGCAGCAGCAGCTTGGGCA
>KL569255.1:1975-2765 GCA_000715635.1 Streptomyces violaceus | reverse complement strand
GCTCGGCCTGCCAGGCCCGGCGCAGCCGCACGGTGAATCCGGAGACCGCCTCGACGGTGCCGAACACAGCGCGGGAGAACCGGCTCTCCGTGGGCAGGTCGGCGGTGAGCACGGCGAGCTCGTCCGGGCGACGGGCGGCCAGCGCCAGTTCCATGCGACGGACGAACGTGTCGTGGGACAGGCGGCCCACGGCGACGCCGTCACGGAGCACCTTCAGCGCCCTGTCGCGCTCCACGTCGGAGAGCCGCGCGGGGTACGTGTTGAACTCGAAGGACGACGTCACGCTGGTGATTGTCGGACAGCGCGGCCGGGCTGTCCAGAAAACGGGAAAACGGCCGCCCCGCGCGCGTACCCGGCGACACCCACCGCAAAAGGGAGGATGCGCCAGCGGATTGATCTCGTTTGACGCACCATGGACGGGCTACATCACGGTGAGCAGACGAAGGGGAACCGTCCGTGCAGTTCGAGGTGTGGGCACCACAGGCCGGCCATGTGACACTCCAGTGCGACGGCGTCACGCACGCATTGGAGCGCGATCCGGAACGGCCGGGGTGGTGGCGGGGCGAGGCAGCGGCGCGCGACGGGTCCCGGTACGGCTTCGCGCTGGACGACGGGCCCGTGCTGCCCGATCCGCGCTCACGGCGACAGCCGGACGGCCCGGACGGACTGAGCGCGGTCGTCGACCACGAGCGGTACGCGTGGCGCGCGCGGTGGCCGGGGCGGCCGCTGCCCGGCGCGGTGCTGTACGAGCTGCATGTGGGGACGTACACGCGCGAGGGCACCCTGGACG
>KL569255.1:1616-1780 GCA_000715635.1 Streptomyces violaceus | reverse complement strand
GGGACGTACACGCGCGAGGGCACCCTGGACGCCGCCGCCGAGCGGCTCGGCCATCTCGCCGGACTGGGCGTCACGCATGTGCAGCTGATGCCGCTGTGCCCCTTCCCGGGCACGCACGGCTGGGGGTACGAGGGCGTGTCGCTGTGGGCGGTGCACGAGCCGTA
>KL569255.1:0-1367 GCA_000715635.1 Streptomyces violaceus | reverse complement strand
GGGCCCGAGGCGCTGAAACGCTTCGTCGACCGGGCCCACGAACTCGGCCTGGGCGTGGTCCTCGACGTGGTGCACAACCACTTCGGTCCGTCCGGCAACTACCTGCCCGTCTTCGGGCCGTACCTCACGGACACGCACCACACGCCCTGGGGCGCCGCGGTCAACCTGGACGCGCCCGGGTCGGACGAGGTGCGCGCGTTCCTCCTCGGCAGCGCGCTGGCGTGGCTGCGCGACTACCGGATCGACGGGCTGCGCCTGGACGCGGTGCACGCGCTGGTGGACACGCGCGCGCAGCACTTCCTGGAGGAACTGTCCTCGGCCGTGGACGCTCTGGCCGCCGAGGTGGACCGGCCGCTGTTCCTGGTCGCCGAGTCGGATCTGAACGACCCACGGCTCATCACCTCCCGCGCCGGGGGCGGCCTCGGACTGCACGCGCAGTGGAACGACGACTTCCACCACGCCCTGCACACCACGCTGACCGGCGAGTCGCAGGGCTACTACGCCGACTTCGCGCGCGCTCCCCTCGGCGGGCTCGCCAAGACCCTCAGCGGCGGCTGGTTCCACGACGGGACGTACTCGAGCTTCCGCGAGCGGCACCACGGGCGCCCCCTGGACCGCTCGCGCGTGGCCGGGCACCGGCTCCTCGGCTACAGCCAGACCCACGACCAGGTCGGCAACCGCGCCCAGGGGGACCGGCTTTCGGCCCTGCTCTCGCCCGGGCTGCTGGCCTGTGCGGCGACGCTGACGCTGACGGCGCCGTTCACGCCGATGCTCTTCATGGGTGAGGAGTGGGCGGCCGGTACGCCCTGGCAGTTCTTCACCGACCACACCGACCCGGAGCTCGCCGACGCCGTACGGCGGGGCAGGCGGCGGGAGTTCGCGGCGCACGGCTGGAAGGAGGAGGACGTGCCCGACCCGCAGGACCCGGCGACCCGGGACCGCTCCTGCCTCGACTGGTCCGAACCGGAACGCGAGCCCCACGCGCGCGTGCTGGCCTGGTACCGGCGGCTCCTCGCGCTGCGCCACGAGCAGCCCGACCTGACCGACCCCGACCTCGCCGACACCAAGGTGGCCTGCGACGAGCAGCGCCGCTGGATCGCCTTCCGGCGCGGGGACGTCCTCGTGGCGGTGAACCTGGCGCGGGAGCCTGCGGCGCTGTCGCTCGGCGTGCCGCACGCGCGCGTGCTGGCCGCGTGGGAGCCGGTCGAGACGCCCGGGGCCGACGGGGTGGTGCGGCTGCCCGGGGAGTCGGGCGTGGTGCTGTTGCAGGAGTGACGCACCCGCGACGGCGCTCGGCTACAGGGCGTCGTCGTCCGTCGCGCGCAGGTCCGTCACGCGTTCCAGCAGGATCGGCTCCCAGGCGTGGC
>KL569254.1:23411-25379 GCA_000715635.1 Streptomyces violaceus | reverse complement strand
GAAGCCCACACCCCAAGCCGCCACAAGCACTCAGCGATGCCCGTGATGATGCCTCCGCCGCAACACCCCGACAGCCACCACCGCCCCCGCAGCCGCCCCCACCACCAGCACCGGCCGCGGATGCCGCAACCCGGCCTGAACAGCACTCCGCACCGGCCGAGGCCCAGTATGCGTCGCCCTGTCCTGCACCGTATGTCCAGCCTCCACCGCACTACTGCGCAACTGCACCGTCATTGCCCCGGCCTTGTCCCGGAGATCAGCCGCCCGCGCCCGCGCACGCCCCTTCACATCCGCCTTTCCGGCCAACTCCTCCACGGTATTGCCGAGTTCACTGCGGGTCCGCTCGATCTGCCGCCGCAGCTCATCGGGCCCCTTGGCCCCACCCGTCGCGTCCGTCATCGATGCGCCCTTTCCCTGATCTCCTCCACGTCCGCCTTCACACTGCCGAGAGCCTCCTCAGGCGTGGGAGGCGTGGCCCGACGCAGCTGCCCCCGGCCGACCACACCCAGCACAGCCGCGATGACGAACAGCACCCCCGTCACGATGAGCGCCGCGGCCCACACGGGCAGCACCAGGGAGAGCGCGGCGACCCCCGTCCCGGCCAGCGCGAGCAGCCCGGCATAGGCGACGGCACCCGCCGCACCGAGCAGCCCACCACCACGCCCCGCACGCCGCCCCTTCTCGGCCAGCTCCTCCTTGGCGAGAGCCACTTCCTGCCGCACCAGCAGCGAGAGCTGCTCCGCGGCCTGTCCGACGAGCTCGCCCACGGAGTGGTGCTCGTCGTGCACGACCCGATGTTCCATCCGATGTTCCATCGTTCCGGTCACAGCGTTCCGCCTCCTCTCGAAGCAGGAACCCCCGAGTACCCGGACCGCGACCCCACACGCACGAACCCCGCCCGCCGAACTTCGAAGCAAGTCTCACCCATACCTGGTAGCAAATTTAAGTGGAGCTACACAGACACGCCGCCGACACTACAGACATGACGACACCGTTCGGCCGCGCCCTCTGCGCCATGATCACCCCGTTCACCGAGACCGGAGCCCTGGACCTCGACGGCGCCCAGCACCTCGCCACCCACCTGATCGCACACGGCTGCGACGGCCTCGTGCTCTCCGGCACGACGGGCGAATCCCCGACCACCACGGACGCCGAGAAGTCGGCCCTGATCGCCGCCGTCCGCGAGGCCGTGGCCGACAGGGCGTCGATCGTCGCGGGCATCGGCACCGCCGACACAAGGCACACCGCCGACCTGGCCCGGGAGGCCGAGAAGGCGGGCGCGGACGGCCTGTTGGTGATCCCGCCGTACTACAGCAGACCCCCGCAGGACGCGATCGAGGCCCACTTCCGCGAGATCGCGGACGCCACCGAACTCCCGCTCATGCTCTACGACATCCCGATCCGCACCGGCACCCGCGTCGAACCCGAGACGATCCTCCGCCTCGCCGGACACCCCCGGATCGTCGCGGTCAAGGACTGCTCCTACGACTTCCTGGGCGCCCAGAAGATGCTGGACCGTACGGACCTGGCGTACTACGCGGGCTGCGACGAGCACAACCTCGCGCTGTACGCCGTAGGCGGCACGGGCTACGTCAGCACGGTCGCGAACGTGATCCCGAGCCACCTACGAGGGGTCCTGGACACGTTCGACACGGGCGACACCACACACGCGGCCCGCCTCCAGCAGCGAGCCACGCCCCTCATCGAGGCGATCATGTCGGCAGGCCTGCCGGGCACCGTCACCACGAAGGCGCTCCTCACCGCACTGAACCTCCCCGCAGGCCCGGTCCGCGCTCCCCTGCGCCCCGCCGACCGCACCACGACCGACGGACTGCTGTCGCTCCACAGGGCCCTGACCACCACCTGACCAGACCCGGGGCGAGCCCTGTCCCCCAACGGGCCGAGGGCCGGTGTCCGCACCGCACACCCATGTGCGATACGAACCCCGGCCGCCCCACAACCGCCCTG
>KL569254.1:20713-23223 GCA_000715635.1 Streptomyces violaceus | reverse complement strand
CCGCACACCCATGTGCGATACGAACCCCGGCCGCCCCACAACCGCCCTGCCGGCTCAGTTCCAGGCGTACCCGTCACCGAACAGCAGCGTGTGCTCCAGCACGTCCTCCGCCGGGTCGTCGACCTGGCCGGTGCTGACGTTGACCAGACCGAACCGGTGGCCGTTGTGCGAGTTCGTATTGGTCTCGTCGGCGTGCGCGGCCCCCGCCGGAAGCCAGCACACGGCCAGTACCGCGACCGCCCCGGCCAGACAGCGCGCCACGACCCGCTCTCGCTCGTTCCTCATGCCCCGGTCCTCGTTTCATCGGTTCGGCGTCAGATCGGACACTGCGTCCACCGGTTCATCTGTCTGGCCCGTCACGAGGTCACGCCCGGCAAATTCGTACGTCCGTGGCCCGGTTCAGCGGAAGGCGTCACCGTTCTCCGCTGCCCACTGCCGGAACGACCTGGCCGCGGAACCGGTGACCTGCGCAACCGTGTCGCGCACCGTCAGCAACTCGTCGTTGACGTCCCCGCCCATGAGATCGAGCACCGCGTTCGCGGTCTCGTCCCCCATGAAGGAAGCCATCTGCCGATGTGCCTCCTCCGGGCTGATCTCGACGAGGGTCACCTCCCGCCCCAGAGCCGCCGCGACGGCCGCGACCTGCTGCCGGACGGTGACGCGTGCCGGCCCCGTCAGTGCGTACGTCCGCCCTCGATGACCCGGCTCGGTCAGCGCGGCGCGCGCGACCGCGGCGATGTCCGCGGGGTGGACGGCGGGAAGGCCGACGTCCGCATACGGCGCCCGGACCACGCCCTCCGCGCGGATCGACTGCGCCCACCACAGGGTGTTCGAGGCGAACTGCGTCGGCCGCAGGATCGTCCAGGCCATGCCGCTGTCCTTGAGCAACCGCTCGACGGCCAGGTTCGCGCCGGCCGCGGTCAGCTGCGGATGGGTCTGCACGGTGATCGACGACACGAGCACCACATGCTCCACGCCGGCCTGCCGGGCAGCCGCGATAACCCCCGCTTCCGCACCCATGCCCGACAACAGAAACAGCGAACGCACCCCCTCCAGCGCGCCCTTCAGCGAGTCCGCCCGACCGAGATCGCCCTCAACGGCCTCGATCCCGTCAGGAAACGAGACCCGCCCCGCATCCCGGGTCAGCCCCCGCACAGACGCGGCACCCCCCAGACTCAACTCCCTCAGCAGAGCCCTTCCGATGTTCCCGGTCGCACCGGTCACGAGGATCATCGCCGCCCACCCCTGCCCCAGATATCGATCACTTGCCCGGCAGGCTAAAACCTCGACTTTCCTTGAGGTCAAGACACCGAACCGACGCCGGACACACGAACGCCCTCCCGGCCGTCCTCGGGCCTGGGAGGGCGCTCGGCGATGACCGACGCAGATCAGTTGTGGCTGTGCAGGATCTCGTTCAGCCCGCCCCACACCGCGTTGTTCGGCCGGGCCTCGACCGTGCCGGTGACCGAGTTGCGGCGGAACAGGATGTTGGAGGCGCCGGACAGCTCGCGGGCCTTGATGATCTGGCCGTCGGGCATGGTGACGCGGGTGCCGGCGGTGACGTAGAGGCCGGCCTCGACGACGCACTCGTCGCCGAGGGCGATGCCCACGCCCGCCTCGGCGCCGATCAGGCAGCGCTCACCGATGGAGATGATGACGTTGCCGCCGCCGGACAGCGTGCCCATGGTGGAGGCGCCGCCGCCGATGTCCGAGCCGTCCCCGATCAGGACGCCCGCGGAGATACGGCCCTCGACCATCGACGTGCCGAGCGTGCCGGCGTTGAAGTTCACGAAGCCCTCGTGCATGACGGTGGTGCCCTCGGAGAGGTGCGCACCGAGGCGGACCCGGTCGGCGTCGGCGATGCGGACGCCCTTGGGGGCCACGTAGTCCGTCATGCGCGGGAACTTGTCGACGCTCGTCACCTGCAGGTGCAGGCCCTCGGCGCGCGCGTTCAGGCGGACCTTCTCCAGGTCGTCGACGGCGACCGGGCCCAGCGAGGTCCAGGCGACGTTCGCGAGGTGGCCGAAGATGCCGTCGAGGCTCTGGCCGTGCGGCTTCACCAGACGGTGCGAGAGCAGGTGCAGGCGCAGGTAGACGTCGTGCGCGTCGACCGGCTTCTCGTCGAGGGAGGCGATGACCGTGCGGACCGCGACCACCTCGACGCCCCGGCGGGCGTCCGGGCCGACCGCAGCGGTCGCGCCGCCGCCGAGCAGCTCCGCGGCCCGCTCGGCGGACAGCCGCTCGGTGCCGGACGGGCCGGGCTCGCCGGCCAGCTCGGGCGCGGGGAACCAGGTGTCGAGGACGGTGCCGTCGGCGGCGATCGTGGCGAGGCCGGCGGCCACGGCGCCGGTGGTGCGAGGAGCAGTCGTGTCGGTCATGAGGGCAACCTAACCGGCGGACGGCGGTCGATGCGAACCGGTACGGGGACGTCTCACGTGCCGGGCGGTACGTCTCCCTGCTGGTCGGCGACGCGCGGCGGCCGCCCCGCCACCGGCCTCACTCCCCCCGGC
>KL569254.1:19673-20490 GCA_000715635.1 Streptomyces violaceus | reverse complement strand
CCGCGACGGCCCGCCCCCGCCACGACCCGCCCCAGCACCTCCCGCGCATACGCCTCGTCGTACGGCACCCCCGTCAGCAGCGCCTGAAGGCAGATGCCGTCGATGAGCGCCACGAGCGCCCGCGCGGTGACCGGATCCGTGCGCCGGGACAGCACCTCGGCGAGTCCCTCGGTGCACTCGGCGGCGACGGGCCGCAGAGCGGGCCGGCGCAGGGCGGCCAGGTACAGCTCGTACTCCAGCTCGACGGCGGTGCGGTCGCCCGCGAGCCACTCGCCCATCCACCCGGCGAGTTCGGCCGCGAGGTCGGTCTGCGGATCCTCCAGGCCGCCGCGCGCGGCGACCACCTTGGCGAACCCCTCGTTGGCCTGCCGCAGCGCGGCGACCATCAGTTCGTCGAGGGTCTTGAAGTGGTACGTCGTGGAGCCGAGCGGCACATCGGCCTCGGCGGCGGCACTGCGGTGGCTCAGCCCGGCGATGCCCTTCTCCCCGACGACCCGCATCGCGGCGTCGATGATCCGCTGCCGCCGCTCGGGGTCGTAACGCCGGGGCATCAGTGACCGCCTCCCATGTTCAGCACCACGACCCCGACGATGATCAGCGCGATACCGGCGGCCTTGGCCGTGGTCATGCCCTCTCCCAGGAACAGGATCCCGATGGTAGCGATGGCCGCCGTGCCCACGCCGGACCAGATGGCGTAGGCCGAGCCGACGGAGACGGTCTTCAGCGTCTGCGCGAGCAGTGCGAAGGAGACGACGTATCCGAGGAGCGTGATCAGCGAGGGCCCGAGCCTGCTGAAGCCGTCGCTGTACTTCATGGC
>KL569254.1:15006-19456 GCA_000715635.1 Streptomyces violaceus | reverse complement strand
TCGCTGTACTTCATGGCGGTGGTCGCACCCACTTCAGCGGCGATGGCCGCGGCCAGCAGCAGATAACCCATGTGTACGAGCGTACACACCATCTGTACGACCGTACACATCACAGGACGGAAACCGCTCTCAGCAAACGCCCCCGGTGATCCCCGACGTCCACTACGGTGTCACCGATCACGCACCGGGCCACCACAACTGCGCCGCCGTCAAGGGTGCCCGATGGAGGAACAAGCGCATGACAGAAGACAAGTCCCGGCCGCCACAGGACCGTCCGTGGGAGAGCGGCTGGGCCCCGGACACCACCCGGGCACCGGGAACGCGAAGGCTCTGGCTGGCGGGCGCCCTCGCCCTGACCACGGTCACCGCGTGCGTGACGGCGATCGCCGTGATGGACAGTCAGTCCGGCGAACCGGCACCCGAGTCGGCGGAGCCGACGACACTCGGCAACTCGGCCCCGGGCGGCCTGATCTCCTTCGCGACGCCCTCCGGGAGCAGCACGCCCGCGCCCGGCAAGGACCGCGGACGCCCGTCCCCCACCCCCACGACGAGCGCACCCACCAGCCCGGGCGTTTCTCCGAAGCCGCGCCCGAAGGCGCCGAAGCCCTCGGAGTCCCACCGGACTTCACCGGCCCCGAAGCCCCCGAAGTCCAATGGGATATCCATACGCTCGGTCAACTACACCGACCGCTACTGGCGTGTGCGCGACGGCTATGTGCGCCTGGACTCGATCGGCTCCGGCCCCGAACAGCGCGAGGACGCCACGTTCCGGCGCGTCGCCGGACTCGCCGACTCCTCCTGCTACTCCTTCACCACCGCGGACGGCCGCCACCTCCGCCACCGCAGCTTCGTCCTCGTCGAGGACACCGACGACGGCTCGGCCCTCTTCCGCAAGGACGCCACCTTCTGCCCCCGCCCCGCGTACCCCTCGGGCGCGGTCATGCTGGAGTCGGTGAACTACCCGGGCCGCTTCCTGCGCCACCGCAACTTCCAGCTCCGCCTCGACCCGTACCAGCACGACGGCCAGTACCGCGCGGACGCGTCGTTCCGGCTGGTGGCCGGGCTGGACTGAGCATGAGGAAGGGGCGGCACCCGGGAGGGTGCCGCCCCTTCGTCATGCGTGGATCTCAGACGTTGAACCCGAGAGCCCGAAGCTGCTCCCGACCGTCGTCCGTGATCTTGTCGGGGCCCCACGGGGGCATCCAGACCCAGTTGATGCGCAGTTCGTTCACGATGCCGTCCGTGGCGGACTTCGCCTGGTCCTCGATGACGTCGGTGAGCGGGCAGGCCGCCGACGTCAGGGTCATGTCGATCGTCGCGATGTTCGCGTCGTCGATGTGAATGCCGTAGATCAGCCCGAGGTTGACGACGTCGATGCCCAGCTCGGGGTCGACGACGTCGTACAGGGCCTCGCGGACCTCGTCCTCCGAGGCCGGCTTCATCTCGATGGTCTCGCTCATGCCGTCGTCTTCCTTTCGGCGTCGGCCTCGCCCAGGGCCTGGGCCGTCGCGTCCTTCCAGGCCATCCAGCTCAACAGGGCGCACTTGACCCGGGCCGGGTACTTGGACACCCCGGCGAACGCGACCGCGTCCTCCAGGATCTCCTCCATCGCGTCGTCGGGCTCTAGCTTCCCCTTGGACTGCATCAGCTCCAGGAAGGTCTCCTGGATCTTCCGCGCGTCGGAGAGGTCCTTGCCGACGAGGAGTTCGTTCAGTACGGACGCGCTCGCCTGGCTGATGGAACAGCCCTGACCCTCGTACGAGACGTCCTCGATCGTCGCGCCGTCGTACTTCACGCGCAGCGTGATCTCGTCACCGCACGTCGGGTTGACGTGGTGCACCTCGGCGTCGCCGTCCCGCAAGCCCCGCCCGTGCGGGTTCTTGTAGTGGTCCAGGATGACTTCCTGGTACATCGAATCCAGCTTCACGGTTTCCGCACGCCTCTCAGCCGAAGAAGTTCCGTACGTGCTCCAGGCCGTCGACCAGTGCGTCGATCTCGGTCGGCGTGGAGTACAGATAGAACGACGCTCGCGTGGTCGCGGGAATTCCGTAGCGCAGGCAGACCGGCCGCGCGCAGTGGTGGCCGACCCGGACCGCGATGCCCTGCTCGTCGAGGACCTGGCCCACGTCGTGCGGGTGGATGTCCCCGAGGGTGAAGGAGATCGCCGCGCCCCGCTCCTCGGCCGTGGTGGGGCCGATGATCCGGAGGTCGGGGACCTCCAGGAGCCGCTTCACCGCGTACTCGGTGAGCGCGTGCTCGTGGGCGAAGATCTTGTCCATGCCGATCGAGTTGAGATAGTCGATCGCCGCACCGAGCCCGACCGCCTGGGCGATCGGGGGCGTACCCGCCTCGAACTTGTGGGGCGCCGGGGCGTACGTCGAGGAGTGCATCGACACCGTCTCGATCATCTCGCCGCCGCCGAGGAACGGAGGCAGGTCCTCCAGGAGCTCCTGCCGTCCCCACAGGACGCCGATGCCGGTCGGGCCGCACATCTTGTGGCCGGTGAAGGCCACGAAGTCGGCCTGCAGGGCCTGTACGTCCAGCGGCATGTGCGGAGCGGCCTGGGAGGCGTCGACGCACACCAGCGCACCGACCTCCTGGGCGCGGCGCACTATCGCCTCGACCGGGTTCTGGGTGCCCAGGATGTTGGAGACCAGCACGAAGGAGACGATCTTCGTCTTCTCCGTGATGACCTGGTCGATGTTGGACAGGTCGAGGCGGCCGTCGTCGGTGAGGCCGAACCACTTCAGCTTCGCGCCCGTGCGCTGCGCGAGCAGCTGCCAGGGCACGATGTTGGAGTGGTGCTCCATCTCCGTGATGACGATCTCGGTCTCGGAGTCCACGCGGTAGGGCTCGTCGGCCCAGCCCAGCATGTTCGCCACGAGGTTGAGCGACTCCGAGGCGTTCTTGGTGAAGATCACCTCGTTCCGCGAGGGCGCGTTGATGAACTCCGCGACCTTGTCGCGCGCGCCCTCGTACAGCGCCGTGGCCTCCTCGGCGAGGACATGCACGCCACGGTGGACGTTGGCGTTGTGCTGCTCGTAGTACTCGTCGAGAACGTCGATGACCTGGCGCGGGGTCTGCGAGGTCGCCGCGTTGTCGAGGTAGACGAGCTTCTTTCCGTCATGGACCTGGCGGTCCAGGATCGGGAAGTCCTTGCGGAGCGCCTCGGCGTCGAGGAGGCCCGGCAGCTGTGTCACGCGGATGCGCCACCCTTCGTGTATGCCTCGTAGCCCTCGTCCTCCAGCTTGTCGGCGAGCTCGGCGCCGCCGGACTCGACGATCCGGCCGCCGGAGAAGACGTGCACGTGGTCGGGCTTGATGTAGCGGAGGATGCGGGTGTAGTGGGTGATCAGCAGGGTGCCGACCTCGCCCGTCTCACGGACCCGGTTCACGCCCTCGGAGACGACGCGCAGCGCGTCGACGTCCAGGCCGGAGTCGGTCTCGTCGAGGACCGCGATCTTCGGCTTGAGCAGCTCCAGCTGGAGGATCTCGTGGCGCTTCTTCTCACCGCCGGAGAAGCCCTCGTTGACGTTGCGCTCGGCGAAGGACGGGTCGATGTTGAGGCGCTCCATGGCCTCCTTGACCTCCTTCACCCAGGTACGCAGCTTGGGGGCCTCGCCGCGGATGGCGGTGGCGGAGGTACGCAGGAAGTTGCTCACCGACACGCCCGGGACCTCGACCGGGTACTGCATGGCGAGGAACAGGCCGGCGCGGGCCCGCTCGTCGACGGACATCTCCAGGACGTCCTCGCCGTCGAGGGTGACGGTGCCGCCGGTGATCGTGTACTTCGGGTGACCCGCGAGGGAGTAGGCGAGGGTCGACTTGCCGGAGCCGTTGGGGCCCATGATGGCGTGCGTCTCGCCCTGCTTCACGGTGAGGTCGACGCCCTTGAGGATCTCCTTCGTGGCGTTGTCGGCCTCGACGGTGACGTGCAGGTCTCGGATTTCAAGCGTTGCCATGGGTGCCTCAGGACTCCTGGGTGAGGGAGACGAGCACGTCGTCCCCTTCGATCTTTACGGGGTATACGGGGACGGGGCGCGTCGCCGGAAGGGCGTCGGGCTTGCCGGAACGGAGGTCGAAGCGCGAGCCGTGCAGCCAGCACTCGATGTGACAGTCGTCGACCTCGCCCTCCGACAGGGAGACGTTCGCGTGCGAGCAGATGTCGTACACCGCGAACACCTCGCCCTCGGTCTGCACGATGGACATGGGCGTGCCGTCGAGTTCCACCCGCTTCGGGGTGTCGTCCTCCAGCTCGCTCAGCCCACAGACGCGTACAAATGCGAGGCTCATGCCACCGACGCCTCCAGCTCCTCGTCGATCTTGGCGATCAGGCGCTCCTCGATGTCCGGGAGGCCGATCTGCTGGACCAGCTCGGCGAAGAAGCCGCGGACCACGAGGCGGCGGGCCTCGTGCTCCGGGATGCCGCGGGCCATGAGGTAGAAGAGCTG
>KL569254.1:11984-14793 GCA_000715635.1 Streptomyces violaceus | reverse complement strand
GGCGTGGCCGGCGCCGACGATCTCGCCGGTCTCGATCTCGAGGTTCGGTACGGAGTCCACGCGCGCCCCGTCCGTGAGGACCAGGTTGCGGTTCATCTCGTACGTGTCGGTGCCCTCGGCCTTGGCCTCGATGAGCACGTCGCCGATCCACACCGCGTGCGCCTCGTCGCCCTGGAGCGCGCCCTTGTAGACGACGTTCGACTTGCAGTGCGGGACGTTGTGGTCGACCAGGAGGCGGTGCTCCTGGTGCTGGCCCTGGTCGGTGAAGTACAGGCCGAACAGCTCGGCCTCGCCGCCGGGGCCGGCGTACTGCACGCGCGGGTGCAGCCGGACGACGTCGCCGCCGAAGGTGACGACGACCGACTTGAAGGAGGCGTCGCGGCCGACGAGCGCGTTGTGCTGGGCCACGTGGACGGCCTTGTCGTCCCAGTCCTGGACGGAGACGACGGTCAGCTTGGCGCCGTCGCCCAGGACGTAGTCGACGTTGGCGGCGAGCACCGCGTCACCGGTGTGGTCGATGACCACGACGGCCTCGGCGAAGGCGCCCAGCTCGATCACCTGGTGGCCGAAGGCGGTCCCGCCCTCGCCGTGCACCGCGATGCGGATCGGCTCGGTGAGGACGGTCTCCTTCGGGACGGTCACGACCGAGGCCTTCTCGAAGGCGGAGTAGGCCTGGGCGGCGACACGGTCCGCCGGGGTGCCCGCCTTGCCGAGCCGCGCGTCGTCGCGGTCGACGGCCTCGACGGTGACGCCCTCGGGGGCCTGGACAGCGACCTTCACGCCGTTGCCGTTGGCCACGGCGGTGCCGTCGTGCAGGCCGCGCAGGCGCTCCAGCGGGGTGAACCGCCACTCCTCCTCCCGGCCGTGCGGGACGGGGAAGTCCGCCACGTCGAAGGAGGGGGGCGCGCTCATGCGGGTCGCGATGGTCGACTCGGCCGCCACCGCGATCGAGCCGGTGGTGGTGGAGCCCACCGGGATGTTCTGGGCCTCAGCCATGGCTGTCGTAGTGCTCGCTTTCCGTTACGTAAGGGGCTTGATGGTGATCGCGGACCGGCTCAGCCGACCGCGCCTTCCATCTGCAGCTCGATCAGCCGGTTGAGCTCCAGCGCGTACTCCATGGGGAGCTCCTTGGCGATGGGCTCGACGAAGCCGCGCACGATCATCGCCATCGCCTCGAACTCGCTCAGACCGCGGCTCATCAGGTAGAAGAGCTGGTCCTCGGAGACCTTGGAGACGGTCGCCTCGTGGCCCATGGACACGTCGTCCTCGCGGACGTCCACGTAGGGGTAGGTGTCCGAGCGGGAGATCGTGTCGACGAGCAGCGCGTCACAGAGCACGTTCGACTTCGAGCCCGGGGCGCCCTCGCCGATCTCGATGAGACCGCGGTAGGAGGTGCGGCCACCGCCGCGCGCGACGGACTTCGAGACGATGTTGGACGACGTGTTCGGCGCCATGTGGACCATCTTGGCGCCCGCGTCCTGGTGCTGGCCCTCGCCGGCGAAGGCGATGGACAGGGTCTCGCCCTTGGCGTGCTCGCCCATCAGGTAGACGGCCGGGTACTTCATCGTCACCTTGGAGCCGATGTTGCCGTCGACCCACTCCATGGTCGCGCCCTCGTAGGCCACGGCACGCTTGGTGACCAGGTTGTAGACGTTGTTCGACCAGTTCTGGATGGTCGTGTAGCGGCAGCGGGCGTTCTTCTTGACGATGATCTCGACGACCGCGGAGTGCAGCGAGTCCGACTTGTAGATCGGGGCGGTGCAGCCCTCGACGTAGTGCACGTAGGCACCCTCGTCGACGATGATCAGGGTCCGCTCGAACTGGCCCATGTTCTCCGTGTTGATACGGAAGTAGGCCTGGAGCGGGATCTCCACGTGGACGCCCGGCGGCACGTAGATGAAGGAGCCGCCCGACCACACGGCGGAGTTCAGCGACGCGAACTTGTTGTCACCGACGGGGATGACGGTCCCGAAGTACTCCTTGAAGAGCTCCGGGTGCTCCTTCAGGGCCGTGTCGGTGTCCAGGAAGATGACGCCCTGCTCCTCCAGGTCCTCGCGGATCTGGTGGTAGACGACCTCGGACTCGTACTGGGCGGCGACACCGGCGACGAGGCGCTGCTTCTCCGCCTCGGGGATGCCGAGCTTGTCGTACGTGTTCTTGATGTCCTCGGGCAGGTCCTCCCAGGACTCCGCCTGCTTCTCCGTGGAGCGCACGAAGTACTTGATGTTGTCGAAGTCGATCCCCGACAGGTCCGAGCCCCAGTTCGGCATGGGCTTCTTCTCGAACAGGCGCAGGCCCTTGAGACGGAGCTTGGTCATCCACTCCGGCTCGTTCTTCTTGTCGGAGATGTCGCGGACGACGTCCTCGTTGATGCCGCGCTTGGCAGAGGCGCCGGCCGTGTCGGAGTCGGCCCAGCCGTATTCGTACTTGCCCAGACCCTCGAGCTCAGGGTGGGCAGTCTCCGTGGGGAGAGTCATGCGGGGTTCCTCCCGGCCGTGCTTGCAGATGCGTTGTCGCTGTCAACTTGCGTGTGGGAAATCTTGGGGATGAACGTCGTGCAGACGCCGTCGCCGTGCGCGATGGTGGCGAGCCGCTGTACGTGCGTACCGAGCAGCTCGGCGAAAAATTCCGTCTCCGCCTCGCACAACTGGGGGAACTGCTCGGCGACGTGGGCTACCGGGCAGTGGTGCTGGCAGAGCTGTTCACCCCTCTGCGGGTGGGGCGCGCTGCGCGCCGTAGCAGCGTACCCGTCCGTGCTCAGGGCCTTGGCCAGCGCTTCGGTCCGCTTCTCCTGTCTCTTATACACATC
>KL569254.1:9929-11741 GCA_000715635.1 Streptomyces violaceus | reverse complement strand
ATCCTGGCGCGGGCGAAGGCGGCGATCGCCTCGTTGCCGCCCTCGCGGTCGGCGATCCAGCGCAGCGCGTCCGCAGCGAGCTTGTCGTACGACTGGTCGAAGGCGTCCCGGCCGCAGTCCGTCAGGGCGAACACCTTGGCGGGGCGGCCGCGGGTACGCGCACCGTAGACCCGCTGCTCGCGCGCTTCCACGACACCGTCGCCCGCGAGGGCGTCCAAGTGCCGGCGTACGGCCGCCTGGGTGAGGCGCAGCCGCTCGGCGAGCTCGGCGACGGTCGACGGGCCGTGGTCCAGGATGGACCGCGCGACCCGGTTGCGGGTGGACCGCTCACCGGTCGCGAGCTCCTCCTGTGGGGCACCCATGGGGGCCTCCCGAGCCTCGCCGACGTTTTTCACAACGCCATTGTTGCGTAATTCTTCAGGACCGGGCAAGCCATGCCCGTCTCACTCGACGGTGCCTTGCGTCACTTAGGTAAAGCTAACCTGACCTGCGGAAACGATCTTTGATCGATCAAACCGGTGGCATGCCGACGCCCCTTCGGGGACACTCCCGAACCATGTCCACACCCCCTCCGACCGGCCCACTTGTCACCCGGGGCACACTGCGGACGCAGCTGGGCGAACTGGGCGTGCGGCCCGGCGAGACCCTCCTGGTGCACTCCTCGCTCAGCTCCCTCGGCTGGGTCAACGGCGGCGCCGTCGCGGTGGTGCGGGGGCTGCTCGACGCCCTCGGCCCGGAGGGCACTTTGGTGGTCCCCACGCAGACCGGGGACCTCTCCGACCCGGTCCTGTGGCGCAAGCCGCCCGTACCCCCGGAATGGTGGGCGGCCATTCGCGCCACGATGCCCGCGTACGACCCCCGGATCACGCCCGCACGCGGGGTCGGAGTCGTCCCCGAGACGGTACGGACCTGGCCCGGCGCCCTGCGCAGCGCCCATCCGCAGACCTCGTTCGCGGCGGTCGGGCCACGCGCGGCGGAGGTGACCGAGGGGCACGCACCCGACTGCAGGCTCGGAGAGCACAGCCCGCTCGCGAAGCTGGAGGCGACGGGCGCCCGGGTGCTGCTGCTCGGTGCCGGCTACGCCTCCTGTACCAGCTTCCACCTCGCCGAGTACCGGATACCGACCCCGCGCGTCGCCGTGGGCAGACCGGGTCCGGAAGGCTGGGAGACCGTGACCGAGGTGTCGATCAGCTCGGACCGCTTCGACGAGCTGGGCTACGACTTCGAACGGGACCGTCCCGTCGTGCGCGGGAAGGTGGGGGCGGCCGAGGCCCGGCTGTTCCCGGTGGCGGACGCGGTGGCCTACGCCGAACGGTGGCTGGCGGTGCACCGGCCGCGTGAGGAGGAGTTCCCGCACCCCCCGGTCTGAGCCCCCGCGCGCCTACCTAGACTCTGGACCCATGCGAAGTGAGCCCGTGGTCCAGGTCCAGGCCCTGGTGAAGCGGTACGGCCCGAAGACCGCGGTGGACGGGCTCGACCTGGTGGCCCGGGAGGGTGTGACCGCCGTGCTCGGCCCCAACGGGGCGGGCAAGACGACCACGATCGAGACCTGCGAGGGGTACCGGAAGCCGGATGCCGGCACGGTGCGCGTCCTGGGCCTCGACCCGGTCGGACAGTCCGGGCTGCTGCGGCCCCGGATCGGCGTGATGCTCCAGTCCGGCGGCGTGTACTCGGGCTCCCGGGCCGACGAGATGCTCCGCCATGTCGCCAAGCTGCACGCTCATCCGCTGGACGTGGACGCGCTCATCGAACGCCTCGGGCTCGGCTCCTGCGGGCGTACGACGTACCGGCGGCTGTCGGGCGGGCAGCAGC
>KL569254.1:8036-9768 GCA_000715635.1 Streptomyces violaceus | reverse complement strand
GCGCTGGCGATGGCCGTGGTCGGGCGCCCCGAGCTGGTGTTCCTGGACGAGCCGACCGCCGGTCTTGACCCGCAGGCCCGCCGCGCGACCTGGGACCTGGTCCGGGACCTGCGCGCCGACGGCGTCTCGGTGATCCTCACCACCCACTACATGGACGAGGCCGAGCAGCTCGCCGACGACGTGGCGATCATCGACGCGGGCCGGGTCATCGCCCAGGGGTCCCCGGAGGAGCTGTGCAAGGGCGGCGCCGAGAACACGCTCCGCTTCACCGGCCGTCCCGGCCTGGACGTGGGCTCGCTGCTCAAGGCCCTGCCCGCCGACTCCTCGGCCGCCGAGCTGACACCGGGTTCCTACCGGGTCGTCGGCAAGATCGACCCGCAGCTGCTCGCGACGGTCACCTCCTGGTGCGCCCAGCACGGCGTGATGCCGGAGAAGATCTCGGTGGAGCGGCACTCCCTGGAAGACGTTTTTCTCGAGCTGACCGGCAAGGAGTTGCGCTCATGATTCCGGCTCGCACCGAGGTCGGCCGGGGGCCCGGGGGTTGTCCCCCGCAAAGGCACAGCCTGGAGCTCACGGGTAAGGAGCCGCGTTCGTGACCGCCACCGGCACCTATGCGCCGAAGCCGGGGGCCGCGCCCCTCCCCCGCATGATCGCGGCCCAGGCCGCGCTCGAGACGAAGATGCTGCTGCGCAACGGCGAGCAGCTGCTGCTGACGGTCGTGATCCCGACCCTGCTGCTCGTCCTCTTCAGCACCGTGGACATCGTCGACACGGGCACCGGCGAGGCGGTCGACTTCCTCGCCCCCGGCATTCTCGCGCTCGCGGTGATGTCGACGGCGTTCACCGGCCAGGCGATCGCGACCGGCTTCGAGCGCCGCTACGGCGTTCTGAAGCGGCTCGCCTCCTCGCCCCTGCCGCGCTGGGGCCTGATGACGGCGAAGACGCTGTCCGTGCTGGTCACCGAGGTGCTCCAGGTGGTCCTGCTGACGGTGATCGCCTTCGCGCTCGGCTGGTCGCCGCAGGGCAGCCCCTTCGCCGTCCTGCTGCTTCTGGTCCTCGGCACGGCGGCCTTCTCGGGCCTCGGCCTGCTGATGGCCGGGACGCTGAAGGCCGAGGCGACCCTGGCCGCCGCCAACCTGGTGTTCCTGCTGCTGCTCGTCGGCGGCGGGGTCGTCGTCCCGCTGGACAAGTTCCCCTCAGGCGCGCAGGACGTACTCGGCCTGCTGCCCATCTCGGCGCTGTCCGACGGACTGCGGGACGTGCTCCAGCACGGGGCCGGGATGCCCTGGGCCGACCTGGGCGTCCTGGCGGTCTGGGCCGTGGCCGGGCTGGCCGCGGCCGGACGGTTCTTCCGCTGGGAGTAGGCCCATGAGGGACCCTCGTGAAAGCGTGCACAAGCGGCGTCCTACGATGGGTCGCGTGCCAAAAGTGACCCGCGCCGACGCCAAGGCCGCCCTGCGCAACCCGCTCGCCTTCATCGCCGCACGCTGGACCCCGGAACCCCGGACCGTCCAGCGGGCCGCCATGTCCGCCGTCGTGATGTCGGTGCTCATCGTGGTCACCGGCGGTGCCGTACGGCTGACCGGCTCGGGCCTGGGCTGCCCGACCTGGCCCAAGTGCACCGCCGACTCGCTCACCGCGACCAGCGAGATGGGCGTCCACGGCGCCATCGAGTTCGGCAACCGCATGCTGGCGTACGTGCTGAGCGCCGCCGTCGGCTGGGCGATCATCGC
>KL569254.1:3952-7835 GCA_000715635.1 Streptomyces violaceus | reverse complement strand
CAGAGATGTGTATAAGAGACAGGTTCTGGATCGTGATGAGCAACGCGGTGCTCGGCGGCATCGTGGTCCTGGTCGGTCTCAACCCGTACACGGTCGCGGCCCACTTCGTGGCGACGTCCGCGCTCATCGCGGTGGCCACGGTGATGTGGCAGCGCACCCGTGAGGGCGACACCGCTCCGCGCCCGCTGGTCGGCAAGGCCGTGCGGCAGCTGATGTGGTTCCTGACCGCGGCCGCCGTCCTGCTCATCCTCGTCGGCACGGTGGTCACCGGCGCGGGCCCGCACGCGGGCGACTCCAGCGAGGTCGAGCGGATGCCGGTCGACTGGGAGACGGTGAGCAAGCTGCACGCCGTGCTGGCGTGGATCGTGGTGACGCTGACGTTCGCCCTGTGGTTCGTCCTCAAGGCGGTCGACGCACCGAAGGGCCCCCTGAACCGCACCCGCGAACTGTTCCTGATCCTGCTCGCGCAGGGCGTCATCGGATACGTCCAGTACTTCACGGACCTGCCCGAGGTCCTGGTCGGCCTGCACATGTTCGGCTCGGCCGTGATGTGGATCTGGGTGCTGAGGGTGGCGCTGTCGCTGCGTGAGCGCCCCGAGGTCGCTGTGGACCTGCCCGGCCCTGCCGCCGAGGCTTCCCTGACGAAGGCCTAGTCGAGGACGAAGGCCTAGTCGAGCCCGTACACCCTGCGTGCGTTCCCCGACGCCAG
Source organism: Streptomyces violaceus (assembly GCA_000715635.1). Lineage (GTDB taxonomy): Bacteria > Actinomycetota > Actinomycetes > Streptomycetales > Streptomycetaceae > Streptomyces > Streptomyces violaceus. The sequence continues at coordinate 7,126 of KL569254.1, read as the reverse complement.
CATCCCCGCCACCCGCTGCGCGTCGGTCAGTGACCACGCGCCCTCGGCGACCCAGGTGCCGAGGACCCGGCCGAGTGCCTCGCGGAACAGGCGGGCGGCCACCACGTGCAGTTCGGGCAGCCCCTGGGCGCCGCTGGAGAAGAGGATCTTGCCGAACGGGGCCAGCTCCAGGATCTCCGCGAGGACACTCGCGGCCCGGGCGCCGGTGCGGACCAGGGCGGCGCCCGAGTCGGCGTAGACGTGCGGGAAGACGGCGGCCAGGTGGGCGGCCTGCCGGTGGTACGGGTAGCCGTGCAGCAGGACGAGGTCCGTGCCGAGCCCGGCCGTGGCCCGTACGAAGTCCGTCAGCAGCACCGGATCCGTACGGTCGATGCGCAGGCCCGGCGCCCCGAGCCCCGCGTGCAGCTGGAGCGGCAGACCCGAGGCGACGGCGCTCCACAGCAGGTGCCGCAGCAGCACGGGGTCGCTCAGCTCCCCGCCGACCCCGCGCCCCGCGAGCCAGCGGCCGACGGCCCCGCGCACCTCGCCCGGCCCGGGCGGCTCGGGCGCGAGCGCGAGGCCGTGCCGGACGCCCGCGACCGAGGTGAAGGCGACGGCGTTCACGGCGGCGGCGTGCACGGACTCGGCGAGGTTGGCGAGGAAGGACTCGACGGTTCCGGAGGTGTCGGCGACCTGCTCGGCGAGCAGTTCGAGACGCACGATCTCGTGGGCCTCGGCGGCACCCGCGGAGGCCAGCTCGCGGGGCTCTGTGAGGTCGCCGGGCAGGCCGGTGTCGACCAGGTACGTCGTGATGCCGCTGCCGCGCAGCAGCCGGCGGCCGGCCTCCAGGACGCCCAGTTCACGGCGGCGGGCCAGGTAGCGGGCGGGCGCGCAGTGCGGTTCCAGGCCGAGCAGGGGCGGGCACCAGCGCCGTACGGCGAAGCCGGTCTGGGTGTCGAAGAGGGTGGTGCCGGGGGCGGGTGGGCCCTCGGTGCGGGAGAGGTGGGCCTCGAAGGTGCCGAGGCCCAGTTCCGTGCGGAGTACTCCGTGGCAGTGCTGGTCCACTAGGGACGGCGTTTCGATCATCCGGGCTCCCCGGTGTGGACCCTGTTGTTCTACGGGTCCTAACGGGTGAACGGGGATGAGGTCGCGGTCCCGGGGTGGGGTGCCTGTGTGGTTCGGCGAGTGCGGGCTGTGTGTGGTTGCTCGCGCAGTTCCCCGCGCCCCCAAACAAAAGCCGGTTACTCAGCCGTTCTTTGGACCGCCCACCTGGATGCCCGCCATGCGCGTCCACTCGTAGCGGCCCGTCTTCACCTTTGCCGCGAAGTCGCCGTCGAAGGACTCGTGGCGGGTGATGCCCGACTTCTCCACCGCCTGCTCGGCGATCTCGTGCGACGGGGCCACCAGGTCGCCCCAGTTGCCGTCCTCGCCGACGAGGACGATCCGGGCGCCTCGTTCGCCGAGGTAGGCGACCTGGCCCTCGGCACCGCCGTGGGTCTTGGAGAAGGAGGTGATCTGCTTGGCGAGCCGGGCGACCTTGCGCTCGGCCTTCGGGTCAACCTGCTGCGTGTCTGCCATGGTCAGGATGCTACTCACGAGTAGATCGACTGGCGAGAGCAGGGCCCTGTGACGTACGTCAGCGCAGGAACGGGTCGACCGCGACCGCCACGAACAGGATCGACACGTAGGTGATCGACCAGTGGAAGAGCCGCATCTCCTTGAGCTTGGCGCCCGTCACCTCGGCCTTGGCGCGGTTCTGCAGGCCGTGTGCCTCCCACAGCCAGAAGCCTCCGGCCAGCAGGGCGACCGCCGTGTAGAACCAGCCCGTGTAGCCGAGCGGGGTCAGCAGGAGCGAGACGGCGACCATGACCCAGCTGTAGATCACGATCTGCTTGGCGACCACCTTGTTGGAGGCGACCACCGGCAGCATCGGCACGCCCACGCGCGCGTAGTCCTCCTTCACCTTCATCGACAGCGGCCAGTAGTGCGGCGGCGTCCAGAAGAACATGACGAGGAACAGGATGATCGGCGCCCACGACATGGAGTTCGTGACCGAGGACCAGCCGATCAGCACGGGCAGACAGCCGGCGATACCGCCCCACACGATGTTCTGCGAGGTACGGCGCTTGAGGATCATCGTGTAGACGACGACGTAGAACAGGAGCGCGCCGAGGGAGAGCCAGGCCGAGAGCCAGTTGACCGTGAGGCCGAACAGCAGCGTCGAGACGACGGCCAGGGTGATGCCGAAGGCCAGGCACTCGCGCGAGCTGACCATGCCGGTGACCAGCGGGCGCTGCGAGGTGCGGTCCATCAGCGCGTCGATGTCGCGGTCGATGTACATGTTGAGGGCGTTGGCGCCGCCCGCGGACAGGTAGCCGCCGACGCAGGTCAGCAGCACCAGCGTCAGGTCGGGCACGCCCTGCTGCGCCAGGAACATCACCGGAACCGTGGTGATCAGCAACAGTTCGATGATCCGCGGCTTGGTGAGAGCCACGAACGCCATGACACGGGCCCCGAGCGGCCGGTGGGCCGGGCTCTGGTCCGTCCCGGTCATCCCCGCTGGACGGGATTCAACGGCCGTCACGCACACCCCTACAGAGACATCCCAGCAAGCCTCAGCCGTGTGAAGTACCGGTAAAGGCTCGCGCGTACCACGCCACTTTAGACGTTGCCCAGACTCGGACATTCGCGGGGGTCGGGTCGTGTTGGGGGGAGGGTTCCGACGGGCGCGCGGAAGCTCGATTGAGCACCCGGATGAGCGGCTCCGTATTCACTTGCCGAATGCGGTACGGCCCAGTCAGGAGGCGGATCGGGATGAGCCCCGGCACTCTGGACTGACTCGAAAAAACGCACGTCCCACGGGGGTAGGCTCGACTGCGGCCGGTGCGCGCCCCGAAACACCGGCATCCGATCATGTGGAGAGGAGCCCTGACCCAGGGTGAGCACCAAGCCGACCACCACAGACCTCGAGTGGACCGAGTTGGACCAGCGGTCCGTCGACACCGCGCGTGTCCTGGCCGCCGATGCCGTACAGAAGGTCGGTAACGGCCATCCGGGTACGGCGATGAGCCTGGCGCCTGCCGCCTACACCCTCTTCCAGAAGGTGATGCGGCACGACCCGGCGGACGCCGACTGGGTCGGGCGGGACCGCTTCGTGCTGTCCGCCGGCCACTCTTCCCTGACCCTCTACACCCA
>KL569254.1:2550-3778 GCA_000715635.1 Streptomyces violaceus | reverse complement strand
GACCGCTTCGTGCTGTCCGCCGGCCACTCTTCCCTGACCCTCTACACCCAGCTGTACCTGGCCGGTTTCGGCCTGGAGCTGGACGACCTGAAGTCCTTCCGCACGTGGGGTTCGAAGACCCCCGGGCACCCGGAGTACGGCCACACCACGGGTGTGGAGACCACGACCGGCCCGCTGGGGCAGGGTGTCGCGAACGCGGTGGGCATGGCGATGGCCGCCCGCTACGAGCGCGGTCTGTTCGACCCGGAGGCCGCCGAGGGCGAGTCCCCGTTCGACCACTTCATCTACTGCATCGCCGGTGACGGCTGTCTGCAGGAGGGCATCTCCGCGGAGGCCTCGTCGCTGGCGGGCCACCAGAAGCTGGGCAACCTGGTCCTGCTGTGGGACGACAACCACATCTCGATCGAGGGCGACACCGAGACGGCCGTGTCCGAGGACACGGTGAAGCGGTACGAGGCGTACGGCTGGCACGTGCAGCGGGTGGCGCCGAAGCCGGACGGCGACCTGGACCCGAACGCGCTCTACGACGCGATCGAGGCGGCCAAGGCGGTCACCGACCGGCCGTCGTTCATCGCGATGCGCTCGATCATCGCCTGGCCCGCCCCGAACGCGCAGAACACCGAGGCCGCGCACGGCTCGGCGCTGGGCGACGACGAGGTGGCCGCGACCAAGCGCGTGCTGGGCTTCGACCCGGAGCAGAGCTTCGAGGTCTCCGACGAGGTCATCACGCACACCCGCAAGGCGCTGGAGCGGGGCCAGGCGGCCCGGGCCGTGTGGGAGAAGGCCTACCAGCAGTGGCGGGACAACAACCCCGAGCGCGCCGCCGAGTACGACCGCGTCGCCCAGGGTGAGCTGCCCACCGGCTGGGAGGACAAGATCCCGGTCTTCGAGGTCGGCAAGGGCGTGGCCACGCGTGCCGCCTCCGGCAAGGTCCTCCAGGCCCTCGGTGCGGTCGTCCCCGAGCTGTGGGGCGGCTCGGCCGACCTGGCCGGCTCGAACAACACCACGATCGACAAGACGTCGTCGTTCCTCCCGGCGGACAACCCGCTCCAGGAGGCGGACCCGTACGGCCGCACGATCCACTTCGGTATCCGCGAGCACGCGATGGCCGCCGAGATGAACGGCATCGCGCTGCACGGCAACACCCGGATCTACGGCGGCACGTTCCTGGTCTTCTCCGACTACATGCGCAACGCGGTACGGCTGTCGGCGCTGATGCACCTGCCGG
>KL569254.1:0-2389 GCA_000715635.1 Streptomyces violaceus | reverse complement strand
CCTGCCGGTGACGTACGTGTGGACGCACGACTCCATCGGCCTGGGCGAGGACGGCCCGACGCACCAGCCGGTCGAGCACCTCGCCAGCCTCCGCGCCATCCCGGGGCTGAACGTCGTGCGCCCGGCGGACGCCAACGAGACCGCGATCGCCTGGCGCGAGATCCTCAAGCGCTGGACGAAGGAGTTCGGCAAGGGGCAGCCGCACGGTCTGGCGCTGACGCGTCAGGGTGTGCCGACGTACGAGCCCAACGAGGATGCCGCCAAGGGTGGTTACGTCCTGTTCGAGGCCGACGGCGGCGAGCCCGAGGTCGTTCTGATCGCCACCGGCTCGGAGGTGCACGTCGCTGTCGAGGCGCGCGAGCAGCTCCAGGGCGCCGGCGTGCCCACGCGCGTGGTGTCCATGCCGTCGGTGGAGTGGTTCGAGCAGCAGGACCAGGGGTACCGGGACAGCGTCCTTCCGCCGGCCGTGAAGGCCCGCGTCGCGGTCGAGGCCGGTATCGGACTGACCTGGCACAAGTACGTCGGGGACGCCGGCCGCATCGTTTCCCTGGAGCACTTCGGTGCTTCGGCCGACGGCAAGGTCCTTTTCCGCGAGTTCGGCTTCACTGCCGAGAACGTGGCCGCCGCCGCCCGGGAATCGATCGCCGCAGCTCAGCGCTGACGCTCATATACGACACGTAGGAGATGGAATTTCCATGACAGACGCACTGAAGCGCCTCTCCGAGGAGGGCGTCGCGATCTGGCTGGACGACCTGTCGCGCAAGCGGATCACGTCCGGCAACCTCGCCGAGCTGCTCGACCAGCAGCACGTCGTGGGCGTCACCACCAATCCGACGATCTTCCAGAAGGCGATTTCCCAGGGCGACGGCTACGACCAGCAGCTGTCGGACCTGGCCGCCCGCAGGGTCACCGTCGAAGAGGCCATCCGCATGATCACCACGGCGGACGTCCGCGACGCCGCCGACATCCTGCGCCCGGTCTTCGACGCCACCGGCGGCCAGGACGGCCGGGTCTCGATCGAGGTCGACCCGCGCCTCGCGCACAACACCAAGGCGACGGTCGCCGAGGCCCGGCAGCTGGCCTGGCTGGTGGACCGCCCCAACACCCTCATCAAGATCCCGGCCACCAAGGCGGGCCTGCCGGGCATCACCGAGACGATCGCCAACGGCATCAGCGTCAACGTCACGCTGATCTTCTCGCTGGAGCGCTACCGCGAGGTGATGGACGCCTACCTGTCCGGTCTGGAGAAGGCCAAGGCCAAGGGCCTGGACCTGTCCAAGATCCACTCGGTGGCGTCCTTCTTCGTCTCGCGTGTCGACACCGAGATCGACAAGCGGATCGACGCGCTGGGCACCGACGAGGCCAAGGCGCTGCGCGGCAAGGCCGCCATCGCCAACGCCCGTCTCGCCTACCAGGCGTACGAAGAGGTCTTCTCCTCGGACCGCTGGAACGCGCTGGAGCGCGAGGGCGCCAACAAGCAGCGTCCGCTGTGGGCCTCCACCGGTGTGAAGGACAAGGCGTACAAGGACACCATGTACGTCACCGAGCTGGTCGCGCCGAACACGGTGAACACCATGCCGGAGGCGACCCTGTACGCCACCGAGGAGCACGGCGAGATCACCGGCAACACCCTCGCCGGCACGTACGAGCAGGCCCGCGCCGACCTCGACGCGGTCGAGCAGCTCGGGATCAAGTACGACGACGTGGTCCGGCTGCTGGAAGAGGAGGGCGTCGAGAAGTTCGAGGCGTCCTGGACCGACCTGCTGAAGTCGACCGAGGCCGAGCTTCAGCGCCTCGCCCCTTCGGAGGGCTGAACAGGTGTCGAGCAGCAATCCGCTGCGTGACCCCGCGGACCGACGGCTCCCGCGTATCGCGGGGCCGTCGGGCCTGGTCATCTTCGGCGTCACGGGCGACCTGTCCCGCAAGAAGCTCATGCCCGCCGTGTACGACCTCGCCAACCGGGGTCTGCTGCCGCCGGGCTTCTCGCTGGTGGGCTTCGCGCGCCGCGAGTGGGCGCACGAGGACTTCGCCCAGGAGGTCCACGACGCGGTCAAGGAGCATGCCCGCACGCCCTTCCGCGAGGAGGTCTGGCAGCAGCTCATCCAGGGCATGCGCTTCGTACAGGGCACGTTCGACGACGACGACGCGTTCGAGCGGCTGCGCTCCACGATCGAGGAGCTGGACAAGGCACAGGGTACGGGCGGCAACTTCGCCTTCTACCTCTCCGTGCCGCCGAAGTCCTTCCCGGTGGTCATTCAGCAGCTGAAGAAGCACCAGCTGGCCGACCAGCAGGGCGGCTCCTGGCGGCGCGCGGTCATCGAGAAGCCCTTCGGCCACGACCTGAAGTCGGCCGAGGAGCTCAACAAGGTCGTCCACGAGGTGTTCGCTC
>KL569253.1:18660-21076 GCA_000715635.1 Streptomyces violaceus | reverse complement strand
GGTGGTCCTGGTGGACACCCGCCGGCTGGCCGACTGCTTCCCGGCCGTCGACTACTTCGAGAACAGCGGCCTGCCCTTCGTCGTCGCGCTGAACGGCTTCGACGGCCAGCAGCCCTACCAGCCCGAGGAGGTGCGCGAGGCGTTGCAGATCGGGCCGGACACCCCGATCATCACGACGGACGCCCGCCACCGGGCCGATGCGAAGAGTGCCCTGATCACGCTGGTCGAGCACGCTTTGATGGCACGGCTGAGGTAGCACCCAATTCGAGAGCGCCATACGGCAGTTGTCGTAGATACACCGGAGCCGACTGTGTCCTTTGACACGGTCGGCCAAGGTGTTCATAACGTTTCGGCAGAGGAATCGGGTGGTACGGCCACGCGTCGCGCACATCCGGTCTCGCTGCGCGCACAATCGCCCCGCCTTTTGGCGGGGCTCGCTCTTTATGACCGTTTTATCTGGGGCTTACATCACTCTGAATCGGCGCCCGGGACTGTTTGGAAGAGCGCAGGTCGTCGTGCTGGAATGCCTGAACTGCCCAATAGTCAACGACGCACTCGTCCGTCGATGGCGTGTCGGGCGCTGAGACACTGCGGCACAACGTTGGTGCCGACCGCCGAGAGGTTGTTGGTCGAGTGAGGCGAAGCAAGAACAGTCCCGAGCCGTCGGCCCGGGGCAACTTCACCCCGCCGCCGCGCACAGCGGCGCCCGCCCCCGTGCCCGGTTCGGAGCCGAAGGCCGCGCCTGCCGAGAGCAGCGGCCGTCTCTCCCCGCGCAACTGGCGCGTGGCGACCAGGCTCAACGCGATCCTGCTCATACCCGTGCTGGTCGGCCTCGTCATGGGCGGCTTCCAGGTGAAGAGCTCGATCGACACCTGGCAGGAGGCCGAGGACGCGCAGAACACCGCGCGCCTGGTGCGGGCCTCCCTGCTGTATGCCAACGCCCTCTACAACGAGCGCGACACCTCGGCGGCGCCCCTGCTGAAGGGCAGCGCCCAGACGGCCCAGGACAAGGCGACCGTCACCCAGGTCCGCAAGGCCACCGACGAGGCCGCCGACGCCTTCGACACGGCGGCCCAGAGCATGCCCGCCAAGCCCGGCCTCGAGCGCCGTCTGAAGCTGTTCCGCGAGGCGGAGCCGAAGCTGCAGACCCTGCGCCAGGTCGCGTACACCTCCAAGCTCAAGGGTGTGCAGACCGAGGAGGGCTACGTCGAGGTCGCCCACCCGCTGACGGAGTTCGCCAACGAGCTGGGCCTGGGCACCGGCAACATCACCAGCTACGGCCGGACCGTGTACGCCATCGAGCTCACCAAGGCGGCCCTGTCGCTGCAGCGCTCCATCGGCATGCACATCCTGGTCAAGCCGGGCCCGGACGACGGCAACCTGGCCAGCCAGCGCATCGCCCTGTCCTCGTACGCCTACCTCGAGCGCATCGCGATCGAGGAGTACATCGGCGGCGGTACGGAGCAGGACGCTGCCAAGCTCAAGGCCGCCGAGGCCAAGATGAAGACCGACGGTGCCGCGATGGCCCGGGAGGCCAAGGCCAAGAACCCGGACTACGTCCCGCCGCCGTCCAACCCGACGACGATGGTCTCGGCCGTCGCGACGCTCCCGAGCACCGACCCGAGCGCCCGTGCCGCACTCGGCGAGAAGGGCGTCACCGCCGAGAACTGGTGGGCGGTCAACACGCTCAAGTTCAACGCGTACGAGAAGATCGAGGCGGACATGGCCGACAAGGCCGTGAGCGAAGCCTCCGACATCGCCGACGACGCCCAGCGTGATGCCTACATCACCGGTGCCGCCGTCGTGGTCGCCCTGCTCCTCGCCTTCATCCTGGCCGGCGCGGTGGCCCGCCAGATGAGCCGCTCGATGCGCCAGCTGCGCAACGCCGCCTTCGGCATCGCCGAGCAGCGTCTGCCGATGCTGGTCGACCAGCTCTCGCGCACCGACCCCGGCCGCGTCGACACCCGTGTCCAGGCCATCCCGATCACCACCACCGACGAGATCGGCGAAGTCGCCCGCGCCTTCGACCAGGTCCACCGCGAGGCCGTCCGGCTCGCCGCCGAGCAGGCTCTGCTGCGGGGCAACATCAACGCGATCTTCACCAACCTGTCGCGCCGCAACCAGTCGCTGATCGAGGGCCAGCTGACCCTGATCACCGACCTGGAGAACAACGAGGCCGACCCGGACCAGCTGGAGAACCTCTTCCGCCTGGACCACCTCGCGACCCGTATGCGCCGCAACGGCGAGAACCTCCTGGTCCTCGCCGGCGAGGAGCCCGGCCGCCGCTGGGACCAGCCGGTGCCGCTGGTCGACGTGCTGCGCGCCGCCTCCTCCGAGGTGGAGCAGTACGAGCGAATCGAGCTGTCCGGTGTTCCGGAGGCCGAGATCCACGGCCGCGCCGTGACCGACCTCGTGC
>KL569253.1:17547-18523 GCA_000715635.1 Streptomyces violaceus | reverse complement strand
CGACCTCGTGCACCTGCTCGCCGAGCTGCTGGAGAACGCCACGACGTTCTCCTCCCCGCAGACCAAGGTCCGCGTGACCGCCACCCGTCTCCCCGACGGCCGGGTCATGATCGAGATCCACGACAAGGGCATCGGCCTCACCGCCGAGGACTTCGCGGACATCAACCACAAGCTGGCCAACCCGCCGACCGTGGACGCCGCGATCTCGCAGCGCATGGGCCTCTTCGTGGTCGGCCGGCTGTCCGACCGGCACGGCATCCGCGTCCAGCTGCGCCCCTCGGGCGAGCAGGCCGGGACGACCTCGCTGGTCATGCTGCCCGACGCGATCACCCACGGCGGTGGCGGCGAGCAGCACGTGGACCGCGACGAGTTCACCGTCTCGCAGATCATCCCGGAGCAGAACTTCGGCGGCGAGAACTTCAACCAGCAGCCCATGCGCACGGCCGCGGAGCTGGGCTTCGACGACAGCCGCTACTCCGAGGTCCCGGACGACATACGTGAGCTGGACCCCGTCGGCCGCTCCCTGATGCGCGAGGAGCGCAGGGCGGCCCTGGAGTCCCAGTCGCACGAGCAGCCCGCCCTGCCCGGACGGAACCCGCAGGACCCCGACGAGGGGCACGCGTACCCCGAGGGCTTCAACGGGCAGCAGGGCTACGACACCGGCCAGGCCTACGACACGGGCCAGACCGGCTACCCCCAGCAGCAGCCCTCCGCGTACGACCGTCAGGCGACGTACGAGGACCAGCAGGCGCAGTACGAGGAGCAGCGGCACACGGCGTACCAGGAGCCGCAGCGCCCCGCGTACGACGAGCAGTACTTCGCGCCGAACGGCGGCATGCCGCAGAACGACACCTTCTCGCCGAACGGCGGCTACCCGGAGCCCTCCTATGCGGAGCCGGCTCAGGAGGAGCCCCCGGCGCAGGGTGCGGGCGGGCAGGGCGGTTTCGCCGCGTTCGAGCAACGGCGTCACCAGGAC
>KL569253.1:15508-17298 GCA_000715635.1 Streptomyces violaceus | reverse complement strand
TCAGAGATGTGTATAAGAGACAGTCTCAGGCCCAGGAAACGGAATCTGCGCAGGCCGCTGACGCAAGTGAGCAGGACCGCGTAGGCTTCGACCGTCCGGGACCGGCCCACTCCGCCGCCCCCTCGATGACCGACGCGGGGCTTCCCCGCCGCGGATCCACTGCGAGCGGTGCGAACGGCACGGGCGGCGCGCGGCACGTGGGCCAGGAGCCTGAGGCCTCCACCCCGGAGAGCAACGGCGACAGCGACTGGCGCTCGGCGAACGACGAGCGGTGGCAGCAGGCTTCGCAGCTCCGGAAGCCCAGGGCGGGCGGGGTCACCTCCTCCGGCCTGCCGAGGCGGGTACCCAAGGCCAACCTGATCGAGGGTGCCGCCGAGAGCACCCACCAGGGAGGCCCACAGGTCTCCCGCGCCCCGGAGGACGTCCGGGGCAGGCTGAGCAACCTGCGTCGCGGCGTGGAACGCGGACGCAGCGCAGGCAGTGAAACGAACGGCCAGGGCTTCGGTCCTGACAGCACCTACAACCAGGAGCGTTAGTGTGAGCCCGATGAGCCAGGCGGCACAGAACCTGAACTGGTTGATCACCAACTTCGTGGACAACACCCCGGGGGTGTCCCACACGGTGGTGGTCTCCGCCGACGGACTCCTTCTGGCTATGTCCGAAGGCTTCCCCCGCGACCGCGCCGACCAGCTCGCGGCCGTCGCTTCCGGTCTGACGTCCCTGACGGCAGGCGCCTCCCGGATCTTCGAGGGAGGCGCTGTGAACCAGACGGTTGTGGAGATGGAGCGGGGATTCCTCTTCATCATGTCCGTATCCGACGGTTCTTCGCTCGCGGTTCTCGCACATCCCGAGGCGGACATCGGTCTCATCGGGTACGAGATGGCACTGCTGGTCGACCGAGCCGGTACGGTCCTGACACCGGACCTTCGTGCGGAGCTCCAGGGGAGCCTGCTCAACTAACGGACGGACGGTGCGTTTTGGCGTCCCGTGGCCGTAAAGTTTCGGGACGCGGCTCCACAGCGATGGGTGCCAGGCACAGTCGGAGGAGGAGAAAGTGGCAACACCCCCAGGCGGTTCGTCTTCGGGCAACTGGTCGTACGGCCCTGCCCAGGGCCAGAACGACGGTGGCCAGAACCCGAACCGTTACAACTTCCCCTCCACACCGAGCCACCGGCAGCCATACGCGCCGCAGGGCCCCGGCCCGTCGCCGTACGACCAGCCACCGGCCCCGCGTATCCAGCCTGTGCAGCCGCAGCGCCGCACCCCCGAGCCGGCGCCCGCCGGGGCGTCGAACAACCCGCTGGTGCGTCCGTACGCCATGACTGGTGGCCGGACCCGCCCGCGCTACCAGCTCGCCATCGAGGCGCTGGTGCACACCACTGCGCAGCCGCACCAGATGCAGGGCCAGTTGCCCGAGCATCAGCGGATCTGCAACCTCTGCCGGGAAATCAAGTCGGTCGCCGAGATCTCGGCGCTCCTCACGATCCCTCTCGGCGTGGCCAGGATCCTCGTCGCCGACTTGGCGGAGGCGGGACTGGTCGCCATCCATCAGCCCGGCGGCGACGAGAACGCCGGCGGCCAGCCAGACGTGACACTGCTCGAAAGGGTGCTCAGTGGACTTCGCAAGCTCTAGCGGCGGTCCTTCCCGCTCCACCACCTCAGCGAAGATCGTGGTGGCGGGTGGCTTCGGCGTGGGCAAGACCACGTTCGTCGGGGCCGTCTCGGAGATCAACCCGCTGCGTACCGAGGCCGTCATGACGTCCGCTTCGGCGGGCATCGACGATCTCACC
>KL569253.1:15107-15259 GCA_000715635.1 Streptomyces violaceus | reverse complement strand
ACCCACACCGGGGACAAGACCACCACCACGGTGGCCATGGACTTCGGCCGTATCACCCTGGACCAGGACCTGATCCTGTACCTGTTCGGTACGCCCGGCCAGGACCGCTTCTGGTTCATGTGGGACGACCTGGTGCGCGGCGCCATCGGCGC
>KL569253.1:14372-14857 GCA_000715635.1 Streptomyces violaceus | reverse complement strand
GCGCGATCGTCCTGGTGGACACGCGGCGTCTGGCCGACTGCTTCCCGGCCGTCGACTACTTCGAGAACTCGGGTCTGCCGTTCGTGATCGCGCTGAACGGGTTCGACGGGCAGCAGCCGTACAACCCGGACGAGGTGCGGGAGGCTCTGCAGATCGGGCCGGACACGCCGATCATCACGACGGATGCGCGGCATCGGGCGGATGCGAAGTCTGCGTTGATCACGCTGGTCGAGCATGCGTTGATGGCACGGCTTCGTTAACTTCCTGCTGTGGGACAGCCCCCGGCGGCCTCTGGGCTGCCGGGGGCTGTTGCGTTGCCGGGTGCGGGGCGTTTGTGGTTGTTCGCGCAGTTCCCCGCGCCCCTGAAAGACGCGCAGTTCCCCGCGCCCCCAAGGAGCAAGACAAGAGGCCCCTCCGTGTGGAGGGGCCTCTTTCAGGGGGCTGGGGTCAGCGCCAGCTGTGGGGGGCGCGGAAGCCTGGCTCGC
>KL569253.1:11902-14118 GCA_000715635.1 Streptomyces violaceus | reverse complement strand
TGCGTCGGGATGGGGTCGGTGGGGCGGGCGGCGGCGCGGGCCAGGAGGCCGTGATGGCGGCGACTTCCTCGGGCTCGGCGTGGCCCTTCTCGACGCGGATGTCAGGGGTGTCCATGGGTGTCAGTCTCCGTGAGAGAGATGTCCGCGAGGTTACTGCGGAGGGTTGCCGTGCTTGCGGGAGGGCAGGTCGGCGTGCTTGGTCTGGAGCATCGCGAGGGACTTGATGAGGACCTCGCGGGTCTCGGCGGGGTCGATGACGTCGTCGACCAGGCCACGCTCCGCCGCGTAGTACGGGTGCATCAGCTCGGACTTGTACTCCTTGACCATGCGGGCCCGCATGGCCTCGGGGTCCTCGGCCTCGGCGATCTGGCGGCGGAAGATGACGTTGGCCGCACCCTCCGCGCCCATGACGGCGATCTCGTTCGTCGGCCAGGCGTAGGTGAGGTCCGCACCGATGGACTGGCTGTCCATGACGATGTACGCACCTCCGTAGGCCTTGCGCAGGATCAGCGAGATCCTCGGCACGGTCGCGTTGCAGTAGGCGTAGAGCAGCTTCGCGCCGTGGCGGATGATCCCACCGTGCTCCTGGTCCACGCCCGGCAGGAAGCCGGGTACGTCCAGCAGAGTGACGATCGGGATGTTGAAGGCGTCGCACATCTGGACGAAGCGGGCCGCCTTCTCGGAGGCCTCGATGTCCAGGACACCGGCGAGCGCCTGCGGCTGGTTGGCGACGATGCCGACGACCTGGCCGTCCATCCGGCCCAGCGCGCAGATGATGTTCCGCGCCCAGCGCTCGTGGACCTCCAGGTAGTCGCCGTCGTCGACGATCTCCTCGATGACCTTGGCCATGTCGTACGGCCGGTTGCCGTCCGCCGGGACCAGGTCCAGGAGCACGTCCGAGCGGCGGTCCACCGCGTCCGTGGCCTCCGCGCGCGGCGGGTTCTCGCGGTTGTTCTGCGGGAGCATCGAGAGGAGGTAGCGCACCTCCGCGATGCAGGTCTCCTCGTCGTCGTACGCGAAGTGGCAGACGCCGCTGGTCTCCGCGTGCACGTCGGCGCCGCCGAGGCCGTTCTGGGTGATCTCCTCGCCGGTGACCGCCTTGACGACGTCCGGGCCGGTGATGAACATCTGCGAGGTCTCGCGGACCATGAACACGAAGTCCGTCAGGGCGGGGCTGTAGGCCGCGCCGCCCGCGCACGGGCCGAGCATCACCGAGATCTGCGGGATCACGCCCGAGGCCTTGGTGTTGCGCTGGAAGATGCCGCCGTAGCCGGCGAGAGCGGAGACGCCCTCCTGGATGCGGGCGCCGGCGCCGTCGTTCAGGGAGACCAGAGGAGCCCCGGCCGCGATGGCCATGTCCATGATCTTGTGGATCTTCGTGGCGTGGGCCTCGCCCAGCGCGCCGCCGAAGACCCGGAAGTCGTGGGCGTAGACGAAGACCGTCCGGCCCTCCACCGTCCCCCAGCCGGTGATCACACCGTCGGTGTACGGCTTCTTGGCCTCCAGGCCGAAGCCCGTGGCCCGGTGCCGGCGGAGCTGCTCGACCTCGCGGAAGGAATCCGGGTCGAGGAGCAGCTCGATGCGCTCCCGCGCGGTCAGCTTGCCCTTGGCGTGCTGCGCCTTGGTCGCCTTCTCGCTCGGTCCGGCCACCGCCTGCGCACGGATCTCGTGCAGTTCGGCCACGCGTCCGCGCGCGTCGGTCGGCTCACCCGGCGCCTCATCCAAAACGGTCATGTAGCGACCTTACGAAGCCAACCCACGAAAGCGGGCCGTCGACTCCTCACAGTCTCCGGCGTGTTTTCCTGGTACCCCTGAACAGAACCATGGTGGAGTGCAGCCAATCCGACTGCTCAGAGGGTGTGCGGCTTGTAGGGGTCACACAAAGACCTCAACCGAGAGTCACCTCACATCGGTGCGTCGCGCATGCCTCCCCCGGGGTGACGCGCAGCCTCAGTCGAGGGCCGGTCGAGAGCACCTCGACGGTCTCGTCCGCGCGGACGACCCGGCGGACCGGGCGGTCCCAGGTGATCTCCAGCGGCCGGCCCGAGCGGGGTGGCTCGCTCGCACAGAGGGTAGCGGTACGGCCCCGGCGGACGGTCAGCACGCTCGCGCCGGCGGAAGCGGTGAGCGGGCCCGCCGTGCCGGCCTGCCAGAAGTTCGCGGCCGTGCAGCCGAGGGAGGGCACGGTGACCGCCTGGCAGGCCTCGTCGTTGGCG
>KL569253.1:10002-11686 GCA_000715635.1 Streptomyces violaceus | reverse complement strand
CCGCCAGCCAGTCGCGGTCGGCGGCGCGGCGTGCGACCGCGCGGCGGGACGCCCCGGGCATGAGGACGTAGGCGTACGTGGCGTCCTCCGGGTCGGTGCCGTGGTCGAGCCAGAGGGTCTGCCAGCGGCGGGTGCGCCGCTCCGGGGTGCTGCCGGTGTTGATGTCGGCCCAGGCGCCGGTGCGGTCCTCGCGCAGCGCCTTCGGCTCGCCGTCGAGCAGGACCCAGCCGCCGTGGTCCTCCAGGTGGGCCCAGTTCCGGTCCCGGTTCCGGCCCTGGACGAAGGTCTGGGTGCCGGACTCGCCGAGGTTGCGGTTGTCGACGACCGTCTCCACCGGGACGCCGTCGGCGCAGCTGATTCCGGCGCCGAGGCAGATCACCGCGTCCGCGACGCAGAACCAGGACTTGCGGGCCTGGAGGGTGGAGCCGAGGCCTTTGAGGTGCTGGCCGAGGGCCGCGTACGTGCCGTCGGTGGTGCCGCCGACCCAGCGCGCGTCCGGGCGGGCGGTGCCCCACTCGCCGCCTTCCCGGTCGGCCAGGCGTTTGGTGGAGACGGTGGTGCCGGGCAGGCGGTACCAGTCCACCGTCGGCCAGAACCAGTCCGTGTACTGGTCGCTCGCGCCGGACCACCAGCTCACCGTCCCCGCGCCGGTGTGCCAGCCGCGTGGGTTCTCGCCGTTGCCGCACTCGTAGTGGGCGATGCGGTCGCTGGCCATGGCGATGTTGACGGTGAAGCCGGGGCGGCGGTGGACGGCACGGTCCATGGCGGCGAAGAGGTGGTGTCCGGAGGGTTCGGGCGCGGCCGGGGCGGGCGAGGCGGCGATGGCGTGCAGCCGGGCCAGGTCGGCCACGCCGAACTGGGGTGCCGTCAGGATCGGGGTCACCGTGTCCCGTTCGATCCAGCCCTTGACGCGGGCGTGCCAGCGGTCGCGTTCCGCCGGACTCGCGGCGGCCGCCAGGAGTGCGATGGCCGCGATGAGCTGCTGACCGTGGAAGTGGTCGCCGCGCATGACCTTGCGGTCGTCGGTGGTGAGGTAACCGCGGCTGATGGCCCGGCCGTTGACGCTGTCCATGACCAGTCCGTCGTGGACGAGCGGCGCGTAGGCCTGCTCGACGCTGTCGAGGATGATCTGCCGGTTGGGGTCGGTGACCGCCCAGTCGGATCCGGCGAGCAGGGTGAAGAGCCGGCCGAGGCCGTCGAGCATGACCTGTCCGTAGGTGCCCGAGTAAGCCACCCAGGTGTGCTGGACGAAGGAGCCGTCGGCGTAGAGGCCGTCGCCCCGGGTGACGTACGGGAAGACCGGGGAGAGCGCGTCCCGGGCGAGGGCGATCTTGGCCGGGTCGCGGCCGAGGACGCCGCGCAGGGCGACGGAGCGGCACAGGTCGACGCGGTTGGCGCCGGTGGAGGTGCCGGTGTAGTCGCCGAGGGCCGAGTCGGGGACGAAGTGGTCGACGGCGGCGCAGGCGGCCTGCACGCGGGGGTCGCCCAGCTCGTCGTGCAGGGCGGCCGTGATGTCGGTGAGCAGGCGGGGGCTGCCGATCTGCCACTCCCACCAGTTGCCGTAGCGGGTGGTGGAAGGGTTGTAGACGGTGACGGAGAGGTGGTCGAGGCCGCGCAGGACGTCGGCGAGGAGGTCCGGGTCGGCGGTCGAGCCGGTGCCCTGCTGGACGTAGGCCTGGGTCAT
>KL569253.1:6253-9762 GCA_000715635.1 Streptomyces violaceus | reverse complement strand
CGGGTCGAAGGGGTGGCCGGGCCAGAGGGAGTTCGCCGCCGGAGCCATGGAGGCGCGCAGGTCGCGGGCGAGTTCACCGGTCTCGGCGAGCCGGGAGGCGTACGGCTGCGCGGCCGGGTCGTAGCCGTCGCCGAGGGCGATGCCGAGCCAGCGCCGGCGGAGGGTGTCGTACGGATCGGCGTCGGGAGCATCCGTGCCGTGGGGCGCGGGCGTCGCACCGCCGGTCGCCGCCAGTGCCGCGGCCGCGAGCAGCAGGGCCCGGCGGCTGGGCCGGAACAGGGTGGCGGCGGCCTTGGCCGTACGGCGGGGGACGACACGACGCTGGGGAGTCATGCCCATGCCCTACCACGGGGAGACGGTCACCTGAACGGAGGATCCGGCCGGAGTGACCGGGATGGGCGAGCGAGGGGACGCGAAGAGGCGAGCGGTCGCGCCGTGGGGCCGCCCTGCGGGCGGGTCGGGCAGGGAGTGGGTGACGTACCCCGGTGCCGGTCAGCCGAACGGGTTCAGCAGGCGGCGGTACAGCGCCGGGGCCAGGGACCGGATGCGGGCCGGGAGGGTTCGCCAGGCGGGGGCGTACGCCTCGTCGCGGTCCTGGCGTACGGCCTCCCAGACTTCGCGGGCGACGCAGCCGGGCGAGACGGGCCGGGGGGTGGCACGGTCGTAGGGGCCGCCCCTGCGGGTGGGGCCGACGCGGCCGGGCACGACGAAGGTCACGCCCACGCCCGTGCCGCGCAGTTCCTGGCGCAGCGCATCGGCGAAGGCGGCGAGGCCCGCTTTGGCGGCGGAGTGCACCGCTTCCTCCCGTACACCCACGCAGCCCGCGACCGAGCCGAGCAGCACCACCCTGCCCCGGCCGGCCGCGATCATGGACGGCAGCACCTCGCGCACGAGGTGGAGCGTGGCGTTGAGGTCCAGGGCCAGCACCCGGTCGATGTCGGTGTGCGGCATGGCGGCGAACGGGCCCGTCCAGCCGATGCCCGCCCCGGCGACCAGGGCGTCGATCCGGCCGGTCGCGTGCAGCGCGGACTGGGCCAGCAGGCGCGGACCGCCCGGGGCGGCGAGGTCGGCGGGCAGCACGAGGGCCGAGGTGCCGGACGCCGTCTGCTCCAGGCAACGCCGGTCGCGTCCGTTGAGGAGCAGTTGCCAGCCGTCCATGGCGAATCGCCGTGCCGTGGCCGCCCCGATGCCCGAGGAGGCCCCGGTGACAAGGACCACGCGCCGGTCCAGACGCGGTGCCGGCCCGTGCTCGCGCACCCGGGAAGGGGCCGCGGGGCCGCGTGGGGTGGGGTCCGGTGGGTCGTAGGCCGAGCCGGATCCGGTGAGTGTCATCGGTCGGTCTCCCTGCGCTGTACGTCCGCCGTGGTCTCGGCTGTCTCCCTGCGGGTCCCTTCACACCCGGAACCTCGTCTTCCAGGACACCGCCCTTTCGGTGCACCGCGCCAGTTCTGGGGCCCTCTCACGGGCCTGGCTCACCCTGTCCGACGTGCCCGTTTCCGTTGGCGGTCCATGGGCTGGGCCCGTCCGCGACGGCCGCCGCAGGACCACCCCTGCGGGCCGCGCGGTGCGGCCAGGCGGCGGTATCGCGACACAGCGCCCAATGATGTTGAACATTGAACCGGAATAGGTCTACGGTGGTGCGCGTTGATGTAGTTAAAGATTCAACATCAAGAGTCGTCAGCACATCACTCGCAGGAGGCGCACCCATGAGCATCTTCAGCAGCAAGGACACCGAGACCGCCACCGCCACGTCCGGCGTCGTGCGGCCGGAGCTGGCCGCCCTGACCGGCGACTACACGATCGACCCCGCGCACTCGACGATCGGCTTCGTCGCCCGCCACGCCATGGTCACCAACGTCAAGGGCGGCTTCCAGGACTTCACGGGCACGCTCCGCCTCGACGGCACGGACCCCTCGCAGTCCTCGGCCTCCCTCGACGTCGTGATGGGCAGCATCGACACGGGCAACGCCGACCGGGACGGCCACCTCAAGAGCGCGGACTTCTTCAAGGCGGACGAGTTCCCGACCATGACGTTCCGCTCCACCAAGGCGGAGTCCCTCGGCGGCGACGACTACCGCATCACCGGCGATCTGACGATCCTCGGCACGACCCGCCCCCTCGCCATCGACCTGGAGTTCAACGGCGCCGCGAAGGACCCCTTCGGCAACGAGCGCGTCGGCTTCGAGGGCAAGGCGGAGATTCTGCGCTCCGAGTGGGGCCTGACCTGGAACGCCGCCCTGGAGACCGGCGGTGTGCTCGTCTCCGACAAGATCAAGCTCAACTTCGACATCTCGGCGATCAGGAACGCCTGACCCTCCGGCCACGCCGTACGGGGCGACTCCGTACGGCGTGGCCGAATCGGGCCTCTTGTGCGAGGACTCGCGGCGTTCTCATAATCCAGCAGCAGAATTTTGACCAGTCCATGCCAGCACATGGACGTTCTTTTTGCCCTCGCTGCTGACATGAGCTCGTCAAACGGATGCTTCGGTTGCACCTCTCCCCAGTCAACCCCCCATGGAAGGCATCACGTTGAAGAGACTCCTCACGGCCCTCAAGAGATGCGCGGCACTCGGCGCCGCCGCGCTCGCGATCGCCAGCCTTCAGCCCGTCTCCGCCGCCCAGGCCGCACCGTCGCCCGTCGTCGGCGGGACGCGGGCCGCGCAGGGCGAGTTCCCGTTCATGGTCAGGTTGTCCATGGGTTGCGGCGGCGCGCTCTACACCCAGCAGATCGTGCTCACGGCCGCGCACTGCGTGGGCAGTTCCGGCAACAACACCAGCATCACCGCCACCGCGGGGGTCGTCGACCTCCAGTCCACCAGCGGCCGGGTCCAGGTCCGCTCCACCAAGGTGCTCCGCGCGCCCGGCTACAACGGCACCGGCAAGGACTGGGCGCTCATCAAGCTCGCCCAGCCGATCAATCTGCCGACCCTGAAGATCGCCACGACCGCGCAGTACAACACCGGGGACTTCACCGTCGCCGGCTGGGGCGCGAACCGTGAGGGCGGTTCCCAGCAGCGCTACCTCCTGAAGGCGACCGTGCCGTTCGTCGGCGACGCCGCCTGCAAGGCCTACGGCGGTCTGTACAGCGGCCTCGTCGCGAACGAGGAGATCTGCGCCGGCTTCGACGCGGGCGGCGTCGACACCTGCCAGGGCGACTCCGGCGGCCCGATGTTCCGCAAGGACAACGCCGGCGCCTGGGTCCAGGTCGGCATCGTCAGCTGGGGCGAGGGCTGCGCCCGGCCCGAGGCCCCCGGCGTCTACACGGAGGTCTCCACGTTCGCCTCCGCCATAGCCTCGGCGGCGTCCACACTCTGACCCGCCCCTCGGCGACAGAACACCTCACGGGTCCGGTGCCGTTGAGCGCCGGGCCCGTGCTCGTGCGGTGGGGTGACCGCCGGTCGAGTCGGCGCGTCCGGCGGCGGTCCGGCGCCCCCGTGCGGTGAGTTGCCCTCCGACCAAGCAGGCCTCTGTCTCTTATACACATCTCTGAGCGGGCTGGCAAGGCAGAC
>KL569253.1:4706-6129 GCA_000715635.1 Streptomyces violaceus | reverse complement strand
GCTGAGCAACTCCGGCGGCCCGGCCCGCCCAGCCGGGCTCATCGGCCCCGTCCGTCGGCCTCCAGCTTCGCGACCGCCGCCGTCACCTGTGCTGCCCGGCTCCGCGGTGTCCGGGCGCGGAGGACGCCGAGCATGGTGAGGTAGCGGTCCGTCCGTCCGAGTTTCTCGAAGGCCGCCGCGGCCCGTGGGCTGGCTTCCAGCGCCGCCGTGAGGTCCTCCGGGACCTCGGCCTCCTGCTGGGACGCGTAGGCCGCGTCCCAGCGTCCGTCCGCCTGCGCGGACGCCACCTCGTCGCGCCCGCCGGGGCGCATCCGCCCGGCGGCGGTCAGTTCCTCCACTCGCCGGACGTTGACCATGGACCAGAGGCTGCCGGGGCGCCGTGGGGTGATCCGCTGGAGGTAGTGCGATCCGTCGAGGCCCTTGCGCTGCCCGGTGATCCACCCGTGACAGAGCGCCGCGTCGTTGACGTCGGCGGCTCTGACGGAGGGGATGCCCGAACCCTTCTTGGCGATCTTGACCCAGAGGCCGGGATGCGGGGCGGGGTGGGCGGTCAGCCAGGAGTCCAGGTCGGCCACGGTGGCGAAGGAGAGCGGGGCCGTGCCGTCGGAGGTGGTCATGGCACCACCGTAGGGACCGAGTAGGACAGGTTCCGTCCGCTACACGAGCAGGGCGCGTGCCTGTTCGCGGGCATGCTCGATGGCGTCCGGGAAAATGCCGAGGCCGTGGGCGACGAGCGCGCCCTCGTGCAGCAGCATCAACGCCCGGGCCAGAGAGGCCGGTTCGTCCGGGGCGATGTCCGCGGCGAGGCCGGTGAACAGGGCGAGCATCCACTGCTTCTGGCCGGTGATGATCGGGTGGGCCGGGTGGGCGGGGTCACTGATCTCCGCGTGGGCGTTGACCATGCTGCACCCCTTGGGGCTGCTGTCCCGCGCCCATGCGCGTGAGGCGTCGAAGACCGTCAGGACGCGCTCCCTCGGGTCCGGCCCGGCCGCGTCGAGGCGCTCGCCGAGGAAGGCCCGCCAGCGCTCGTCGCGGTCGGCGAGGTACTCCACGACGATCTGCTCCTTGGAGCCGAAGCGGTCGTAGAGGGTCTTCTTCGTCACCCCGGCTTCCGCGGCGATGAGGTCGACCCCGACGGCGTGGATGCCGCGCTCGTAGAACAGCCGCGCGGCGGCCTCCAGGGCGCGACGGGCAGCGGGCGTCAGCGTGATCCGGCGGGGGTTCTCGGCGGTGGTACTCATGGCATCCGAGTATACCGATCTGTATAGTCGAGGGCGAACGAGTAAACCGATCTGTCTAGTGGTTGTGGTGTCGTGAACATCCTGCTTTCCCTCGCCTTCGTCCTGTGCTGGAGCTCCGGGTTCATCGGAGCCAAGCTCGGTGCGGGCAGCGCGTCCGCGCTCACGGTCCTGATGTGGCGGGT
>KL569253.1:0-4467 GCA_000715635.1 Streptomyces violaceus | reverse complement strand
TCCCTGCCACTGGCCGTCGTCCTCGTCGCCGTCGCGGTCCTCACACGGTCGGCGTGGCGGGGGCTCACCGCCCGGGACGTGACCCGGCAGGCCGTGATCGGGGTGCTGTCCCAGAGCGGCTATCTGCTGAGCGTCTACTACGCCATCCAGCTCGGCGTCTCCAGCGGCACGACGGCCCTGATCGACGGTGTTCAGCCGCTCGTCGCCGGAGCCCTCGCGGGACCGCTGCTCGGGAGTTACGTCTCGGGCCGGCAGTGGATCGGTCTGGGCCTGGGGCTGAGCGGTGTCGCCGTGGTCACCCTGGCCGACGCCGCGGCCGGGGCCGGCGTGGCCTGGTGGGCGTATGCCATTCCGCTGCTCGGCATGCTGTCCCTGGTCGCGGCGACGTTCCTGGAGAGCCGGTCCCGCTCGCGGGTCGCTCCCTCGGTGTCACTGACCGTCCACTGCGCCACCAGCGCCGTCCTCTTCACCGCACTCGCTCTCGGCGCCGGAGCCGCCGCGCCGCCGGCCGAGGGCGCGTTCTGGGTGGCGGTCGCCTGGCTCGTGGGCCTGTCCACGTTCGGCGGGTACGGGCTGTACTGGCTCATCCTGAAGCGCTCCGGCGTCACCGAGGTCAACACCCTGATGTTCCTCATGGCCCCGGTCACGGCGGTCTGGGGCGCGCTCATGTTCGGTGAGCCGTTCGGCGTCCAGACCGCCCTCGGGCTCGCCGTCTGCCTCGCGGCCGTCGTCATCGTCCACCGCGGTGGGGGCCGGGGGAACGCCGCCTTGACCGCCGCCCGGGGAGAGCGCAAGGAAAACCGGTGGACCCGGTCATCCGAAGCCGCCTAACGTGCCTGTCGTGTCCAGCCCCGAGGCGTCCAGACTGCGGCCACCGGCTCTCCGGTGGCTGCTGTTCGTGATGCCGGGCCGCTGAGGCCCCTTCTTCGCTCCGCCGCTGGATCGCCGACCGACGTGACGTGTTCGTCGTCGACTTCCGGGTGCGGAGTTTCTTCATGCCGTTCGCTCTTCTTCTGCTGGGCCTTGCCGTGTTCGCGCAGGGAACGTCCGAGTTCATGCTGTCCGGGCTGGTGCCGGACATCGCGCGGGATCTGGGGGTGTCCGTTCCCGCGGCGGGCGCGCTGACCTCCGCCTTCGCGGCGGGAATGGTCGTAGGTGCGCCGCTCGTGGCGGGTCTCGCGCGGCGCTGGTCGCGGCGGGGCGCCTTGCTGGCGTTCCTCGTCGTCTTTCTCGCCGTCCATGTCGTCGGTGCTCTCACCGGCAGTTTCGAGGTGCTGCTCGCCACGCGGGTCGTGGGGGCGCTCGCAAACGCCGGGTTCCTCGCCGTCGCCCTCGTGGCCGCCGTGGACATGGTCCCGGCGGATGCGAAGGGCCGGGCGACGTCCACACTGCTGGGCGGGGTGACGCTGGCGTGCGTGGCCGGGGTGCCCGCCGGGGCCGTGCTGGGCGGGCTGTGGGGCTGGCGTACGGCGTTCTGGGCCGTGGCGCTGGTGTCACTGCCGGCTTTGGTGGCGGTGGCGTGGTCCGTGCCGGGCGGGACGGCCGAGGGTGCGCCGCCCGCGCTGCGCGGTGAGCTGCGGTCGCTGCGCAGCCCCCGGCTGGTCGTCACCCTGCTGCTGGGTGCCCTGGTGAACGGCGCGACGTTCTGCACCTTCACCTATCTCGCCCCGCTGGTCACCGAGGTGAGCGGGCTGGGCAGCGCCTGGGTGCCCGGGGTGCTGGCGCTGTTCGGGGCCGGGTCGTTCGTGGGAGTGACCGCCGCGGGGCGCATCGCCGACCGGAGTCCCGTGCCGGTCCTCGCAGGCGGGGGCGTCGCGGTCTGCGTGGGCTGGTGCCTGCTGGCGATCGGGGCCGGGCACCCGGTCCTGGCCCTCCTGCTCGTCTTCACCCAGGGGGCGCTGTCCTTCGGCGTCGGCTCCACGCTGATCGCCCAGGTGCTGTACGCGGCACCGGGGGCGCCCACGCTGGCCGGGGGTTTCGCCACAGCCGCGTTCAACGTGGGCGCGGCACTGGGCCCTTGGGCCGGTGGCGCGGCGATCGGCGCCGGGTTCGGGTACCGGTCGCCGGTGTGGATGAGCGCGGGACTGGTCGCGCTCGCGGGCGTCGTGGCCGGGACGGTGTGGCGGCAGCGGGAGCGGCTCGTGGGCCAAGAGGCGCCACGCCACTGAACCCGGGCGGGCGGGGCGGGTTCAGAACCCGCCCCCGAAGTCCCCTCCCCCACCGCCGAAGCCTCCACCGCCGAAGTCCCCTCCGCCGAAGCCGCCCCCGTAGTCGCCGGAGTCGAAGTTCGCGCCGGAGACGTCGCCGCCCTCGTAACCGCCGAAATCGCCGTAGCCGGAGCCGTAGTCGGCCGCGTAGGCGGGGGCGGCCATCATGCTGCCGAGCATGGTGCCGATGAGGAGGCCGGGCAGGATGCCGCCGGCGAAGTAGCCGCCGGCCCAGGGGCCGTACGCCGGGCCTGCCTCCCAGTACGGGCGGCGGCCGTACTCGGTGTCGACCTCGCGGATCACCGGGTCGCGGCCCTCGGCGAGCCGGGTCTGGTCGGCCGCGCAGACGGGGACGTCGCGCGTGGTGCCGCCCGAGGGCGTCCAGCTCGCGTCGGCGACCGAGGGACCGTGGCGTGGGTCGAAGAAGCAGGGCGGGCGGCGTTCCGGCAGCCGGCCGCCTTCGCGCCGGGCAGCGAGTCGCGCCAGGGAGAAACGGCCGTCCTCCACGGCCTGGGTGACGGGCCGGACATCCTCCGGTTTCGTCGCGGCCGCCATCAGGGACTTCGCCTGTTCGTAGGAGTCCAGGCCGCGCTCGTAGTCGGCGCGCATCGTGTCGTCGGCGCCGGGTTCCCCGGGGTGGAAGTCGAGGCGGTCGAGCTCCTCGCCGAAGGCGGTGATGTCCTCGTCGACCACCACCCGCAGCTTCTCCAGCGCGGCCCGCTGCTCCTCCTCGTGGCGGCGCCGGTTGCGCCGGACCACCGCGTAGGCGCCCGCGCCGCCGGCGGCGACCAGGGCGCCGAACGTGATCAGGCCGCCGACCGGTACGTCGGTGCCCGAGCCGTCACTCCAGCCGCTCGGCGCCGAACCGCCCACGCTGCGCAGGGCGCCGTCGACGAAGTCGTTCAGCTGGGCCTTGGTGTCGCCCGCGTCCCGCACGGCCGTGACCAGGTTGGACACCGCCTGGCGGCTCATCACCGCGCTGTCGGCACGGGCGTCGAACTTCTCGCCGACGCGGACGCCGTACAGGCCGGTGACGCCGGTCTCGGTGCGGAGGTTGCGGAAGAGGTCCTGCGTGGGGACATCGGCCGGGAGGACCGCCACGAAGACAGGCTTGTCCGCGTCCTTGATCTTGTCGGCGAGCGCCTCGGCGTCCGATGCGGCCAGCTGGTCGGAGGCGGCCGGATCGACGTAGACGGGGTTCTCGCGCAGTTCCTCGGCGACTTTCGAGAGGTCGGTGGCCGCGTGCGCACCCGGCGCACCGGCCGTCATCACCACCAGCACCGCCACCAGGGCGGCGACCGGCGCGATCAGCAGTCGTACGACGGTACGCACCAGTGCGGCCTTCATACGTTCGAAGCTACCTGAATCGGCACAGAAGGGATATCGATAAGGGCGGGGATTTCGGGACGCCGCTGCGCCTACGATGCCTTCTGGCTCACTGCCGTGGGCCGGGCCGGTCCACCGGTCACAGCGGAAGGGCGGATCAGGGGCATGTTCGGAAGACGCAAGGCCGCGGACATGACAGTGTCCGCACTCGCCGAGCTGGACCGTTCGCGTTCGCGTGCGGACCTGTTGTGGGAGCTGTTCCGGCATGCCGAGGCGGAGGTGACGACGGCGATCGGCTGGTACCTGGCGCGGCGCCGGGGGCCGTCGCTGTGGTCGCGGTCGCTGCGCGCGCTGGCCGCGCTGCTCGGCATCGTCGGCACGCTCACTCCGCTGGTGCACGCGGCCGCGCCCACGACCGTGCAGCCCGAGTGGGGCTTCGTGTTCCTGGCCGGCGGGGCGGGCTGTGTCCTGTTCGACCGGATCTTCGGCTTCTCGGCGTCCTGGACGCGTTACATCCGTACGCAGCAGGCCCTGCAGCAGATCCTCAAGCGGGCGCAGTCCGAGTGGGCGCAGGCGTATCTGCGGACCACCGACTCCCCCAGCGACAAGGAGCAGGCCGCGTTGCTCGGGGTGATCGAGCGGCTGCGGACGGACGCGCAGCGGCTCATCGAGGACGAGGGCTCGGCCTGGGTCGGGTATCTGGCCGACGGGGTCGAGGAACTGACCCGCTCCACCGCCCACTCCCCCGGCCAGCGGGCGAACGGGGCGGGGCTCTTCCGGCTGGACCGTGCGCCGGGGCGGGACCGGGGCGACGCCCACTCGGTACCGCGGCCCCGGGACACGGCCATGTGAGACCCACCTGGGCCGCTTCCAGGTGCTCGGCGTCGGTGCTGAGGCGGGGTGGGTCCGCAGCCCGGCGGAGCGGGGTGCCTCC
>KL569252.1:14229-15423 GCA_000715635.1 Streptomyces violaceus | reverse complement strand
GAGGAGGCCCTGCGCGAGGGCGGGGCCCGCCGCGCCGCCACCGCCCGCACCGGCTCCGGCGCTCTGACCGGGAGCGAGCTGCGCATCGCCCGGCTGGCGGCCGGCGGCCGTACGAACGCCGAGATCGCCGGACTCCTCCACCTCGCCCGGCGCACCGTGGAGACCCATCTGACCAGCACGTACAAGAAGCTGGGCATACGGCGGAGAGGTGAGCTGGGACAGGCGCTGAGCGAGGACCGACCCCGCGGAGAGAGCTCTCGGCGCCAGGACTCGGCGCCAAAAAGTGTTATCGCCCCGCCCTTCACGCCGTCTCCACTTTGTGATCCCCGACATAGCGAGGACCCCGGGCCCGGCTGAGAGGGTGCGTGCGGAACATCAGTGATCCGGACATCGGTGATCCGGACATCAGCGATCCGGACATCAGTGACCCCAGGCGTCGAGAGGCCACCGTGGACAGTCAGCACTGGCGCGCCACCGTCACGGCGGCGCAGGACGGCGACCGGCAGGCGCTGGACGAGCTGGTCGCGGGCTGGCTGCCGCTGGTCTACAACATCGTGGGCCGGGCCCTGAACGGCCACGCCGACGTCGACGACGTCGTCCAGGAGACCATGCTGCGCGCGGTCGGCAACATCGGCTCCCTGCGCGACCCGGACAGCTTCCGGTCCTGGCTGGTGGCGATCGCCATGCGGCAGATACGGGACCGCGCGCGCCGCAGGACCCCGGACCGGCTGGAGGAGACGGCGTCCTCCGACTTCGCCGAACTGACCGTGCTGCGGCTTCAGTTGGAGGGACAGCGACGCGAGGTCGCCGAGGCGGCCCGATGGCTCGACGACGAGGACCGGCAACTGCTGTCGCTGTGGTGGCTGGAGGTCGCGGGCGAACTGACCCGGCGCGAACTGGCCGCCGCCGTCGGCGTCACCCGGCAGCACGCCGCCGTGCGCGTCCAGCGGATGAAGGAGCGCCTGGAGACCTCGCGCGGCATCTGTCCGCGCCCTGGACGGCGCCTGCGCCGACCTGCGTGAGCTGACCGGCCGCTGGAACGGCCGGCCGGACTCGGTGTGGCGTCAAACGGCTGGCCCGGCACATCCGCGGCTGCGGCTACTGCGGCGACACCCGCGAGTCCGTCGTACCGGCGGAACGCCTCCTGGTCGGCATCGCGCTCGTCCCGCTGCCCGTCGGGTTCACCCTGTCGCT
>KL569252.1:13094-13991 GCA_000715635.1 Streptomyces violaceus | reverse complement strand
ACCCTTACCAAGCCGGCCGTCGCGATGACCGCCGGCGCGACCATCGTCGCGGGCGGCGCCTACGTCGTCACCCAGCCGCCGGACGCTCCGCCGCCCCGGGCCGCGGTCACCCCCACGGCGACGCCATCCACGCCCGGGCCCCCACCACCCTCCGCCCCGCCCGCCCCGAAGCCCACGCCGACGAAGAAGAAGGCCGACCTCTACGGCACGGTCGTCGACGCCGTCGACCGCGCCCCCGACCCGAACACCCGGCCCGCCACCCTTCCGCGCCGCCCCGAGCCCGGCATCACCAGCACCGGCGGCCCGAAGGCCGTCATGCAGCACCGGGGCGACAGCGTGACGCTGAGCGGCCGGGGCTATGTCCTGGTCCGCTGGCAGATCTCGCCCAAGTCCCGGCCCGGCGCGCTGGTCATGCCCTCCTGGACCGGCCTGAAGGGCAAGGTCTTCCACGTGGCGTCCGGCGGCTGGCGCCGGATGGACGACCCGCTGCCCGGCGCCCCGAACGGCTACGCCACCGGCATGGGCGGGCCTGCCATCGGCTACGCCGAACTGCCGTCAGGCACCCAGCAGATGTGGCAGAACGAGTACTTCTACGTCGACGGCACCGTCACTCTCACCCAGAACGAACGGGGCTGCGACTACGGCCTGACCGTCTTCCCGTCGAACAGGCAGGCCGTGGAGGAAGACATCAACGCGGGTCCCGCCCAGGGCGCCCTCCGCTACGGCCTCGTCCGCGACACCGGCACGGACAGCGCGCCGGTGCCGCAGTACGTCACACGCTCGACGCCGGCCGATCCGGCGACGGTGCCGCAGCGCTCGCGCGTGTAGCGCACAGCACGTCGATGCGGTTGGTCGTGATCGAGTCCACCCCGGCCGCCAGGAGCCGCCGCATGGAGC
>KL569252.1:10790-12883 GCA_000715635.1 Streptomyces violaceus | reverse complement strand
GGTCCACACGGACAGCAGATACCCGTCGCGGTGCACCCGCTCGGCGAGGGGCCGGTCCACCAGGGAGAAACGGTAGTTGAGCCAGCGCGGGCGGATCGCCTCCAGCAGGACCGGCCGGGGCGGGGCCAGGGTCGTCCAGGTCAGGGCGATCTCCGCTTCCGGGTCCGCCGCGCGCACGGCGAGCATGGCGTCGGCGCCCGCGCAGTAGTACACGCGGTCCGCCGCCCCGGCTTCCCGTACGGCGTCCATGACCCGGCGCACCGCCCGCACGCCGGGCGAGCCGGGCAGGTCGACCATCACCCGGTGCCCGTCGGTCGCGGCCAGCGCCTCCGCCAGGGACGGCACCCCGCCGCCGGTCAGCCCGCGCACCTCCTCCCAGGACAGTGCGCGCACCGGCCGCTCGTGCTCCCAGAGCCGCTTGAGCGTCTCGTCGTGCAGCAGCACCGGCACGCCGTCCCGGGTGAGGCGTACGTCGATCTCCACCGCGTCCGCGCCCCGTCGAAGCGCGGAACGCAGTGAGGCGACGGTGTTCTCGTGGTGCCGGTAGGGGTCGCCCCGGTGGCCGACGGCTAGGGGAACAGTGGTCACCGGTCGAGCCACCCCGCGGTGTACGTGTCGATCTCGCCCTTGATCCGGGCCTTGCCCGCCGCGTCCAGGAAGGACACCTCGACGGCGTTCTTCGCCAGCTCGGCCAGGCCCCGCTCGTCGAGGCCGAGCAGCCGGGCGGCCACCGCGTACTCGTTGTCGAGGTCGGTGCCGAACATCGGCGGGTCGTCGGAGTTGATCGTGACGACGACCCCGGCCTCGACGAACTCCTTGATGGGGTGCTCGTCGAGGGTGCGGACCGCGCGCGTGGCGATGTTGGAGGTCGGGCACACCTCCAGCGCGATCCGGTGCTCGGCGAGGTGCGCGAGCAGCTTCGGGTCCTGCGCGGAGCTGGTGCCGTGGCCGATGCGCTCGGCCCGCAGATGCGTGAGGGCGTCCCACACCGTCTCCGGGCCGGTGGTCTCGCCGGCGTGCGGTACCGAGTGCAGCCCGGCCGCGATCGCCCGGTCGAAGTACGGCTTGAACTGCGGACGCGGCACGCCGACTTCGGGCCCGCCCAGGCCGAAGGAGACCAGGCCCTCCGGGCGCAGCCGGTCGTCGGTGGCGAGCCGGGTCGTCTCCTCGGCGGCCTCCAGACCCGCCTCGCCGGGGATGTCGAAGCACCAGCGCAGCACGGTCCCGAACTCGCTCTCGGCGGCCTTGCGGGCGTCCTCGATCGCGTCCATGAAGGCACGTTCGTCGATGCCGCGGCGGGTGGAGGAGAACGGGGTGATGGTCAGCTCGGCGTACCGCACCTGCTGCCGGGCCAGGTCACGGGCCACCTCGAACGTCAGCAGCCGGACGTCCTCCGGGGTGCGGATCAGATCGACGACCGACAGGTACACCTCGATGAAGTGGGCGAAGTCGGTGAAGGTGAAGTAGTCGACCAGGGCCGCGGGATCGGTCGGCACCTTGGAGTCGGGATGCCGGGCGGCCAGCTCGGACACGATCCGGGGGGAGGCGGAGCCCACGTGGTGCACATGCAGTTCGGCCTTGGGCAGTTCCGCGATGAACGCCGTGAGGTCGCGCGGGGCGCGGGAGTCGACGAGATGCTGGGTCAAGGGTTCCTCCCCGGAACGGCGCCGCTGCCGGCGCGAAGCGGGCGGGCGCGGGTGATCGGCTGATCGATGACTCGGAATCATCGTATGCCGGGTGCATCGCCCTTCTTTTTCAGGGGCGCGGGGCTGTATCGATATGCGGCTCCGCCGCGTGGGCGCGAGCAACCCCCACGCACCCGCACTGTGGCGCGAAGCAGACGGCCCCGTAGCATGACGGCACGATCGACCCAGGGGGGATACAACATGTCGGACGCGACGCAACCCGGCGGAGGCGGCCACGACCCGTGGGCGCCCCCGGAGAACCGGCCGTCACTCGAGAAGGACCAGGCGCCCACCGCGGGGCCGCCGTCCGTGCACGACCAGGCCACGGTCACCTCCATGCCCAGCGCCGGCTTCACCCCGCCCACCGGCACGCCGCAGTTCGACCCTGTCTCTTATACACATCTCTGA
>KL569252.1:9897-10538 GCA_000715635.1 Streptomyces violaceus | reverse complement strand
CCGTCCCGCCCCCGCCCGCGGCCCCCGGCGGCTACGGCTACCCCGGCTACCCCCAGGCGGGCTCCGGCTACCCCCAGAGCGGCTACGGCTGGCCCGGCATGCCCCCGGCCCCCCAGAACGGCATGGGCATCGCGGCGATGGTGCTCGGCATCGTCTCCTGCACCCTCTTCTGCCTGTACGGCATCGTCTCCCTGGTCACCGGCATCCTCGCCGTGGTCTTCGGCATCAAGGGCCGCAAGCGGGCCGAGGCGGGAGTCGCCACCAACCACGGCCAGGCCCAGGCGGGTCTGATCATGGGCATCATCGGGATCATCCTCGGCATCACGGTGATCGTCCTGATCGCCGTAGGCATCACGGCCGCGATCAACAGCGACACCTCGTCCGACGACGACTCGTACTACGGCGCCCACGGCCCCGTCGCCACCGCCCCGTCCCACCGCTGAAACACCCGTCCTCCTCGGCGGACTTGGCTACTACGATGCCCTGGTCTGACAACGGAGGGGAGATCGTCCATGTCCAACACCAACCCCACACCCGGTGGGTTCGGTCCGCCGTCCCAGCCGCCGCAGCCCCCGCAGCAGCCGGCCCCAGGCTACGGCTATCCGCAGCAGTCCGGCCCGGGCTACGGCTACCCCCAGGGC
>KL569252.1:5215-9686 GCA_000715635.1 Streptomyces violaceus | reverse complement strand
ACCCCCAGGGCAGCCCCGGCTACCCGGCCGCGCCGCCCGCCGCCTACCCGCAGGCGCCCGGCTACGCGATGCCCGCGCAGCCGAGCAACGGCATGGGAACCACCGGACTGGTGCTGGGCATCATCGGCGTGGTCTGCAGCGTGACCTTCCTGCTGTGGTTCTTCGGCGTGATCCTGGGCATCCTCGCGATCATCTTCGGCGCCATCGGCCGCGGCAAGGCCACCCGCGGTGAGGCCACCAACAAGGGCGCGGCGACCGCCGGCCTGGTCTGCGGCATCATCGCGACCGTGATCCTGCCGCTGCTGGGGTTCCTGCTCTTCGCCAGCATCATGGGCGGACTCGGCGCGGCGAGCTGAAGCCACCGCTCACAGGGGGCCGGTCCCATGGGCCGGCCCCTCACTCATGACTCATGCCCCCACTCAGACCCCGCGCAGCCGCTCCCGTGCCGCCATCAGCGCGAACCCCAGCAGGTTCGGCCCCCGCCACCGCTCCGGATCCGACGCCGCCTCGTCGTCCGCGGCCAGCCCGATGCCCCACACCCGGTCCACGGGGCTGGCCTCGACCAGCACCCTCTTGCCGGTGTTCAGCAGGAACTCCCGCAGCTCGGGATGCGCGGCGAACTTGTGGACGCTGCCGTCCACGACGATCCGGAACCGCTCCCGCTCCCATATCGCCTCGTCGAAACCGCGCACCAGCCGCCCGGCCTTCTTCGCCTCGGCGGGATGCCCGGCGGCCAGCACGGCACGCTCCGCAGCCGCGTCCCCGAACAGCTGGGCCTTGCCCGCCATCATCCAGTGCTCGGCCGTCGCGTACTCCACGCCGGCCACCGTGAACGGCGCGGGCCACCACTGGCTCAGACAGCTCGGCCCGATCAGGCCGTCCGGCCGCGGCCGGTGCCCCCAGAAGTGCAGATACCTGATCCTCACCCCGCCGCGGGACGCCCTGATCAGGGCCTCCCGGGAAACGACCGCCCCCGTGATCTTCTCCATGCACGCGAGTCTGGCACGCACCACTGACACACCGTCCTGCCTTTTCGCGGCGGACTCGACACCTGGTCGACAGATTCCGTCGCGTAACCAAAAATCAACAACGGAATCACTTGTTGGTGTGTCATTGCTCTGTCAGGATCGGCACTCAAATCGAGCCTGAGCCACGCCGGCCCCACCAGGGGACACGGAGGAGAGCGACATGCACAACCCGGGCAACGCCACCCCGGACCGATTTCCGGCCGAGGAGCGCTTCGAGGACGGCGCGCAGTTCATCGCGGGCCGTCTGACCAGGGGCACCTCCGGCCGTACCCACGCGGTCGTCGACCCGGCGTCGCGCGAGGAGGTCCTCCGCTACGAACTGGCCGGCACGGCCGACGTCGACAGGGCCGTCGCCGCGGCCCGCGAGGCCTTCCCCGGCTGGGCGGGGGCCACGCCCGGCGAGCGTTCCGACGCCCTGCACCGGTTCGCCGCGGTCCTGGCCGACCGGGCCGAGGACTTCGCCCGTGCCGAGTCGCTGCAGTGCGGAAAGCCGCTGAAGCTGTCCCGCGAGTTCGACGTCCCCGGGACCATCGACAACACCGCCTTCTTCGCCGGTGCCGCACGGCATCTCCAGGGGCAGTCCGCCGGTGAGTACTCCGGCGACCACACGTCGTACCTCCGGCGCGAGCCCATCGGCGTCGTCGGGTCGATCGCGCCCTGGAACTATCCCCTCCAGATGGCCGCCTGGAAGGTCCTCCCGGCGATCGCGGCGGGCAACACCATCGTCCTGAAGCCCGCCGAGCTCACCCCGCTGACCTCGCTGCTCTTCGCCCGGGCGGCCACGGACGCCGGGATCCCGGACGGTGTGATCAACATCGTCACGGGCACCGGCAGGGAGGCCGGGGAGCACCTCGTCGGCCATCCCGACGTGGCCATGACCTCCTTCACCGGCTCCACCGCCGTGGGCAAGCGCGTCGCGGAGATCGCCACCGCAACCGTCAAGCGCCTCCATCTGGAGCTCGGCGGCAAGGCGCCCTTCGTGGTCTTCGACGACGCCGACCTCGAGGCCGCCGCCCACGGCGCGGTCGCGGGCTCCCTCATCAACACCGGCCAGGACTGCACGGCCGCCACGCGCGCGTACGTGCAGCGGCCGCTGTACGAGGCCTTCGTGGAGCGGACCGCCGCGCTGATGGAGAGCGTCCGGCTCGGTGATCCCTTCGCCCCCGGCACCGACCTCGGGCCGCTGATCTCGCACGTCCAGCGGGACCGGGTCGCCGGTTTCGTCGACCGGGCGCGTGCCTACGCGCGTGTGGTGACCGGCGGAGAAGCGCCCGGGGGCGAGCTGGCCAAGGGCGCCTACTACCGGCCCACCCTCATCGCCGACGCCGCCCAGGACAGCGAGGTCGTCCAGTCGGAGATCTTCGGACCCGTCCTGGTCGTGCTGCCCTTCGACACCGACGACGAGGGCATCGCACTCGCCAACGACACGCCGTACGGGCTCGCCGCCTCCGCCTGGAGCCGGGACGTGTACCGGGCCAACCGGGCCACGCGCGAGATCAAGGCGGGCTGTGTCTGGGTCAACGACCACATCCCGATCATCAGCGAGATGCCGCACGGCGGTCACAAGTCCTCCGGCTACGGAAAGGACATGTCCGCGTACTCGTTCGAGGAGTACACCCAGATCAAGCACGTCATGTTCGACAACACCGCGGTGGCCGCCAAGGACTGGCACCGCACCGTCTTCGGGGACCGCTAGCCGTATCAGGCCGCCTGACCAGCGGCCGCCCACCCTCCGAAAGGGCACCACGCGCATGGAGCAGTACGAGCCCGACCGCCTGTCCCCGGCCCAAGTGGCCGCCGTGCGGCGCAGCTTCAGGAACGGCAGGGCCGCCCTCCCCCGGCGGTCCCTGCTCCGCGCCTCCGCCGGCGGGGCGCTCGCGGCCGGCGGACTCGGGACGCTGAGCGCCTGCGGCATCCCGGCGGCGGGCAAGTCGCAGGGCGGCGTCTCGGCCGAGGACCACTCGGCGAAGGAGAAGACGGTCGCCTTCTCCAACTGGACCGAGTACATGGACGTCGACGACAGCGGCAAGCACCACCCGACGCTGGAGCAGTTCACCGAGCGCACCGGCATCAAGGTCAAGTACACCGAGGACATCAACGACAACAACGAGTTCTTCGGCAAGATCAAGCCGCAGCTCGCCGCGGGCCAGGACACCGGGCGGGACCTGATCGTCCTCACCGACTGGCTGGCCGGACGGCTCATCCGGCTGGGCTGGGCGCAGAAGCTCGACCCGGCCAACCTGCCGCACGCCTACGCCAACCTGTCGGCCCAGTTCCGCAGCCCCGACTGGGACCCCGGCCGCGCCTACTCGTACGTCTGGCAGGGCATCTCCACCGTCATCGCCTACAACAAGAAGGCCCTCGACGGCGTCGAGGTGAAGTCGCTCTCCGACCTGCTGGACAACCCCAAGCTCAAGGGGCGCGTGGGCTTCCTCTCGGAGATGCGCGACAGCGTCGGCATGACGCTGCTCGACATGGGCAAGGACCCGGCGAATTTCACCGCTGACGACTACGACGCCGCCATCGCCCGGCTTCAGAAGGCCGTTGACAAAGGCCAGATCCGCCGCTTCACCGGCAACGACTACACCTCGGACCTGACCAGCGGCGACTTCGCGGCCTGCGTCGCCTGGGCCGGTGACGTCGTCCAGCTCAAGGCGGACAGCCCCGACATCGACTTCCTCATCCCGGACAGCGGATATATGACGTCGACCGACAACCTGCTGATCCCCAACAAGGCCCGCCACAAGACGAACGCCGAGC
Organism: Streptomyces violaceus; assembly: GCA_000715635.1. Lineage (GTDB taxonomy): Bacteria > Actinomycetota > Actinomycetes > Streptomycetales > Streptomycetaceae > Streptomyces > Streptomyces violaceus. The sequence continues at coordinate 5,898 of KL569252.1, read as the reverse complement.
GGCTCATCGACTTCTACTACGAGCCGAAGCCGGCCGCCGAACTCGCCGCGTACATCAACTACGTATGCCCCGTCGACGGGGTGAAGGCCGAGCTGGCGAAGATCGACGAGGACGCGGCGAACAACCCGCTGATCATCCCCGACAAGGCCATGGCAGCCAAGTCGCACGCCTTCCGCTCGCTGAGTTCGAAGGAAGAGACCGAGTTCGAAGCGAAGTTCGCGAAGCTGACGGGGGCGTGACCACCATGACGAACAAGACAGACCCCACCGGCGACGTCCGCCTTAAGGGCATCAGCAAGACCTACGGCGCCTTCACCGCCGTCCACCCGCTCGACCTGACCGTGCCGCAGGGCTCCTTCTTCGCCCTGCTCGGCGCCTCCGGCTGCGGCAAGACCACCACCCTGCGCATGATCGCCGGCCTGGAGGAACCTTCCTCCGGGACCGTGTCGCTGGGCGACCAGGACGTGACCGCGCTCCCGCCGTACAAGCGGCCGGTGAACACGGTCTTCCAGTCGTACGCCCTCTTCCCGCACCTCGACATCTTCGAGAACGTCGCCTTCGGTCTGCGCCGGCGCGGCGTCAAGTCGGTGAAGAAGCAGGTCGGGGAGATGCTCGACCTGGTGCAGCTCGGTGAGCAGGCCCGTAAGAAGCCGCACCAGCTCTCCGGCGGCCAGCAGCAGCGCG
>KL569252.1:4000-5017 GCA_000715635.1 Streptomyces violaceus | reverse complement strand
AGCTCTCCGGCGGCCAGCAGCAGCGCGTCGCCGTGGCCCGCGCGCTGATCAACCACCCCAAGGTGCTCCTGCTCGACGAGCCGCTCGGCGCCCTCGACCTGAAGCTGCGCCGCCAGATGCAGCTGGAGCTCAAGCGCATCCAGACCGAGGTCGGCATCACCTTCGTGCACGTCACGCACGACCAGGAGGAGGCCATGACCATGGCCGACACGGTCGCCGTGATGAACGCGGGCCGCGTGGAGCAGCTGGGCGCGCCCACCGACCTCTACGAGAACCCGCGCACCACGTTCGTCGCCAACTTCCTCGGCACCTCCAACTTCATCGAGGCCGAGGTCGACTCCAAGAGCGGGGAGGAGATCGTGCTGAAGGCGGGCGGCGGCAAGCTCGTCCTGCCCGAGGCCCGGTGCGGCGCGCCCACGACGACCGGCGGCAGGGTGCTGGTCGGCGTCCGCCCCGAGAAGATATCCCTCGCCCACGCGGACGACGCCGGCGAGATACCCGAGGGCCGCAACCGCATCACGGGCCGGATCGCCGACTCCAGCTTCATCGGCGTCTCCACGCAGTACGTCGTCGACAGCCCGGTCTGTTCCGACTTCGAGGTCTACGCCCAGAACATCGACCGCGACCCCCGGCTGGTGCCCGGCGCCGAGGTCGTCCTGCACTGGAACCCGGCCCACACGTTCGGCCTGGACGCCGCCCAGGACGCCGACGCGGGAGTGGAAGAGGCCGTCTGATGTCCACACTCACCGAGGCGCCACCGCCCCTCGCGCCGGAAGCGCCCGAGCCGAAGCCCCCGAAGCGCAGGGGCCGCTGGACGCCGTACTGGCTGCTGCTGCCCGGCATCCTCTGGCTGCTGGTCTTCTTCGCGCTGCCGATGATCTACCAGGCCTCCACGTCCGTGCAGACGGGCTCACTGGAGGAGGGCTACAAGGTCACCTGGCACTTCGCCACGTACTGGGACGCCCTGTCCGCGTACTGGCCGCAGTTCGTCCGCTCGGTGCTCTACGCGGGCACCGC
>KL569252.1:2270-3787 GCA_000715635.1 Streptomyces violaceus | reverse complement strand
TAAGAGACAGCGGCTACCCGCTCGCGTATCTGATCGCCTTCCGCGCGGGCCGCTGGCGGAACCTGATCATGATCCTGGTGATCGCGCCGTTCTTCACCAGCTTCCTGATCCGCACCCTCGCCTGGAAGACGATCCTCGCGGACGGCGGCCCGCTGGTCGGCGCGCTCGACACCCTGCACGTCCTGGACGTCACCAACTGGCTCGGCTGGACGGCCGGCGACCGCCTCCTGGCCACGCCGCTCGCGGTGGTCTGCGGTCTGACGTACAACTTCCTGCCGTTCATGATCCTGCCGCTCTACACCTCGCTGGAGCGCATCGACGGCCGGCTGCACGAGGCCGCGGGCGATCTGTACGCCCGGCCCTGGACGACCTTCCGCAAGGTCACCTTCCCGCTGTCGATGCCGGGTGTCGTCTCCGGCACGCTGCTCACCTTCATCCCGGCGACCGGCGACTACGTCAACGCCGACCTTCTCGGCTCCACGGACACCCGCATGGTCGGAAACGTCATCCAGACCCAGTTCCTGAGAGTGCTGGACTATCCGACGGCGGCCGCACTCTCCTTCATTCTCATGGCGGCCATTCTGCTCATGGTCACCCTCTACATCCGCAGGTCGGGGACGGAGGATCTGGTCTAAATGCCCTTCGTCAACTGGCTCAAGAGAAATCTCGTCGTCATCGCGGGACTGCTGACACTCGGCTATCTCCTGCTGCCTAACGTCATCGTGACGGTGTTCTCCTTCAACAAACCGAAGGGGCGCTTCAACTACGAATGGCAGCGGTTCTCCCTGGACGCCTGGAAGGACCCGTGCGGGGTCTCCGACCTGTGCGGCTCGCTGTCGATCAGCCTCCAGATCGCCATCTGGGCGACCCTCGGTGCCACGCTCCTCGGCACCCTGATCGCCTTCGCGCTGGTCCGCTACCGGTTCCGCGCCCGCGGTGCCGTGAACTCGCTGATCTTCCTGCCGATGGCGATGCCCGAGGTGGTCATGGCCGCCTCGCTGCTCACCCTGTTCCTCAACATGGGCGCCCAGCTGGGTTTCTGGACGATTCTCATCGCGCACATCATGTTCTGCCTGAGTTTCGTGGTCACGGCCGTCAAGGCGCGCGTGATGTCGATGGACCCCAAACTGGAGGAGGCGGCACGGGACCTGTACGCGGGCCCGGTGCAGACCTTCGTACGGGTCACCCTGCCGATCGCGGCGCCGGGAATCGCGGCGGGCGCCATGCTCGCCTTCGCCCTCTCCTTCGACGACTTCATCATCACCAATTTCAACGCCGGCTCGACCGTCACCTTCCCCATGTTCGTCTGGGGCTCGGCGCAGCGTGGAACGCCCGTTCAGATCAATGTCATCGGCACGGCCATGTTCGTCGTCGCCGTACTGTTCGTGCTGGCTTCCATGGTCGTCGGAAATCGCCGCAACAGGAAAAAGGCATAACCGTAGGGAGTTGAAATCATGGCCCCGAGCGCCATGAATCAGTGGACCCAGTCGCTCTCCGACGTCCAGCCGGTCCCGTAC
>KL569252.1:1251-2029 GCA_000715635.1 Streptomyces violaceus | reverse complement strand
CCCGGCCGGCCCCGTCCGGAACCCGCTCTCACCACCTCCGAGACCTGCGACCTGCTGGTCGTCGGCGGCGGCTACAGCGGACTGTGGACGGCGCTGATCGCCAAGGAACGCGACCCGGGCCGGGACGTGGTGCTGGTGGAGGGCCGCGAGGTGGGCTGGGCCGCCTCCGGCCGCAACGGCGGATTCTGCGCCGCCTCCCTCACCCACGGCCTGCCCAACGGCCTCGCCCGCTGGCCCGACGAGATCCACAAGCTCCAAGAGCTCGGCACCCGCAACCTCGACGCGATCGAGGCGGCCGTCTCCCGGCACTCCATCGACTGCGACTTCGAGCGCACCGGCGAGATCGGCGTCGCCACCGAGCCGTACCAGGCGGCGGAACTGCGCGACTGGCACGAGGAGACGGCCCGCCGGGGCCTCGCCGAGGGCGTCGAGTTCCTGGACGCTGAGGCCGTGCGGGAGCAGGTGGACTCACCCACCTTCCAGGCGGGTCTGTGGGATCGCAGGGGCGTGGCCATGCTGCACCCGGCGAAGCTCGCCTGGGGCCTCAAGCAGGCGTGCCTCCGTCTCGGCGTCCGCGTCTACGAGCACACCCCGGCGCTGAACCTGAAGCCGTACGGCCCCGGCATGGCCGTACGCACCCCCTACGGCCGGATCCGCGCCCGCCAGGTCGCCCTCGGCACGAACATCTTCCCGAACCTGGTCAGACGCGTCCGCTCGTACACCGTCCCGGTCTACGACTACGCCCTGATGACCGAGCCGCTCACCGCCGGCCGGCTGG
>KL569252.1:0-999 GCA_000715635.1 Streptomyces violaceus | reverse complement strand
GCGCCAACCAGTTCCACTACTTCCGCCTGTCCGCCGACAACCGGATCCTGTGGGGCGGCTACGACGCGATCTACCCCTACGGCGGCCGCGTCCGCGCCGAGTACGACGACCGCCCGGAGACCTACGCCAAGCTCGCCGGGCACTTCTTCACCTGCTTCCCGCAACTGGAGGGCGTCCGCTTCAGCCACGCCTGGGGCGGCGCGATCGACACCTGCTCCCGCTTCTCGGCGTTCTTCGGCACCGCCCACCAGAAGAAGGTCGCCTACGCGGCGGGCTACACCGGCCTGGGCGTCGGCTCCACCCGCTTCGGCGCCGAGGTGATGCTGGACCTGCTGTCCGGTGAGCCCACGGAACGCACGGAACTGGAAATGGTCCGCAAGAAGCCCCTCCCCTTCCCGCCGGAGCCCTTCGCCTGGACGGGCATCGCCCTCACCAAGTGGTCCCTGGCCCGCGCGGACGCCCACGACGGCCGCCGCAACCTGTGGCTGCGCACGATGGACCGGCTGGGGCTCGGCTTCGACAGCTGATCGAGCGGGGTGTGAGCCGGTTCACTCCAACGAGGAGCCGAAACCCGCGTAATGACCGTACGGGGACCCCCTTCTCCCTCGTGACGCCCTCGGGACGCGCCGCGCGTCCGCGAGATTCACGAACTGCTTCACGAGAGACCAGGGGGTCTTCCTCATGACCGGTGCGAAGACGGCGGTCGAGTGGCTCGCATCCGCCGCACCCGACCCCGAGGCCTGCCGCTGGGAGTGGGAGCACAACCCGCTCGGGGTCGCCCTGTTGCCGGCCGGCGGCGCCTGGGACGTGCTCATCCTGCCCGGGGACCTCGGCTACGCCACGCTCGACGTGCTCACCCGTGTGCTCGACCGGCCGGGGCCCGTGCTCGTCGACTTCGGCGACGAGCGCATCGGGTTCTTCGTGCCGCCGGGCACCGCGGCCCGCTGGCTCGGCACGGGCATCAGGACGGCGGGTGCCGGCACCTGGATCGTCGTGCCG
>KL569251.1:8787-10228 GCA_000715635.1 Streptomyces violaceus | reverse complement strand
CGCCCCACCCCCCGCCGACCCGGCGCTCGCCCCACCTCGCCCCGCTGATCCACCGCTCCCACCGCCCCCTCCCGCCGATCCCCCATCCGGCCGGACCGCCCCCCGGATCGAGCGGCCCGCGACCTCCTCCCGGCCCCGTGGGTACGTGGGGTCCCGGCCGCCCACCTACGAGGCCGAACCCGTCGCGCTTCCGGCGGCCGACCCCGATGATCTCGATGATCTCGTCGCGGACACCGTGCTCGACGGGGCCCGGTACGGGGCCTGTACGTTGCGGGCCGTGTCCGTTCGGGGGGACTCCGCGCGGTACCGGGGGGAGCCGCGCCGCGACTCGTTGCTGACCGCGCGCTTCGGCACGGGCGAGCACGCGCTGCTGCTGGTGGCGATGGCGACCGGGGCCCGTGCCACGCCGGGGGCGCACCGGGCCGCCGCCGAGGCCTGTCACTGGATCGGGCGGGCCGTCGGGCGCAGTCATGCCCGGCTCGTGGCGGACATCAGGGACGGCCGGCGCGGCGACCTCAAGTCCGGACTGCAGCGCCTCACCGACCGCAGTCTCGGCAAGCTCCGCGCCAGCGCCTCCGAACAGGGCGTCGACCCGGAGGAGTACGCGGCCGGCCTGCGCTGCCTGCTGCTGTCCGCCGATCCGGAGTGCCGTACGCGCGTCTTCTTCGGCGTCGGACCCGGTGGGCTGTTCCGGCTGCGGGACGGTGAGTGGCAGGACATCGAACCGCAGGTCGCCGAGATCAAGGGCGAGCCCGTGATGGGGTTCGGGTCGCCGCCTTCCGAGACGCCCGAGGGCGACAGGTTCACCATGGACCTGGGCATCCCGACCCCGCCCAGCCCTTACGAACCGGCCCCGGAACCACCCCGCGAACCCTTCCGCTTCCGTACCTCCGTCGCCCGCCCGGGTGACACGCTCCTGCTGTGCAGCGGCGGCCTCGCCGACCCGCTGCGCGGCGAACCCGAACTGGGCGACTACCTCGCCGAGCGGTGGTCCCGCCCCGACCCGCCCGGCCTCGCCGCGTTCCTCGCGGACTCCCAAGTGCGGGTCAAGGGTTACGCGGACGACCGTACGGCCGCCGCCGTTTGGGAGGCGTGAGCGCCCACCCTGTGACTTGATGGAACCCGGAGGGACTCCCAGGAGACCGAAGGGGCAGACGAGAGCCATGGCCAAACAGAACGTCGCGGAACAGTTCGTCGACATCCTGACCCGCGCCGGAGTCAAACGTCTCTACGGGGTCGTCGGCGACAGCCTGAACCCCGTCGTCGACGCCGTCCGCCGCAACTCCGCCATCGACTGGATCCACGTCCGGCACGAGGAGACCGCCGCCTTCGCCGCAGGCGCCGAAGCCCAGATCACCGGCAGACTCGGCGCCTGCGCCGGCTCCTGCGGGCCTGGCAACCTCCACCTCATCAACGGCCTGTACGACGCCCACCGCTCCAT
>KL569251.1:6573-8606 GCA_000715635.1 Streptomyces violaceus | reverse complement strand
GCCTGTACGACGCCCACCGCTCCATGGCGCCGGTCCTCGCCCTCGCCTCCCACATCCCCTCCAGCGAGATCGGCCTCAACTTCTTCCAGGAGACCCACCCCGACCGGCTGTTCGCCGAGTGCAGCCACTACAGCGAGCTGATCTCCAGCCCCAAGCAGATGCCCCGGCTGCTCCAGACCGCCATCCAGAACGCCGTCGGCCGCAGCGGCGTCAGTGTCGTCTCCCTGCCCGGCGACATCGCCGACGAGCCCGCCCCGGAGAAGGCCGCCGAGACCGCCCTCGTCACCTCCCGGCCGACGGTCCGCCCGGGTGACGAGGAGATCGACCGGCTCGTGAGGATGATCGACGAGGCCGACAAGGTCACCCTCTTCTGCGGCAGCGGCACCGCGGGCGCGCACGCCGAGGTCATGGAATTCGCCGGGAAGGTCAAGTCCCCGGTGGGGCACGCCCTGCGCGGCAAGGAATGGATCCAGTACGACAACCCGTACGACGTGGGCATGAGCGGGCTCCTCGGATACGGCGCCGCCTACGAGGCCACCCACGAGTGCGACCTGCTGATCCTGCTCGGCACCGACTTCCCCTACAACGCCTTCCTCCCCGACGACGTGAAGATCGCCCAGGTCGACGTCCGTCCCGAACACCTCGGCCGCCGTTCGAAACTGGACCTCGCGGTGTGGGGCGACGTACGGGAGACGCTGCGCTGCCTGATCCCGCGGGTGAAGGAGAAGAAGAACCGCCGCTTCCTCGACCGGATGCTCAAGAAGCACGCGGACGCGCTGGAGGGGGTGGTGAAGGCGTACACCCGCAAGGTCGAGAAGCACACGCCGATCCACCCCGAGTACGTGGCGTCCGTGCTCGACGAAGTCGCCTCCGACGACGCCGTGTTCACCGTCGACACCGGCATGTGCAACGTCTGGGCCGCCCGTTACATCACGCCCAACGGCCGCCGCCGCGTCATCGGTTCCTTCTCCCACGGCTCGATGGCGAACGCGCTGCCCATGGCGATCGGCGCGCAGTTCACCGACCGCAAGCGGCAGGTCGTGTCGATGTCCGGCGACGGCGGGTTCTCCATGCTGATGGGCGACTTCCTGACGCTGGTGCAGTACGACCTCCCGGTCAAGGTCGTCCTCTTCAACAACTCCTCTCTCGGCATGGTCGAGTTGGAGATGCTGGTCGCCGGGCTGCCGTCCTACGGCACCGCCAACAAGAACCCCGACTTCGCCGCCGTAGCCCGGGCCTGTGGCGCGTACGGCGTACGGGTCGAGAAGCCCAAGGAACTCGCCGGCGCCCTCAAGGACGCCTTCAAGCACAAGGGACCGGCCCTCGTCGACGTCGTCACCGACCCCAACGCCCTGTCCATCCCGCCGAAGATCAAGGCCGAGATGGTGACCGGCTTCGCCCTGTCCGCCTCCAAGATGGTGCTGGACGGCGGGGTCGGCCGGATGCTCCAGATGGCTCGCTCCAACCTGCGCAACGTGCCCCGGCCGTGAGCGCGGTCAGCTGTACGGCGCCCACTCGCGTGCGGAGGTGTCGTACATGTACCGGGGCAGGCCCTTGATGCCGCTGGTGCGGAAGGGGCGGCCGGCGTCGTCGATGCGGACCGTGCCCTCGCGGCCCTGGGAGGACCAGTCCAGCTCCAGGTACCAGCGGCAGTCGCACGTCACGGTCCGTGCGGTGACCAGCAGCACCTCGGGGTCCTCGGCCGAGACGCGGTACGGCATGCGCACCGCCGGGATCGGCACGCCGGTGTCGCTCCCGGCGACCGCGTGGGCGATGGGGCGGTCCTTGTCCAGGTTCACGTCGAAGGAGCGCGGGGTGACCGCACCGCCGCAGCCCTGGTCCATGGCGTAGGAGTTGCCCGGGGCGGGGGCCGTACGCCCCACCACGCGTACGCGCAGCGCGTTCAGCACGACGGCCGTGTCGGTCCGCCCCTGCACCGACAGCTCCACGAGCGTCTCGCCGCCGTGCACCGCGCTCTGCGTCGCCGCCCAGACCCCGGCGTCCTGCGGGGCCGGGGGCTGTCTCTTATACAC
>KL569251.1:5946-6375 GCA_000715635.1 Streptomyces violaceus | reverse complement strand
CGGGGGAACCTGCCGCGGCGGCCTGGCGACGACGTAGTCGTGACCGCAGCCGAGCTTCCAGGCCTGGGAGTTGGCGGACCAGGTGAGGGGTACGGAGGGTTTCTTCCCGCTGTGCGGCGGGGCGGTGGTCCGATCGGAGGAGGGTGCGGAGGAGGGTGCGGGGGAGGGCTTCTTCTTCGGGGTGGCGGATGCCGAAGGCTGCCTGGTGGTGGGCGAGTCGCTCGGGGTGGGCGAGGTGCCGCTCCGGTCCGGTGCCTTCGCTTCCGTCGTGCCGGACGCGAGGGGCCCGGCCGTAGGGGCACGTTCTGCGGTGGGGCGCCGTCCGTCCGGCAGAGCGGACAGACTTCCGAGCGTCGCGAGCAACGCGCAGGCGGCGCCCAGCCCGACCGCGACGCGTCTGCGGCGGTACCAGGGGCGGCGGGGGAGCGG
>KL569251.1:5106-5757 GCA_000715635.1 Streptomyces violaceus | reverse complement strand
ATACCAGGGGCGGCGGGGGAGCGGGGGCCGGTCGGCCGCCGTATCCGGTTCGTCCTCCGGCGCACTCGCCGTACGAGGCCGCCGGCGCGCCGCCAACGCCAGGAGCCAGCGGCGGTGGAGTTCCAGGCGCTCCTCCGGGGTCGCTCCGCAGAGCGCCGCGAAACGCTCCACGGGGGCGAAGTCGACAGGGACCGCCTCGCCCGCGCAATAGCGGTGCAGGGTCGAGGTGTTCATGGCCAGACGGCGGGCCAGCGAACCGTAACTGCGGTCCGTGCGCTCCTTCAGCGCTCTCAGCAGCGCCGCGAACTCCCCGACGTCGTCCACGTCTGCCTGTGCCGACACGTTTCCCCGCCCTCGTAAGGTCAGACCCGGCCTGGGACGGCATCCCAGGCATCCCTGTACCTGCACGTCAGACAGGCTGGGATGGTTCCACCGTGGTCGATCGGCCGCGGGCTGTTGCGCTCGCCGGCTGTGACCGCTGATGCTCTTGGTGCCGCACCGACCAGGCCCGGGCCGACCAGCCGGCCTCGCCGCGGCATCCACGTCCACGCACTCATCCACGGGGGGAACACCCATGTCCATGCGCACCCGAACGAGCGCTCTCACCGCACTCACCGTCGCCGCCCTCGCGGCGGGCACGGTCCTCACGGT
>KL569251.1:434-4915 GCA_000715635.1 Streptomyces violaceus | reverse complement strand
CCTCACGGCACCGGCCGCCGGCGCCGCGCCGAAGGCCGCCGCGCCCAAGTTCCTGTCGGCGTCCCAGCTACCGCCGCACCCGACGTCGTCCTGGACCGCCGGGCCGGTCACCGACGGGTTCCCGGAGGAACTCGGCTTCTGCGTGAGTACCGAGGGCGTGCTCGACTACGACTACCGGCACCGGGAGTTCCGGACCGACCTGGAGACCAGCGCCGTGCAGTTGACCGTCGTGACGGGCACAGCCGCCCAGGCCAAGGCCCTGGCGAAGCACTACGACGACCTGATCCGCACCTGCGCCGACCGCATCGAGGAGTCCTCCCCGGACGTCGAGGCCGAGGGCCGGGACTACGGTTCGCTGCCCGTCGAGGAGGGCGCCCGCGTCCGCGGCCTGCACACCGAGACGTCCTGGGGCGCCACGGACATCTCGCTGCTGTCCGTCGGGCGGGACGGCAGGACCGTCACCGTCGTGGAGTGGGGGCAGATGGGCGACTTCGGTGACGCCCCCGTGGACGCCTTCAAGAAGACGACGACCACCGCCGTCAAGAAGCTGTACTGACCGCGCGACCGCCGGAGAGAACCAGGGCCGTCCTCCCGTCACGGGGGTCGGGAGGACGGCCTTGTTCCGGTCAAGGGCCCGGGGGAGACCGTCGTACTTCGGCCAACTTCACCGGACCGCCGCGCACGGGGGCCGGCTGCCCCGCTCCTTCGTCGCGTACGCAAGGATCGGCAGCCGGCCATCGGCACATCGTCCGAATCTCCTGCGGTCACGATCCGCCCGAGGACATGTACCGGCTACCCTCTTGTCCCCCTCCCCGCCATCGCCGCACCGCTCAGCGGCCCGCGGCCCGGCCCGCCGGTCCCGTCCGATTGGCCGAACACCCGGTCGTTGACGACTCGACATGACTGCCGCGTGTCCGATGGGGCATGGATCCCCGTGAACGTGTTCGAGCAGGAGGGGAACCGACATCGGCGCGCGGGCGGGGGTCATGGAGAGGCAGGTACGAGGAGGCGGTCCCATAGCGATAGGGGCCTTCTCGGCGAAGACGGTGGAGGACAAGACCGACGACGACACGGAGCAGGTGCCCGTGCCTCAACTGAGGCGCAGACTCGGGCGGGCGGACCTGCGGGCCGTGCCGGAGGCCCGCAGGGCCCTGCGGGAACTGCTCGGGCAGTGGGGGAGGACCGGACGATCGGACGTGGCGGAACTTCTCACCAGCGAACTCGTCACCAACGCGATCGTCCACACCGACCACGACGCGCTCCTGACGGCCACGGTCGGACCGCGTGGACTGCGGGTGGAGGTACGGGACTTCGTGGCACGCAGACCCCGGCTGCGCGTACCGATCGCCGACGACGGTACGAACGGCAGGGGCCTGTTCCTTGTGCAGTCCCTCGCGGATGCCTGGGGCGTCAGGCCGCACGGAGTGGGCAAGGCCGTCTGGTTCGAGCTGGAGGCCGAGGCGGCGTGAACGGGAAGGGGGCGCGGCCCGCAGGCCACGCCCCCTTCCCGGCTCTGTTCGGCCGGACTAGCCGAACTGCTGCTCCAAGTCCTTGAGCTTGCGCTCCAGGGAGTCGAGACGCGGCAGTGCCATGGTGTCGTCCTCGGCGGTGAGGTCGACGGTCACCGGGTCAGCTCCTTTGCGAGCGGGCTGCAGGGAGGGACGCGAGCGGACGGGCAGGGGCTCCGGCGCGGATATGGCAGGCTCCGCGGAGACCTGCGAGGAGCCGCGCTCCACCTGCACCTCGAGCTGCCGGCCGCCACCGCGGCCGAAGTGACCGCGGTGACCGCGGCTGATCGCCTTCAGCTGGGCCCGCTCCACGCGCTGCTGGTCGCGGCGCCGCCGCCGGGTCTCGTCCTTCTTGCGCTTGTCGTCGCGCACCTCGTCGACCGCCTCGTCGAGGCTGCGCACGCCCTCCAGGAGCATCAGCGACCAGGCGCTGTACGTCTCCCGCGGAGCCCGCAGCCAGCGGACGATACGGATCTGCGGCAACGGGCGCGGCACCAGGCCCTGCTCCCGCAGGGCGGCGCGGCGGGTCTGCTTCAGCGCGCGGTCGAAGAGCACCGCCGCGGACAGGGACATGCCCGCGAAGAAGTGGGGGGCGCCGTCGTGGCCGATGCCCCTGGGCGCGTGAACCCAGTTGAACCAGGCCGCGGCGAGGGCGAACGTCCAGACCAGTATCCGGGAGCCGAGGGCGGCGTCACCGTGGCTGGCCTCGCGCACCGCGAGTACGGAGCAGAACATCGCCGCGCCGTCCAGGCCGAACGGGACGAGGTACTGCCAGCCGCCGCTGAGGCCGAGGTTCTGCTCGCCGAAGCCGACCAGGCCGTGGAAGGAGAGTGCGGCGGCGACGGCCGCGCAGCAGAAGAGGAGGACGTAGGAGACGGTGCCGTAAAGGGCCTCCTTGCGTCTGCGGCGTTCCTCGCTGCGCTCCCAGGAATCGTCCGCGCTCGTGTCCTTGACCGAGGAGCGCTTGCCGCGCGCGAGAACCGCTATCGCCGCCAGCATGCCCAGGAGAAGCACGGCGCCCGGAAGCAGCCAGTTCAGCGATATGTCGGTCAGTTTCATCTGGGTGGTCCCTTGCATTGGGATAGGGCGTAACGCCCGCCATAGTGGCCCAATCCCAACGGCCCTCAGGGGGTTTCGGGGCAAGAGGCCGCCAAGGAAGTGCAAGGGAATGTTCAGGACGGCGTTCTGCTCGAACTGCCGCTTGAAGGGCTTGAGTTGAGTTCGAACAGGACTACCCGTACGGGTGGTTCTCCGGAAAGTTGCTGCGAGTTTCTGCGATGATCTTTACGGAGGATTCGATTGTTTCTGAGTGTGTCTCAACTGGCCGTGGCCAGCAGCTTGGTGACCCGGTCGGCGTCGCAGGTGCGCGGGCAGGTGGCGCAGGTGTCCTGCGGGCGCAGTGTGTAGAACATGCAGCAGCTCGCGCGGTCCCGGGTGCGCAGCGGCTCGCCGCCGGGGCCGGTCAGCTCCCGGAACGCCGCCGTGCCCACGTACGGCTTCGTCGCGCCGGGCAGGAGCAGCTCCAGCTCGCGCATCGCGCGCCGTTCCTCGATCTCGCCGAACAACTGGGCGACGTACCAGAGCCCCTCGACGATCTCGTCGGTCGCCATGCCCCACAGGGCCCGGCCGCGGCGCCGCATCCGGGGTCCGAAACCGGTCAGGACCGGCTCCAGGTGCTCGGCGACCGCCGACCGCACCTCGGCCCGCAGCGCCTCCTCGTCCGGGACGATCCGGGCGCCGGGCAGCGTCGCGGCCTCGTCGCCGGGCAGGCAGGCGAAGCCGGCCGGGCGGACGGCCATGCGGCCGATGAGGTGGCCGGGGGCGGTGCGGTCGTACGAGACGTGCGTCACGGGGTAGCGGGGTACGCGGCGGTTCAGGAACCAGGGGACGGTGATCAGCAGGCAGGCCGGCCAGGCGTAGCGGTGCAGGCCGAAGCTGGCGACGACGTCGGGGCGGGCCTGCTGGTCGTAGTCCCGCTCTATCTGGTCCTCGTCCCAGGACAGGAAGGCGTCGAGGGCGGGTCCGGCGGCCGCGAGGTCGGCGGCCGCGGCCCAGGCGCCGCCCTGCGGGGTCGCGTCCTCGGGGTTCAGTTCGGTGACGGCGAGCCCCGGGAGGACCTCGGCCAGACGGGCGTAGGCGCCGGACAGGGCCGAACGGGGCACGGGCATGCGATCACCGATCCACTCAGAGGTAAGCCTAACCTAACTCAAGATCGCTGGGATTTGAACTGGCGCTCGGGGCGCTTATGGTGCTTGACGGCTGAGTAACAACCCGCCGTAATGACCGCAAGTACCGATACGTCCGGAGGGGGACCCGTGAAGCAGGGCGCGCAGGGCTCCGCCGGGACGGAGGAGCCCTGGTCGGCTGTGCCGGCCGGGCAGGCTCGGGTGCCGCGGCAGGCCGGGGCGGCGGGGGCCGACGGGGCGGCGCGCGGTGAGCACACGCATGGTGAGCCGGCCCTCCCGCGGCCCAGGCCCGTCATCCAGCGGTCCTCCGTGCGCGGGCAGATCGTGGACGCGCTGCGGGCCGCGCTGGTGGCCGGGGATCTGCGGCCCGGGGAGGTGTACTCGGCGCCGGTGCTGGGTGAGCGGTTCGGGGTGTCGGCGACGCCGGTGCGGGAGGCGATGCAGCAGCTGGCCATCGAGGGTGCCGTCGAGGTCGTGCCGAACCGTGGGTTCCGGGTGGTCGAGCGGGGGGCGCGGGAGCTGGCGGAACTGGCCGAGGTCCGGTCCCTGATCGAGGTCCCGGTGATGCTGAAGCTGGCCCGTACGGTTCCCGCCGAACGCTGGGCCGAGCTGCGGCCCCTCGCCGAGGCGACGGTCCGCGCGGCGTCCTCCGGCTGCCGCGCGACCTACGCGGAGTCCGACCGGGTGTTCCACCGGGCCGTGCTGTCCCTCTCCGGCAACGAGCAGCTGGTCCAGGTCGCGGAGGATCTGCACCGGCGGGCGCAGTGGCCGCTGGTCGGGGGTGGGC
>KL569251.1:0-187 GCA_000715635.1 Streptomyces violaceus | reverse complement strand
AGGGTGGGCCGGGTGGTCGGGGGCGGGCCGATCTGGTGGCGGACGCGCATGAACACACGGCGTTGCTGGACGCGTTGATCGCCCGGGATCTGGATGTGGTGCGGGTGCTGGTGGGGGAGCACTTCGCGGGCGCGGGCTGAGGGCCGCGCCCTTGCGCCGGGTGGTGGGTCGGGGCCGTGTCGGGGGG
>KL569250.1:11084-15593 GCA_000715635.1 Streptomyces violaceus | reverse complement strand
GGGATATGCAGCGCTGGCGCGCTGCATAGTGACGCCCTCCGCTTCGCTTCGGGCGTGGCTCCGCTGACGCTCCGCCAGGTTCCCGCGCAAGCGCGGGAATTGAATTCCGCAAGCGGAATTCTGAAGGCAAGTCAATTCGCGCAAGCGCGAATTGAGGACATCCGCGCAAGCGCGGATGTCAAGGCTGGCAGCGAGAGGAGGGTGCATCAGGTGCGGGACTGTGTAGCCCCTGGGAAACCAGCCCACCACCCCCATAATGGATGTGACGGCCCGTCGGCCCGGCCGGGATGCCGGCCTCATCGTAGAGACGGGCTCCGCTGCGCTCCACCCGAACCCCTCCCCCATGATTGAGCGTTCACCTACGCTCGGCATCGTACTGCACAACCAGCCATTCTGGGGCGCGTACCAGTCGCGCATCCCTCAGGGTAGGGAATCTGATTCAAGCAGGGTGCATCACTGCGATGCACTGTGTAGAGTCTGGGAGCAGACACCACATCCCCGAGCCGCTCGCCTGGCACCGGGATTTCCTTTCTGATTACGCGCCGCATTCCGCGAAAAGGAGAACACGGGGCATGGCCGTGAAACTGCGTGACCACCAGATCGAGGCCGTCGCCGCGATTGTGCGCGGCTTCGATGTCCCGCCGGGCGGTATCCCTCTCCATGGCCTGCGCGGGCAGGTACACGCCGCGTGTGGCACAGGGAAGACGATTATTGCCGCCGCGGCAGCGAAGCGGCTTGTGCCCAAGGGGCGCGTGCTCGTGCTGGTGCCGACGCTGGATCTTCTGGCGCAGACGGTGAAGGCGTGGCACGAGGTCGGGCATCGGGGGCCGGCGGTTGCGGTGTGCTCGCTCCAGGACGACCCGGAGCTGTGGAGCCTGAAGGTCCGGGCGACGACGAACCCCGTGCAGCTGGCGCTGTGGCACGGCCAGGGGCCCGTGACCATCTTTGCGACGTACGCGTCGCTGGGTGTGCTCGCGGAGGCTTTCGAGGGCGCCTACGGCCAAAAGCTTGATCGAGTAGACCTCGCGGTGGTTGATGAGGCGCACCGTACGTCGGGGTCGATGGGTAAGGCGTGGGCGGACATCCACGACCAGACCGTCATCCCGGCGCACCGTCGGCTGTACCTGACCGCCACGCCGCGGATCTGGGAGGAGCGGCTCAACCGGGAAGTCGCCGAGGGGGCGCGGGATCCGCTGCCCAGAGAGATGGCAGCTTCCATGGACGACGAGAAAGTCTTCGGGCCCGTCCTGTACAAGCTGTCGCTGGCGTCGGCTGTGTCGCGCGGGTTGCTGGCGCGGTACCAGATCATCGTCCTCGAGCTTAAGGACCCGGTCGTCACCCCCGAGAAGCTGATGGGCGAGGAGCGGCGCGGTGAGGAAGTGCGCGGGCAGCGGCTGGGGGCGCTGCAGGCCGCGCTTCTGCACACGATGCAATGGCACGGGCTTCAGACGTGCATCACCTTCCACCACCGGACGATGGAGGCGCAGGCGTACGCGGAGGGTCTGGAGCGCGTCGCGGCGAAGCTGCACGCGGATCAGCCGGAGAGCTATCCGAAGCGGATCTGGGCGGACTGGCTGTGTGGCGAGCATGTCCCTGAGCGTCGGCGGGAAGTGCTGGGCTCGTTCGGGTCCACGGCGCAGCGGGCCGTGCTCTCCAACTGTCGCGTTTTGGGTGAGGGCGTCGATATTCGAAGCGTGGATTCGGTTGCCCTACTGGACCCCAAGGGCGCGCCGCACGACATCGTGCAGGCCATCGGCCGGGCCCTGCGGCAAAAGCCCGGACAGGGGAAAATCGCTTCTCTGATCGTGCCGGTTTTTCTTCAGCCGGGAGAGCAGCCCGAGGATATGTTCACCTCGGGGTCGTATCGGCCCTTGGTGAAGGTACTTGAGGGATTGCGGGCTCACGATGAAGAGGCCGTCGAATTGCTCGCGATCCCGCAGGAACCTCAGAAGGACGTCGCGCAACCGTCCACGTCCATCGGTGCGGCGCCCGAGGAAGGGGAGGAAGAATCCCGCCTGTTGTTGAGGTTTGCGGCTCCCCGGGATCCGGTGATGGTCGCGAACTGGGTGTCCTTCAATGTGATCGACACCGAACGCCAGGACTGGGCCCGCGGCTGGGCGAAACTCAAGGCGTACGTGGAGCGGGAGGGCCACGCCCGAGTCCCCTACGGACACCGAGAGGGGGGGACACCTCTGGGGCAGTGGGTGGCAGAACAGCGAAGGGCCTACGGGGCGGGGCAGATGAGCGGCCAGCGCGCCCGCCGGCTCGAAGCACTGGGCATGGTCTGGTCACTCGCGGATGAGAGGTTCCAGGAAAACCTCGAAGCCGCCCGCGCCTACTACGAGCAGTTCTGGACGCTGTGCGCACCCCGGTCAGCAGTGGCTCTCGGAAAGCCCCTTGGGCAGTGGCTATCCAATTTGCGCAGGCCCGGGGCGCTGGACGGCCACCCCGAATGGAAGACCGCGCTCGAAGCGATCGACGAGCACTGGAACCCGGCATGGCCGGTGGACTGGCAGCGCCACTACACCGCCGTACGCGAGCTGCTGCGCGAGGAGAGCGACCCTACGGTCGTCACGCCCGGCGTCACCGTGCACGGAATGGACGTCGGACGATGGCTCCAGCGGAACCGCGTGCACGCTGTCTGGCAGGGCCTGATGGAAGGACAGCGCGAGCTCCTGGAGGAGCTCGGCGTCACGCCGCTCCCGGAGCAGGAAGCCCCCGCCAAGGCACCCAAGGCAGCCATGGGGGCCTTCGAACGGGGTGTTGCGGCCCTGGCGCAGTACAAAGCCCGCACCGGCTCTGTAGGGTCCGTCAGCCGCTCCCACATCGAGGTCCTGCCGGACGGCACCGAGGTCCGGCTCGGGGTGTTCCTCAGCAACAGCAAGAGCAGACGCGCCAAGCTCACCACCGACAAACTCGCCGCCCTCGCCAACCTCGGACTCGAATGGGCTGAGGCATAGCCCCTTCAGAAGATTCGGGGGCCTTCTCTAGGCATGGTCCCCCCGCACTGCGATCCCGTGTGGAATACCAGCGGTTTTGGGGCGGCTACGTCCGTACCCTGGACGTCCGAGAGTCTCAAGTCAAAGCAGGTGAGGACAAGTTGAGCGAAGAAGGCGTTGTCGTCGTAGCGACGTCCGTTGGGGTCGCGACGATCGACGAAGTGCCCGGCCTGATGCAGAAGATTAGGCCGGAATGGCAGGCGAAGAACTTGATCGAGAGGGTGCGTCGTATCCTGCCTGTCGATCCGAGCAGTGCCTGTCAGCGTCTGTTCAACGCCGCAGTCCGGGACCTCAAGGACAAGATCCTGATCGTGGGCGTTGGCATCGCCGGTGAGGCCGCCAGGGCGGCGAACCCGAAGCTCCCGCCGATCCAGAACGCTGAGGACGTTGAGCACTACACGACCTCCAACTTGATCAAACTCGCCTACCGCATCGGGCTTCTCAGCCGCGCCGAGTGGCGCAAGATGACACGGGTGTACGACATCCGCAAGGACCTGGAGCACGAGGACTCGGAGTACGAGGCAGCCTTCGAAGATGTCGTGTACACCTTCGCGACATGCATCGACGCCGTGTTGTCGAAGGACCCGATCACGTTGATCGAGGTGCACGAGGTCAAGCAGATCATCGAGGCCTCCGGCCCCATCACGCTGGACACCCGCCTTCTGACCGACTTCGAGCATGCCCCGGACCAACGGCAGCAGGAGATCGTTCAAGTCCTGGTGAGTACGGCTCTGAGCGACTCAGAAGCCGATGTCGTCCGTGAGAACGCCTACCTGGTGCTCCAGGAGCTGCGCGAACTCATACGAAACGGTGTGCGCCTGGCCGTCGCCAAGATCCTGCTGGACCGGCTCGGGCGTACCTCGCTGGATGAGCTCACCGTACGTGTGGCCCACGCCGCTGGGCTGCTTCCCTACCTCCACAAGGGGCAGCGGAAGGACTTCTTCGCGAAGCAGCTCGCCAAGCTCAACGACATTGGCCACCACTGGAAGCAGCACGAGGCGCACGGCCCCGCGCTGCGACTGTTCGAGGAGTTCGGCGGTCTCACTGAGGTTCCGGACGACGTCAAGCCCGGGATCGTGAAGTGGATGGTGCGCTGCTACATCGGCGAGCCCGGTGGATACGGCGCCGGGATCAACCGGAAGGTCTTCTACAGCAACCGGGCCGCACCCATCATCGAGGAGCTGTTTCTCAACAGCCGCAGCGACATCCAGAAGATCGTTGAGGATCTCCAGTCCGATAGGGACGTTCGCCGCTCCTGCGAGAACGAGCATGTGAACCGCCGTTTCCAGGACCTGCTCGACATCGTCAGCAGCTGATTGAGGCCCACGGCCCGGCCGCCGCCAGCCGGGCCTTCGCTACGAGCTCTACGTGACTGGGGTGTAGTGGAGACGGTGGTCTCGCACGCCACGGTGTACACGGTCAGCGCGTCGACCTCGGCCTGGTCCGCCGACAAGCCCAGCGGAGCTTGGTGCCGACCCACTCGGAGACATACCGGCAGTGCGCGTCGGGG
>KL569250.1:10285-10822 GCA_000715635.1 Streptomyces violaceus | reverse complement strand
GTGGACTGGGCTGCGGCGGCCGAGGGCGAGGACTCGGCGGCGGGCTCCGGCTCGTCGACCACCGGCGCGGCCTCGACGGCCGCGAGTACAGCTTCTGCTTCTGCGACTACGGCCTCCTCCGTCGCGGGCGCGGCGTCGGAGGTCACGACCGTGGCCTGGGAAACGGCGACGGCGCAGCGGTCGCGGTAGTCCTTCCAGACCTTCCACCCAGCCACCGGCACGCCGACGGCAAGGGCACCAAGAATGAAGGCTCGCCTCTCGCCTAGCCGCTTGCCTAGCTGCTGACCTAGCTGGACGTAGGCCGCCCGTAGGGCATCAGGACCTCCCAGCTCGCGTGCCTCCGCGCTGAGTTCCGCGTAGTCCCACACCGCACTCCCCCTCACCTTTCGCTGCCGTCCAGTAACGGCCTGATCATCCCAGGGTCAAGCTAACGCGGGGGCGGATCAGAACAACCGGCCTACAGGCCCCTGGATCTGAGGGCGGGGCGTTGTCGAAGCTGCGACCGCGCTCTCACCGGCGGCACCCGCTCCCCGACAC
>KL569250.1:6854-10073 GCA_000715635.1 Streptomyces violaceus | reverse complement strand
GCATCCGGTCAGCACCTACCCTCCCGTATTGATCCCCCGGTGCCGGGTGTATTGCGGGTCGGCTTCGGCCGCTTCTACGGCGATCCTGCTGCGGCCGAGGCCGTTGGGTGCTGCTGCTTGCGCCAGGGAGCGACGGGGTCGGCAAGCGTGTCCAGCATCAGCTGGCACCCGTCTGGACGTCTCGAAGGCCGATGGAGCCTTCACCGTCTCGAAGGCGATCCTCGGGTTCGCCAACCGGATGCGGGGTCGCCACACACGACATCGAGAAGGTCGACGCCTGGCTGGGGTGCAGCGCCTCTTCCTCAACCCCGACCAGGAGGTAGGCGTGTCCTCCGGCCCACTGCGCTGCTACGTCGGGCACTTCCACTCCAGCCAGCGCGTTTCGTCCGCGCTGCCCGCGTCGAGGACGGCTTCGATCAGCGCTCGCTGTTTCTTCAGCCCGACTACCGGTTGGTCTGCGTCGAAGTTCAGAGTCATGGTCGTCCCGGGGTCCTTCGTCTCAGTGGGACCTCCAGCATGCGGGGTCGCACTGACAACACCGACCGGATTTCAGCTGGGGCGGCCGTGCCAACAGCAGCGCACCCCCGTGCCGTCGGCGTCGAGCCCTCGTTGAACAGCACGACTCCATACACCGTGCCCCGGGGATGCCTTCACTCCCCGGGGCCCGTGGTGCGTCCGGACGCGGGTCAGGTCTCCCCGGCCGCCCTGGCGGTGAGTTAGTCGGCGGCTTCGGCGTCGGTCATCAGCACCGCCTGGGCCGGGTGGGCGTCGCCGTCCTGGAGGGGCGCAAGAGGCACGTATGAGGCGGGGCGCGTGAACGGCGCGGGGCCGGTGCGGTGCTTGGTGAGGGACCGCTAGTTCTTGCGGTGGGCGAAGGTGTGCTCGACCGGGTGCCCGTCCGCCGGCGAGGAGGTGGTTGGCTTCCCCACCGGCGATTCAGTCGTTAACGCAGGTCAGGGAGGCGGCTGAGGGGCCGAAATACCAAGATCCCTGGACGGGTGAGGAGCGTTTTCGGAAAGAGATCCGAAAAGCAAGCTGATTGCCCCTACGGCGCCGACGAAAGTGTCCGATCAATCCCACGTTGTGCTGCGAATGGGGGCATTTGACCGAATGGCGCGGGGCAGAGGGTGTCACTACAGTCACGGAGCGCGAACCCGCGCTTTCCAGGTCCCGGGTTCGCGCCCCATAGCATCTCGATCTAGGAGAGCCCTTGTCTGGATCCCCCTTCGAGCGCGGGATCAAACGCCTCTGGCGTCGCTCCGCGCATGACCATAACAAAGCCTCAGTCCAAGGCGACACGCCCGTCAACAGTGAGGCAACACCGGTCACCACGCCCCCGGTGCCGCATTCCATGCCTGCCGCGGGCACTCCGGTGCTCGTCGTAGTCCCCGGCGCTGGTGGCTACGTGGAGCTGGTAACCGCCCTGGTCACTGTGGTGTTGTGGGCGGCAATCACCTGGCGCACCCGGTACGGAGAGCCTCCCGTGACCTGATCGTTCCCAGGCCACCGTCCCCTCGGCCTGAGTCGTGATCTCACCGCATCCACGAGACGAAACGGATGCACGCACACCGCTCTCCGTCACAATTCCCGGGCGACGATCCCCATTTCGTCGCCCGGGAAAGTCACCGGTAAAGGAAAAATGCCACGATGGGGAACACTTTCTCCCACCCCACCTGCCAATACTGCGGTGCACAGCGACGCCTTCAAGCCACCGGCCGGCCCGGCGCATACTGCAGCACGAAGTGCCGGCAAGCAGCTCACCGGCAGCGCCAGGCGGCCGCGGACCCGCCGAACACCGAGGAATTCGACCAGGCTCTGCGCACCCAGCTGAGTCAGATCGCGCACGCCGCCCGGAACATCCTGGACGCGCTCGAGCAGTCGGACACGCCCGTATCAGCACCGCTCGAACAGATGGTGCGCCTTCAAGTCCTTGCCGAGCGCCTCACACCCCACATGGTGGCCCGCACCAAACAGCGCGGCGCCTCGTGGGAACGCATTGGTTCCGTACTCGGCATCGGCAAGGACACCGCACGTAAGAAGTGGTCACTTCCCGCCCGGCGCAACCACTCTTCACGCCCCACCCCGGCCGCGCCGCCATCGCCTCCTCGCCCCGGGGCGCGCCCCGGCACACCTCCACCCCGAGACCCCGACAGCGCTAGCGACGACCGCTCGCCCGCCGCTCAGCCCCCCAAGACCGCAGCGGTCTACTTCTCTCCACTGGCCGGACAGGACCTCGCCACCGTTCTCAGCAGCCTCCAGCGCGCCTCCGGACTCAGCCTGCGAACCCTCGCCAGCCGCACTGGCCTGTCTGCCAGTTACCTCTCCAGACTCATGTCCGGCGAGCGGTTCCCCGCCTGGAAGAACGTCGCCGCACTCGCCCGCGCGTGCGGCGCCGATCCAGAAGTCCTGCGCCAGGTCTGGAGGGCCTCTAGCGCCCGGCGTGAGAGCCAGGCCCGGTCCTTCTCCCTCGCTTCCGCCCTGCGCTTCCTGCACCAGCGGGCGGGAAACCCCACCTCCTGGGCCATCGCCGTCACCAGTGGCCACGAGCTCGACCAGGACCACATCGCCGAACTGCTCGATGGCACGGCCATCGGTGAATGGGAAGACGTCCAGCGACTCATCCAGCTCCTGGACGGCGAACCCGCCTACTTCTTACCGCTGTGGCAGGCCGAAGCCGCGGCCCAACCCACCACCCAACCCGACTCCCCCACCCAGGCACTCCCCAGCAAACCACCCGTCAGTGAAGCCACACCACCGGCCAGCACGCGCGTCGAAGAACTCCTGGCTGCCTTCAGGGGCGCGCTCGGCTCCCCACGTCTGACCCCGCCCTCGCAGACCCGCCGATGCCTCGCCGCCCCCATCCACGGAGCCACCCACTGGAGCGGCCGCTGACCTATCCGTGCATGCAGTAGGGGGGCAGCCGATCCTCTTCCCTGTCCGGCGTGGGACGTCGGTGGGACTGATACTCGGCGGTCGTCCAACAGTGGCCAACGTCGAGCGGGAACTCAGAGACAAACTCCCTGACTACATCCGCGCCAACGCCCTTCCACTCGGGCGATCCCCGAGTTCTCCTTGCGAACTCAGGGATCGGCGAACCTCGCTACCCCGTTCCGGCAGGAAGCTGCAGGAGGGTCCGTGCCGGTCACACAATCGGCACGGGCCCTCCGTGTGGTGCGCGGCGGCCCGGCCGGAACGGGCCGCAACCGGCAACGGGTGCCG
>KL569250.1:6310-6532 GCA_000715635.1 Streptomyces violaceus | reverse complement strand
GCCTTCGCCACCGCGATCGCCATCGCCGCCAGCGTGTTCTTCGCCGGGTGGGACCTGCTCAGCGCCCGGGAACTCAAGCCCGAGCGCCGCATCGACTCCAAGACCCTCTTCGAGCTAGTGAAGCTCTCTTTCGGTGTGGTGGCCGGGGCCGGTGCCCTGGTTGCCCTGGTCGTGGCCTACCGACGCCAGCGGGTCGACGAGGACGGCGCCCTGCGCGAGGCG
>KL569250.1:5700-6005 GCA_000715635.1 Streptomyces violaceus | reverse complement strand
GTGCACGCACTGGCCGGACTTGCCGACGACGCCCCCACCCGCGAACTCCGCCAGACCTGCATCGACGTCCTGTGCGCATACCTCCGCCTGCCCTACACCGTAGAGTCCGACCTGCCAGCAGGCACCGCGGACGCCCGGCACACCTACCTGGCACTACGGGAAGTCCGACACACGATCATCCGGATCATCCGCGACCACCTCCGCCTGTCCCGCCCCCACCCGCGCTCCTGGCAGGGGTACGACTTCGACTTCACCAGCGTCGTCTTCGACGGCGGAGACTTCACCGCCGCAGAGTTCACCGGCGG
>KL569250.1:5015-5523 GCA_000715635.1 Streptomyces violaceus | reverse complement strand
CCGGCGGCACTGTCTCCTTCAATGGTGCGCACTTCACCGGCGGCAAGGTCACCTTCGTCGGCGCGCGCTTCGCTGGCGGCACGGTCGACTTCACCTTTGCCGAGTTCGCCGGCGGCACGGTCGACTTCACCTTTGCGGAGTTCACCGGCGGCAGGGTCGACTTCAGCAAGGTGGGGTTCACCGGCGGCACGGTGGACTTCACCCGGGCCGAGTTCGCCGGCGGCACGGTCGACTTCGCCGCGACACGGTTCACCGGCGGCACGGTCGAGTTCATCGCTGCGACGTTCGCCGACACAGTCAACTTCTACGCGGCGGAGTTCCACGGCGCTACGGTCGACTTCTGGCGGGCGGAGGTCGCCGGCGGCACGGTCGACTTCAACATGGTGAGGTTCGTCGCAGGTAGGGTCAGATTCCGCCAGGCAAAGGTCGGCGGCGGCACGGTCGACTTCAGCAAGGTGGGGTTCCTCGGCAGCACGGTCGACTTCAGCGAGGCGGAGTTCCACGGCGG
>KL569250.1:3212-4765 GCA_000715635.1 Streptomyces violaceus | reverse complement strand
ACCGTCGACTTCAGCGAGGCGGAGTTCCACGGCGGCACCGTCGACTTGGCGCGCGCTTCCGGTGCTACCCCAACTGGTCTGCCGTCGAGCGGGATGCCCCTGCCACCCGGGCTGAGTCTGCCTCCCACTTGGTAGCTGACCCGCAGGTGTGTCTCGCTGGAGGCTAGATGACGCCAAACTCCCCGGACTGGCGAACCCACCGGCGGTGTTTTCGGTACAACGGGAAGTCCTGTTGATCTGTAGGGGGCTGGGGATGACCGCGAGCGAAGCGCCCAAGCGTGCCGAGGGGTACGAGAAGATTGCTCTCATCTGGGCGAAGAGGGCGCAGGAGGGCCAGGCGGGGGCAGCCCAGTTGGCGCAGACGTACGCCTCGCTTGCGATGTCCGCGCGGATGCAACACATGCAGTGGCGCCTGCGGGTCCACGGTGACCAGCTCGAAGACGTGAAGAAGTCGATGGACATGCTCCGTCGCAAGCTGCCCGAACGGTGATGTCGTCCCGCCGTCGGGTGTTCCTGTCGAACAGCAAGAGCCGCTGGGCCCAAGCTGACCACCGACAAGCTCCAGGCGCTGGCCGCCCTCGGGCTCAGCTGGGCGGCGGCGTAGCCCTGCGGGAGCAGGTCTAGCTCGCGGAGGCTGCGGGCGGATGGCAGCCAGGCCTGGATCGATGTACGGCCTCACTATCTTGTTGGCGAGTTGGTTGGCCGCAGCCATAGGCCGTGGTCATTCAGTCGCTGAATCTGGTGAAGTTCAGTCCGTGGCGGTCTGATCTTGGGGCGGGAAGAATCCGAGACGCTCTGAGCCATCGGCGTTGAAGGCGTGGACCTTGGCACGTTCAGTGATGATGGCGGGCGGGGTGCCGTTCTCGATGATGATGACCTGTCCCGGAGGGTTGTCGAGCAGGTCTCGGTAGAAGTGCTCGACTACGTCGTGGGTCATCAGCTCTGGATCGGCTTCTCGGTTGTCGGGCTGTCGGTAGGTGACCACGGGCGAGTCGAGCACGACGAATCCAGGGTGGATCAGACCGCGGGATTTATTGCGGCGGGCCAGTGATACGGCGAAGGCCGCGTGGATGATGGACCGCATGCCTTGGCCCCGGCTCCCTCTGGGCCGCCCATCGACTGCAATCTCTGCAGTGGTCGGGTTGTAGTTGACACGGTTCTCTCCGGGGACGTCCCAGGCTTGAAGCGTCTGGTGAATCGCGTGCTCGAAGTCCGTGATGTCAGCGGCGGGAATGCCGTCCGGCCTGGCCGGCGGCGGGACGGGCGGTGCGTTCGACAATGATGCCTTCAGGTCTTCGAGCTGCTCGATTTGGGCGTGAAGGGCCAGCTCCTGCTCCAGGCGTGAGCGTGCTGCGAGGACCTCGCCGGTGTCTGTCGTGAGTGGTTCGAGCTGCTCATCGAGGGCGCGCAGTTCTGTGTCGATACGCGTGAGCTGGTCAGTGTGGAGGGCGCTCTGCTCGTTCAGCTCTGCCGCTTGGGCGTCAAGATCTTCGATAGTGCTGATGAGGTCGCGGTACAGCTCAGTGGTCTTCCGAGTCTCTGCAGCAACGGCT
>KL569250.1:0-2996 GCA_000715635.1 Streptomyces violaceus | reverse complement strand
CAATCGCGTGGTCTCAGCTAGGTGATGCCCAGGGTGCTGATGCTCTGGTTCTGCACCGCAAAAGACGCAGGTGCCGGTCTGAAAGTAGCCCAAGAGGTTCCCTGCTTCACCGACCATGCGCAGGCGCTCGAGGTCCGATTCGTACTGCTCGCGCAGCAGCGCAAACCGGGACAGAAGTTGACGCACTTCACTAGCGCGCTGCTGATTGGCGCCGTCGCTTGCTTCCAGGCCGCGACGGCGCCGCACGAGCGCGGAGCGGGAGGCAACGAGCTGACCGGAGCGAATCGTGGTGTTGTCCAGTGAGGTCTGCAGGCGGGCCAGTTGCTCTCGTAGCTCGGACTGATTTGCGGGGATGGTGAGCTTTGCGCGGTTGTCGTCGATGAGGCGGTCGAGGATCTCGACCTGGCCTTTGCCGACCTTCTTCTCCACAGTGCCGGGCGCGGTCGGGCCGACTGGTTCGTCCTGCCCGGTAAGGAGGAGCTTGAGGACTGACTTCTCGCCGGTTTCGTTCTGTGGCAGCCCTGTAGTGAGGACCGGGGACCTCTCGCCGGCCATACGCGAGTCGTTGATGACGGACAGCCGTGCCAAGTCCCGGAAGTTGAGCAGACGTACTTCGCCGCGCGAGTTCCGGAGGATCTTCAGTCCGTCGATCCCCAGCATCTTGAGGAGGTACCGGGAGATGTTCCGCTGGGAGGTCGAGCTGTGCTTGAAGCTGAGCGTGGCGTCGGCCGGCGCCGTGGTGAGCTGGCGAAGATCACTGTTGAACACGTCGATGGTGCTGTCTGCAAGCCCACGGGAAAGGGTCAGGGCCCTGCCGTCCTCTGCTCGCAGCCCGAGCAGGATGCGGCTGTAGCCCTTGTCCTCCGGGATGGGCTTGAGCTCGCTGGCACCCAGCATGTAGTCCACAGACTTCTCGATGTAGGACTTGCCCGTCTCGGAAGCGCCGTAGATGACCGTCAGGCCCGGGCTGAACTCCACGGTCGCCGGGGGCTTGCCCACCCCGAGGAATGTCAGGTGTACCAGCGTCAGCCTGTTCACAGCGCGTCCCCTTCGCCCGTGTGAGGAGTGCCAGCGCTGAGGCGGTCGAACCAGCGCTGGGTGATCTGCTTCATGCCGTCGCGGACGTCCGCCTCTTCGTGCATGTAGGTGCTGGCCAGCCAGGAGGCCCGTTCCCTGAGCAGCCCGACGTAGGGGGATTCCAGGACGTTGAGGAAGCTGGCAGCCTCCTCTGTGGCTCCGTACAGGAAGCCCTCGTCGGTGGCGGTCATGTCGGCGAGGCCAGCACGCATCAACACCACCAGCCCCTGCTCGATGAGCCGTCGGCGCATTCCGAGTTCGCCAGGGCCGATGGGCAGGTCGGGGTGGAGGCTGGACGGGCCGTCAGTGAGGTCACCGCTGTGGAGCATCGCGTGGTCGAGGTAGACGAGCTGGGCAACGTCCAGGCGGCGGGGGAAGGTCTCGGACAGCAGGACCAGAGCTCGAATGCCGACTTCCAGGGAGCTGTTGAGAGGATTCACGCGGACTCCTCTTTGCACCAAGTCAGCTTGTGGTCGTTCGCCAGATGGTGGCACAGACCTTTCAGGTCGATGACTTCCACCACGGGGGCGAGGATGTTGTGCGGATTGGGCTGGTGAGCTGCGGCTGCTTCCAGTACAGCGTCCAGGCGGTCGTATCCGCTGTTGTAGTCACGGTCCTCGATCTCGACTACGCGGTTGTACAGGTTCGTCTCGATCTTCTTGTAGGTGGCCTCGGGAACGCTCTCGCGAGCAAAGACCCGTAACGCGTCTGCATGGAAGAACGCCTCTCGCTGTCGGGCTAGGTGCCGGTTGATCCGCTCGTGCTCGCGAGCCTGGACAAGGGTCTCCAGGCTGAGGCCGTACCTCTCGTTGTAGACGTCCAAGAGCTTTTGCACGTACACGGCCTCGTCAGCCCTCTGCTCTGCGGGCGCTGGATCGGCATCTGGACGCGGCCTCAGCCGCTCCGGGAAGCGCCGGACGTGGTGCGGGGTCGTCGCGTGCAGCTCAAGGATGTTGTCGATGTCCCCGGCCTCGAACATCGAGAATTCTGTCTGCCGAGCGAGGTCCCCGACCGCCTGCCGCACGGCAGGGTCACGGTCCGGCCCGAGTCTGGAGTCCTTCTTGTCCCAAGCTTCGAGGAAGTCCTTCTTCAGTCTTGGAGGGTGAAGAAGGAGCCGATCAAGGGTCTGGCCGATCTTCGGTGCCACGAAAACGTACCGAGTGGGCAGCTCGTACTCGCCCAGAACCTTCGCCGTGAAGATCTTGACCATCTCGGGCCACGCATCGCTCTGCGTCAGCGCCTTGCTGTAGTGCTTGCACTGGTAGCAGTGCCACTCACCGGCTGTGCCCTGCGGAGTCAGACAAGCCGCGACATCGGCTCCTCGGTCGCCTGACCCACCCATTCTCTTCACCCGAACATAGGGGCGCCCGTTCCACAGGCCGAATGCCCGGACCCATTCGACGGTGAAATCCTCCCAGTCGTCGGCCTTGTAGACGTGGGCAAGGAGCTGTTGCGGTGTGAAAGTAGGAGCGCCCTGCGGAGCGGTGACCACCACCGGAGGCGATGCCGGTTCCGGAATGTTCTCGAAGACCGGCCTCGCCCGGTCGCTGCCTGGCTCAAGCTCCCCAGCCACACTTCACCGCCCCCCGGCACTGAGCCATCACACAAGATCACGCAACGTAGTCCTATCATCCCTGCTCGCTCACCGTGAAGACCTGGGAGCGCAACGTGCACCCTCGATGCCTCCGCCGCGGTCGTCACCGCCCTTCACCACAACAACACAGCCCCCGCCAGCAGCCGGACACGCCGACCGGAGCCGTCGTCGCCATCGGCCCACCACGCTCCGGATGATCCCGAGGGGGCCGTCATCCCGGCCGTTGTCAGTGCCTCACGGCACCCACTGGAGTGAACCGGCAGGCAAAGCCGCCCCGCGGCCCTCGAAGCCCGTATCCCTGGCGCCGTGATCAGAACCGTCAGCC
>KL569249.1:7150-11677 GCA_000715635.1 Streptomyces violaceus | reverse complement strand
ACCCGGCCCGCCGCATCAGGGACCGCGGCGATCCGCGCGAAGCGGGGCCCGGCCGTGGGGCAGAGGGGAGTACGGCACCGGCCAGTACCGCACCGCGCCCCGCCGGCACCCCCGCCCTCGTCGAGGCGCTCTCGGCCTTCGCCGGGGCCGCCCGTGCGCAGGCGGTCGATGTGCTGGACCGCTGCTGGCGACCGGACACCCGCCGGTATGCCGACCGGCCCGGCGCCGAGCCCACCGTGCGGGCGCAGTGCGACGCCGTCGAGATCGCCGATCTCATCCTCGGGGACGCGCCGCCCCATCTCCCCGCCGCCGAGCACGTGGCGCGACTGCGCGGCCTCCAGGATCCGGCCACCGGCCTGATACCCGAGTACGGCGCACCGCCGCCGCTCCCCGGTCCGGCCGGAGTGCCGGACGACGGGGCTCCGGCCTATCACGTGCTGTGCGTGGGGTACGCGCTGGACCTGCTCGGCAGTTCCTTCGCCCACCCCGTCCACGCGGTCCGCCGTACCACCGCGGACCAGTTGGTCCCACACCTGGCCCGACTGCCCTGGCACGACCGTGCCTGGCACGCCGGAGCGTGGGTCGACTCCTGGGCCACCGCCGCGCACTGGAACCTGCGCCTCGGCGCGGAAGCGGCCGCGCCCGGGGCGCTGGAGGCGCTGTTCGGCCGGCTGCACACCCGGGTGGACCGCCGTACCGGCATGTGGGGTTCGCCCACGCCGCGGGACGGACACCTCCAGATGGTCAACGGCTACTACCGGCTCACCCGCGGCTCCTTCGCCCAGTTCGGCCTGCCCGTGCCGTACGCGGAGCGCGTGCTCGACACGGTCCTCGACCACGCACGCGACCCGCGCCACTTCGCACCCGGCCGCGAGAACGCCTGCAACATCCTGGACGTGATCCACCCCCTGTGGCTCTGCGCCCGGCAGACCACCCACCGCTGTGAAGAGGCCCGCTCCTGGGCGGCGGCCCAGCTCACCGCCGCCCTGCGCCGCTGGCATCCCGGCCGGGGCTTCGCCTTCGGCCCGGCCCCGGACGGCACCGGCCCGGGCCGCGACCCCGGCCTCCAGGGCACGGAGATGTGGCTCGCGATCATCTGGCTGCTCGCGGATGTCGTCGGTGTCGCCGATGCCCTGGGCTACCGGCCGCGTGGCATCCACCGCCCGGAGCCCGCTCTGCCCGGCTGATTGTCAGTGCCGGGTGCCAGACTCCCGGCATGACCGAACCGAACCCGAAAGCCGACCTGCTCCGTTACCTCCAGGACGCCCGCGACGCCCTGCTCTGGAAGCTCGAAGGGCTCTCCGAGTACGACGTCCGCCGCCCGCTCACGCCGACCGGAACCAACCTGCTGGGGCTGGTCAAACACGTGGCCGGGGTGGAGCTGGGGTATTTCGGCGACACGTTCGGGCGGCCGTACTTCGTCGAGGAACCGCCCCCGCCCTGGTGGTACACGCAGGACGCCGAACCCAACGCGGACATGTGGGCCACCGCGGACGAGCCGCGTGAGCAGATCGCCGGGCTCTATCGCACGGCGTGGGAGCACTCGAACCGCACGATCGAGACGCTGGCACTGGACGCGACCGGTCACGTCCCGTGGTGGCCCGAGGAGCGCCGGGAGGTGACGCTGCACCACATCCTGGTCCGGGTGATCGCCGACACGCAGCGGCACGCCGGCCACGCCGACATCGTGCGCGAACTCATCGACGGCAGTGTCGGGCTGACGAAGAGCACCGACAGCGTCCCGGAAGGCGACCGGGACTGGTGGGAGAACCACCGACGCCGGCTGGAGCGCGTCGCGCGGGAGGCCGATGACAGCTGATCCGGCTCGCGCGCCGCGGCGCAAGAGAAAGAGGGAGAAGGAGAAGAGGGAGGTCGGCCGCCCCGGAACAGGGGGGGAGTTCCGAGGCGGCCGTCCGGACCGGAACGTCGCGCGCCCCGGGGGGTTTGGGGCGGGCGACTGTCCGATCGGTGAGGAGATCCAGAGCCACAGGCTCCGGTTGTGTGCGCGAGGGCACGACCAGGTCGAAGCTGGGGAGGCCCCGGCCTGATGTCACCCACAGTCCCCTGTGGGCGGGGGTGTATCTCTCATCTGGTTAGAACCTACGACAGGGGCTGGGCGGAGGACAGGCCGTAGGGCCGCCTGTCATCCACCTCGCACACCTTCTTCACACGCTCTGCCGCTCGCCGCCCCGGGAGCGGAACCGGGACGGCTCACCTGCCCCGACGGCGGCTCAGATGCGCAACCGCCGTGTCAGATACGGGCGAAGGCCTGCTCGATGATGTCGAGGCCCTCGTTCAGCAGATCCTCGCCGATCACCAGCGGGGGCAGGAAGCGGAGCACGTTGCCGTAGGTGCCACAGGTCAGGACCAGCAGACCCTCCGCGTGGCAGGCCTTGGCGAGCGCGGCGGTCGCCTCCGGGTTCGGCTCCTTCGTGGCACGGTCCTTGACCAGCTCGATGGCGATCATCGCGCCGCGTCCGCGGACCTCGCCGATGACGTCGTACTTCTCGGCCATGGCGGTGAGGCGGGCCTTCATGACCGCCTCGATGTCCTTCGCCCTGGTGTTGAGGTCGAGATCCTTCATCGTCTCGATGGAGCCGAGCGCACCGGCACACGCGACGGGGTTGCCGCCGTAGGTGCCGCCCAGGCCGCCCGCGTGCGCGGCGTCCATGATCTCGGCGCGACCGGTCACGGCGGCGAGCGGGAGACCGCCGGCGATGCCCTTGGCGGTGGTGATCAGGTCCGGGACGATCCCCTCGTCCTCACACGCGAACCACTGACCGGTACGGCAGAAGCCGGACTGGATCTCGTCGGCGACGAAGACGATGCCGTTGTCCGAGGCGAACTGGCGGATCGCCGGCAGGAAGCCCTTGGCCGGCTCGATGAAACCGCCCTCGCCGAGGACCGGCTCGATGATGACGGCGGCCACGTTCTCCGCGCCGACCTGCTTGCTGATCTGGTCGATCGCCTGCGCGGCGGCCTCCGGACCGGCGTTCTCCGGGCCGGTCGGCCAGCGGTAGCCGTACGCCACCGGCACCCGGTAGACCTCCGGCGCGAACGGCCCGAAGCCGTGCTTGTACGGCATGTTCTTCGAGGTCAGCGCCATGGTCAGGTTGGTCCGCCCGTGGTAGCCGTGGTCGAACACGACGACCGCCTGGCGCTTGGTGTAGGAGCGGGCGATCTTGACGGCGTTCTCGACGGCCTCGGCGCCGGAGTTGAACAGGGCACTCTTCTTGGCGTGGTCACCGGGGGTCAGCTCGGCGAGCGCCTCGGCGACCTCGACGTACCCCTCGTACGGCGTGACCATGAAACAGGTGTGGGTGAAGTCGGCGAGCTGGGCGGAGGCCCGGCGGACGACGGCCTCGGCGGAGGCACCGACGGACGTCACGGCGATGCCCGAGCCGAAGTCGATGAGCCGGTTGCCGTCGACGTCCTCGATGATCCCGCCGCCCGCACGCGCCGTGAACACGGGCAGTACGGAACCCACGCCCTGCGCGACCGCGGCGGTGCGGCGGGCCTGCAGCTCCTGCGACTTCGGTCCGGGGATGGCGGTGACGACGCGGCGCTCCTGCGGAAGTGAGGTCATGCGGGGCTCCTGGGGTGGTGCGGATGGGGGTTCTGCGGACGCTTGGCTTCTTTTCTCGCAGGCTAGGGCGGGGAAAGGGGGGTGGGCATGCTCCATGTGGGCGTTGTCGGCGGGGCGGCTTGTCCGGGGTGGACATGGCGCTCTGGTGGGCTGCTGCCCACGCCCCGGCCGTGTAAGCGGTGAACTCCCCAGGGGAGGGCGTTAGATTGGCTCGCTGATGGTGGACGGAGCGGCTGGTCAGGGGGCAAGGGCGATGGACAGCGACGGGACGCAGGAGGCGCGGGGTACGCATGCGAACCCCGTACCGCGTCCGGCGGGGGCGCCGGAGGTGCCTGCGGTGCCACCGAACGGCCCCGGCGAGCCACCGGGCGGCCGGAGCGCGCCCCCGGGCGGACCGGCCGTGCCGCCCCGGCCCACGCGGGCGCCCGGGGCCCCGCCGGCGCCCGACGGCTCGTCCTTCATGACGTGGCTGCGCACGCCCCGGCCCGACGCGGCGCCGGGCGTCTGGCGGTTCGGGTACCGGCCGCGGCCCGCGGAGGAGCCCGAGGAGATCCCCACCCGGCAGTTGCTGAGTGGGGCGCTGATCGCCTTCCTGGTGGGATGGCTGATCTGGTCGCTGCTGCAGAACGGATACCTCGGCAACTGGTGGTGGGTGCCGTTCGACCTGATCATTCCCGACGCCTGGCGCGGCGGCGACAGCGATCTCGGCGAGACCGGCACGTTCATCGTGTACCAGGGGTACGAGCTGCTCGTCGCCCTGGGGATCATGGTCGGGGTGGCCCGGCTCGGCCGCTGGGGCGAGGTGTGGCGCCGCTTCGTCGCCCCCCGCTTCCGCCGGCCGGAGCCTCCGACGGTGCATCGGGACCCTCAGGACGACCCGGCCCAGTGGAACGAACTCCGCGCGGCCGGAGCCGTCGACGCCGCCGAGCGGCTCCCCCCCC
>KL569249.1:6449-6991 GCA_000715635.1 Streptomyces violaceus | reverse complement strand
GAGATGTGTATAAGAGACAGGCCGAGGCCCGCTCCGGGCTCATGCGGGACGTCGACCACGCCCGGATCCTCCGTGCCTGGCAGGGCGTGCGCACCGGGCGGCACAGCCTCGCCACCTTCAGTTCCACCGTCCTGCGGGACGGCGCGGCCGCCTGCCTCCACCCCTCCGGGGAGCGCGACCTGCCGGCGCGCCTCGCCCGGCACGACCTCGTCACCGGGCAGGTGCGGCTGGGGACCACCGTCGACGACACCCGTAACCCGTACGCCTACCGAGGCACGGGGCTCGGTCTGGGGCCCGATCTGCTCGGCACCTCGCTCGTGGCCGTCGGCCCCGCCGGCTCCGGCAAGACCGGTACCGTCGTCCGGCCGCTCGCCGAGTCGCTGTGTCTGCATGCCCTGGCCGGACGGGCCGCCGTGGTCGTGGTCGGAGCCGCGGGCGCGGGCCTCGGGCCGGCCGACGCGTACGACGTCGTCGTGCGGATCGGGAACCAGGACTCCGAGTACGACCTCGACCTGTACGGCCTGTCTCTTATACACATCTCT
>KL569249.1:5787-6311 GCA_000715635.1 Streptomyces violaceus | reverse complement strand
CCGACCCGGACGAGGCCGCCGCCGTGCTCGCCGAGGCACTCGTCGGGGACCTCGCCGATCCGCACCCGGGCAGTGACACCCGGCGCTCCACGACCGTCCTCGCCCAGCTGCTCGGACCGTTCCGGGCCGTGCACGGGCGTTTCCCCTCCGTACCGGAGCTGCGGCAGCTCCTGGACGGGGCGCCCGGGCCGTTCGCCGCGCTGCGGCAGGGGCTTCAGGACGCCGGGCAGGAGTCGCTGCTGCGGGAGCTCGACGCCCGGGAGCGGCAGATGGGGCAGCCCGGAGACGTCGGCGGGGTGCTCGCGGACCGGGTCGCGCTGCTGGACCGTCCCGCCTTCGCCTCGTTCTTCGACACGTCCGGGGCCACCCGGCCCTTCACCCTCAAGGCCCTCGATCACCCCGTGCGGGTGCGGATCGATCTGCCCGAGCGCGGGCACGCCGACGCCTCCCGGATGCTGGCGCGGCTGGTGCTCGCGCAGTTCTCGGCGAGCGTCGCGGTGCGCGAGGACCGGTCGCTGTTCGCC
>KL569249.1:4384-5602 GCA_000715635.1 Streptomyces violaceus | reverse complement strand
GCGCGAGACCGGTCGCTGTTCGCCTGCCTGGTGCTGGACGACGCGACCGGCGTGGTGACGCCGGAGGGCGTGCGCGGCATCCAGCGGCTGCGGTCCGGCAACGCCGGTGTCGTGCTCACCCTGCGGACGCTGGACGACGTGGCCCGGCCGCTGCGCGGACCGCTGCTCGGGGCCACCGGGTGCCGGATGGCGCTGTCGGGGGTCACGCCCTGGGACGGGCAGGACTTCGCCGAGGTGTGGGGCAAGGAGTGGACCGAGGCCCGGGACGTCACGGACCGGCAGATCATCGCCGAGACCCCGGCGGGCAAGGCCGTGCACATGCTGCGCCGGGTGATCACCGGCAAGGCGCCGACCGCTCGGGCGGTGACGGTGCGGCAGGTCGAGCGGGAGCGCTGGTCGGCGTCCGAGCTGGCGCACGGCGTACCGGCGGGGCACGCGGTGCTGTCGCTGACCGATGTGAAGGGCGAGCACGCGCCGCCGCTGCTGGTGGATCTTCGGGGCTGACCTCTACGAGCCCGCGCGGTACGCGAGGACCGTACGGTGAGGCAGAATCATCACAGGTCGTTCATACGCGGCGGCCAAATGAGCACAAAGATCACACAGCACCGCACAGCCCTGACGCAGACATGAAGGCCTCATGCCCCCGACGCTCGCCTCGCTCGTCCACCACTCCGCGCTGAAACTGACCGTGCGGGCGGGCGAAGACCGCCTCGACGTGCCGGTGCGCTGGGCACACGTCAGCGAGCTGGCCGACCCCGTGCCCTACATGGAGGGCGGGGAACTGCTGCTGATCACCGCGCTCAAGCTGGACGCCGAGGACCCGGAGGCCATGCGCCGCTACGTACGGCGGCTTGCCGGGGCCGGGGTGGTCGGGCTCGGCTTCGCCATAGGCGTCAACTACGAGGAGACGCCCAAGGCGCTCGTCGACGCGGCCGGGGAAGAGGGCCTGCCGCTGCTGGAGGTGCCGCGCCGCACCCCTTTCCTCGCCATCAGCAAGGCCGTGTCCGCCGCGATCGCCGCCGACCAGTACCGGGCCGTCACGGCCGGGTTCGCCGCCCAGCGCGAGCTGACCCGGCAGGCGCAGACCGGCGGGCCGGAGGGGCTGCTGTCCGCACTGGCCTCGCAGGTCGACGGGTGGGCGGCGCTGTACGACGCCTCGGGCGCCGTCGTCGCCACGGCACCGGAGTGGGCCGGGCGGCGGGCCGCGCGGCTCACCGG
>KL569249.1:3725-4139 GCA_000715635.1 Streptomyces violaceus | reverse complement strand
CGGCTGCGGGAGCGGCCCGCGCCCGCCTCCTCGGTGGTCGGCGGGCCGGAGAACGAGGACCGCGTCGAGCTGCACACCATCGGCACGGGCCGGCGCCCTCGCGCGGCCCTCGCGGTGGGTACGGCCGCCGCCCTCGGCACCGCCGAGCGCTACGCCGTCCACTCGGCCATAGCGCTGCTGACCCTGACCACGGAACGCTCCCGGTCCCTGCAGGCCGCCGAGCAGCGGGTCGGCGCGGCGGTGCTGCGCATGCTGCTCGCCGGGGAGCCGGACCACGCGCGTACGGTCGCCGGGGACCTGTACGGCGGGCTGCTGGACGCGCCGTTCCGGATGCTGGTCGCGGAGCGGGTGCCGGTCTCGGCGTCGGCCGCGCTGGCCCGTGCCGAGGCCCGGGCGGGCGTCCCGGCCGTAAAT
>KL569249.1:2340-3529 GCA_000715635.1 Streptomyces violaceus | reverse complement strand
CACCGGCGGCGACCCCCTCGCGGCGCTCGCCGACGTCATGGAGTCCGCCGCGGCCCGGGCGGGCGAGGCCGTCCTGGTGGTGCCCGAGGGGGAGCGGCTGGTGGTGCTGGCCGCGGACCGCGGTGCCGCCGCAGCGGCCTGCGGGGAGTACGCGGCCGCCCTGGAGACGGCCCGGGCCGGCGTACGCGAGAAGGTGCCGGGCGGCGAGGAGGCCGAGCTGGTCGTGGGCCTGTCGGCACCGGCCGGGCCCATCGCCGCCTCCGGTGCGTACAAGCAGGCCGAACAGGCCCTGTCGGTGGCCCGGCGGCGCGGACGCGTCCTGGTGGAGCACGAGCAGATGGCGGCCGGATCCGTGCTGCCGCTGCTGGCGGACGACGCGGTACGGGCCTTCGCCGACGGGATGCTGCGGCCGCTGTACGAGCACGACGCCACGGGCCGCGGCGATCTCGTCGCCTCCCTGCGCGCCTGGCTGTCCCGGCACGGCCAGTGGGACGCGGCGGCGGCCGACCTCGGCGTCCACCGGCACACCCTGCGCTACCGCATGCGCCGCGTCGAGGAGATCCTCGGCCGGTCCCTGGACGACCCGGACGCGCGGATGGAGCTCTGGCTGGCCCTCAAGGCGACGACCACGGAACCGGCCCCGTCTGCCAAACCGTAGTGTTCGCGGCCGGCACTGCTACACCCCGGACAAACGCCCTTCGGTCACCCCGCCCCTACCGTGGGAACCCGCACCACAGGAACCACCCCCGACGCCGAAGGGCCGGAACTGAGATGACTTCCACCCACGCCTTCTGGCTCGCCGGCCGTCAGGCCACCGGCGAGGAGACCTTCGACGTCAGCTCCCCGTGGGACGGGCGGCTCGTCGGCCGGGTGAGCGTGCCGACGGACGCGCAGGTCGAGGAGGCCGTGGCCGCCGCGTACGCCGTGCGGGACGAGTTCGCCGCCACTCCAGCCCATGTGCGGGCCGCCGCCCTGGACCACGTCAGCAAGCGCCTCGTCGAGCGCACCGAGGAGATCGCCCGGCTGATCTCCGCAGAGAACGGCAAGCCGCTCAAGTGGGCGCGCGGCGAGGTCGGACGGGCCGTGTCCGTCTTCCGGTTCGCCGCCGAGGAGGCCCGGCGCTTCAACGGCGGCGAGGCCCAGCGCCTCGACACCGACCTGGGCGGCCAGGGGCGGCTCGCCCTCACCC
>KL569249.1:1680-2183 GCA_000715635.1 Streptomyces violaceus | reverse complement strand
GCCCTCACCCGCCGCTTCCCGAAGGGCGTCGTGCTCGGCATCGCGCCCTTCAACTTCCCGCTCAACCTCTGCGCCCACAAGATCGCCCCGGCCATCGCCGCCGGCGCGCCGATCATCCTGAAGCCGGCCCCGGCCACCCCGCTGTCCGGCCTGATCATCGGCGACCTGCTGGCCGAGACCGAGCTGCCGACGGGCTCCTGGAGCGTCCTGCCCGTCGCCAACGACAAGATGCCGGCCCTCGTGCAGGACGAGCGCCTGCCCGTCATCTCCTTCACCGGTTCCGAGAAGGTCGGCTACGCGATCATGGACTCGGTGCCGCGCAAGCACTGCACCCTGGAGCTGGGCGGCAACGGCGCGGCCGTCGTCCTCGCCGACTGGGCGAGCGACGAGGACCTGGACCGGGCGGCGCAGCGCATCGCCACCTTCTCCAACTACCAGGGCGGCCAGTCCTGCATCTCCGTCCAGCGCGTCATCGCCGACGCCTCGGTGTACGACCGGCTGGT
>KL569249.1:0-1518 GCA_000715635.1 Streptomyces violaceus | reverse complement strand
GAGATGTGTATAAGAGACAGGAGGCCCAGGTCACCGGTGACCCGGGCGACGACGCGACCGACGTCGGCCCGCTGGTCAGCGAGGATGCCGCCAAGCGCGTCGAGACGTGGGTCCAGGAGGCCGTGGACGCCGGTGCCGCGCTGCTCACCGGCGGCAAGCGGGACGGCGCCTCGTACGCGCCGACCGTCCTGGCCGACGTACCGGCCGATGTCACGATCTCCTGCGAGGAGGTTTTCGGACCGGTCCTCACCGTGCAGAAGGTGAACGGCGAGGCCGAGGCCTTCGCCGCCGTCAACGACTCCAAGTACGGCCTCCAGGCGGGCGTGTTCACGCACGACCTCCAGACCGCCTTCCGAGCCCACCGGGCCCTGGAGGTCGGCGGTGTCGTCGTCGGCGACGTGCCGTCCTACCGCGCCGACCAGATGCCGTACGGCGGCGTCAAGCAGTCCGGCGTGGGCCGCGAGGGCGTGCGGTTCGCGATGGGGGACTACACCTACGAGCGCGTGCTGGTCCTGACCGGAATCGACCTCTAGCTCATGGGAACCATTTTCATATAGGCTCCACGAAGAGGCCCGGCACCGATGCCTTCCGGTGCCGGGCCCCTTCTGTGCGCCGGCCTGCTCCGGACCCTCAACCGGAGAAGCCGACGTGCGCGAGCCGCAGCGGGCCGCGCAGCCTGAGGCGGACGTCGTGCACGCCCGCGGCGGCGACGGACGCGCCGAGGGAGACATAGTCGTACGGGCCCGAGGTCGGGGCGCTCGTCGACAGCACCGCGAGGGCCCGGCCGCCGTCGAGGGACAGCTCGACCGTGCCTTCGCCGGCCACCTCCACCGTCACCTCGCTGACGCCGCGGCCGAAGTCGCAGTCGCGGTAGACCATCTCACCCGTGGCCCCGCCCACCGGCGTCACCGCGTCGCCCGACACCTTCGTCCGGTCGACGATCTCGATGCCGCTCTGCTCGTCGAAACCGGCCGCGGCGAGGCCGCCCGCGACGACCGGGCGCGGCAGGGTGGGCTCGCCCTCCAGCGTGACGTTCGTCCGCAGCCGGACGTCCTCGCTGGAGGCTCCGGCCAACAGCTCGTAGGCGCCCGGCTCCACGCGCCACCGGTCCTGGGCCACGTCCCAGAGCGCGAAGGCGGACAGCGGGACCTCGAAGCTCAGCTCCGCCGTGGCCCCCGGGGCGAGGGCGACGCGGCGGTGGCCCAGCAGCTCGCGGCGCGGACGCGGCACGGACGGTTCGACGGCCCGCGTGTAGAGCTGGGCGACCTCGTCGGCGGTGACGTCACCGGTGTTCGTGACCGAGAACGAGACATGCAGTGAGCCGTCCTCGACCCGGGCCGTCAGGTCGCCATACGCGAACGACGAGTACGACAGGCCGTGCCCGAACGGGAACAAGGGCGTGCCCTCGAAGTACAGATACGTCTGGCGGGCGCCGATCACGTCGTAGTCGAGGAGGCCGGGCAGATCGGCGTCGCCGGCGTACCAGGTCTGTCTCTTATACACATCTCTGAGCGGGCT
>KL569248.1:6031-6999 GCA_000715635.1 Streptomyces violaceus | reverse complement strand
GCGGCAGGGTTCGGGGACATGCGTGGTGGCCAGTTCGGCGGGGTGCAGTGCGACGGGCCGTTGATTGACGCGTTGGTAAAGGTCGATGCGGTTGCCGCACTGGCGGCAGCGGCCGCTTTGGCCGGCGCGCAGCAGGCGGCTTGGGCTGGTGTCGGCAACCCGCAGTGTGCGGGGGTGTCGGGTGATGCGGCGGCTGCCGTCCCAGTGTCGGCCGGCGGGGGCGGGCGTGGAGCACATGGCTCGGACCGTGCCAGGTGACACGCGACGATGCGCAACACGGCGAGGCGTGTATCCCCCGGTTGGCCCAACCGTCCCGAACAGGCGATCTTCCAGGCAGTCTCACGTTCGACCCCTGCTCGCCGTTCGAGTGATTCGCTGTGTGGCCCGGTGGTGGGGGTTCGGGGTGTCAGGAGTCGCTTGTGCCGGGTGGGGTGTGGTCGTGACAGAGGGTGCCGAGGAGGTGCTCGATGGGCACGTCGAAGGTGTGGGCCAGGGCGTGCCAGGTGGTGACAGTGCCGGTGGTGCGGCCGTGTTCAAGGTCGATGAGGGTGCGCCGGGCCAGGCCGCTGCGGTCGGCGAGTTCATCGAAGGTCCAGCCGCGCTCTGCCCGCAGGCGCGCCAGGTTGACGCGCAGTGCGGTGAGGTCCGGATCCGGCGGCAAGATCGTCACTTCACCATCCGACGGTGCAGAACCCTGCCCTGTCAGTGCAGACCTATGCACTATTTGTCGAGGTGGGATCACCGGATGTAGTGCAGATATCTGCACTACCGTGCGTGCTTCCGGCCCTCTGCTGCCGGAGCACCGGACACTTCGGCACAGACACAGACGGGAGGACGAGCAGCCCATGAGGCTTGCCGGCGCGCACGCCGCAGTGCGGCGCATCTGGACAGTGGAACTGCGACCGCGAGCGGGCGGCCCCACTCTCGTCTGTCCCTCCTGCACCGCGCGCACATCGTCACTCACAGGG
>KL569248.1:4804-5704 GCA_000715635.1 Streptomyces violaceus | reverse complement strand
ACCAGCCATACCGCCGTGGTGCCTGACACCCTCGCCAGCTCTCCCCGACCGCAGCCCTCCCCTCGCCACTCCGCCGCCGCACGCCGGTCCCACCTTGGGCTCCATGAACGGGTGCGAGTGCGGGAGATGCTTACCTACCTCGGCGCCGCGCTGCCGCGGTTCACCTCTCCCGCGGCCCGGCTGCTGGCCTTGCAGTGCGCGCTGCGCAATGATGCATGCGGCCGGGTCCTGCTACCGGCAGGCCTGCTGCGGAGCATGCGCCTGCGCGCCAACGGCGAGTTGTGGCTGGAGCTGGCACATGCCGGCTGGCTGGAGATGCCGGACTTCCGCGCGCTGCCCTTGCAGCTGCGGCTGCTCGATGCCGCGGTCCTCGACCAGGCCCCCGGTCGGCGCGCACGCCGCCGCGCAGCCCACTGGGCACTGCACCCTGCACCGTTGGCCCTGCCAGCAGCAGCACCCGCCCTGCGGCTGGCCGCTCTCGTGCTGGCCTCCCACTCCCCCACCGAGGCCGAGCACAGCACCGACATAGACGTCCTCGCCCGCCTGTCCGGGCACTCCCCACAGCAGACCGGAGAACTCCTCGACCGACTGGTGACCACAGGCACCGTGGCGGCATGGCAGCACAACCGGGTCACCGACGAGGTGTTCTGGCAGCTGCCCCAGCCGCAGGCACGAAGTCGTGCCTGCCAACCGCATCGTTGGCACCGGATCCCGCAGTTTTGAGGCCAGCGCCGGGCCAACGGCAAGACTCGGTGGGAACAACTGGCGTTATATGTCCGTACCATCTCAGCACGAAGCATCGTCCGGCACATGCGGCCACCCTGCCGCATCGCCGCGACTTCGCCCAGGACAGGCATCAACCACAGCGCGCCTCACCGCGCCGAACAAAGGTCAAACGCC
>KL569248.1:0-4571 GCA_000715635.1 Streptomyces violaceus | reverse complement strand
TAATGCCAAGGAGCAGGAACGCATCAACGCGGAAATCTCCTCCCTACAGGAGCAGCTTGCCGCACTGCAACACGACCACAGCGTGCTGGTGAACATGCAGCAGGCACTCGGCATCACTCAGGCACCGGCCGGACCTGCAGCCAAGCCCGAGAGTGCAGCCGTTCCCTCGCCACGGCGGAAGAAGGCCAGTACCGCGCCCGGTGAGAAGCAGAAGACACGCAAGTCCGTTGCCGCGCCGCGGAAACAGGCCGCGGGGAAGCGTGCGTCCAAGGCGACGGGCGCCGCGAAGGCGGCCCAGCCCACCCTCGTCGAGCTCATCCGCCGCCACCTCGCCGAGCAGAAGGAACCCCGCTCCGCCGCTGAGATCTCCACAGCGCTGGGCCAGGCCCACCCCGACCGCGACATCGCCGCCAAGGTCGTACGCATCACACTCGAGGGACTCGTGGCCAAGAGCCAGGCCGAACGCTCCAAGCAGGGCAGGTCCGTCTTCTACGCGGCCCCTGCCTCGGCGCCCACGGCTGCGCCTGCGACCGAGGCGCAGCCTGCAGACGCTGATCACTGACGGTGCGTAGGGAAACACTCCCGAGCCTGTGAGTGCGGGTATCCGGGTGCGGATCTCGTGTGTTCGTGTGGAGCACCCGAGGGGAAGCGTCCGGTCTCGGCCAGTCATCAGCGGATGATGAGTGGCATCGTCGCCGCACGTCGCTAGACGCCGGGGCGGTGTTCCGGTCGGTGAAACAGCGCAGGGGCGAGTCGGTGGACTGTTTCACGACGGGCGCTGACGTTCAGCGTTCCGTTGGCCCAACCCGGCTGCGAAGCTGCACGACTCAGGTGTAGGGCCAGCGACGACCCTGCTGTTCGCGGTGAGCGTTGTCCGGCATGATTCGGGTCCGGTGTTACCCGGTCGGGTGAAGACACCGCGAGAACAGAACCTTCACGGGCGTGGGCGCGTAGTGCCGTGCATGAGGCCGATCAACGAACTGCACGTCGCTTCTGCGACCTGGACTGGTACCTGACGCAACTGGTCCCAGTGCTTGAGCCTCTAGGTTTGTCGGAATCGTTCGTTCCGCTGGCGCTGGCGCATGAGCCACCACAGGTCCATGCCCCTCACCTCGGACATCAGTGAGGATGGCGGTACGCGTTGGACCCCACGGCCATGGTCACGGTCTGATACGAGGCCGGTCCGGGTCAACAGCGTCGGCGTCAGGCGCTTGCCGCAGGTCCAGGAAGCAGCGCAGCCGCACACCGGGCTCGCCGGGCTCCCGGCTCGTACGATCCGCCGGGGCGACAGCGCACAGCGTGGCGAGTAGTTCCTGCACGGCGAGAGCGGTCTGGTCGTCGCGTGCCGCGACTTCCACGACAGCCAGCCCGGGTTCTCCTTGGCCGGAGTCATCGGGTCCTCGTCGTAGTGACATGCGACCAGTACACCGGGTAGCAGCGCTTGGTGTTCGGCACGCCGATGATGCTGGCACTGGCCGCCGGGACACGGACGTCGGGCGTGGCCAACACCTGGGAGCGAACCTGGTCGGCGGTCATGGCTCCGGTCCAGAGTCTGAGGTCCTGCAGGCCGATCGGGCAAGGGCGTCGCGCTGAGCGGTGATTTATCCGCTCCGTCGCACAATTTCACCGGGGAATTGCAGCTCGGTCCCTCGTACGGCGCGACGGCACCCTGCTGTACGCCAACGAACTTGCCGCCGACGGCGGTTGGCGGCGTCGGCCTGCGGCGGCGCGGGTGGTGCAGCGGGAGCGGTCACGGCCGTGGACCGCTCCCGAGAGCGCCTCCTTTCGCCGGCGATGTCGTGGCGCTGGAGAAGGACCTCAGGCCCGCCTTCGGCGAGAGGGTGGCCAACGGCCGGGTGGACAACGAGTCCCACGCGCACGACGCGCAGGCGTACCTCACCGAACGACTGCGTTGGTTGTGGCGGGCTGGTCGTTGTTCGACACCTCCGGGAGGGTGGATGTGCCAGCCGCTCCCCCACGTTGAGGGTCACCGGGCGTGGAGTATCGCGGATAGCTGCCGGTGCCGCACCGCCAGCTCCGGTGGCGGTGCGGATGCGCCCAGACGCTGGGGCGGCGTGAATGTGAGAACGCTTCAGTCGGTGTGACGTTGGGTGGGGTCGAGGCGGCTGAGGACGGCGCGCATGAGGTCCCGGCTGTAGGGAGGGAGCGGTGCGGCCGCGCCGTGTGGAGTGGGCGGGTTCATCGGACCCGCACTACCGGCCCCCTTCGAGCCGGAACCGCCGTGCTGTTCCCGGAGCAGGTAGGTGATTTTGGCCCACTGGCGGAAGTTGCCGTGGCAGGCGATGTCGTCGATCCACAGCAGTTCGTCGGTGGGTACGTCCGCCCACAGAGGGTGGTATTCGGGGATGACGGTGAGGACTTCGGCTGGGGTGAGGGGTTTGTAGCGCTGCCAGACGAGGATGCGGGAATCCAGAGCCGGACGGTTCTTGATCTTCTGGTAGCAGGTTTCGGCTCCGACCAGGACGACGGCGAGGCGGGTGTCTTCGTCGTCCCAGAGCTCGCGGATGAATTCGAAGGCCCGGGTGTCGAGCCACTGGGCTTCGTCGACGACCAGGACGCGCGGGGTTTCCGACAGTGCTTCCTTGAGGATGGTTTCGCAGCGGGTGCTGTTGAGGGGGGCCTCGCCGGGGAGGTCGAGTTTTTTGTACAGGGAGGCGCGCAGGGACTGGATTTTGGCGGAGCCGACTTTGATGCGCAGGGTGCTGTGGGGGGCGAGGTCGTCGAGGTGGCTGTTGACGGCGAAGGTCTTGCCCAGGCCGACGCCGCCGTGGACGCACATGATGGCGCCCTTGCCGGCGTCGGCGTTGAGGGTGGTGACAAGGTTGGCGTAGGTCTCTGCGCTGGCCTGGGTCAGCATGGCGCGGGCGCCGGGTAGGCCCATGTAGTGGTAGTTGGGGCCGGCGGTCGACTGGTTTTCGGGCGTGGTGGTCGGGTGGGTCACTCGGTGTCCTGGGGTTTGGGGTCGGGCCGGGGTTTGGTCCAGCGGGCGGAGTCGGGCTGGGGCCGGTTGAGGAGGTCGGGCCGGGCTTCGGCGTGCAGGTGACCTTCCGGTGTCTGCAGTTCGCGTAGCTGGGCGGCTGCCTGGCTGGCGGTGAGCCGGTTGAGGGGCTCGGGCGCGGCAGTGACGCTGGTGGCGGCGTAGCGGGGGTTGGCGTTCTTGCGGGCTCGGCGGGCTTTGGCGGCGTAGCGGTCGGCTTCTCGTCGGCGGGCGTTGCGCAGTGCGCGGGCTTGGCGGGGGCTCATCTCGTCGCTGCGGAAGGCGGGTCCGCGGTAGGTGAGGGTGTCGGCGTCGTAGAGTTCGACGCGGTGGTAGTGGTGGGGTTCGTGGCGCAGGCGGACCATCTCGCCGGCGCTTGAGTGGCCGTGCATCCAGTCGCCGACGTAGTAGGCGCTCTTCCAGCGCACCCCCTTGCTGGTGATCTTCCGGGGTGGTCCGCCGTCGGTGAGGGTGTAGGTGTGCAGATCTGCGGGGTCAAGGGTGTCGATGGGGGTGAGGTCGGCGTGCCAGGCCTGGGCGGGGGTGCGCCGGTGGAGGCGGGCGATGGTGTGGTCGTTGTTCCACCAGTCCACCCAGTTAAGGACGACGGTGACGAAGGTTTCGTAGTCGAGGAGGTCTTCCAGGGCCCACAGGGGCTGGCCGCGGCGATCGCGGCGGCTTCGGGGGGTGTGAGCGTAGCCGGGCAGTCCTTTGAACAGCATGTGCTTGGCGGCGCCGTTGATGGCTTCGACGGTGCCTTTGAGGTGGGGGCTGTAGGGCGGCAGGACGATCAGTTCGGTGCCGAACTTTTTGAACGCCTCGTCCACGCACTTGCCCAGGAAGTCACGGCCGCGGTCGGTGCGGATCTTGCGGGGGATGCCGCCGAAGGGCCGGTGGTGGTCCGTGCAGAGGATGGCGTCGCGGGCGGCGGCCAGGATGGCGTTCTGGCTGGGCTGGTGGGGGGTGATGGCCAGCCCGCAGATGACGGCGGTGGCGTGGTCGATGAACCAGGTGATCCAGGGTTTGCTGCGGCGTCCGTCGATGTTGACGAAGA
Source organism: Streptomyces violaceus (assembly GCA_000715635.1). GTDB lineage: Bacteria > Actinomycetota > Actinomycetes > Streptomycetales > Streptomycetaceae > Streptomyces > Streptomyces violaceus. The sequence goes on along the minus strand of KL569248.1, from coordinate 519 downwards.
CGCTGGCTTCGACGTGGTCGGTCTCCCAGACGTCGTTGCGGTTGCCGTGCGGGCGCAGGGCGTGCACGTCGTGTCGGCGGCGGGCGGCTTCGCCTCCTCTGAGGGCGGCGCGCTGGCCGGGGGTGAGTTCCCGGTCTACGGCGCGGTAGAAGGTTGCCTGGGATACGCGGGGTGGGCTGCCGAAGATGTTGTCGGCGACGAGTTCGCGGTAGGTGGCTGCCGCGTTGCCGTTCCATCGGGCCAGGGCGTCGTGCATGGCCGGGGTGAGGTTGAAGTGGCGGCGACCTGGGGGGGTGTAGGTGCCGTGGTGGGCGTCGGCGTTGTCCATCCAGCGGCGCACCGTGCGCCAGTGGACGTCGAACCCGGCGGCGACGGTGCGGACATCGTGGTGAGCGAGGCGGTCTGCGGCGCGCAGTCGCAGCAGTCTGCGTACGGCGGCGGCGCGCAGGGAGGTGAGGTCGTAGGGGCCGTCGGGTGGTGGTGTGGCGGGCACGGGTGTTCGGGGGTCTTCCTCGGGGT
>KL569247.1:21258-23346 GCA_000715635.1 Streptomyces violaceus | reverse complement strand
CGGCGGGCACGGCATCCCCGTTGCAGTACCGGTGCAGCGTCGACGTACTCATGTGGAGCCGCTTGGCGAGCACCCCGTAGCTCAGCCCGGAACGTTCCTTCAACTCCCCCAGCAGCGCGGCGAACTCCGCTGCGGCCGTGCCTTCCGACACCCTTCCTCCAACCCCCATGTCCCGTTCACCCGTTCCAGAGCAGGGACGTTTCCCCAGGTCAAAGCATGTACGGACGTTCCAGCGTCCCTGATGGTCCGCCAGGTGTGGCGGCCGGGACGGATCACCGCACAAGCTCTGGTCATCCAAGCACGCCGCTCCCGGCCGACCGGTCGGCGGCTCGCTCGGTCCTTCTCGCCAACCGCCTTTGTCCGAAAGGGAACCCACCCATGCGCAAGCACCACGCCCTCCCCGTAGCCCTCCTGGCCGTCCTCGCCCTCACGGCGTGCGAGGACGGCACGGGCACGCAGGACGAGGGCGCGGCCGGGCCCCGGCTGACGTCATCGACGATGGCGACCACCGCGCCCCAGCAGACGGCCACCGAGGCGAAGGACACGAAGAAGGGCACGAAGTCCGAAGCGGCCCCCGCCGCCCGTGTCTCCTGCAACGGCACCAACACCACCGTCACCGCCCAGCCGGTCCGCCGCCCGCTCAACCACATGCTGATCACGGTCAGGAACACCGGCTCGAAGATGTGCGACCTCACCTACTACCCGGTGCTGCGCTTCGACGAGATGCAGTGGGCCCCGCGGCCGATCGAGGACTCCAAGCCGCAGGCGGTGACGACCCTGGCCCCCGGCGAGTCCGGCTACGCGGGCGTCCTGCTGTCGGCGGCCGACGGCAGCGGCGAAGGCGGCACCACCGGCCACAAGCTCACGGTCGGCTTCCAGGGCCGCACGCCGAACAGCAGCGGCGGCCCCTCGGCGCTTCCGTCCCTCCCGGCCAAGGGCGTGTACTACGACAGCTCGCTGTCGGCCACGTACTGGCAACGGGACATGGACGACGCCCTGTCCTACTGAGTCCTATCGAGTCCTGCTGAGTCCTACTGATCCTTGAGCTTCTGGGCCGCCTCGGTGGCCCAGTAGGTGAGGATGTTCCGCGCACCGGCCCGCCGAATGCCGGTCAGGGCCTCCATGATGGCCCGGTCCCGGTCGATCCAGCCCCTCTCGGCGGCGGCCTCGATCATCGAGTACTCGCCGGAGATCTGATACGCGGCGACGGGCACGTCCACGGCGTCCGCGACCCGGGCGAGGACGTCCAGGTAGGGCCCGGCCGGCTTGACCATCACCATGTCGGCGCCCTCCTCGAGATCGAGGGCCAGCTCCCGCATGGACTCACGCACATTGCCGGGGTCCTGCTGATAGGTCTTCCGGTCCCCCTGCAGGGACGAGCCGACGGCCTCCCGGAACGGCCCGTAGAACGCGGAGGCGTACTTGGCGGTGTAGGCGAGGATGGCGACATCCTCCCGCCCGATCTGGTCGAGGGCGTCACGGACGACCCCGATCTGCCCGTCCATCATCCCGCTGGGGCCGACCACATGGGCCCCGGCATCGGCCTGGACCTGGGCCATCTCCGCGTACCGCTCCAGGGTCGCGTCGTTGTCGACCCGCCCCTCGGCGTCCAGCACCCCGCAGTGCCCGTGGTCGGTCGTCTCGTCGAGACACAGGTCGGACATGACCAGCAGGTCGTCCCCCACTTCGGCCCGCACGTCCCGGAGGGCGACCTGGAGAATCCCGTCCGGATCGGTTCCCGCCGTCCCGAGGGCGTCCTTCTTCGAGTCCTCCGGCACGCCGAACAGCATGATCCCGGAGACCCCCGCCGCGACCGCCTCCGCGGCGGCCTTCTTCAGAGTGTCCCGGGTGTGCTGCACGACCCCGGGCATGGCCCCGATCGGCACCGGCTCACTGACGCCCTCGCGCACAAAGGCCGGAAGAATGAAATCGGCGGGGTGCAGCCGGGTCTCGGCGACCATCCGACGCATGACGGGGTTACTCCGCAAACGCCGCGGCCGAGTACCGGGAAAAGATCCGTACGTCGTCATACCCCCAACGCTACGCCCGCCCAAAACCCCCCGATGCCGACGCCCTGTCGGCCATAGC
>KL569247.1:20409-20968 GCA_000715635.1 Streptomyces violaceus | reverse complement strand
GCACCTCAGCCCCAACGCAGAGCACCATGAAGCCCACAGCCCCACAATGCGCCCCCACCCACCCAGGTCCATCCTGAAACCAAAGGACAAGGACCCCGACGGCCGGCCCCACCACCCCGCCGCCGCCGTCTCTCCGTACGCCCATCCACGGAGGACTCGATGACCGCCCCCCACCACACCCCCGACCTCTTCGCCCTGTCAGAAATACACGGCCCGGTCCTACGCCCCGGCGACCCCGCCTACGCCGACGAGGTCACCGGCTTCAACCTGGCCGCCCTGCACACCCCCGACATCGTCATCGGAGCCACCGGCCCCGACGACATCGTCACCGCCATGCGCTGGGCGAATGCCACCCACACCCCCGTCGCCGTCCAGGCCACCGGCCACGGCGCCAACTTCCCCATCGAACAGGGCCTGTTGATCAACACCGCCCGCATGACCGACGTACGGATCGACTCCACCACCCGTACGGCCACCATCGCCGCGGGCGCGAAGTGGAGCCACGTCATGGCCGCGGCCGCCCCCCACGGCCTGGCCGGCCTCAGCGGCACCTCGACGG
>KL569247.1:19948-20181 GCA_000715635.1 Streptomyces violaceus | reverse complement strand
GGCTACACCCTCGGCGGCGGACTCCCGGTCCTGGGCCGCGCCTACGGCTACGCCGCCGACCTGGTCCGTTCCTTCCAGGTCGTCACCCCGGACGGCCTGCTGCGCGAGACGGATCCCCAGCACGAACCGGAACTGTTCTGGGCCCTGCGCGGCGGCAAGGGCAACGTAGGCGTGGTCACCTCAATGGTGACCGATCTGCTCCCCCTCCCCCGCCTCTACGGCGGCGGGACTTC
>KL569247.1:17844-19710 GCA_000715635.1 Streptomyces violaceus | reverse complement strand
CGCCTCTACGGCGGCGGCATCTACTGCCCGGGCGAGCACACCGAGACCCTGCTGCGGACCTGGGCCGAGTGGACCCGCACCGTGCCGGACGAGATGTGCAGCGCCTTCACGATCCTGCGCCTCCCACCGATCCCCCAGATCCCGGAACCCCTGCGCGGCGGCTTCTGGGCCCGCGTGGCGATCGCCTGGCCCGGCCTCCCGGCCGAGGGCGAGGCCCTGATCGCACCGCTCCGCGAAGCCGCCCCCGTAGCCGTCGACACGGTCGAGGTCATGGACCACGCGGCCCTGGACCGCATCCACATGGAACCGCAGGACCCGCTCCCCGGGAGGGAGTCCTGCCTGATCCTGCGCGACCTGACCCCCGACGCCATCCGCACGTTCCTGGAGCAGGCCGGCCCCACGGCCGGTGCCGACTACCCCCTGCTGATGGTCGAGGTACGCCACATGGGCGGCGCGATGTCGCGCCCGGCCGCCGTGGAGGACGCCGTCTGCTCCCGCGACGCCCTGTACTTCCTCGAATCGGTCGGCATCCTGGCCGCCCCACCCGCCGCCGAGGCCCTCGAACAGGCGACGGCGCGGCTCTACACCGCGATGGCCCCCTACGGCACGGGCCACACCATGGTCAACATCCACGGCACCCCGGGCGACGAACAGGACATCGCCCGCGCCTGGACCCCGGAGGTCTACGCACGCCTGCGCCACGACAAGGCCACCTACGACCCGACGAACCTGCTGCGCTACGGCCACGCGGTGACTCCCGCGTAGCCGCAGCCCACATCCTCGATCCGCCGACGCTCTACCGGCTCACGTTCACGTCGTCGAACGCCGCCGCCGAGCCCCCGGCCGCCGCTCGCTCGGCCGGGTGACCGGATCCCCGGCCTCAACAGCGGCAGCTCTCCGCTTCGCTCCGAAGTCGGCCAACGCCTCGGCCAGCTTGTGCACGGACGGCTCGGGCGCCATGACGTCCACCCGGAGCCCGTGCTCCTCGGCGGTCTTCGCCGTGGCCGGGCCGATACACGCGATCACGGTCACGTTGTGCGGCTTGCCGGCGATCCCGACCAGGTTCCGCACGGTCGACGACGACGTGAACAGCACGGCGTCGAACCCGCCGCCCTTGATCGCCTCGCGCGTCTCCGCCGGCGGAGGCGAGGCCCGCACGGTCCGGTAGGCCGTGACGTCGTCGACCTCCCAGCCCAGCTCGATCAGCCCGGCGACCAGCGTCTCCGTGGCGATGTCGGCGCGCGGCAGGAACACCCGGTCGATCGGGTCGAAGACCGGGTCGTACGGCGGCCAGTCCTCGAGCAGACCGGCAGCGCTCTGCTCCCCGCTCGGCACCAGGTCCGGCTTCACGCCGAAGGCGATCAGCGCGTTGGCCGTCTGCTCGCCGACCGCCGCGACCTTGATCCCCGCGAAGGCCCGGGCATCGAGCCCGTACTCCTCGAACTTCTCCCGTACGGCCTTGACCGCGTTCACCGAGGTGAAGGCGATCCACTCGTAGCGGCCCGTCACGAGCCCCTTGACCGCCCGCTCCATCTGCTGGGGCGTGCGCGGCGGCTCGACGGCGATGGTCGGCACCTCGTGCGGCACGGCACCGTACGACCGCAGCTGGTCGGAGAGCGACGCCGCCTGCTCCTTCGTGCGCGGCACGAGTACCTTCCAGCCGAACATCGGCTTGGACTCGAACCACGCGAGCTGGTCGCGCTGGGCGGCGGCGGAACGCTCACCGACCACGGCTATCACCGGCCGGCCGCCCTCCGGCGAGGGCAGCACCTTGGCCTGCTTCAGCGTCTGCGCGATCGTGCCGAGCGTGGCGGTCCAGGTGCGCTGCCGGGTGGTCGTACCGGCGACGGTGACCGTCATCGGGGT
>KL569247.1:16338-17620 GCA_000715635.1 Streptomyces violaceus | reverse complement strand
GCGGAGACCAGCTCGCCGGCCGCCGCGGCGACGGAGTCCAGCGTGGTGGACACGACCACCGTGCCGTCCGACGCCCCGACCTCCGTCCAGCAACGGTCCGACGCCGTCCGCGCGTCCACGAACCGCACGTCCGCGCCCTGCGCGTCCCGCAACGGCACACCGGCGTACGCGGGCACACCGACGGCGCTCGCGATACCGGGGACCACCTCGAAGGGCACCCCGGCGGCGGCGCACGCCAGCATCTCCTCGGCGGCGTACGTGTCGAGGCCCGGGTCACCGGACACCGCACGCACGACCCGCCTGCCGCCCCGCGCGGCCTCCATGACAAGATGTGCGGCATCCCGCACCGCGGGGACAGCGGCGGTGGTTGACGTGCCGTCAACTACCGTCAGCTGGGGCGTTCCTGTGCCCGGCGCCGGATCCTGGGAAGGATCCGAATCCGTGTGCACTTCGGAGACGCCCTGCCTGGCGTGCTGACGTACGACGTCGAGCACCTCGTGCTCGGCGACGAGAACGTCCGCGCTCGCCAGCGCCTCTACGGCGCGCAGAGTAAGCAGTCCCGGATCTCCGGGTCCGGCACCCAGGAAGGTGACGTGCCCGTGTTCAGGACCGGCGGAAAGGGTGGTGGGGCTCAATGTGCTCGCTCCCCCATCAGACCGGCCGCGCCCTGGGCGAGCATCTCGGCCGCGAGTTCGCGACCGAGCGCCATTGCCCCGTCGTGCGTCTCGGGCACGGGACCGGTGGTGGACAGCTGCACCATGCGCGTGCCGTCGGTCGTACCGACGACGCCGCGCAGGCGCATTTCCTTGACAAACTGCCCGTCGGCCAGCAGGTCGGCCAGCGCGCCCACGGGAGCGCTGCAGCCGGCCTCCAGGGCGGCGAGCAGTGACCGCTCGGCCGTCACGGCGACCCGCGTGAGCGGGTCGTCGAGCTCGGCGAGCGCGGCGACGAGGTCCGCGTTGTCCGCGGCACACTCGATCGCGAGTGCCCCCTGGCCGGGGGCGGGCAAAACCGTGTCGACCGACAGGAAGTCGGTCACTTCGTCACCGCGGCCGATCCGGTTCAGTCCGGCGGCGGCCAGCACGACGGCGTCGAGCTCACCGCCCCGCACGTATCCGATCCGGGTGTCGACGTTGCCGCGGATCGGGACCGTCGCTATGTCCAGCCCGTGGCTGCGCGCGTACGAGTTGAGCTGGGCCATGCGGCGCGGCGAACCCGTGCCGATGCGGGCCCCGCTCGGCAGGTCGGTGAACTTCAGGGCGTCCCGGGCGACGATCACGTC
>KL569247.1:15497-16061 GCA_000715635.1 Streptomyces violaceus | reverse complement strand
GTCGGCAGGTCCTTCAGCGAGTGCACCGCGAAGTCGACCTCGCCCTTGAGCAGCGCGTCGCGCAGGGCGGTCACGAACACGCCGGTGCCGCCGATCTGGGCGAGCTGCTCGCGCGAGGTGTCGCCGTACGTGGTGATCTCGACGAGCTCCACGGGCCGCCCGGTCACCCGGGTCACGGCCTCGGCCACCTGCCCGGACTGGGCCATGGCGAGCCTGCTCCGGCGGGTACCGAGCCGCAGTGCCCCTGCTTCAGCCGGTGCGGCGCGTCCCCGCGGCTCACGCGTGTCGTTCATGCCGGCCCTCGGTTCTTCTCGGTAGTGCTGTCCTCGGCGCGGGAGACGGCGGCCACCGTCTCGGGGTCGAGGTCGAACAGGGTCCGCAGCGCGTCCGCGTACCCGGCGCCGCCGGGCTCGGCCGCGAGCTGCTTGACCCGTACGGTCGGTGCGTGCAGCAGCTTGTCGACCACGCGCCGCACGGTCTGGGTGATCTCCGCGCGGTGCTTGTCGTCGAGGCCGGGCAGCCGTCCGTCCAGCCGGGCGATCTCGCCTGCCACGACATCGGCGG
>KL569247.1:14971-15263 GCA_000715635.1 Streptomyces violaceus | reverse complement strand
CTCCCCTGCCACGACATCGGCGGCCATGGTGCGCAGGGCGACCACGGTCGGCGTGATGTGCGCGGCCCGCAGTGCTGCCCCGAAGGCCGCGACCTCGTCGGAGACGATACGCCGGACCTGGTCCACATCGGCAGCCATCGGAGCGCCCGCGGAGGCTTCCGCCAGCGACTCGATGTCCACCAGCCGCACCCCGGCCAGCCGGTGCACGGCCGCGTCTATGTCGCGCGGCATCGCCAGGTCCAGCAGGAAGAGCACGGGCTGCGGCCGCGGCGCCTCCTCGACCGGCTCCCGC
>KL569247.1:11447-14750 GCA_000715635.1 Streptomyces violaceus | reverse complement strand
GGCCGGCGCCGCTCGGGGATCCGCCCGACGGTGGCCACGGTCGCGGCGAGCGCGGCGATGGCGTCGGCGTCCGGGGCGGGGTCGAGCGGGTCGATCGTCCCCGGCCTGGCCGCTGCGCCCGCCGTCCGCTGGGCGCCGCCCACCGTGCCGTTGTCCACCCACGCCGCGTGCTGTTCGAGATCGGCGGCGGCCATCCCGGCCACGGCCGCCTCGCCCAGCACGGAGAATCCGGCGGTGTTCTGCACCGAGGCCAGGTCCAGCGGACAGCCGTCCTCGTTGCCGAGGCTGGTGGCCGGCAGGTTGCCCCGCCGGCCGTCGGTCCCCGGCGTGCGGTCCGGCTCCTCGCCGTCGGCCTCGGCCCACAGCACGGCCGTACGGCCCTCCGCGGCGGCGGCGACGGCTTCCGCCGTCAGAACCAGGCCGGTCGCGCCGGTACAGGAGACGGCGACGTCGGCACGTGTCAGCTCGGCCGGCACCGATTCCATCGGGACCGCGCGGGCCGCCACGTCCGTGTCGTCGCCCTCCATCAGGATCTGGGCGAGGCGCTCGGCCCGGTCGAAGGTCCGGTTGGCGACGACGACCTCGGCGACACCGGCACGCGCGAGCGTGGCCGCCGCCAGGGAGGACATCGAGCCGGCCCCGATGACCAGGGCCTTCTTGCCCCGGGCCCATTCCTGTATGTCACCGCCCTGCGCCAGCTGCTCCAGGCCGAAGGTGACCAGGGACTGGCCCGCGCGGTCGATGCCGGTCTCGGAGTGGGCGCGCTTGCCGACCCGCAGGGCCTGCTGGAAAAGGTCGTTCAGCAGGCGGCCCGCGGAGTGCAGGTCCTGCGCCCGGGCCAGGGAGTCCTTGATCTGGCCGAGGATCTGTCCCTCGCCGACGACCATCGAGTCCAGCCCGCAGGCCACCGAGAACAGGTGGTGGACGGCCCGGTCCTCGTAGTGCACGTAGAGATAGGGGGTGAGCTCCTCGAGGCCGACCCCGCTGTGCTGTGCGAGCAGCGTGGACAGCTCGGCGACACCGGCGTGGAACTTGTCCACGTCGGCGTAGAGCTCGATGCGGTTGCAGGTGGCGAGCAGCGCGGCCTCGGTGGCCGGCTCGGCGGCGACCGTGTCCTGGAGCAGCTTGACCTGCGCGTCCGCGTTCAGCGAGGCCCGCTCCAGGACGCTGACCGGGGCGCTGCGGTGGCTGAGTCCGACGACGAGGAGGCTCATGCCGGCATCACGGCGGGCATGTCCCCGTCAGGCCCCTGGTCGGCGGACTCGTTGCGGGCGGCGGCGGCCGGGACGCCCCCGTCGGAGGCGGCGGCCACCTCACCGGCCTTGCGCTGCTCGTGGAAGGCGAGGATCTGCAGCTCGATGGAGAGGTCGACCTTGCGCACGTCGACCCCGTCCGGGACGGACAGCACGGTCGGCGCGAAGTTCAGGATGGAGGTGACACCGGCGGCCACGAGCCGCTCGCAGACCGCCTGGGCGGCACCGGCGGGGGTGGCGATGACACCGATCGACACGCCGTTGTCCTGGATGATCTTCTCCAGGTCGTCGGAGTGCTGCACGGGGATACCGGCGACGGGCTTGCCCGCCATGGCCGGGTCGGCGTCGATGAGCGCGGCGACCCGGAAGCCGCGGGAGGCGAACCCGCCGTAGTTGGCGAGCGCGGCGCCGAGGTTACCGATACCGACGATCACAACCGGCCAGTCCTGGGTGAGGCCCAGCTCGCGGGAGATCTGGTAGACGAGATACTCGACGTCGTAGCCGACACCCCTCGTGCCGTACGACCCCAGGTACGAGAAGTCCTTGCGCAGCTTCGCGGAGTTGACCCCTGCGGCGGCCGCGAGCTCCTCGGAGGAGACCGTGGGTACCGAGCGCTCCGACAGCGCGGTCAGAGCGCGGAGATACAGCGGAAGCCGGGCGACGGTGGCCTCGGGAATCCCTCGGCTGCGGGTCGCCGGTCGGTGAGTTCGGCCAGTTGCCACGGTGCTCCTGCGGGTAGAGCGGGGCTGTAGGCGGTCATACGTCCCTACACGACCGCCCCGTCGAAAGCAGGCTATGTCTTTGTGAACGCGTGCACAAAGATGGTGTCCGATTTGCCCGCCCAACGTGACCGGGCTCACGCGCCCCCGGCGCACTCCCGGGGAACCGGCGCGCAAGCGCCGTCGTTCCTTCGCTTCTGGGGGCAAAACAGCACACTCTCCTCCGTGTATCCCGCCCCCGAGACCAGTCACCCTCGATCCTAAGCGACCCTTACGGCCTCTTTGGACTGCTCGGTCAGTGGCCCGACGGCCGGACTCAGTCGGTCAGGGCCTTGCGCAGGCGGCCCTCGTTCACGCGCCAGAACGTGTGCTGCCTGCCGTCCACCAGCACAACCGGGATCTGCTCCCAGTACTGGTCGTGCAGCTCCCGGTCCTCGGTGATGTCCTTCTGCTCCCAGGGGACGCCGAGATCACCGCACACCTTCTCCACAACAACCTGTGCGTCATCACACAGATGACATCCGGGCTTGCGGATCAGGGTGACAAGCCGGTCCCTAGGGGGCGTGCGACGAAAGAGGGGGCTCATGTCGGCCATTGTCGCGCGCCCGGGGACACGCCGAGCGGCATCTTTAACGACACGCTCGCCGAGAGTTCACAGGCTCCAAACCTCTCGACTCCGGAACCCCCGAACAAACTGGCTATGCTCACGCCATGGCCGCTCTCGGATGGCTCACTCCCCGTAGGCGCTCCGCCACGGCGCGGAGCGTTTTGGCAGGCGAGGCCTCGGCGGAGGCAGCCCGCAAATCCTCGCAGGAAGCTTCCGGCACGACCGAGGAACCACAGTTCCCGGTCCACGGCGACGACCAGGCCGCCGCCTTCTTCGACCTGGACAACACCGTCATGCAGGGCGCCGCGCTCTTCCACTTCGGGCGAGGCCTGTACAAGCGGAAGTTCTTCGAGACCCGCGAGCTCGCGAAGTTCGCCTGGCAGCAGGCATGGTTCCGGCTGGCCGGGGTCGAGGACCCCGAGCACATGCAGGAGGCCCGCGACTCCGCCCTGTCGATCGTCAAGGGCCACCGCGTCGCCGAACTCCAGTCGATCGGCGAGGAGATCTACGACGAGTACATGGCCGAGCGCATCTGGCCCGGCACCCGCGCCCTCGCCGAGGCCCACCTGGACGCGGGCCAGAGGGTCTGGCTGGTGACGGCGGCCCCCGTCGAGATCGCCCAGGTCATCGCCCGCCGCCTGGGCCTGACCGGCGCCCTGGGCACGGTCGCCGAGTCGGTCGACGGCGTCTACACGGGCAAGCTCGTCGGCGAGCCGCTGCACGG
>KL569247.1:10968-11227 GCA_000715635.1 Streptomyces violaceus | reverse complement strand
CCGCTGCACGGCCCCGCCAAGGCCGAGGCGGTCCGCGCGCTGGCCGCGGCGGAGGGCCTGGACCTGACCCGCTGCGCCGCCTACAGCGACTCGCACAACGACATCCCGATGCTGTCCCTGGTCGGACACCCCTACGCCATCAACCCGGACTCCAAGCTGCGCAGGCACGCCCGCGAGCTGGACTGGCGCCTGCGCGACTACCGCACGGGCCGCAAGGCGGCCAAGGTCGGCATCCCCGCCGCGGCCGGGGGGGGAGCCG
>KL569247.1:8484-10768 GCA_000715635.1 Streptomyces violaceus | reverse complement strand
GCCCTGCACCGCCGCCGCCGCTGACGACCCGATCAATCCGGGACACCATCGTTTGCGGGATGACAACGCCCGTAAATCCAACTGGCGTACCCCCAAAACCTCGTGTCCAGTCCTCTTGGCTGCACACGGCCACAACACGCCTTGGACTCCGCCACAATCCGAACTGTTTCGATCAACAACCGCTCACACTCCGGCACTTGATCCGGCGTCAATCGGTTACGGAAGCGACGTAATCGATGATTTGAGCAACTCGGTGTAGCAGAGCCTGTACGAAGCGTTATTCTCCTCAGACGCAATCCGGTACCCCTCCGTCGCTACGACGGGTGAAAGGTCCCGCACTGCACGTGATGGAAGCTCTGCCTCTGGGAGTCCCGTGTACCCACACGTCGGGGTTGACGCCTCGGGCCTGGCTACGCTGCGCGCAACGGTCCTCGACCTGTTGCGCGGCTTCGTCCCCACCGCGTACGCCGTCCCCGCATTCGCCACCGCCGCGCCCGTAGGCCCTTGCTATGCACTGGCCGACGGCAGCGCCGCGGTCGGCAGACGAGGGCGCCCGTCCGGCGGGGCCACCGCCCGACGGCCCGCGGCGGACAGCGACAGCGCCCGCATGATGGACCTGGTGGAGCGCGCCCAGGCCGGCGAGGCCGACGCCTTCGGCCGTCTCTACGACCAGTACAGCGACACCGTGTACCGGTACATCTACTACCGGGTCGGAGGAAAGGCGACAGCCGAGGACCTCACCAGCGAGACCTTTCTGCGAGCCCTGCGCCGCATCGGCACGTTCACCTGGCAGGGCCGCGACTTCGGCGCCTGGCTGGTCACCATCGCCCGTAACCTCGTCGCGGACCACTTCAAGTCCAGCCGCTTCCGCCTCGAGGTCACCACCGGCGAAATGCTCGACGCCAACGAGGTCGAGCGCTCCCCCGAGGACTCCGTCCTGGAGTCCCTCTCCAACGCCGCCCTGCTCGACGCCGTACGGCGGCTCAACCCCCAGCAGCAGGAGTGCGTGACACTCCGCTTCCTCCAGGGCCTCTCCGTCGCCGAGACGGCCCGCGTGATGGGCAAGAACGAGGGCGCCATCAAGACCCTCCAGTACCGGGCCGTCCGCACGCTCGCCCGGCTCCTCCCGGAAGACGCCCGCTGACCGGACCGCACGCTCGGCGACACTCAACTCACGTTCCGTGACAGTCCGTTGGCTTCGGCATCCGATCAGCCGGGGTCCGTAACCCAAGTGCCGCGCCGCTCGTTGTGAGGGATGCAGGCTCCCTGTGGTCACCCCCTGGCCGACCCCGATCACTCGATCGTGTGGTTGTGGTCAGGGTGTGCAACCCTCAGGACCCCCTGGGGAGTCGACCGTCATGACGAGAGGAGGTGCCGCCAGTGATCGCGAACGTATCGTCGCACCGGCGGGCGAACGCCTTCGCCCAGGCCCTGGAGGAGCAGTCCGAGCAGGGCACGGCGGCCGAACAGTCCGAAGGTTCGGCACCAGCCCCGGCACCCGCGGAACAGACCGAACCGGCACGCCTGACGGCGCTGGCCTCCGGTCTCGACGCGCTGCCCAAGCCGGAGCTCGACCCGGAGGTCAAGGTCGTCCAGCGGGCCCAGCTGGTGGCCGCCTTCGAGGCCATGCTCCAGGAGGGCACCGCAGGAGGCGGGGCGACAGACCGAGCGGTCCCCGGACAGCGCTCCCGTGGCGCCCACCGCGCCGCATCACTGAAGAAGTTCCGGCCGCGTTCCCGGCTCGCCAAGGGCCTCACCGCGGGCGGACTCAGCGTCGGCGTGGCCGCGAGCGCCTTCGGCGGAGTCTCCGCCGCCAGCTCCGACGCCCTGCCCGGCGACTCGCTCTACGGCCTCAAGCGCGGCATCGAGGACGTGAAACTCGGCCTCGCCGACAGCGCCGACGAGCGCGGCCGGGTCTACCTCGACCACGCCTCCACCCGGCTCGGCGAAGCCCGCCGTCTGATGGAGCGCGGCCGCAGCGGCCCCCTGGACCACGAGTCCCTCGGCGAGATCCGCCGCGCCCTGTCCGGCATGCGGCACGACGCGTCGGAAGGCCACCGGCTGCTGAGCGAGGCGTACGAGCACGACCCGGACTCCCTGGGCCCCATCCAGGCCCTGTCCGCGTTCTCCCGCTCCCACCGCGAGGCCTGGGGCGAACTGCGCGAGAGGCTCCCCGTCCAGCTCGGGGACGTCAGTGAGCAAGTGTCGTCGGTGTTCGACGCCATAGAGGAGGACGTCGCCCCGCTGCGCTCCCTGCTCCCCGAGCCCCCCGCCGGCAACGGCG
>KL569247.1:3629-8226 GCA_000715635.1 Streptomyces violaceus | reverse complement strand
ACCCGCCGCAGGACAGCGAGGCGAGCACCTCACCGTCGGCCGACGGCAGCGCACCCGTCCCCAAGCCGGACGTGACGCTCCCGCCGCTCCTGCCCGGCTTGCTGCCCGGTCTGGGCATCGACGGCGAGGACGCGCACTAGACGGCGCTGGGCGCCCCTGTACGGGGCGCCCAGCGCCGTAGGCGACGCATCAGAAGAAGACCGACCGCCGCTGCACCAGCAGCTTGTACAGCGTGTGCTGGATCTGTTCCCTGACCTGATCCGTCAGGTTGAACATCAGCATCGGGTCCTCGGCCGCCTCCGGCGGATAGCCGTCCGTGGGGATCGGCTCGCCGAACTGGATCGTCCACTTGGTCGGCAGCGGAATCGCGCCGAGCGGACCGAGCCAGGGGAACGTGGGCGTGACCGGGAAGTACGGAAAGCCCAGCAGACGGGCGACCGTCTTGGCGTTGCCGATCATCGGGTAGATCTCCTCGGCCCCGACGATCGAGCAGGGGACGATCGGCGTCCCGGCGCGCAGGGCCGTCGATACGAAACCCCCGCGGCCGAAGCGCTGGAGCTTGTACCGGTCCGCGAAGGGCTTGCCCAGGCCCTTGAAGCCCTCCGGCATCACCCCGACCAGTTCGCCCTGCTCCAGCAGCCGTGCCGCGTCCTCGGCACAGGCCAGGGTGTGGCCGAGCTTGCGGGCCAGTTCGTTGACCACCGGCAGCATGAACACCAGGTCGGCGGCGAGCAGGCGCAGATGCCGTCCCGCCGGGTGGTTGTCGTGCACGGCGACCTGCATCATCAGGCCGTCCATCGGCAGCGTGCCGGAGTGGTTGGCGACGATGAGGGCGCCGCCCTCGGACGGGATGTTCTCGATGCCCTTCACCTCGACCCGGAAGTACTTGTCGTACAACGGGCGCAGCAGGGACATCAGGACCTGGTCGGTGAGCTCCTCGTCGTAGCCGAAGTCGTCGACCTCGTAGTCCCCGGTGAGGCGCCGGCGCAGGAACGCGAGCCCGCCCGCGATCCGCCGTTCCAGACCGCCGTCGCCGTCCTGGGACCGCTCCTGCGGCTGCTCCTCAGAAGTCACAGGAACATCATCCTGCGGAACAGCCCTGGTGGGCAGGGGCTGCACCTCACGGACCGGCGCCGACTCCGTGCCCGAGCGGCGGTTCCCCGCGCTCCGGCGCCGCTGGGGGCGCTGCACGGCGCTTCCGCGGGACCGGTCGTCGTCGAACGGAATGACCTTGGCATCCGCCATCGTTGATGCGCTCCTCAGTTGGCGCTCTGCGTCGGGGGGTGGCCGTCGCCCGCGAGGGGCAGCGCGGCGATCCGGTCGACGGCCCCCGCAAGGGCCTCCGGCGGAAGAAGTCCGGGGCCTTGGCTGCGGGCGAAGTCCGCGAACGTTTCCGCGGTCGTGTACTTGGGCTGGAATCCCAGCGTTTCGCGCATCTGGCCCGTGGCCACGACCCGGCCGTGGGTGAGCAGCCGGATCTGCTCGGGCGAGAAGTCCGTCATCCCCAGCGTACGCACCAGCGAGCCCGCCCAGGTGACGGCCGGGAGAGGCAGAGGCGCGGTGGGGCGCCCGAGTCGCCGGGAGCACTGGGAGAGCAGCAGGACGCCGTCGCCGGCGATGTTGAAGGTGCCGCTGTTGAGCGTGCCCCGCCTCGGCTCGTGGGAGGCGATCCGCAGCACCTCGATCACATCGTCCTCGTGCACGAACTGCAGCCTGGGGTCGTAGCCGAACACGGTCGGCAGGACCGGCAGTGCGAAATACGAGGCGAGCGGGGTGTCCGCGGTCGGGCCCAGGATGTTGGCGAACCGCGGCACGCACACGGCCACGTCGGGCCGGCGGCGCGCGAAGCCGCGGACGTAGCCCTCGACCTCCACCGTGTCCTTGGCGAAGCCGCCGCTGGGCAGGGACTTGGGCGGGGTCGTCTCGGTGAAGACGGCCGGGTCGCGGGGTGCGGAGCCGTAGACGTTGGTGCTGGACTTCACGACGAGCCGCTGCACGGCCGGGGACTTCTGGCAGGCACCGAGCAGCTGCATGGTGCCGATGACGTTGGTCTCCTTCAGGGAGGCCCGGTTGCCGCTGCCCAGCGGCGTGCCCGTCACGTCCAGGTGGACGATCGTGTCGGCGGCCGTCTCGGCGAGCACCCGCGCGATCGTGGGCTGCCGGATGTCGGCCTGGATGAAGTCCGCGCCGCCCAGATGGTGCTCGGGAGGCACCGCGTCCACGGCGATCACCCGGTCCACCTCGGGGTCCCGCTGGATCCGCCTCACGAACCGGCCCCCCAGCTGGCGGGCCACTCCGGTCACGAGCACGACCTTGCCCAAGATCAGCGCCTTCCTTCCACAACCTCTGGTCCCCGCCGCGTTCCCCCGTGGGGCCAACTTAGCGGTTCGGTGTTGCGCTGTGATGACCGCCCGATGCGCGAAGTGACGGGCAGCGGCCGGACGTACACGGCGATACACGTGTGGCCCCCCACCAGTGGGTGGGGGGCCACAACGACGCTCTCGCGGCGTCCGCGTCGCGAACTTACTTCTTGTTGCGACGCTGAACGCGCGTGCGCTTGAGCAGCTTGCGGTGCTTCTTCTTGGCCATCCGCTTGCGCCGCTTCTTGATAACAGAGCCCACGACTACCCTCGCTCACTTCTCATCACTCGGCGTTGGGCGCCATGGGCCCATACGACCTACGAGGGGCTAGCCTACCCGTCCGAGCGCTGAGGTCGTAATCGAGGAGGCCAGGGTGATCCCGAGTGCCCTGTGAGGGATCACCCCGCCCCAGCCGTCAGGCGGTTTCCACCCCCACGTAACTCTCGCGAAGGTACTCGTGAACCGCTTGCTCCGGGACGCGGAAAGACCGCCCCACACGGATCGCGGGCAGATGACCGCTGTGCACCAGCCGGTACACGGTCATCTTCGACACTCGCATCACCGAGGCGACTTCCGCCACGGTAAGGAACTGAACCTCGTTCAGAGGCCTCTCGCCAGCTGCAGCCATGACACACCTGAACCTTCCGCACTCGACGGCCACCGGCTTCCCCTTCCGGTGACTCTTCGTCGCTGCGTGCTCACTCCCCAATGTAGGGGCCTGTGATGCGAGTGGGGAAGAGGTGCACCCATCAACGGCCTACTGTGACAGACACGCCCGATTGAGTACGTAGCGGGTAAGCGGCAGGTAGTAATCAGATCGCACGCCGTCATCAAGTGGAACGACGACGGATACGGACCCCTCAGCCTGCCCGACGAACGGGGCGGGGTCGTCCGTATCGGCCGGCCCGATGGCCTCGAACCCCAGCTGACCTGCCCCGCAGACCCACCCGTGGTCCCCGATCACCAGCTCGGGAAGGGGCCCGCCGGCCTCCGCCGCGGCGGCCAGCGCGGTACGAACCGGGAGGGGTGAGTGCGTATGTGCGCCGGGCTCACAACCGGGGCGTTCCACCCCGGGCGCCCGCACCAACGCGACTCCTCGTACGTAGTCGAGGTTGTACGTACGTAGGCCGAACCGGGTCGTTATGTCGACACAGCGACCCTGCGCGGGGGTGAGAACCGCACACCCCGCCGCCGACAGCGCGTCTGCCAGAGCGGCGTAGAAACCGAGCAGCCGGTGCGGGTGCCCGGTACCGAGAAGCACCGGAGCACCTCGCTGAGCGACATCGGCGAGACGTTCCGCGAAGGCGTCCAGCGCGGCCACGGTCCGCTGCGGATCGATCACGTCCTGGCCGGAAGTCCGCCGAGAATCGGCCGAAACCCCGCACCGGTCCGCCATCAGCTCGAGCAATTCCCTCTGACTCCAGGCCCCTTCGGGATCGAGCCCGATCAGCACGCGAGGGTCACGCGCCGCGAAGAGCCGATAGCTCCGCAGACTCTCCTCCCGCGAAGTCGCCACGGTCCCGGCAAGCCGGGCGGCCAGCAGATGCGCGCGAAGAGCCGCGATGGTCAGCACCACAATGATGGTGAAGCACAGAACCCTCGAACGCCCCGGGAACACCGAAACACCGCACAGTCGGCGTAACACCGACCGTGACACCGGTGACAGAACAACGACAAAACACCCCACAACCCCTGGCCGGGTTCCCTGGTCTCACCCCTTGTGTACGGCGAGCGCCGATCGACCGGCGCACGGGGAGCCGTACACGACGACCACATCACAGGGGGAACCACCATGAAGCTGTCCCGTCGCACCACGGCCACCGCCGCGGCACTCGCCACCGTGACCCTGGGCGCCACCCTCGCGGCAACGGCCCCGGCATCCGCGGCGGTACCGACCGCGTCCAAGGCGGCCAAGGCGGCCAAGGCGGCGTACAACGGCGTCTGCGGCTCCGGCTTCAAAGTGATCGACTCCACGCCGGTCGGCAACGTCGGCACCGCCTACCTCACCTGGAACGAGGCGAAGGGCCAGAACTGCGCGGTGACCATCCGCAACAAGGCCGGCGCGAAGATCTACATGTCCGTCACCCTCGAGATCCCCGAGGAGCAAAACCCGGTCGTCTCCGACACGGGTTACTACACGTCCTACGCCGGCCCGGTCTACCTCGGCGCGGGCGGCTACTGCGTCAACTGGTCCGGCGCCATCGGCAGCGCGACCGGCGCCGACTCGGGCCACTGT
>KL569247.1:1212-3393 GCA_000715635.1 Streptomyces violaceus | reverse complement strand
GCGGCTGAGCAGCGGCCTGGGGCGCCTGCCACCCAGGAAGGCACCCCAGGCCCTACGGCAACAGCCCCCGCAGCGGGAACACCGCCCGCCGAGCCGCCAGCACCGCCTGGTCCAGCCGGTCCGCCGGGTCGTACCCCGTCTCCCAGCCGGTCCACTCCACGGGCCAGCGCCCGTCCGTCATCCGCGCCGGAGCCAACTGCCGCGTCCGCGCGAACACTTCCTGCCGCCACCCCTCGGGGATCACCGCCTCGGGCTCCACCTCCCGATGCGCCGCGATCGCGACCAGATGCGTCCACGACCTCGGTACGACGTCCACCACCGCGTAGCCGCCCCCGCCCAGCGCCACCCACCGCCCGTCGGCGTGCTCGTGCGCCAGGTCGTGACAGGCCACCTGCACCGCCCGCTGCGCGTCCAGCGACACGGCCAGATGCGCGAGCGGATCCTCGAAGTGCGTGTCGGCCCCGTGCTGCGTCACCAGCACCTGCGGCCGGAAGTCCGCGATCAGCTCCGGCACGACGGCGTGGAACGCCCGCAGCCACCCGGCGTCCCCCGTCCCGGCCGGCAGCGCCACGTTCACCGCCGAGCCCTCCGCGGAGTCCGCGCCGGTCTCCTCCGGCCACCCGGTCTGCGGGAAGAGCGTCCGGGGATGCTCGTGCAGCGAGATCGTGAGCACCCGCGGGTCCTCCCAGAACGCCGCCTGCACCCCGTCCCCGTGATGCACGTCGACGTCGACATAGGCGACCCGCTCGGCCCCGAGTTCCAGCAGCCGGGCGATCGCCAGCGACGCGTCGTTGTAGATGCAGAACCCGGACGCACCGCCCGGCATCGCGTGATGCAGCCCGCCCGCGAAGTTCACCGCGTGCGGAGTCTCTCCACGCCACACGGCCTCCGCCGCCCCCACCGACTGTCCGGCGATCAGCGACGACACCTCGTGCATCCCCGCGAAGGCCGGATCGTCCATCGTCCCGAGCCCGTACGACTGGTCCGCCGCCCCGGGCTCCGCCGACGCGGCCTTCACCGCCCCGATGTAGTCCTCCCGGTGGACGAGCCGCAGCGTCGACTCCCCGGCCGCCTTCGCGGCGACCACCTCCACCTCACGGTCCAGCCCGAAGGCGTCGACCAGTCTCCGGGTCAGCGCGAGCCGGACCGGGTCCATCGGATGCCCGGGACCGAAGTCATAGCCCGTTACTGCCTCGTCCCACATCAGCTGTGTGCGGCCGCTCATGCCCGCCACCGTATCGGTCCGGTTGAGCAGCGAACGAACGGGCATACACCAGCGTCACCAGCACCAACACCATCGGCACGAGCATGGCCCCGCGGTAGCTCCACAGATCCCCGAGCGCGCCCACCAACGGCGAACCGATCAAGAAACCCACATAGTTGAAGACATTCAGCCGCGCCACGGCCGCATCCGAAGCCCCCGGGAACAACCTGCCGGCCGCCGCGAACGTCTGCGGCACCAGCACACACAACCCCAGCCCCAGCAGCGTGAACCCCAGCATCCCGACCCACGCCCCGGGCGCCCCCGCCACCACAGCGAACCCACCCGCCGCGACCAGGGCCCCGGCCCGCACGACCGCGACCGCCCCGAACCGCCGCACCCCGAAGTCCCCGAGCGCCCGCCCCACCAGCGTGGTGACCATGTACACGTTGTACGGCAACGTCGCCGTCTGCTCCGAACTCCCCAGCACGTCCTCCAGATACTTCGCGCTCCAGTTGGAGACCGTGGAGTCCCCGATGTACGCGACGGTCATCACCAGACACAGCGGCAACAGCAACTTGAACGCGAGGGCCTGCCCCTCGCCCGCCTTCTCCCCCACCCCGGACTCCGCCACCGGCCCCGCATCGCCGCCGTCGACATACCACCGGCTCCCCACCAGCACAGCCGGCAACAGCACCAGCACGACCGGCAGATACGACACCCACAACGCCAGATCCCAGTGCGCCCCCACCCACGCCAGCGACGCCCCGACGATCCCGCCCAGGCTGTAGGCCGCGTGAAAACTGAGCATGATGCTGCGCCCGTACGACCGCTGCAGGCTCACCCCGAGCATGTTCATCGACGCGTCCAGCACCCCGACGGCGAGGCCGAACGCCGCGAGCGCGACGCCCAGCTCCACCATCCGCTCCCCGGCTCCGACCCCGAGCAGCGCCAGCAGCACCACGGGCTGGGACCACCGC
>KL569247.1:0-990 GCA_000715635.1 Streptomyces violaceus | reverse complement strand
CGCTCGGTGCTGACGCTCCCGACGCCGGCGAGGACCGGCACGGCGGCCAGAAAAGCGGGCAGCAGCGCGTCGGATACCCCGTACCGGTCCTGGATGGCCGGGATCCGCGTCACGAGCAGAGCGAAGGCGACCCCCTGCACCAAGAAGCTGAACGCCAAAGAGCCCCTGCCGCGCCGCAGCACATCAGTCATGGCGGCGAGCGTAGGGCCCCGGCTTACCCGTGGGTAGATCCAGCCAAAGATGAATCTGCCTCATCTTCCACGGACTCACACCAGCAGGTCGGCCAGCTCCCCCATGTCGGAGAAGAGCCGAGTGGCGTCGGCGAGCTTCTCCGCCGGTGTCATGGCGGTGAACCCGTACACGTCCATCCCGGCCGCGACCGCCGCCCGCACCCCCAGCGGGCTGTCCTCGACGACGACACACCGCTCGGGCGCGACCCCCATCCGCTCGGCGGCATACAGGAACAGATCGGGAGCCGGCTTCCCCCGCCCGACGTCCTGCGAGCTGAAGATCCGCCCCTCGTCGAACCACCGATCGAGCCCGGTCGTCCGATGCCCCACCCGAATCCGCTCATGACTCCCGGACGAGGCCACGCAGTACGGCACCCCGTCCGCGGCGAGCTTCTCCAGGACGCCGGAGACCCCGGCCACAGCCACGAGCTCCTGCTCGAACGCCGCGAACACCCGCGCGTGAAAGACATCGTCGAAGCTCTCCGGCAACCGCTGCCCCGTCCGCTCGAGGATCAGCTCATGGATCCGGTGCATCGCCGACCCCATGTAGTCCCGTATGGACTCCTCGTACGAGGTCGGGTGCCCGAGCTCGGTGAGATATGCGGCCAGCAGCCGGTTGGAGATGGGCTCACTGTCGACGAGCACACCGTCGTTGTCGAAGATGACGAGATCGTAGTTCATGTCATGAGCCTAAACGCAGAAATCCCCGTGCCGAATGGCACGGGGATTTCTTTGAATGATTGTTCGGCGGCGTCCTACT
>KL569246.1:8621-12657 GCA_000715635.1 Streptomyces violaceus | reverse complement strand
GGTTGACGCTGCGGCGGGCGGTGTTGGTGATTTCCACCCACTCACGGTTCAGGGAGCGGTTGGAGCGGTCGTCCCGGCCCGGGGGAGTTGTACTGGACGTCCGAGATCTTCACCTTCGGCCGCTCGGGGCGGGCGTGGTCGGCGGTGGATGCCGGCAGCGTGATGACCGAGACCAGCGCGCCGGAGGCGAGCGTGGCGGCGGCGAGTCGGCGAGCGGTGATGGAAGCGGAAGCGGACAAGAGGTCCCCTTATGGTGCGGACACCTTCCCCGAGAAGCCACCGGGGGCTGCCCGGGTCATCGGGTGTAGCGATGTACCGCCACCTGCCGGGAACGTTCCAGGAGTTCACCGCCGAGCTGTCCCTCAGCAGTTCCAGGGCCGTGCCGACTGTGAGGGGCGGCCCTGGGGCGACCTCCCACAGCACGCCGGACTCGGGCGAGGGGTAGCCGTTCTCAGCGATGTCCTCCAGCACGGAGGCGAGGACGTCGACCCGCGCGCGCTGGTCGGCCGCGTACTGGCGGGCCGAAGCGGCGGCGGTCTTATCGAGCGGCTGGCAGTCGGGCGTGGCGGCTGGGGACGCGCTGCGAGGCGTGACCATGCACAGGCCCGACGAACCCGGCTACAGCCACCCAGACGCCTAGGTGATCGACGACTGCCCCTGAGATCGCGCTGCGGTCTGCTGTTCCCGATCGCCTACGACCAGAACTCGTCGTACGCCTGCGGGTCGGCCGTCAGGACCCAGCCCTCGGTGATCTTGGCGTCCCTGATGTGGAAGACGATGGTGTAGTCCATATCAAGCTGCTTGCCTTCACGTGATGCTGTGACGTGCAGCAGCGCGACTGTGTGGTCATCGTTGGCGAGCACATCGTGGAGCTGCGGCCGGTATGTGCCGCCCGTGAGCTGGAACTCCCGCCCGAACACCGCGAATGTTTCCGCGCGTCCCCGGTACTCTCCCGCCAGCGGGTTCCTGCCCCCGATGTGCCAGACCACATCGGGGTGGAAGATCTCCGTCAGCGCATCCATATCGCCGGCTGAGAAGGCAGCCATGAGACGGTGAAACACGGCGATGTGTGGGTGATCGGTCATCAGCGCCTCCAGCTCTCCCTGGCAACCTACGCACCGCGGCACGCGCAGAGGCACATTGACGTCGGCCATTGGGCCGAACGCCGCGCAGGGCCGTAGCGGCTGAGGTCCAGACGTAGGTTCTTAGCCGATGTCCACGTTCACCGCTTCGTAGATCTTCGGCTCGATCCTCGGCATACGGTTTGCCTCGAAGATCGTCGCCGCCTTCTCCATGAACGCCGCGAGAGCCTCCTTCGACTCCCAGAGGTCGATCACGAGCCAGCCGCCGTCCGTCGGGGCACCCGCGTGGGAGATGAAGCCCTCCGCTGGCCACCACGGCGCCGCGTGGATGCTCGCGTGGTTGACCTGGTACTGCTCCTCGGTGACGCCCGGCAATTCGATGATGGCGATGATGGCCACGCCGCTGCTCCCGTGAGGTCGGAGGATGGGGGGAACGCCTCCAGTCGAGCAGTTCGCACAACCCTCCGCACGGCGGCGGGAGCCGACCGGGCTACGGCTTGATCGGCGCAGGACTCCCTAAGGACCGTCCCTTAAATGATCTTCAGGCCGTCTTGGCATGCTCACGGCGTGACCAATTGAGCCTGTGCAGCCCGGCCCCAGGAAGTGCGTCCTCTTCGACGTCGACGGCACGTTGATCGACGCCGTGGACAACCAGCGTCGGGTCTGGGCGAGTTGGGCGGGGCGGTACGGACTGGACGCGAGTGAGGTCTATCGGGTGGCCCTGCGGACGCGGCCGATGGAGACCTCCGCCAACGTGGCTCCGGACCAGGATCCAAGGGAGTGCCTGGCTGCGCTGCACGAACTGGAGGACGATGACGTCCGGTCCGGCGGCTATGCGGCCTTCGACGGCGCGTCGCAGCTGCTGGTCACCCTGCCGTCGGGGGCGTGGGCGCTGGTGACCTCCAACTACGAGCACCGGGTGCGCGGGAGATTTGCTCGGACGGGCCTGCCGGTCCCGCGTGTCATCGTGGACGCCGCCACAGTGGAAGAACCCCAGTTCGCCTGGAGATTGCGCTGCATCGCCTGCCAGCTCTCGGTGCCCCATCGTCCGTAGAAGCTGCCGTGGTAGCCCCAGTAGTCGGTCGGGAAGCACTGGACGTCCTTGGCCTCTGAGTTGCTGAGGCCGAGGTTGTTCACCGCGCGAGGGGCGTCGGCCCGCGAGGTCACGGCCGATTGCGGCGCCGCCGGGGCGGACACTGCGACGTTCGCACCCGCCAGACCGCCAGACCGCCAGACCGCCAGACCGCCGGCGGCGACGCCGATGGCGGCGGTGACACTGAGCGCTGCTCTCATTAAACGATGGGCCAAGGTCGCTCCTGTTTAGGGCGGGCGATTTGCTAAATCTGCGTTGCCCGTCCCTCGGCCCTGGCCGCTTGTAGAAGCGGGCGTCGTTCCCATGCCACCGAGCGCCCCCTTGCGCACTCCCTGCGCCGTCGCCGCATTGTTCGGCGGGCGGTAGATATCTCGACTGCAGCCGTGAGGCGTGCACGGGGAAATGGGGAGGGTTGCAGGCGAAGGTGTCATCCGGCTGCCGTCTGGCACATGGGGTCTGACCTGCGAAGGGATGGTCCGGCTGAGCACCGGATGGCAGACATGTGCCCAAGCGCGGGTGTACGCGCTAGTTGTTAGTCAGCGAGCTTGACCGGCGCGGTGCCGGCGGGCTGAGGAATTCAGCAGTTGAGATCCCGGCGGTGGCTGGGGGGTGGAGGGTGTCATGGCGGGACGGGAACGACCGCTGGGTGGGCGTGGCGGTCCAGCGCCGGTGCGGGAGTTCGCCGCAGGGCTGCGGGAGTTACGGCAGGCGGCGGGGATCTCCTACGAACAGATGGCGAGGCACGTGCACTTCGGGCGCGCCACCCTCAACGAGGCAGCTCAGGGGAAGAAGCTGCCGTCGCGTGAGGTGACGCTGGCGTATGTGCGGGCCTGCGGGGGTGATGAAGCGCAGTGGGCGGACCGGTGGCAGCAGGTGCGCGACCAGCTGGACCGGGCGGAGGTGCCCACGCAGGAGGCGGGACCGCCGAGCCTCGCGCCTCGCGGTGGCCGGGGCGGGGCTGGGACGCGGTGCGAGTCGGTGCGTCCGTTGAGCCCGGACGACCCGCGGGAAGTCGGCGGGTTCACGCTCGTGGGCTTCCTGGGGGCCGGGGCGATGGGCCGGGTCTATCTGGGACGGACGCTGGGCGGACGCCGTGTGGCCGTGAAGCTCATCGACGCGGATCTGGGACGTGATGAGGAGTTTCGCTCCCGGTTCCGCCAGGAGATCGAGGCCGCCCGGCGCGTGCATGGCATGTTCACCGCGGCAGTGGTGGCGGCTGATCCACACGCCGAGCGGCCGTGGCTGGCCACCGAGTACGTTCCCGGACCCTCGTTGCAGGAGGCCGTGACCGGTAACGGGCACCTGCCACTGAGCGTCGTGATCAAGTTGGCAGCAGGTGTGGCGGAGGCCTTGGCCGCGGTGCACGGCGCCGGGGTAATCCACCGCGATCTCAAGCCCGGCAATGTGCTCCTCGCCGAGGACGGGCCTCGCCTCATCGACTTCGGCATCGCCCGTGCCCGGGACGCCACATCGCTGACGCGCACCAACATGCGAGTGGGTACCCCCGGCTACATGGCGCCCGAGCAGATCGAGGCCAAGGGTGAGGTGGGTCCTCCGTGTGATGTGTTCGCGCTCGGCGCGTTGCTGGCCTTCGCCGCCACGGGCGAGTCCCCGTATGGGAGCGGGGCGGCCACCAGCTTGGCATTCCGGATCGTGCACGGTGAGCCGGATCTGGAGACGGTGCCGGAAGAGTTGCGGGAGTTGGTCCAGCGGTGCATGGACAAGGATCCCGTGGGCCGGCCGACTCCGCAGGAAATCGTGGACTGGTGTCGCGAGCGGGCAGGGCTGCCCGGCCCGGGCTGGCTGCCAGGGCCGCTGACCGACCTGATCCGAAGCCGCGATGAGGAAGCCGCTGCAGCGA
>KL569246.1:7843-8430 GCA_000715635.1 Streptomyces violaceus | reverse complement strand
GCCGCTGCAGCGACGCCCCCGGAGCCGGAGAAGCCGGAACCGCGTCGCACGCGCGTCTTGCTGGCTTTTGTGTCCGTAGCGGCCGTCATTGCAGTGGCCTTTGGCTTGCTCGCCTGGCGCGGAAACGGAGGGAATATGCCCCACATCGCATTGCCCTCCATCACCTCCGGGTCAGAGCGAAGCGAGAGCTCCAACCAGCACCAGTACGGGGGCGCAAACCAGAACAGAGGGTCGAATCAGAACGAGAAGAGCGGGTCGAACCAGAACAACAACCAGAAGCAGAACAACAACCAGGGCCAGGACCAGGGCCAGGACCAGGACCAGGACCAGGACCAGGGCCAGGACCAGGGCCAGGACCAGAACCAGGGCCAGGACCAGAACCAGGACCAGGGCCAGGACCAGAACCAGAACCAGGGCCAGGACCAGGGCCAGGACCAGGGCCAGAACCAGGACCAGAACCAGAACCAGAACCAGGACCAGGACCAGGATCAGAACAACAATCAGGACCCGGACCAGAACAACAACCAGGACCAGAACAACAACCAGGACCAGAACAACAACCAGAAGCAGGAAGGTCCCGTGCTCGG
>KL569246.1:2976-7621 GCA_000715635.1 Streptomyces violaceus | reverse complement strand
CAGGAAGGTCCCGTGCTCGGTGGCCGCGGTATCTCCGTCCAGCCCCGTTCCGGAACCGTCGACTGCTCCCAGCCCATCACCTTCACCTTCTCGGCCGCAGCGCAGCGCCCCGGAACGATCGAGTACGCCTGGCATCCCGATGACCGGCTCATCGCCCGTGGCTACGGCGACAAGAGCGGCAGCATGACCTTCACCACGACGAACGAGAAGCACGACACCTACGTCGTCCAGCTGCAGAACACCCAGCCTGGTGATCGCGTCATGGGCCACATGAGCCTGGAGGTGACCTCCCCACAGGCTGACAGCGGCGTCAACGGCGACGGGTTTGACCTGACCTGTGCCTGACGCACGCCAGCGGGCAGGCCCGAGCCGCAGCAGAGGATCCCGGGCCTGCCCCTGACCCTCCCCCTCTTCACGCGGCGCAAGACTCGTGGCCCAGCCCTCGCAGGCAGGTCCCCATGCCCGAAACCGGCCGCCCGCACCACCGATCGCCTCGGCAGCCGGAGGCGGTGCCCGTCAGCTCACAACGGCTTGCCGGAAGCGGCTCGGTTCCTCAGAACAGACCGTCGGGCTCACCGAACATCCGATCCGGCACCGGCGCCCCGGGATGACACATGCCTGGCTCTGTCTGCCGCCAGCAGCGGACTCAACCACCCAATTCCACACACCAAGGAGACAACGCCATGCACGGGTTCTGGCGGCGCTGTGCCGCAGCCTTCCTCCTCGTCCTGGCCGTGACTGCAGGCCTACTGGCCGGCGCCACTGCCTCGGCCGCGGACCCGCGCTCCTGCCTCGCCGGGCAGGTCTGGCGCGAGGCCCACGTCGGCGGGGACCGCAGCTGCGTCGACCCGCTCACGCTCGGACGCCGGATGACAGGGTTCGACCCGAGCCAACACGGCTTCCGCTTCGACAACGACGAGATCCATCACAAGCTTTTCGACTTCCGCTTCGCCGGCCTGTGCGGAGGGATGGCCTACACATCCCTCGACCACTTCCACAGTGGCAAGCGCATCCCCCAGCAACGGACTGTCCCGGCTAACGGATCGCCCCTGTACGACGTCATCTACGGTCGGCAACTGACCTCCATCGCCGAGAACCTCGACAAGTGGAGCGAGCTCACCGTCAACCCGCTCGGCTGGCGCAACCGCGAGTTCTTCCACTGGGGCCTGCAAGGATTCGGCGGGGGCCGTCTGCAGGAACTGCGCGAGTCCATCGACGCCGGTCGGCCGGTCCCCCTGGGCCTGTACAAGCAGGACGCCGACCTCGTGGGCCCGCACCACCAGGTGGTCGCCATCGGCTACGAACTCGGCCGCTACACCGGCGACCTCGGCAATCACAAAGGCGACCTGAAGATCTTCGTGTACGACCCGAACCACCCGGGACGGACCATGACGCTCGTCCCGCGTCCCGAGCGCGACGTGTTCGGCTATCTGGAAGGAGGAGAGACCTGGCGTACCTATTTC
This sequence comes from Streptomyces violaceus, assembly GCA_000715635.1. Taxonomy (GTDB): domain Bacteria; phylum Actinomycetota; class Actinomycetes; order Streptomycetales; family Streptomycetaceae; genus Streptomyces; species Streptomyces violaceus. The sequence goes on along the minus strand of KL569246.1, from coordinate 6,158 downwards.
GTCGACAGCAGGTACCACCCCAAGAGGCCGCCGGAGCTGCCCGACCCCGCCACCCCGATCCCCGGGCTGGTTAGCGAACTCACCTTGCGCATCCGCACCGGCGGGGACGACCTACGCGGCGGCAGGGACAACGTGGGCGCCACTGTCCACTTCGCCAACCGCCCGCCCCAGAACGCACCCAACCTCAACAACAACGCTCGCTGGATCGACCACTTTCAGCAGGCCGTTCGCATCCGCCTGGACCAACCAGTACCCGCCTCTGAGATCACCAGCGTGCAGCTGACCACCACCTCTGGCGGCGGCTTGGGCGGCGACAACTGGAATGTCGACCGCCTGACCATCACCACGGACAACGGGCGAAGGCTCTTTCAAGCCGAAGGCAGTCCTGTGATCAGGTTCACCGGCGACAACCGCACCTTCACCGCACGCATCCCCTGACGCGCTCAGACGCGGCCTTCACATGGCTGTCCTGGAACGACGCCCCGGCCAGCCAGGGCCGCATGGAGCGCAGGCCACGGGCCCGGCTGGAGTTGTCCCCATCGCACCAGAGCCGCACAACGGTGCCGGGCCGCACGAAGTCCCGTGCGGCCCGGCACCATGTCCGGATCGGTGGCTCACCGGCTGAGGCGGATACGCGGCCCCCACACGAACTCGAGGTCGTCCAGCAGGACGGCCTCCAGCTCTCCCTCCCACAAGCCCTATAGGAGGAGTCGGGCGCGCTCTCGAACCGCTCCCAGAGCACCAGGCTCTCGGGCTGGCCGACCAGGACGTACCGGCCGTATGCGGCGGGCGCACTGCCCGGTCCGTACCCGCGCAGCACCTTATGCACGCGCTCACGTGCAGGGCGCCTTGATGTGCAGGAGGGCGGTGACGCCGGCGAGCGCCCGTCGTAGTGGGGCTCAACGCCGCTCGAGAGGGAGAACGCCAACTCGTACGCGTGCGAGACCCGGTCGTTGAGGGTGGAGTTCTCCATAACGGGTACCCGGCCCCCGCGGTGCAGGAGGAGGAGGGGCCTCCTTTATGGCTGCGTCTGTCCAAGGGCTGGGCCTTGCGCGGGAGTAGCTGCGGGGATCGTGACCATTGCCTGCACCAGGGCTGTGAGTACCTCCGTCCGCTGCTCTGTACTGAGTCCGGCGTCCACAACCAACCGTTCGGCGGCGAGGTAGCGCGAGAACTCGAGAGGTTGGTCGAAGTAGGCGCGCAGGTGTGCAGCGGCCGCCTCCTGGGACTTTACGAACGTGCGGCTGACAAACCCGGCCAGCGCCGCTGAGACAGCCCCCAGCCCGCCGGCGACCACACTCCCCGCTGTCGTGCTCGCGTTCAATGCCACAGCGACGAAGACGATGAGCATGACGAAGCCGCTGACCATGGCAATCTGTGCGTTCCGAAACGACCGGCGTGCCTGTCCCGTCGCAATGTCGTGGTAGAGGTCGAGCCGGGTGTGCGTCACAGTCCACAGCTCTGGAAGGGTCAAGCGAGACGACGGTTGCGCACTGTCTTGAACGGCGTGAGGTCGCTGGGTTCCGCCCCCCCTGGATCTCGTTGCTGTCCCCTGTGACAACGAGGCCGATCGTGCCGCCCGCGGCGATGCTGCGCTCTCCGGATTGTGCAATGCGCAACGCTGCTTCCAAGTTGCGCTCGGCCGCGCGCACTCGTGCGCGCCCTTCCGAAATTCCGCGCTCCTCAAGCCGGGCGGGGTCAACAACAACGAAAGCAACCAGGAGTAGCAGAATGAGGCCCAGGAAGATCGCAACGACCACGAGCGTTGTAGTGGACTGCTCGGAGAGCGGGATGAACGCTTCGGCGAACATGCCGAAGAGCGCCGCGAGGGTACAAATGGCGATCAGGAGGCGACGGCGCCAATGATGCGCCCCCTCGGATGGGCTGGTAGAGCTGTTGTCCGACACAGTGATCAGCCTGGCGGTCGTTGGTTTGCGCCGCCACCTTTTGGCCCAACTCGGCTGGACTAGTGGCTCGCCGGACCATGACGCCCCGCACCACGCCTCGGTGAACCGCACCTGGCTTTTAGCACAGTTGCCCAGCCGCAGCCACAGCCGCACCCGGCCCACCTCCCCTGCGCGTGCGCAGCTGTGGTTGCCTGCCTCTACGTCCTTCGAACGGGCCGCCGCCGCACGCTAAAGCCCCCACACGCCCGGAACACCGAGCCGGCGCGCAGGCTCACCTGGACGGCCGATGAGCAGACGAGTCGGCCTGGCAGGACGCCGGCCCCCTTGACGCTGGCCAGCAGGCGGGCGGATCGTGGCCGCGCACGACGGCCGTCACCGTCTACAACAGTGACGCTGAGGCCTGCCATAGGCCGCTGCTCAACACACGGATCATTGCAAGGGCGGGAGCCACTCAGGCGGAAGGATCAGACCGTCGGGAAACGATCCATCCGAGGGAACCAGGTCTGTGGGCGGTGTACCGGAAGCGCCGCTAAAGTCGATCACGGCGGGGGTGAATTCCCTGTCTGCTGACCAGCCAACTTCGCTGGGGAACTCTGCGTCTACAAAGTCGACCACGGCTCCGGTGAACTCCGCGTCCATAAAATCGACCCTTCCGCGGGAGAACACCACGTCGTAGAAGGTGACCTGACTGCCGGTGAACTTCGCGCCGCTGAAGAAGACACTGCCGCCGGAGAACTTTGCGCCGGTCAGGTTGACTGTGCCGCCTGTGAACTCCACGCCGCTGAAGCCTACTGAGCTGCCGGAGAAGTCCGCCGCGTAGAAGATCACCTCGCTGCCGGTGAACTCCGAGTCGCTGAAGTCCACGATGCCGCCGGAGAAGTCCGCAGCGTAGAAGCTGACCCTGCCGCCGGAGAACTTCGCTTCGGACAGGTTGACTGAGCCGCCGGAGAACACCGCCTCGCTGAAGCTGACCGTGCCACCAGAGAACACTGCGCCGGAGAGGTCTCCGCCGTCGAACACGACGCCGGTGAAGTCGAAGTCGTGCCCCTGCCAGGAGCGGGGATGCGTGTGCGACAGACGGAGGTGGTCGCCGATGAGCCGGATGATCGTGTGCCGGACCTCCCGCAGTGCCAAGTAGGTGTGCCGGGCGGTCGCGTCACTGGCCGGCAGGTCGGACTCTGCGGTGTAGGGCAGGCGGAGATAGGCGCATAGCACGTCGCTGCAGGTCTGGCGGAGTTCGCGGGTGGGGGCGTCGTCGGCGAGTCCGGCCAGGGC
>KL569246.1:2480-2698 GCA_000715635.1 Streptomyces violaceus | reverse complement strand
GGTTGATTCGCGTAGGGCGCCGTCCTCGTCGACCCGTTGGCGTCGGTAGGCAACGACCAGGGCGACCAGAGCGCCGGCTCCGGCGACCACTCCGAAGGAGAGCTTGACCAGGTCGAAGAGCGTTTTGGAGTCGATGTGGCGCTCGGGCTTGAGTTTCCGGGCGCCGAGTAGTTCCCACCCGGTGAAGAACACGCCGGTGGCGATGGCGATCGCGGTGA
>KL569246.1:431-2289 GCA_000715635.1 Streptomyces violaceus | reverse complement strand
CGAAGGCCAGGGGCAGGACGATCCAGACGTGCCACAGGCGCAGGCCGCGCCGTTCAGCCCGGCGCTGGGGCATAGAGAGTCTCACGGTCAACAGGACAGCCCGGCACCCGTTGCCGGTTGCGGCCCGTTCCGGTCAGGTGGCCGCGCACCGCTAGAGGGGTCCGTGCCGACTGTGTGACCGGCACGGACCCTGATGCAGGCCTCCCACACGGCGGTGCACCGACGAAATGTCGCTCAGCAGGTGATGGAATGCACGGTGGTGACTATCGCTTGATGCGTCCGCGGACGGCGAGGAGGGCGGGTTCCACTAGGCGGGAGGTCATCTCGATGTAGGTGCCGGTGGTGGTCAGGTCCTGTCCGCTGGAGCGGAACACCACGGAGTTGAGGGTGATGTTCAAGGCCTCCTCGAAGCGCTTTCCCGTCCACCGGTTCCCGGTGGGGTTCTCAGGGTCGTCCTTCTCGATCTCGAAGGTGACCTTGCCTCCGCCGCGCGGCACGGTGCCGGTTGCCTTCTGCTTCGGGTCCTCCTCCGGGAGCCCGAGGCCTGTCAACAGCACAATGGTGATGAGCATGGCGCCAGCGAGCCAACCCAGGGCTCGCAAGGCGCGCAGGCCGTAGCCGGACAGCATCCAGTAGGCGTGCAGCAGTCCGCGTTCGGCGCGAGGGGTGCCGGTGCGGTCGTGGCGGCGCATCTCCATCTCGCCGTAGTAGAAGTCCGCCGCTCCCGGCTCGTTCTTGCCGTCCTCGAACGCCTTGCGCAGCGCCCGGTACACCGGCGCCAGCTGAGCCGGCCCGGTGTGGCCGGCGCCGAGCACGGCTGGGTTCCAGCCCCGGACGGCGTTCGGCTGTTTCGCGCGCCAGTGGTGCTCTTCGGCGAGGGTGTGGCGCTGGGTGAACCGTGCCGGGCGCCAGCGTCCTCGGGGCGGGACCTCGTCGAAGGTGCAGGTGCCCTCGAGCCGCAGCTGGTCTAGGTGCACGGTGCCGGTGAACAGGCACGCCGACAGGTCGACGTCGGCGAGGACCAGATGGGCCGCGTCCACCCCGCGCAGCGTGGCTATCCGCACCGTGGCGTCGGGTGCGTGGGCAAGTGCCTGTTCTGCCACCGCCTGTCTGCTGCGGAGCATGAACGAATCGGCCTCGGCGGCGATCGTGAGGGGGTACTCGAAGACCGCGTGGGAAAAGTCGACCGTGGCGTAGCGCAGACGCAACTCGGCCGTCGACAACCAGCGGGTCCGCCGGCACTCCAGGCGGTGCGCCGCGATCGAGAGGGCCGTCGGGCCGTTGAACACCGCCCCGGACAACCTCACCTGCCCGGTGCACACGAACGGCCCGAGGCTGACCCACCGCTCGAAAACTGACTGTTCGAACCGGGCGTCGCCCTGGAGGGTCGTCGACTCGAACCCGGCGTAGTCCTGGAAGGTGGCCGACTCGAACCCGGCGTAGTCCTGGAAGGTGGCCGACTCGAACCCGGCCTCGTCCTGGAAGGTCGTCGACTCGAACCAGGCGTTGCCTTGGAACACCGCCGATCCGAACCATGCATGGCCGTGGAAGGTCGTCGACCAGAACCCGGCGTTGCCATGGAAGGTCGCCGATCCGAACCTGGCGTTGCCGTGGAAGGTCGCCGATCCGAACCCGGCGTCGCCCTGGAAGGTGGCCGACTCGAATCGAGCTTTGCCGAGGTGAGGGTGCCGGGTGGCGGGGTCGTGGAGGGCGTTGAGGAGGGCGTCGAGAAGGGGCTCGGTGAAGGGGGTGCCGCGGTGGTCGATGTCGGTGCCGGGTGTCAGGCCGGTCAGGTAGGCGTCGCGGTCGGCGTCGGCCAGGTGGGCGAGGCACGCGGTGTGGCCGGGAACGTGGACGC
>KL569246.1:0-130 GCA_000715635.1 Streptomyces violaceus | reverse complement strand
GCCGAGTCTGCGCCGTGTGCGCAATACGGCCAGGACGGCGCCCCGGGTACCGGCGACGGGGGCGTGCTCATGCGTCCACTCCAGCCCGAGGGCGGCCAGCGCCTGGAGCCGCCACGCGCTGTCTTCCAGG
>KL569245.1:44479-47385 GCA_000715635.1 Streptomyces violaceus | reverse complement strand
CGGCGTCGCGCAGCCGGTGCCAGCGGGGCAGCAGGTCGGCGAGCCCGTCCGGCTCCCTGGGCACCACCGGGGCCGGCGTCTCCAACTGGGGATCCGGGGACATCACTTGACCTCCGTCAGTATCAGGGTGTCCGCGGCCCGGGGCGACAGCAGCGCGAGCTGGGCCGGGCGGATGCCGCGGAAGACGTACACCGACCGGCCCTTGGGCAGGCGCCGAGTGTCGGTGATGTCGGGGTTGAGGCGCAGCAGTTCGGCGAGCGGGACGCCGTACCGGGCGCAGATCTCCGACAGTGTCTCGCCGTTCTCGGCGCGGACCGTGTGGATCTTCTCGTCGTACGTCGCCGGATATGCCGGGACGGACGCCTTGGGCGGTCCTGGCCGGGTGAGCAGCTCGGTGAGCTCCTCCGGGGTCGCGGAGGCGGGCACGCCGGTGAAGACGTCGACGTCCACGTAGTCGACGCCGGGCACGGTGTGGGCGGTGGCCAGGACCTCGGAAAGGCGGGCGGGCCGGCCCAGCTCCCGGCCCTCGAAGCCGAGCCGGTTCAGCAGGGCCTGGCGCAGTCGCGGCTCGACGTTCTGCCAGGCGTGGTCGGGGGCCACCTTCACCTGTGCGGCGATCAGCAGCAGGACCAGTTCCCGGCCGTCCACGCGGACCGGGAGGTTGGGGTCGCCGTACTCGGTGAGGGCGCCGCGCAGGGCGCGCAAGGTGTCCGAATCGGGGGCGATGGGCACATCGTCCGTTCCGGCCACCGTCACGTGCAGCACGCGCCGCCGTCCGTCGAAGAGTTCGCGTGCCGAGGCCCGGCCGATGCCGGCGCGGGAGCGGGCGAAGTCCTCGTAGTCGGACTCGGACACCAGCCGGTCCAGCGCCGAGACCGCCAGAGGGACCGTTCGCCGGGTCAGGCCGGGGCCGTCGGCGTCCGCACCGCCGGTGGCCGGGCGCGGGTTGGTGACCGCGGTGACGCCCAGCGGCCGGGTGAGGGGCTGGGTGACACGGTCCGCGGGCACGTTGGCGGCCCTGCCGGTGCCGAACCGGTAGCGGGCGCGGACGTTCTCGTGGCCGGAGGGCAGCCGGGCGCCGTGCACACCGTCGCCGAAGGTCACGGTCGTCCGGCCGTCGGCCGTGGCACCGGTGATGTAGACCCGCTCGGTCGGGCCGCGTCCGGCGAGGCTGTCGACCTCGTGCCACAGCACGCCGTCGATCCGGATCTCCAGCACCGGGGTGGCGCCGAGCGGATTGTCGTCGGCGAGCCAGGTCAGCGGGGACTGCCAGAGCGCGAAGGTCTGGTTGACGCGGTCCGAGTCGCCGCTGCCGATGGCCTCCTCGCGGCTCTCGCCGTGGGTGGCCTCGACGACGTTGCCGAGGATGCGGACCGTTTCGCGGCGGTAGCGGTGGGCAAGATCGGCGGTGAGGGTGAGCCGGGTGTGGACGTGGTCGCCGGGCAGCCGGGGGTCGACCGCCGGGTCGGCCGTGGCGATCGAGACCACCTCGGTGGCGCGCACCCCTGCCGTGCCCGGGATGTCACTGCGCTCCCCCGCCACGACGAGCGTGCGGCCGGGCCGCAGCCCCTCGTACAGCTCGGCGAGTTCGATCTCGTTGCCGTGCACATCCTCGCCGAGGGGCTCGTCGGCGAGACGCAGAGGTTCCCCGGCCGCGTGCACGGTGGTGTCCCGGATGTGCGACAGCAGGACGTCGAACTCGTCCAGCCAGGGGTCGGCGAGGGTGAGTTCGGTGCCGCGGCCGGTGATGCCGTAGTTGGTGTAGGCGGCCGTACGCGCGGCCACCACCTGGGTGGTGACGAACTTCAGCTTGGGGTCGCCGGGCACACCGCCCTCGGCTCCCTTGGCGGGCCGCTGGATCGCCACCCAGCTGCCGACGGTGATGCCCTCGTGCACGGTGTCCAGCTGGAGCGTGCGGCGGTTGACGGGCTCCGGCTTGCTGGCGATGACGACCGCGACGTTGGGCTCGGCGCTGCCCACCGTGTACGTGAGGCTGACCTCGTGATCGCCGTGCGTGAACTGCTCACTGGCGCCCGGCCGCAGGGCGATCTGCTCGGACGTGCCGTTGTGGACGCCGACGTGGACCAGGCCCTCGTCGTCGGGCCGCGACACGAAGAGAGTGCGCTCGGGCAGGCCCGAGTGGAGGCGGGCGGTGACGCCGGGCTCCTGGGAGTCGGCCGGCCGGCGGTTCAGCCAGCTGAGGTCGCGGTCCTGGCCGGAGCGCACGGACAGCTCGACCTGGCCGGGGCCCAGCGTGAAGGTGACCGGCTGGGTGACGGGCAGGTTCTCCGCGCGCTGGTCGGAGCTGCTGCCCTCGACGTACTGGAACTCGGCCCGCACCGGGGACTTGCCCGCCGTGTCGAACACGACCCGCATGGTCGCCAGCACCGCGCCGGTCAGCGGCCAGTCGGCGGTGCGGATGACCCGGCCGCGGTCGTCCTGGACCGGCTTCAGCGGGGCCGTGGCACCGAAGGGGGCCGCGGTGACGCGCAGGGCGAGCAGCTCGCGCAGAAGCTGCGGGGTACCGGGGGCTGCGGCCGTACGCCAGGCCGGGTAGAGACTGCCGAGGCCGGGGTTGAGGGCGGACAGGAGGCGCGCGGTGTCGGTGCCCGGGAGCTGCGGGCCGGTGACGCCCCGGGGGGCGGCAGCCGTGGCGCGCAGCCCGGGAAGTACAGCACCCAGGGCATTTAGAGCTGCGGCGCGCGAGTCTCCCTCAAGGGGCGCGGGGAACTGCGCGACCAGCCCCGACGGCCCCGCGGACGGCCGACCACCGATCGACGCACCCTCCTCATCCGTCTGAGCAGGCGCCAACTCCAGCGCCCTCTCAGCGAGTTCGGCGAGCACCGCTTCCAGCTGCCCGAACCACGCCGCCACGTCCTCATAAGGCTGTCTCTTATACACATCTC
>KL569245.1:43365-44298 GCA_000715635.1 Streptomyces violaceus | reverse complement strand
AAGTCGTGCCGCGAGCCGCTCGGGCGTCTTGACCTCGTCGAGGTCGGTGCGCAGCGGTTCGAGGACCTGGTCCTCGAAGTCCTCGATGAGCCGGCTGACCGGGCGCGGGTTGGGCACCTCCGGGGTGGGCGGCTCCTCCCCCGGCTCCCCCGGCTCCCCCGGCTGCGGCGGAGCCGTCCAGCGCCGTACCTCGTCGACGAGTTCCTTCAGAGTCGCCGGCGCCGACTTCGGCAGCGAGATCGCCGTGATCTCGTCGTCCCGGTCGACCCGCGTCTTCGCCACCGGCAACAGCTTGCGCGCGCCGCCCGCGCCCTCCCCGAAGACGAACAGCAACTGGTCGCCGGTCTGGAGGGAGAGCCCGGTGCCCTCGACGAAGAGCTCGGAGCGCTTCTCGAGGTCCTGCGGGGTGAGGAGCGAGGGACGGCGGCGGCGGACCTTCAGCTCGTTGAAGTCCCAGCGGGCCGTCAGGTCCCGGGCGGTCTCAAAGGTCAGCGACGCCTCGTCGGCGGACGCGGGGACGCTGTGGCTGCGCGAGCCGCGCGGAATCAGCACGTTCTGTGCCTCGGCGCGCGGGTCGCGTTCGAGGGTGTACGCCAGGTGCGTGGCGGCGGCGACGCCGGGACGCGGGCGGTGCCCGACGAGCCGGCCGAGCAGCACCAGGGAGCGGTGCTCGTCGGCGGTGCGGATGTAGGCCTCGTCGGCGATCCGCTCGGAATGGAAGGTGAGCAGGTCGCCGAGGACGGCGGTGGCGTCGAGCAGGCCGATCGCCGGGTCGTCCGGGGTGCGGACGGTGAGGCGGTTCAGCGCCGGGTAGGCGGGCGAGGCGAGCCGGTCGAGCAGGGCGGCCAGGAAGGAGCCGTACTCGCCGACGCGGTAGTCCAGCGCGGTGCGGCCGGGCGGGTTGTGCGGCGGCGCCGGAGCGAGGCGCTCGTC
>KL569245.1:42455-43124 GCA_000715635.1 Streptomyces violaceus | reverse complement strand
CGGGGACCGGGTGCGGGTCCGTCATCGGGCACCTCCCAGGGATATCGCCAGCAGGCCGTTCTCCGGCCGGTCCGGGTCGTTGTCGCAGGTGGCGATCTCCAGCGGGCCGAGCCGCAGCACGCCGTCCTCCCTCTCTCCTCGGTCTTGTCCGTACAGTCGGCGCAGCCGGGTGATCTCGACGCTCTCCACCCCGGGCACGGCAGCGGCGACGGCGACCAGGCGGCTGAGCCGCACCGGTTCGCCGAAGGTGAGCGCGTCGGGGTGGAAGAAGCCGAGCCGTCCGCCGGGCAGCCGTCCGCTGCCCAGCACGCGGTACAGCTCGGCCAGGATCTGCCCGTGCTGGTGGCCGGGCCTGGCGCACACGGTCAGCGCGATGTCGAGCGGCACCAGGCGGGCCGGGCCCACGACGAGGTCGTGGCCGATGCGCCGGTACGTCTCCAGGGCCTGGGCGACCGAGGCGAGCAGGCCCGGCGACGGGTCGGCGGTGCCGTACGCGTCGATCGCGATGTGTGCTTCCTGGACGCTGCCGGTCCAGCGGATCTCCGCCGCCGCCCGCCGCACTCCCGGCAGGGCGCCGGCGAGGGCGGCGTAGTCCTCGGCGGTGACGGCGCGCAGCCGGGTGCGGCGCAGGTCGAGCGGGGCCAGCTGGCGTACCTGCTCGACAGGTTC
>KL569245.1:40156-42277 GCA_000715635.1 Streptomyces violaceus | reverse complement strand
GGCGACCGGCGCCTCGCAGTCGCCTTGCACGACCAGGTGGTTGATGGCCTCGGCGCCGACGTTGCCCGCGGTACCGCCGCCGAGCCGGTAGCGCAGGGCCAGGCGGGAGCCGGGTGTGGGCTTCGCGCCGTGCCGGCCGTCACCGAAGCGCAGCGCGAGGCGTCCGTCGTCCTCCAGTTCGCCCACGAAGTGCCGATCGCGCGGGCCGCTGTCGAGCAGGTCGCGGCGCGGCACCCAGGTCTCGTCCCCGTCGTGCGGGCGTACGGCGGGCAGCGCCCGGCGCGGGTCCTGGGCGAGGGCGGCGGTCGCCGAGCCGCGCAGTACCGTCTCCTCGGGGTGGAGTCCGGTCGCGTAGGCCGGGCCCCAGGCGTGGGCGATCTCCCAGGCGATGTGCCCGTCGAGGACGGTTCCCGCACGGGCCCGGGCGGCGAGGACCTCGACGCGGCGCAGCTTGGTGTCGAGCAACTGGTCGCTCCGGTAGAGCAGTTCACGCAGGGCGCGGACCGGGTGGCGGTGCAGTTCGAACCGCTCCAGCACGTTCAGGCCGTAGATCACGGCGAGTTCGGCGATCTCCTCCTGGCCGAGCCCGTCCCGGTCGCGGGCGCTGCGCCACAGCTCGACGAGCCGCTGCCGCACCCGGACCGGGATCGCCGCGATCCGCTCGGCCTGCCCGGCGGCGACGGTACCGGGATCGGGGAAGGGCACCGCCTGGGTGACGGGCGTACGGCCGAGGACCGGGCGGAAGCGGGGCGCGATGCCCGGGTAGACGGACTGGGCGAGCAGGGTGCGCAAAGCATCGGCCTGCGCGTACGCGGTGCCGGGCACGACCTGTTCGTGCCGCTGACCGGCGCTTTCCAGGCCGAGTCCGGCACGGCTGGTCGCGGCCTCGCCGACGACGTCGAAGAGTTCGCGGACGTCGCCGGGTACGAGGGCCCGGCCCGACTCGGTCCGGTCCGTCAGGGCGTTGATCAGCCGTGCGGGGGCGTTGCCCTCCTCGGTGTCGTGGCAGCCGAAGGCGGGAGGGTCGCAGGGGGCGGTCACAGCGGGCACGGGCGGCACGGTGACCGTCTCGGGGAGGCCGGTCAGCGTCCGGCCGTGGTCGGCGAGGACGACATTGCCGCGGGCCAGCGTCACGTCCTCGACGGGCAGGCAGTCACGTCCGCCGCGTGTGGTGAGGCAGAGCGGGAAGCGCAGCGCGTCCTCGGCGGCCCAGGTGACCTCCAGGACCGGCTGGTCCTCGATCCGGTCGAGGCCGGGTGTGACGGAGGTGATCCGGACGGCCTGGCGGTGGGCGGGGTCGGCGTCGCCGGGGGTGCCGGTGCGCGGGCCCTTCACCTCTTCCAGGATGAGCACGTCGCCCGGCCTGAGGGTCAGCCGGCGCTCGCGGCAGGTCTCCGCGTCCACCCACGCGTCCCGCAGGGTGGCGGCGGTGGCGCCCCGCGGCAGGGTGCACACCTCGCCGCCCCAGGTCCACAGCCGGATGGCGTTGTGCGCGACCCGCAGTTCCAGCGGGTCGGTGGCGACGACCGGTTCGAAGACCTCCACCGAGCCGCGCTCGTCGAGGTCGCCGAGGTCGGCCTCGTCGATCACCGTGCCCGGTTCGGGGCGGTCGTGCGGGTCGAGGCTGCGTACGTCGACGGAGGCGAAGCGGAACGTGCCCGGGGCGAGAGTCTGGTCTTGTGCGGTCCGGACGGTGACGTACGCGCGGGCGTTGCAGCCGTCGTGCATCGCGTAGTCGATGAGCTTCACGTGACGGCGTACGGAGACCCGGCGGCGGGCGGTGTCGAGGTAAGCCTCGGTGGCGACCGCGTCCTGGTGGTAGCTGATCTGGTCGCCGGTGTGGGCGAGGAGTTCGACGAGGGTCATGCCCAGGTCGGCGGGGTTGCGCTCGACCCAGTCGGGGGTGGTGAGCGCGAGCCGGTCCAGGAGCAGCTTGCGGATGGTCTCGTAGTCGCGGGCCGTGTAGTCGATGACGGGCGCGGCGGGGAAGTCCGTCTCCGGCCGGTCCTCGTCCTTGCAGTCGAAGGGGGTGGGGCAGTCGGGCCGGAAGGAGAACGTGGCGCTGTGGTAGCGCTGGTCGAAGCCGCGGTACGGCTCGGTGCCGGGCCGGCCGTACGGGTC
>KL569245.1:39752-39920 GCA_000715635.1 Streptomyces violaceus | reverse complement strand
AGAGATGTGTATAAGAGACAGCGACGAGGGAGAGCCGGTAGCGGGAGGTGTCTCCGACCCGGTCGAGGGTGACGTAGAGCCGGTCGTCGAGCTCCGGGTCCTCCTCGCGTTCGACGCTGACGTCGACGGCGGTGATGCCGGTGACTGTCTCTTATACACATCTCTGAG
>KL569245.1:38726-39544 GCA_000715635.1 Streptomyces violaceus | reverse complement strand
GCCGCCGTCGATGCGGACGTTCTCGGGGCAGAGGCCGTGCGGGGCCTTGCCGAGGAAGGTGACGGTGAGCAGCAGGCCGTCGTCGCCTGTTTCGACGGTGTCGACGCCATTGAGCTGGGCGGCCCTCACCTTGCCGCGGCGGGACGCTGTGGTGCCGGTCGTCATGCGGCGGCCCTCCCTTCGAAGACGTCGTCGCGCCGGGTGCCGGTGGCCCGGACGGCGTACGACAGATACACACGGACGGAGTGGTCCTCGCTGACGATGTCGAGGGCCGTGACCTCGATGAGGTCGCCGAGCCAGCGCTGCAGCGCGGCCTGCACCGACAGTTCGAGCGTGCTGATCAGCTCGGGGCTGTTCGGCGCGAACACCAGGTCCAGCAGTCCACAGCCGAAGTCGGGGCGCATCACGCGCTCGCCGGGGCTGGTGAACAGCAGCTGCTCGATCAGGTCGTGGACGTGCTCGCCGTGGGTGGCGTGCGCGGTGCGGCCGCGGCGGTCGGCGCGGAAGGGGAACGCGACATCGCTGCGCGGGCCCCTGGCACCCACGGGAGCGGTGACGTTGCCGGGATTCATCGGGCTCGTCGAACTCATCGGACGGTGACCTTTCGCTGCGCGGCCTGGACGACGGGCGGCCCCTGCGGGACGAAGGCCGCGCTGAAGCACTGGGCCGCGGAGGTGTCGAGCAGCACGGGCGCGCCGTCGACCGTGATGCCGGTGGTGTCGGCGGTCCAGCGGACCGTGACGCACGGCGAGGGCACCCGGTCGACGGTGTGCGGGCAGCCGGTGACCACGTAGGAGTGCGCGGCCGTGGCGACGGCG
>KL569245.1:34619-38488 GCA_000715635.1 Streptomyces violaceus | reverse complement strand
GGGTGGCCGCGGTGACGCGCCCGCCATGCGGGCAGCCGAGCACGGTGCCGGCGTCGAGAAGTCTTCTGGTCGTTCCTGTCACTTGCTGGATCCCCCGTCGTCTATCGCTTCGAGAGCACGGTCAACTGGCCCTCGTTGATCGTCACTTCACGTCCGCGCAGCACGACCTCGGCACCCGCGCCGGTCGCGATGACCACGGCTTCCTTGGTGATGCGGATGTAAGCGCCGCCCTGGGCCTGCAGGAGGATCCCCTGCTCGGCGCCCGGCGTGTCGTTCATGACGAGCTTGTGCGCCTGCGGTGTCTGCACGACGACCGGCTTGCTCGGCGAGTTCGCCTGGAGCTCACGGCGCGCGTCGGGCGGCAGTTCCTCGGCGGCGCCGTACCAGCACCCCGTCCACACCGGGAAGCTGGGGTCCCCCTGCTCGAACTCCACCCACACGCCCGCGCCGGGGGGCGGCACCACGAACTGCCCGGATTCCGGCCCGGTGAACGGCAGGCAGGGCAGCGCCCAGGTCGACGGCTCGTCGCCGAGCACGTCCGGGACCTCGACGGTGACGCGGCCGATGCGCAGCGGGTCGTTGTTGTCGACGACCCGGCCGCGGAATTTGCCGAGGTAGCGATTGCTGGGTGCCGCCATGGTGGAGGTGCTCCTGGTCGGTGGGTCTGGTGGCTGGTTCGGGGGGGGGTGCGTGCGGGTTACGGCCGGACGTAGTCGCTGCGGGCCTCGAGGCCCTCCCTGGAGAGGGTGAAGTTCTGCTGGTACGAGCCCGGCCGCAGGTTGTGCGTGACGGACTTGACGTAGTAGTCGCCGTCGTAGGCGCGTCCGGCGCCCCGTACGCCGACGAGCTGGCGCGGCTGGAGGATGTAGCCGTGCCGGTTGACGTCGAGGGAGCCGGAACCGGAGACGACGTCGGCGGAGACGGCCGCGCGGGCGAGCAGTTCGGCCTCGGCCTGCTCGCGCTGCTGCTTGGCGGTGCCGGACAGCGTCTTGCGCTTCAGGGCCGGGGTGGGACGCCTGCCGAGGGGCGGGCGCAGCGGGCTGATCGGCGGTTGCGGCAGCAGGGTGGACTGCCGGGTGCCGGGGTCCTGCCAGCGTGCCTGTGGCTCTTCCCTCGCGGTCCCGTCGTAGGCGAACGTCATCTGATCGACGGTGGACTGGGCGTCCATGTTGACGTTGAGGGCGTGCTGGCGGATGCCGAGCCGGACCTCGGGGCCCCAACGGGCGGAGGACTGCCCCGGGTTGGGGCCGGGCTCCAGGTAGAAGGTGTAGCCGTTGGCGCGGGCGAGCTCGGTGACGTACTGGAGGTCCGTGCCGGTCTGGTAGTGCACGCGCAGGTCCTGGTGCGGGGGCTGGGCGACCTTCTCGGTGTAGACGTCGGGCCGGATGCCGTAGTCGGAATAGCGGCGCAGGATGGCGAGGGCCCGCTCGGAGGGCGGCAGGTTGGGGTAGCGGGCGGTGCGCTCCTCCAGGTCCATCAGCAGGGTGAGGTCCTCGCCGGTGACGGTGAGGGTGGAGTGGCCGGGACGGTTGCTGGCACCGACCTCCTGACGCACGACGAGCCCGTCGAAGAGCACGGCGGCCGTGCCCCGCACGTTGACGGTCACGATCAGCCGGGTCTTCGGATCGAAGAACCCCTCGGGCAGCAGCCGACGGCTGATGATGCCGTTCTTGGTGAGGTCGAAGGCGAGCTGGAAACCGCTGCGCTCGCCCGCGGTGGCGGTGATCTGAGCGGAGAGCAGGGCCTCGGTGACCTCGGCGGGGACGGGGCGGGCGAGCTTGGGCCCCATGAGGAGGGTGATGTGCACGGGGCCCTGCCCCACGGGCAGGTCAAACACGCCGGTCCCCCTGCGGGAAGCCGCCGGCGATCGGTATGCCGATGATCCGCCCGGCCTCGTCGGTCAACTCGCGTGGATCGAGGACGGGGTTGGCGTCGGCGATCTGCCACCACTGCCCGGGATCGCCGAAGTACCGCTGGGCGAGCAGGTCGGGCCGCTCCCCGGCGCCGACGACGTGGGGGTGGGACTCCTGGTGACCGTCGTCCTCGAGGGCCGGCAGCAACCGGCGCTTGGTGTACCGAACTTCGCTCCCGTCGGGGCGGCGGTAGACCCCGATCTCGGCGTCGTGGTACCGGCTGGTGCGCGGGTAGGGATGAGCCCCGGGTATGGCGTCCAGGGCGCTCTCGTACGGTTCGATGTCGGCCATGGTGTGGCTCAGCCCCTCCTGATCGATGCGCTCGCCGCTGCCCCGATGCCGCCGCCGAGCCCCAGCGCGCCGAGGCTGCCGCCCCGGGCGGAGGCGGCCAGCCGCTCCTTCTGTGCGAGATGCGCGAGGTAGAGATCGGCACCGCGATGCCCGGCGGGCAGATCGCTGACGGTGAGGATCTTCATGCCGATGCTGAGGGAGGCGCGGATGGGATTGAGGTTCACGTCGAAGGCGGACTCGTTCACGGACAACTCCGTCAACCGCACCGGCATGACCCGCTTGCTCCCCCACGTGAACAGCGTCAGCGGCATCTCGATCGGGCTGATCTCGATGGCACCCTTCTGCGACAGCCGGCTGGCGGCGCGCAGTTGCGCGGTGGTCGGCTGTACGAGCATCTCCAGCGTGGCGAGCTGAGGATGAATCCCGTCGGGCGCCGCGACCTCGAACTGATCCGTCGCGTCGATCTCGGCGGTGAACTTCCAGGTCTCCTGCGCGGGGCCCTTGAGCCGCAGCGCCTCGTTCCGGTCCCCACTGCCGGTGCCGCCGCCTCCCGCGTCCCCACTGTCACCGGCCGACTGAGGGCTCACGCTGCGTTCGAGGGTGTCCGGGTTGAACTGCAGCACGATGATGCGCTGCGGGGTGCCGGTGTCGGGGTTGACGACGACGATGCCGGAGCGGATGGGTTTGGGGATGTCGGCGTAGCGGGTCACAGGCGGGCCTCCAGACGGGCGCGAAGGTCCGAGTAGTCGTACGCGGGGAAGAGACGGGGGAAGAGATCGAGCATTTCCGACAGCCTCTGTGCCGTGCCCACGTGGTCCTCTTGGGCCAAGGAGACCTCCGTGAAGAGGTACTGCCAGCCGAAGGTCCCTTTCGTCATTCGCAGTGCATCCAGATATGCGCAGTAGTCGATGTCCATCCGGTGCGCACCGAGCGGGCCGGCGTCGAACCACAACTCGGGGTTGGCGACGTCGGGTTGGACGCGCAGCGCGGTGAGGTGGCCGACTCCGGTCATCGTGGTCCCGTCGAAACTCCGCAGCTGGGAGAGCAGCTCACGTTCGTCAGGGGTGGAGTTCGACCATCCAAGTTCGGGAGGATCACCGCTGAGCACATCGGATATGTGTGCGACATCGAATTCCCCGGCGATGGACCTGTCCGATTCGACGACCTCCCATGAGGCAGCGATCGAGACGAACCGGAAGTAGCACCTCTGCAGCGACGGATCGAGCGTAATGTCCTCGAATTCTTCCAGGTTGGCGAACTCTGTCGGAGCGTCACCGAAAACCTGGCTCACCGGCCCCTGTTCAGCCCGGGAAACCCGGAGCGCACCGCAGGATCGCAGCTCGTCGAGCACGCTGACCCAACTGCGTTCGTAGGGTGTCAGATCTGTCATCTCTCCTCGATCCCCAAGGCATCCGTCAAGCAGGAACAATTCAGTCTTTGTACCGCAGCATGTGCTTCGCATCCTTCAATTGCTGGATGGCCGTGCTGCGGTTCTCGTTGACGCCTCCCGAGGGCACCCCGCCTGCTGCCGTGAGATCCAGTCTCGCCTGCAAGGCACGCG
Organism: Streptomyces violaceus; assembly: GCA_000715635.1. Lineage (GTDB taxonomy): Bacteria > Actinomycetota > Actinomycetes > Streptomycetales > Streptomycetaceae > Streptomyces > Streptomyces violaceus. The sequence continues at coordinate 34,723 of KL569245.1, read as the reverse complement.
TGAGCTCCGGGAGCGTATTGAAGACAATTCCGGTTTCGCGGATCTTCACGATGGCTTCTGCGAAGTGCGGACTGATACCGGTTGCCGCCCGGATGGTGGCGGCT
>KL569245.1:33371-34408 GCA_000715635.1 Streptomyces violaceus | reverse complement strand
CCGCCGTGTTGACGTTGACCGTGGAGGGCTTTCCCGGTGGGTCGAACTTCCCTGGCCAGCTACCCTTGGCGGTCTTCTGCCGGACCCATTGGTTGTTCTCGACCTGGTAACCACCCCAGGTCACGTCAACGTTCTTCGGGAATCCCTTGTGAGCTGTCCAGTAGTTGATGTCCACGTCGTACCAGATCATCTTTTCCGGCTTTCCTGTGGGGCCGATCCCCTTCACCACGTGTCCGAGGGCCCGCGCGGCCGGATGCTCCACCACATTGGCCGCGTCATTGTTGTTGATCTTGCGGGCGGGGACGAGGTTGGACGTGGACGCATGTCCGCCGAGTCGGGCCGGAAGCATATGCATGCGCACCCAGTTGTTCTTCCGCTCGTCATTCGCGGTCGGCACCGCGTTCCACCCTTCGGGAAGGGCTCCGGTCCGGTTCTCGGCTTCTGTGCCGGCGGGCGTCGACTTCTTGATGTACGACGCCTTGAAGTTGAAGGCGAGAGGCCCGTCCGCGAAGGGCGGCAGCACAGTCGGAGGCAAAGGCGGCTCGCCCTCGGCCGACTGCCGTTGTTCGAGAAGCTCGGCCAAGGATTCCATGAGTGCCTTGAGACTCTCTATCTGGCTCTGGAACGCTTTGTCGCCCAAGGGCTTGCCGCTGATGCCGTAAGGACTGCGAGTCGGGGGCAGAGCGTCCTGAGCACTCTCGACCACGTGGTGCTGAGCCTCGGCTGCCCTGAGAGCCCTGTCCTGCCTGGACCAGAGATCCGGGTCCGAGTCCTTGACCCCGGCGATCTCCTTGCTCCAGCCGTCGAGGTACTCCCTGATGCCCTGCAACCTACTGCGCGTCGCGAGGTCGGCGCTCCGCCCCTTGCCCTTGAAGAGCAGCGTGTGCGGATCGCCGTCCATGGTCCTGAACCGCACCTGCGGCAGGTCATAGTCCTTCCTGCCCTCCGGCTCCCGCTGCTTGTTCCGGTCCGGTGTCCGGCGCCTGTCGCGGTCTCCCGTCCGTTCCTGGCGGCGCCGCAACTGCTCCCGCAGCCGC
>KL569245.1:28427-33141 GCA_000715635.1 Streptomyces violaceus | reverse complement strand
GGGCGGTCGCCGGGGCGGCGGTCCTTCTCGGTGGGGCGGTCGTCATCACGGCGGCGGACGCTGCGTCGGTCTTCGTCACGCCGGCGATCAGGCCTTCGGTCATCGTCACGGCGGCGATCCCCGGTGCGGCGTTCGCCCGGACGCGGGTCCTTCGGGTCGCGGTCACGGTCGCGGTCGTTCGCGTCACGGCGGCGGTCCGGACGGAGGCTGTCGCGGGCCGGGCCGCGGCGGGTCGGGGTGTCGGGACGGTCGTCGTCCTTCAGGCGGCGGTCCGCGTCCCGCATGCGCTTGCGGGCCGCGTTCACCTCGCGGCCCTCGTCGCGGCGTTCGTCGTCGTCGCGGCGCTTCTTCGGGCGGGTGGTGTGCGCGGGGCGTCGCTTCTTCTCCGGAGTGGAGCGCTTTCCGGGGCGGGGCTTCGACGGGGGGCGGGAGGTCTTGTCCCGGGACGGCTTGCGCGGCGCCGACGGGCGGTCGGTCGGCCTGTCGTCCGTGCGGTCCGACGGGCGGTCCGAAGTCGGGGTGCGGTCGTCGGTCGGGGCCGGGCTCTCGTCCTTGGGCTTGGTGGGGGCGTTCGGCGGGGCCGGGGCATCGGACGGGCCCGGCTTGTTCTTCTTGCGGAGGTTCTTGAGCATGTCGCCGAGCCGTTCGGCCACCTTGCCCATGAAGCGGCCGACACCCTCGATGAGGAACTCGTAGACCAGCTCCAGCAGCGCCACTACTCCCGCAGCGACCGCCTTCGCGAACGGCAGCGCGCCGTTGCCGCTCTTGACCGACTTCAGGAAGTCCATGAACAGGCCGAAGGCGGCCAGGATCTCGCTCAGGGCGCCCCACGCGGTCTGGAGGGCGTCGATGATGGCCATGACCCAGCCGGCGCCGGGGATGAGCTTGGCGACGACCTTCTCGACGACCATCACGCCGATGATGACGGGGAGTTGGGGAAGTGCCTCGTCCCAGGCCATCTGCGCCATCTGCTCGACGGTGACACCGCCGGAGATCAGCTCCTGGAAGTCCTCCATCGGGATGCCGATGATCTCCTGGACCTTCTGGTTGAACCAGGCCCTGACCGCGGTCTTGATCTCCTCGAAGAGGTGTTCCTTGGCGCCCGTCTCCGCGGCGGCACCGGCCTTGCTGATCCAGTCGCCCGGGTCGGAGACGATGTCGTTGAAGATGGCCGCCCACTCACCGAGCGCGGCGACCGCGGCCGCACCGAACTCCAGCGCGCCGACGGTGACCGTCTCGGCGATGTCGACCGCTGCCAGCAGGCCGCCTTCCAGGGCGTCGAGGCCGGCCAGGAGCGCGCCGCACAGGCCGTCGAGGAGCTTCCCGGCGACCTCCTTCAGCGCGTCCGCCGCCTCGTTGACCTTCTGCACGGCCCAGTCGCGCGCCCCGTCGATGGTGTTGCGCCACTTGTCGCGCATCGCCGGGTAGTCGGCGAGGAGTTCGTCACCGAGGGCGATCAGTGCGTCGGCGAAGGTGTTGATCTGGTCGATGACCCAGTTGCGGGCGTCGTCGATGAGCTTGAAGACCTGCTGCTTGAACTTGTCGATGAGGTCGGTGACGACCTGACGGGCCTTCTCGAAGACGCTCTTGATGGCGTTCTTGAGCTTCTCGAAGAACTCCTTCAGCTTCTCGATGGCCTCTTCGAGCCAGTTGTCGGCGTCGTCCTTGCCGTCCTCCTGCTTCTTCTCCGCCTCCTTCTCGGCGTTGGTCTGCTCGTCGTCGATCTTCTTGTTGTCGTCCTCGGTCCGCTTGTCGACGTCCTTGTCGGTGTCCTCCTCCTTCTTCTTGATGTCGTCGCGGACCTTGTCGTACTTCTTGCCCTTCTTGCCGTCGATCTCCGAGACCTTGTCGTCCTGCTCCCCGCGCCACCGGTCTCGTGAGTCGGCGATGTCGGAACGGCCCTTGTCGCGGGCGTCGGACTGCTTCTTGCCGCTGGCGGAGACCTCCTTCTGGAGGTCCTGGTCGTGCTGCTTGCGGTCGTCCGCTGCCTTCTTGTCCTTGGCCTGGCGCTCCTGGCCCATCTTGTCCCGGCCCTGGGAGAAGCCGGCCTGGATCTGCGGCCCGCGGTCGTGCTCGGCCACGGCCGAGGCGGACTCGATCGGCACGCCGCCGCCGGACACCGACCGCGCGCCGCCGGCCTTCGCGGTCTTCTTCCCCCCGGCCACCTTGCCGGTCAGGGTCTCCTTGGGCACGTCGGGATAGATCTGGTCCTCGCCCATCGGGCGGGCCGCGTCGTCACGTCCCGACTGGTGCAGCTCGTTCTTCCGCTCGTCGAACTTCTGCCCCTGCTCGTCGGTGCGCTGCGGGTCCGAGTCGTTCTCCAGCGGAAGCCTCGGGGCGTCGCCCACGCGGGCGTTCTTCAGCCCCTCGTCCTTGGTCGGCAGCCCCAGGATGGAGTCGATCAGGTCGTCGAGCGGAAGGATCTCCTTCAGCAGCTTGCCGAACAGCTGGGCGCCGATGGTGACGGCGATGTCCCACCAGCTCGGCTCCGGCACGTTCGCGCCCGGAACTTCACCTTCCGGTTTCTGTTCACCGCTGATCTCGGGCGTCTTGCCCTGAGCCGCGTCCGTGCGCGCGACCTTGGCGTTCGTGTACGTGCCCGGGGCCGCCGCCCGCGGGCCGCCGGGGACCGTGCGCGGAGAGCCGGAGGGCCGCTGCATCTTCGGCGGCGCCTTGCGCAGGTTGGTGCGCTCCTTGTCGACCGAGCGGCCGACCGCGCTGTCGACGCCCTTGAGCGTCTCCAGGGCCTGGTGCGGCTTGAGCCCCGCGGCCGTCGACAGGCCGGACTCGGGGGTGGCGTTGGAGACGTCCGGGGGCGGGGCCTGCCTCTTGGCCTTGGGGTTCGCCTTGGATCCGCCGGATGCGGAGGGGCGGCCGCCGGAACGGACGGGGGCCGGGGACTTACGGCCCCCACCTCCGCCTCCGCCACGGCGCGACGCGGTCTTAGCCGCCTTTCGTGCCGCCTGGCGCTTGCCGCCCGCCGGGCGGGAGCGCGAGCCCGTGGACCCGCCGCCGGATGCCCCGCCGGATCCCGGCGACTCGGCGGCCTTGGGCGTGTTGGTCTTCGGTTCCGGCCCCGCGGCCATGGGGGAAGGCCCGTTGCCCGGTGCCAGTTTGGGCGCGCTCGCGGGCCCCGGGGTGGAGACCTTGTCCGGGCCACTCTCCGGGCCGGGGGTGGTGGCCGGGCCCTTGCCTTCGGTGGCGTCCTGGCCGCCGCCGGGCGACGTTTCGGGTGTGGGAGCCGTCGCCCCCTGGTCCCCGGCGGTCTCACGCGGGCCGTTCGCCGAGCCGGCCTCGGGCTTGTCGGCCTGCTTGTCCTTGCCCTTCTCGGCCCCGGAGTCGGCCTCCTTCCCGCCGCTGCGGTCGGGAGCTCCTGCCTCCGGCTTCTTGGCGCTCTGAGCCTGGCTCTCGCCGCCGCCCTTCTCCGCGCCGGTGCCCGTCGGCGAACCGGCGCCCTGAGTACGGGCGTCCTCACCCGCCTTGGCCAACTGGTCCGGCGCGGCGGTCTCCCCGGGCCCCCCGGCCGCCCCGCTCGCAGCGGCGTCCGAGGCCCTGGCCTCCTCGTCGCGCCGCGCGGCCTCGGCGTCCTCCTTGCGTTCCTCCGACGGCTTCCGGTCCGGGTCCGTGCCGGTTGCGTCCGCCACCGAGGCTTGCCCTCCGGGGGACGCCGTACCGAGGCCACCGCCGATCGCGGACGGATCGGCCTGCTGCCCCTCGGCCGTACCGCTCAGCAGCTCCTCGAAGGACTCGCTGCCGCTCCCTTCCTCCTCCTCGGAACGCGCTGCGGCGTCCCGGGGTGTGCCGGGCGTGGCCTCCTGCGGCGCCGTGTCCGGCGCCGGAGCGTCGGAGGCGGACGACAGGCTGGGCAGCGGGGCCGTACCCTTCCGCCGCTCCTCGACAAGGTTCGGGTTCTTCGCCGCGTCCGTGTATCCGACGAGGTCGGCGTCGGGCACGGGCTGCGCGCCGGCTGCCCCGGCCGTGGCGTCCCCCGCCTCCCGCTCCGCGTCGTCCTGCGCGGGTTCCGCGTCCAGGCCCAGCGGCTCGTCGTCGGCGTCCTGTTCGTTCTCCGGGTCGCCCACCGCACGGGCCGTTCCGGTGTCCCCGCCGGTCCGGGACTTCTCGCCGGGCTCGGCGCCGCTGCGGTCTACGGTGCCCGGGGCAGAGGGCTGTCGGCGGGCCGCCTCGGCCGCGCCCTCGTCCTCGCGCCGCTCCTGCTCGCCGGCCTGCTTCTCGGGCTCCTGGGCGGCCTCGTCCTCGGGTCCGCCGTGGTCCTCCTCGGCTTCGCGCTCGTCCTGCTTGTCCTGGTCCTGCTGGTCGCGTTCGGTGTCCGAGGCGTCCTTGCGTTCGTCGGCGGCGTCCTTCTCGGCGTCCCGGCCGGAGGCGTCCTTGTCCTCCTGCTGGTCCTGCGAGCGCTCCTGCTCGTCCTCGGAGCCCTCCTGCTGCCGCCCGGCCGAGCCCGCGCCGCCCTGGGCGTTCTCCTGGTCGGCGTCGCCGGAGCCGGATCCTCCGTCCTGGTTCTCGGCGTCCTCTTCCTGTTCGCCACCGGGACCGGACGGGCCGTCCTGCGGTTTCCCGCCGGGCTTGCCGGGCTCGTTCGGCCGTACGCCCTGTCCGGGGGCGGGATCGGTCTCGGAGTCCTCGCGGGCGCGCTCCTCCTCGATCTCCTCCGCCGCACCGGGGACAGCCAGCGGAGCCGCCGCGGCCTCCATCGGCA
>KL569245.1:27307-28203 GCA_000715635.1 Streptomyces violaceus | reverse complement strand
GATGTGTATAAGAGACAGATCGGCAGCGGTCCTGCCTGTTCCGTCTCCTCCACGCCCTCCAGCAGCCGGTCGAGGACGGGCACGGGCAGCCGCAGTTCCAGCCGGTCCAGGACACTGTCCTGCACCTCGGGTGCCATACGGGCCAGTTGGATGCGGACCCGACCCGACCGGTCCTCCGGGTCGCCGCGCAGGGAACGCAGGAGGCCGTTGGCGAGGCGGTCGACGAGGGTCGCGGGGTCCAGTTGCTCCGTGCGGCGGCGATCGGCGTCGACGGTCGCGTAGCGGAGCCAGCCGGGGGTGGCCTGTGCCTGGTCGAGGTCCGCGGCCGCGTCCGGGCCTTGTTCCGGGTCCCGGACCAGCTCCTGCGCGGCGGACTCGGCCTCCCGCTCGATCGCCTGCTGCGGCAGGCTCACAGCGCCCAGGTCGCGGCCCGCGCGCAGCGTGCCGAGGCCGTGCGGGTTCTGGACGGTGTGCAGGAGTTCGTGGGCGAGCAGGCGGCGGCCCTCGTCCGTGCCCGGCCGGTACGCCCCCTCGCCGAAGAAGATGTCCTGGCCGACGGCGACCGCGTCCGCGCCGAGCAGGTCCGCCAGCTGACCGGCGTCCCGGCCGGTGTGCAGGCGTACGCGGCTCAGGTCGTGCCCGAGGCGCTCCTCCAGCTCCCTTCGTACGCCGGGGTCGAGGGGTTGGCCGGCGCCGCTGACGATGTCCTTCGGCTCGGGGGCACGGGACTTGGCCGCACGCTCCTTGCGCTTGCGGCGGCGCTGCTCGGCGGACTGCTCGGAACGGCTGTCCTGGGTCGGGGAGTTGCTCATGACGTCACCTCCCCGCGGCCGCACAGGCCTTCGTGGACCGCGCGGGCCAGTTCCTGCCCGAGGCGGCGTGCGGACAGGCCGGCG
>KL569245.1:25778-27095 GCA_000715635.1 Streptomyces violaceus | reverse complement strand
GGGCCGTCGGCGGGCACGCCGCGCTCGCGGACCAGCCGGGTCAGCTCGTCCTCGAAGGCGGCCGAGACCCGGTCGGGGTCCGCGCGGAAGCCGTCGAGGACCAGCTCGCCTATCTCGACGCGGATCTCGCGCGGCGCCGGTGTCGTACCCACCCGCGTCCCACCGGTCTGTGTCACACCCGCCGTCTGGGTCACACCCGTCTGTGTCACACCCATCCGCGGACCTCCGTCGGCGTCAAGGAGCGTTCCAGCTTGAGGTATTCGGTTCGGGCTCCCGCGAGCATGTGCCGCATCTGGAGCGCCTCGCCCTCCTCGGCGGCGAGGAACGCGCCGGACAGGGCGATGTTGCGGATCGAACCGCCCGCCACGGTCAGCTGCGCGAGCAGCTGCGGATCGATGTCCTTCACCGGTGCCTGCGGCGGCAGCACGCGGCGCCAGATCTCGGCGCGTTCATGCTCGGCCGGGAAGGGGAAGTCGACGACGAAGCGGATGCGCCGCAGGAAGGCGTTGTCCAGGGCCTTCTTCATGTTGGTGGTGAGGATGGCGAGGCCGCGGTAGGCCTCCATCCGCATCAGCAGGTAGCTGACCTCGAGGTTGGCGTACCGGTCGTGGCTGTCCTTGACCTCGCTGCGCTTGCCGAACAGGGCGTCGGCCTCGTCGAAGAGAAGGAGCGCGCCCCCGCGTTCGGCGGCGTCGAAGACGCGGCGGAGATTCTTCTCGGTCTCGCCGATGTATTTGCTGACGACCTGCGAGAGGTCGATGACGAACAGGTCGAGGCCGAGTTCCTTCGCCATCACCTCGGCGGCCAGGGTCTTCCCGGTGCCGGAGCCGCCCGCGAAGAGCGCGGTGACGCCGAGGCCGCGGCGCAGGGTCGCCGCGAAGCCCCACTCCTGGTGGACCATGGCGCGCTGGCGCACATGCGCGACGATCTCCCGGAGCACGCCGGTCTGCCGCTCGTGCAGCACGAGGTCGTTCCAGCCGGCCTGCGGTTCGATACGGCGGCCGAGTTCGTCCATGCCGACCCGGGCCTCGTCCATACCGGCCCGCCAGGCCAGGCCGGCGGCGTCGAGCTCGTCCTCGTAGGGCAGTTCACGGCGTACGGTGGCGGCGGCGGACCGTACGACGTGCGGCGGCAGCTGGAACTGGGCGATCAGGGACCGCAGTTCGGTCTGCTCCAGGTCGGCCACGTCGTCGAACGCGTCCGTCCACAGGGCCAGTTGCTCCTCGTCGTCCAGGTGCGGCACGCTCACCCGGGTGCCGTGCGGGCGGTCCGTGCGGCGCGGGTCGGCGCTCGACACGACGACGGGTACGGCGGCTC
>KL569245.1:24824-25574 GCA_000715635.1 Streptomyces violaceus | reverse complement strand
CGGTCGGGCACCGGCGTGCGGCGCAGCTGGCCGTGCAGCCGGTCGTCCAGGTAGGGCGAGCCGAGCAGGAAGTGCAGGATGCGTTCGTCGAGCCGGAGCCGGGAGGTCGTCAGCCGCGACGTGTCGTCCAGCTCCACGATCCGCCAGCGACGCAGCGGCGACACGGGCGGCAGCGCGCTCCAGTGCGGTTCGTCCAGGGCGGCCAGGGCGAGCGAGAACGTCGGGTACGCCCGCTCCGGATCCCCACTCGCGGCGGCACAGCGGGCGCCTGTCGTCGGCTCCAGCTCCTGCGCGGCGGCGAGCAGCACGAGGTCCCGCTCGAAGACGGTGAGCCCGAAGCAGGTGACCAGGGCGTCGAGGGGGGCGATACCGGGGCCGTCGGCGGCGGCCTCAGGCACGGTGGCCCGCGTGGCGCCGCGCCCTTCCGGCGGCGTGCCGACACGGCCGGGGGCGGCGGTGCGGTCGGATTCCCGCGAGACACGCGGCCCGGCAGCGCCATCAGGATCCCGCGAGACACCCGGCGCGGCGGAACCGTCGCGGTCCCGCGAGACGTGCTGCGCGGCTGTCCCGCCAGGGCCTCCGCCCGCGGCGCGACCCGCGCCCGTGCTGCTGTCCTGCGCGGCGTGACGCGCGGCCGTGTCCCCGAGCGCCTCCCCCGCCGCCCGTCCCGCATGAGCGTCGACGCGGGCCAGGACACGCCGGATCTCGGCTGTCAGCGTCGTGCCCGCGCCCAGCGCGGCGGCAGCCGTC
>KL569245.1:23902-24629 GCA_000715635.1 Streptomyces violaceus | reverse complement strand
CGCCCAGCGCGGCGGCAGCCGTCGTACCCGCCGCGGCCGTGCCGTGCGCTCCCATGTCCTCACCTGCCCCCGTCGCTCCCATGTGCCTCAGTTCTCCGTGTCCTCGTCGCCGTCCGTGTTCTCCGTCGCCGGCCGGGTCTGCGGGGACCGGGCGGACTTGGCGGCCGTCTTCTTCGCGGCCCTGGCGGGCGGCGCCGGCTTACGGCCCCGGGTCGCCTTCGCGGGCGTCTTCGCCGGTGTCTTGGCAACGGCCTTCACAGGGGCGTCGGACGGCTCCGAGGCACCCTCCGAGGGCAGTCCGTCTGCCGCCGGCGAAGCGGCCGGCGGCACCGGCGCCCCCGGCGCCCCGAACGGCAGCACCCGCACTTCCGGCCGCTCCACCGGCTTCGCCGGCACCGGCGTCTCGCGCCCGTCGATGAGGACCAGGACCGCCTGGTAGACGACCGACAGCGTGTACGGCGTCTGGTGGAGCATCCCCCACAGCTTGGACGTCTCGTCGACGTCCATCACCGTCGGCGTGAACCGCACCCGCTGCACCGCCTCGGCCAGGTCACTCCCGCTCAAGTGCGGCCGCTGACCGGCGAGTTCGATGATGTCCCGGGGCAGTACGGGTATCTCGTGCAGGGTGCGCACGACCGAGCCGATCAGGCGCTGCCCGACCAGTTCGGCCTCCTCGCCGTACGCGCTGATCAGGTAGTGCAGGTCGAGCGCGGCGGCCGGCCGCCGG
>KL569245.1:23354-23659 GCA_000715635.1 Streptomyces violaceus | reverse complement strand
TCTGCCTTGCCAGCCCGCTCAGAGATGTGTATAAGAGACAGGGGCCGGCAGGTCGTTGTTGCGCTGCGAGGGGTTGGGCGTGACCTGGTACAGGAACACGGTGATGGTCGGCTCGAGAGGCGGGTCGGCCGGCGGCTTGCGCGGCTCGACCTTCACCGCGATGTCGATGTCCGGCGGAAGGTTGGCCTCGATCAGCAGGGCGAGGGCCTGGGTGACGTGGGCGAGGGCAAGTGCGTTGCTCATGACGTCGGTTCCTCGGTCCCTCTCCTCGTACTGGTCCTTCTCGTCGTACGGCTGCCGTGCCG
>KL569245.1:22817-23152 GCA_000715635.1 Streptomyces violaceus | reverse complement strand
TGCCGTCGCGGCTCACTCACTCGCGCCCCCTGGCCAGATAGTCCGCCAGGCTGACCGTGGCCCGGGGGCGCTCCGTGTCCCGTGGCCGCGGCCTGTCGCCACCGCCCTGCGGCGCCCCGCCCGCGGTGACCTCCAGCCGCCCGATCTGCACCTGCACCACCTGCTCGGCCGGGCGCCCCGGACGACGGGCCGCCGCCTGCCGGACGGCGTCCCGTGCGGCCGCCGTGTCCGCCGCGCTGGGAAGCAGCGGGGCGGACACGGCGGCGGGGGAAGCGGCGTCCGCACCAGGGGGGGTCGGCACGGACACCGCGTTCGTGGGGGTGGCCCGCTCGGTA
>KL569245.1:22338-22578 GCA_000715635.1 Streptomyces violaceus | reverse complement strand
GCCCGTGGGCGTGACGGGACGCAGCAGCGGCCCTTCGGACTCGGCCGGCCGGGCCGGACGAACTGCGGGCTCGTCGGGTGCGGGTGCGGACTCGGTCCGTACGATCGTCCGCTCCCGTTCCGTACGGACGACCTCGCGGGCCGCCGGGCGCGTCCCGTCCGGCCGGGCGACAGGGGCCGGGGCGGCGACGGGCCACAGCGGCCCGGTGCCCTCCGGGTCCTGTCTCTTATACACATCTCT
>KL569245.1:18016-22045 GCA_000715635.1 Streptomyces violaceus | reverse complement strand
GGAAGTCGCGCTCCGGCCGCCCTTCCGAGGTGGAGTCAGACATCCGCACACAGCTCCAGGTAGTAGCGGCGCCGCATCGGGCTGAGCGCCAGGATCTCCGGCTCGCTCCAGCCGTACGCGGTGGCGAGCAGATGGACGTCGAGCAGAAGGTCCCGGGCCCAGGCGTCCAGTTCGGTCCACAGGTAGGAGGCGATGTCCAGCTCGGCCCGGGTGGGCTCCCCGCATTCGGGGCAGGCGATGGTGAGCGTGACGTCGGCCCCCGGATCAGCGGCCTGGGCCGCCTCGGCGATCCGCCGCTGTACGGCGACGGGCAGCGTGTCCGCGGACACGGGCTGCCCGTCGCGTACGGCGGTGACGAGGCAGCGGGCCAGCAGGGCCCGGCGGGGGTCGGCGTCCCGGGCCGCCGCCGTCAGGTCGGCGACGCCGGGCACCCGGAACTCGACCTCCCAGCCGTCCTGGGCGACCCGCACCAGCGGATCGCCGCGGTCGGCCAGGGTGCGGCCGAACTCCCCGGCGTCCAGCTCGAACTCCATGTCCGCGCCGCACGCCCCGCACTCCAGACGCACCTGCATGCGCTCGCCGAACAGGGCCCGGCGCAGGGCGAACAGGTCCGCCTCGCGCTCCCCCACCGGCAACGCCAGCAAGGCCCGCTGGTCGCCGCCCAGGTCTGGACGGGCGGCCCGGTGCAGCAGCAGTGCGCGCCCGGCCGGTGCCTGGGTCAGCCCGGTTTCCCAGGTGGCCAGGAACTCGGCCGCCTGTGCGATGGCCATGCCTCCCCCAACACGTGCCCCATAGGGGCGCGGGGAACTGCGCGACCAGCCCCCGCGAACCCGCAGACGAACAACGACCCCACCGCGGCGCTTCCCAGCGGAGCGCCTACGCCGGATTAAGGAACGACGGCTCCTCCGGCTCGGGCACCTCGTAGTCCCGCTCCCAGCCCTCGCACTCGAGCTTCAGCGACTGGATGGCCACCGCGTTGGCGTTGGCGTCCAGTTCGCCGAGGACCTGGTACTCGCTGGGCCAGGTCCGGTACAGCTTGTGCGAGACGGCGACCTGGCCGGCCTCGTTGAGGACCTGGATCACGATGTCCTTGCGGAAGTCCGCGAGGGACACCTCCGAGCCGAGGCCCGCGCCGACCTGCCAGACCTTGTTGGCCCAGCGGTCGAACTCGGGGTCGTGCGTGACGCCGCGCTCCAGGGTGATGCCCTCGAACTCGGAGCGGCCCGGCGACTTGCGCGGGGACGAGGGGTCGCCGCCGTGGCGGTGCTTGACGACCTCGGTGGTCCGCTTGAGCGGACTGATCTTGCTGATGCCCGCGACCGTCCGACCGTCCCACAGGACCAGGAACTTGAAGTTCTTGTACGGGTCGAAACGATGGGCGTTGACCGTGAACTCTGCCATCGAAATGTCCTCAGGGATTCCTTGGAGCGTTCCTTAGAGCGCGAACTGGCCGGACGTCTGCTGGATCTTGACGATCACGAACTCGGCCGGGCGGACCGGCGCGATGCCGACCAGGACGTTGACGATGCCGTTCTCGATGTCCTCGTCGGTCGTGGTGTCGCCGTCGCACTTGACGAAGTAGGCCTCGCGCGGCGTGCCGCCCTTGAAGGCGCCCTGGCGGAAGAGCGTGTGCAGGTAGGAGGAGGCGCTGAGGCGGATCTGCTGCCACAGGTTCTCGTCGTTGGGCTCGAACACCACCCACTGCAGGCCCCGCTGGAGGCTCTCCTCGACATGCAGCGCGAGCCGCCGTACGGGGACGTACTTCCACTCGCTGTCGAGGGCGTCGGAGCCCTCCAGTGTGCGCGCGCCCCAGACCACCGGGCCGGTCACCGGGAACGTCCGCAGGACGTTGACGCCGAGCGGGTTGAGCAGGCCGGTCTCGCGGTCGGTCAGGTTGACCGTGAGCGAGTGCACGCCCGCGAGCCGCGCCTCGGTGCCGGCCGGGGCCTTCCACACGCCGCGCTCGGAGTCCGTACGGGCGATGACGCCCGCGACCGCGCCGGACGGCGGGAAGGAGCGCAGCCGGCCCGTGAGCGGGTCGGTGAGCTGGAGGTGCGGGAAGTACAGGCCCGCGTGGTTGCCGCGCACGGCGTCGAACGCGGCGAGCCCGGCACGGGCGGTGTCCACGCTGACCCAGGTGCTCGGCGCGTCGACCAGCAGGAAGATCCGCCGCTCCTGGCACAGCCGCTGGGCGGCCGAGACGACGGTGACGGCGTCCTCCGCCTTCTCGTACGCCGCGAGTTCGGGCAGCACGAGCAGGTTGACGTCGGCGACGCCGCGCAGCGCCTGGATGCCGGACTTGTCGGCCTCGGAGCCGATGAGGTCGCGCGGGCCGGGCGCCTCGCCGTCCTCGCCGCCCTCCAGCGGGAAGACCGGCGGGTTGACGGAGGCCTCGAGGCCGAGGTCGTTGGCGCACTCGCCGAGGAAGCGGACGACGTCCTCGGGGTCGGTGGAGCCCGCGACGACCTGGACGCGCCGGCCGAAGGCGGTGACCTCGGCACCGGCGAAGGCGTGCTTGCCGGGCGCGTCGGGCAGGGCGCGCAGCTTGCGCTCCAGCAGCAGCGCCAGCTCGGCGACGGAGCTCGGGGCCTCCCCGTCGCAGTCGGGGTCGTGGAGCGTGAACTCCCGCTCGACGTCACCGATCTTGACGGTGAGGTCCACGGCCAGGTCGGGCAGCTCGTGCCCGAACGGCTTGGAGACGGTGCCGGACGGGTCGGGCCGGCCCTCGCCGACGACCTCGACGCGGATCAGCCGGGAGCCGGCGTTGACGACGGTCTGCACGTACCGGCCGTTGGACGGGTCGGCGGACAGACCGGTGAAGCTCTCGCGGGCCTCGCCCTTGGCGTCGTGGACGCGCAGGTTGAAGGTCTCGTCGGGGCGGGGCGTGTCGTAGTCGACGGCGACGCGCAGGCCGTTGCCCCACACGCCGGGTTCCTTGGCGTGCACCTTGAGGACGTCGCACTCGCTGTGGCCCTCGGTGGACTCCAGCGTGGCGCAGGCGGCCTGGCCGCTGCCGGCCTTGGCGACCCGGACGATCACGGCGACGGTGCCGCCGTTGCCGAAGAACTGGTGAACGGCGTAGCCGACGGCGCTCTGCGCGCTCAATCCCCCGAAGCGGCGCTCGAACTCCGTGAAGCTGGTGACGCGCACCGGCTCGTTCAGCGGACCGCGGCGGGTGTGGCCCACGAAGGCGGTCACCGAAGTGGTCAGGGTCGAGATGGTGCGGGTGCTGCTGGGAAGCTCTTCGACGTAGACGCCGGGATACGTCGGCTTGGCGGCGCTCACTGCACTCATCGGCATTCCCCCTCCTATCCCTGTCTCGGGCACCGGATGAAGGCACCAAGAGATGGTGAGGGAGAGACGTTTTGGTCGTGCGCGAGGAACTGCCCCCCGAGTGTCGGCGGTGGGCACGCGCACCTCATCAGTTCCCCCGTCAGTACCCGCGCGGTTCGGTCGCACAGGTCAAGCAGCGCGCTTGTGACTCCTGATGCTCAAGTGCTCAATCCACCTTGGTGCGTTCAGAGTTGACCGAACAAGACAGGTTCTGGCCAGCAGGGTAGAAGGTTTTGTGAAGGCAAACTTCCCTGATTCGCACATCCTGCCCGCGCGCCCTCGTGGACCGGTCCACACCTCGTGCACAGCGGGTGTGAACGCGAGGGGCCAACACGCCTGGGAGGCCCCGCTTTTCCGGCGACGGCGGTCCATCAGCCCAGCGCGCTCCCCGAGTTCTCCCCGAGTCGTTCATCGGCCAGTGGCCGGTTTCATATGGGCGGCATGGACGCGCACGGAGTTGACCGCGGTCTTACGTGACGCGTCTTCGAGTGCCCTCTTTCGACCGGGACATGCACGACCCAAACGCCAGGCCGCGCCACCCCTTCCGGCGCCTAGAAATATCTACGAGCATGGCTGGGGCCGGACCGGCACCGCGGATCTCCCGGATCCCCGCGGGCCACCGGCCCGTGTCCCGCGTGCGTCCTTCGGGGCGCGCCGACTGTGCCTGGGGTGGCCATGCAGAGCGTCATGTGGAAG
>KL569245.1:17513-17768 GCA_000715635.1 Streptomyces violaceus | reverse complement strand
GCCACGGACCCCCAGGAGTGCAAGCGGGAGTGGGACTACGGCACGGGCACGGTTCTCGTGGAGGCCGGGCGGTACTGGGACGTGCTGAGCGTTCCGGACCGGCTCGGCCTGCTCGCCCTGGACTACCTGTGGCGCGACCCTCTGAAGGTGCCCGGCCCCACCCTTGTGGACTGCACGGCGCGCAGAGTGGGCTTCTTCCTGCCGCCCGACCCTGTCAGTGAGTGGGTCGGGTTCGGTGTCCGGCACGTCGGCCGT
>KL569245.1:14315-17268 GCA_000715635.1 Streptomyces violaceus | reverse complement strand
CCCTCCACTCCCCCGGCACGCTCGAGTCGGCCCTGCGCGAGGCCACGGGCACCCTCGCGGTACTGGCACCGGTCAGCGCGGAGCCGGTGGCACTTGACGGCTGGTGAGACGGACGCCGGCAGGACCGGCCGGGGTTCCCGGGATCCGATCGGCGACCGGGCCCGCAGGCCGACCAGGGGTCGGATGTACGGCGGGAGGCACGACCGGGCCCGCAGGCCGACCAGGAGTCGGATGTACAGCGGGAGGCGCGACCGGTCCTGTGCGCCGGCCCGGGGTCGGATGTACAGCGGGAGGCGCGACCGGCCCTGTGCGCCGGCCCGGGGTCGGGGGAACTCCGGCAGAGCCGACCGGGCCAGTGTGGCGGCCGGCGGCCGGTTGCGCGCGGGAGGGGACGACCGGGCCCAGGTGCGGGCCGGTGTGCCACGCGGGGACGGCGGTCCAGGTCTCGCTCTCGGTCGGCGCGGCGAAGGAGACCCACTGGCCGTCACGGTGCTCCGGGACGGTGTGGCCCCTCGCCTCCCATTCGGCGACCAGGGCCGCGTAGATCGGCGGATGGCCCGAGTATCCGCTGGTGAGTTCGGCGTACGGCCGGGGCGCGGCGTCGTTCCCGAGCAGGCGCCGCGCCGTCGCAGTGCTGTCCATGCCAGGGCAACGCGACGCCGCGCTCCGGTGGTACGCGGGCGGGACCGCGTCCGTCGGGTCGAGTGAACCCGTCACCCGTACGGCGGCACGCGGCGTCCGGACAAACATCCAGTCAGGCGGTCGCCCGTTCAGAGCAAGCGTCCCTTCCCGGCCAGTCATCGAGGACCCCGGATCCCGGTCCGCCGGTTTCCTCGACCGGGCCCGGCGCATCCGGTAACACTGACCTCACGCCGAGAACCGGTACGACGGCAGGGAGAGGCCATGTCACAGCGCCCTGACCTCCGGCAGCGCAGGGCCGTGCTGGAGCACGAGTGGTCCCACTGGGTACCGCGACTGAGCGTCCCCGGCACGCGGCCGGACGGCAGCGCGGCGTTGCGCCACGAGGTGACCGAGTCCTGGGCGCGTTCGCTGGGCAGCGTGGACCCCGGCCGGGACAGCGCCCCGGTCACCGACGGCGGCCCGGTGCACCAGCGTTGGACGTCCTCACCGCTGTACCGGCCGGTCTCCGGCCTCGCCGGCGAACTGCACAGCATCGCCGAGGACGCCGGTTTCGTCACGGCGGTCACCGACGAGTCCGGCACCATCCTGTGGACCTGCGGCGGCCCGACCATGCGCCGCCGGGCCGAGCGGGTCAACTTCGCGCCGGGCGGCCGGTGGGACGAGCAGGCCATGGGCACCAACGCCCTGTCCCTGGCACTGCGTACCGGCCGCCCCAGTTCCGTCTTCTCGGCCGAACACCTGGTGTCGGCCCTGCACGGCTGGGTCTGCTACTGCGCCCCCGTGCACGGCCCGGACGGCCGGGTCCTCGGCGTACTGGACCTGTCCACCACCTGGGACCGCTCCCACCCCCTGGCCATGTCCACCGTGCGGACGCTGGTGTCCACGATCGAGGCCCGCCTCACGAAGGAACACGACCGCCCGGGTCAGCTGAGCCGGCTGTCCCGGCTGCGGCTCACCTGCCTGGGCGCAGATCAGGCAGTACGGGAAGGCCGGCACCTCCCCCTGCGCCCGCGACAGTTGGAGATCCTGACCCTGCTCGCGCTCGAACCCGACGGCTTCTCCCCGGAGCGGCTGCGCGCCGCCCTGTACGGCGACCGGCCGGTCACCGCGTCCACCTTCAAGGCGGAGATCTCCCACCTGCGCCGCGCCCTCGGCGGCGGCATCGCCCCCCGCCGCTACGCCCTGACGATCCCGGTGTCCTGCGACGCCGCCGATGTCCTGCGGGCGCTGGAGCAGGGCGACACGGACACCGCTCTGCGTCACTACGGCGGTCCGCTGCTCCCCCGTTCCGAGGCACCCGGCATCGAGGAGTGGCGCACCCGCCTCGAGGTGGCCGTACGCGAGGCCGTTCTGACGAGCACCCGCCCGGACCACGCCTTGCGCTACGGCGAACGGGCCCCGTACGACGCGGAGATCCACGAGCACGCGCTGCGTCTGCTCGGCCCGGACGACACCCGCCGCGCCATCGCCGCCGGCCGGCTGACCACGGCCCTGCGCGACTGACGCCTCCGCGCGACAGCCGGTCTGGCCGGCGCCAACCTTGCGCCAACCTCCGGGCAGCACAGTGAGGAGCGTCGCGAGGGCGTGGACCATCACTCACCCCTCCCCGCCCTTCACCGAGGAGAGCCGCCATGGTGTACGCGCAGCCAGGAACGGACGGCAGCATCGTCAACTTCGCCCGGCGCTACGACAACTTCATCGGCGGTGACTTCGTCGCCCCGGTCGAGGGCCGCTACTTCGAGAACCCGAGCCCCGTGACCGGCAAGGTCTTCTGCGAGGTGGCCCGCTCCTCCGCCGCCGACGTCGAACTCGCCCTGGACGCCGCGCACCGGGCGGCCGACCAGTGGGGCCGCACGTCCACCGCGGAACGCGCGGGCATCCTCAACAGGATCGCGGACCGCCTGGAAGAACACCTCGAGAAGATCGCGGTCGCCGAGACCTGGGAGAACGGCAAGCCGGTCCGCGAGACCCTGGCCGCCGACATCCCGCTGGCCGTCGACCACTTCCGGTACTTCGCCGGCGTCGTCCGCGCCCAGGAGGGCAGCATCGCGGAGATCGACGCCGATACGGTCGCGTACCACTTCCACGAGCCGCTGGGGGTGGTCGGCCAGATCATCCCGTGGAACTTCCCGATCCTGATGGCCACTTGGAAGCTGGCCCCCGCGCTGGCCGCCGGCAACTGCGTCGTCATCAAGCCGGCCGAGCAGACCCCGGTCAGCCTGCTCTACGTCATCGAACTGATCGCCGACCTGCTCCCGCCGGGCGTGGTCAACGTGGTCAACGGCTTCGGTGTCGAAGCGGGCAAGCCGCT
>KL569245.1:9913-14127 GCA_000715635.1 Streptomyces violaceus | reverse complement strand
TCCCTCGCGCCATCAGAGATGTGTATAAGAGACAGCACCGGGGAGACGACGACCGGCCGCCTGATCATGCAGTACGCGAGCGAGAACATCATCCCGGTCACGCTGGAGCTGGGCGGCAAGAGCCCGAACATCTTCCTGCCCGACGTCATGGCCGCGGACGACGACTTCCTGGACAAGGCCGTCGAGGGCTTCGTGATGTTCGCCCTCAACCAGGGCGAGGTGTGCACGTGCCCGTCCCGCGCCCTGATCCACTCCTCCATCTACGAGGACTTCATGGCCCGTTGCGTCGCACGGACGCAGGCCATCGTCGGCGGCGACCCGCTGGACCCGGACACCATGATCGGCGCACAGGCGAGCAACGACCAGTACGAGAAGATCCTTTCCTACCTCGACATCGGCAGGAAGGAAGGCGCTGAGGTCGTCACGGGCGGCAACCCCCGCGCGGTCCCCGGCCTCGAGGGCGGCTACTACATCGAGCCGACGATCTTCCGCGGCACCAACGACATGCGGATCTTCCAGGAGGAGATCTTCGGCCCGGTCGTCTCGGTCACGACCTACGACTCCGTCGACGAGGCCCTGAAACTGGCCAACGACACCCTGTACGGCCTGGGCGCCGGCGTCTGGACCCGCGACGGCAACACGGCGTACCGCCTGGGCCGCGAGATCAAGGCCGGCCGGGTATGGACCAACTGCTACCACGCGTACCCGGCACACGCGGCGTTCGGCGGCTACAAGAAGTCCGGGATCGGCCGCGAGACGCACAAGATGATGCTGGATCACTACCAGCAGACGAAGAACATTCTTTGTTCTTACAGCCCTCAGAAACTTGGCTTCTTCTAGAGCCTGAAGTCGGGTTGCCTGGGGCATCGTTGCGCTCCACCAGGCAACCCGACATCGCAGGCACCCAATGCGATCAATCGGGTTTTTCGAGTCACTGTCCGACATCCAAGGGGGATTCCCCGGACCAGTCGCGGACCGAATAGCGCCGAGGGACATGACCCCACGAGCCACCGGCTCACGACCGCAGCGCCCCCTGGTATCCGTAAGCAGCACCCGAACCGCCGGCAACACCGGGAGACAGGCCCCCAGTCGCCCCGTCGCCAACCAAGCGCGAACCAGCACAGGCCGAGACCCTCCAGTCGCCCGGCGGCAGCCACTGGAAACAACGCCCCGGCAATGACGATCGGCCACGGCGTGACGTGGCCCGGGCGCAGCGGCGAGCGCGGCCAGACCGCGCCGGTTGTCTCCGTCACGGAGGAGGACCCGGGACACACCCCGACCGGATGCTGCGCGCCTGATTCCTGCTCAACGGCATGGTGGTGGGCCCGGCGGACGTCGCCGGGCTCACCACCACCGTCCTGACATCCGGCCACCGCTGTCCTGTCGGCCCCGGATGGTCTCGTCAGCGCACCCCGATGATCAGGCCAGCCCCGGAAGCGCTTCGGCGTTGCCGGCCAGGATGCCCTGGGTGTCCTTCGCGTCGAGACCTGCCCGTTCGATGTAGGCGACAGTGTCGAGGTAGTGCTCGCCGCCCGCTAGAACCCTGGCTCGGCGGTTGCACTGGCCCAGGAGCTGCTCAAGGCACGAGCTGACGTCCAGACGTCTCAGCGGTGCGCTCACTCGGGGGCCAGGTCGCGCCCGACGTAGGAAGAGTCCTTCCCCCTCACAACACCTGGCCTGTGGGCGACGCTGGAGATCATGTACCGCAACCCGCACCTGACCGAGTGAGTTCCTCAAGGCACGCCGTGCCAAGCTCAGCCCCGATGAGGTCGGATTGCGCGGCGGCCAACGGCGGCGTGTGCTTCTCTGCACTAAATGGGTGTGGCTCCTTTGGAGGGGTGAGCGTACCCAGGTGCGTTCCGCTGGTGGCGGGCTCTGCCCTGGGCCCGGCGGTCAGCGGTAGTAGGGCTCGACTGCGGCCCGTACCTCTTCGAGCAGCGCGGGGCCGTCCTGCGGCACGGGCGGTCGGCTGCTACCCGGCCTGATGTCCAGGAGCTGTTCGTTGGACAGGGCGAACACCACTCGCCCCAGTCCTGCCCATTGGATGACGGCATTGCACATCCCGCACGGCTGGCAACTGGTGTACATGGTGGTGCCTGCCGCCGTCTGCGCGTCGAGTTCTCTTGCGGCCCACCTCGCCAATTTGAGTTCCGGGTGTGCGGTGACGTCGTTGTCGGTGAGGGTGGTGTTGTGCTCCTCGGCCAGGATCGTCCCGTCCGGTCCTGCCAACAGAGATCCAAAGGGCGGGTTGCCGCTCGTGCGTGCCTTGGCCGCGAGAGAGATGGCCTGTCGGAGGAGGGTGTGGTCGTCGGGTGTGGTCATGACTGCTCCCTCGCAGTGCGGGGTGGGGTGTTGGGCGGGAGAAGGTGCGCGGCCACGGTGGCGAGGGCTTGCCAGGCCGCCTGCGGGTGACATGTCGCGTGGGGGTCGCCCGGGTAGGTGTCGAGGACGACGGACTTGGCGCCCAGCAGCCGCAGTTGGTCGAGGTCGTCCATGATCTGGTCGATGGTGCCCTCACCGGCGGGCCGTCCCGCTCCGTCGACCGGTTCCTTGGTGAGTCGCAGGGCGATGCGGGGAGCCAGGGCGGGCACGGGCAAATGTTGCTCGTCCGCGTACGTCTGCAGCCTGCCTGCGGCTTCGCGCAGCCACGGCATGGTGGGGTGCAGCGGATGCCATGCGTCTGCGAGTCGTACGGCCCGGCGCAGCCCCGCGTCGCTGTTGCCGCCGACCCACACCGGGATCCGGCGGTCTCCGTATGAGGCGGTGTCCTTCCAGGCGGCCCGGATGTCCCGCAGGTGGCTGTCGGTCAGCTGTCCGCGCTGTGAGAACGGGATGTCGAGGGCGGTGAACTCCTGCCGCGCCCAGCCCACTCCCACGCCGAGGATCAGCCGGCCGCCGCTCAGCTCATTCAGATTGGCCGCCATTCGGGCGGTGAGCAGCGGGTGCCGGTAGGGAGCGATGAGGACTGTCGTGCCGAGCTGGATACGGGTGGTGAGGCCGGCCAGCCAGGACAAGGTGGTGAAGGGCTCGTAGAAGGGTGCCGGGTAGCGCTCGGCGACATCCGGCGTAATGGCTATGTGGTCCGAGATCATCAGTAGGTCGAAGCCCAGGCCCTCCACGGTCTGGGCCCAGCTTCGCAACACTCCGGGGTCGGTGCCCGGGCCGAAATTGGGGACGTTCACTCCGATCTTCATAGGGCCCAACCCTAGGCAGGGCGCATAGGTCGCCAGAAGAGATTCCCGCCTGTTCAGAGGCGGTTCGGCCGTGGATCCGCCGGTAGAATGGGCGTATGACCGAGAGTCTCGACGTAACGGACTGGGCGATCCTGGCAGAAGTCCAACGGGACGGCCGGATCCCGTTCACCGAGCTGGCGCGGCGGGTGAACCTGAGCGCGTCGGCGACCAAGGAGCGGGTGCGTCGGCTCGAGGAGGCCGGGGTGATCACTGGGTACCGGGCGGAGGTGAACCCGGAGCGGACCGGTTACCCGGTGATGGCGGTGGTCCGGCTCAAGTACCCGGGGCCGGGAACCCGGCACCAGCCGCTGCGCCGGCTGCTGGAGGAGCGCTCGGAGATCCTGGAGTGCCTTCGCACCACCGGAGACGACTGCTACGTCATGAAGGTGGTGGCCACGTCGATGGCCCACCTGGAGGAGATCGTCGACGAGCTGGCCGAGTTCGGGAGCACCACCACCAACCTCGTCCTCAGCCGGACGCTCCCGTTGCGCGGTCCGGGGGGCTTCGGGTGAACACCGTCAGGTAGGCGCTGACGTTGCGCGGACGTCACTCCATCGCCGGGGCCCGGCCTGGCGTACAGCAGCGGCGACCATCAACTGCCCTTCATCCGCTGTCATATGGAGATGGGGCCGTGGTCGGCGGCGGTCTGGGCCAGTGCGCGGAGGGTGGGGCTGTCGTCGGTGGATCGCCAGGTGAGGGCGAAGTGGAGGGTGGGGGCGTCAGGCATGGGGAGGAAGACGATGCCGGGGGGACGGTTGTAGCGGGCGGCAATCTCGCCCAGCGGGTGGACGCACTGTCCGGAGGCCACCAGGGAGAGAACCTCGTGGAAGGTTCGCGCGGCGGGCCCACGCGGGATACGGCGACCGAGCGGCGTACGAGTGGGGACCATGGCAGCGATCCAGTACTCGGGGGCGTCGGGGCCGAAGTCGACGACGTGGTTGTCGCCGAGGTCCTCCAGCGACGCGGTGCCGCGCTCGGCCA
>KL569245.1:8073-9671 GCA_000715635.1 Streptomyces violaceus | reverse complement strand
CGCTCGGCCAGCGGATGGTCCGCCGCCACGGCGAGCACGCGGCCTCCGGTCAGTAGGGTCGGGCCGACCGTGAGGTCCGGTTCGGCCACCGGAAGCCACAGCACGTGCGCGTCGTGCTCTCCGGTGCGCAGCGCGGTGAACGGGTCGCTGCCGTTGATCTCGCCGAACTGGACGTCGCTGCCGGGGTGGCGGGCGCGGAAGGCCTCGATGAGAGGGCGCAGTTCGTGGCCGGCATGGCCGAACACACCCAGACGCAGGGTCTGCCCCGTCCTCGCACCGGCCGCTTCGGCGCGGGCGAGCCCCTCCCGGAGAAGGTCGACGGCCTGCTGGAGGTCCTCGCGAAGACGCCGGCCGACCGGGGTCAGGGCGACGCGCCGGCTGGTGCGGTCGAACAGGACGACGCCCAGGCGCCGTTCCTGCTTGGCGATGGCCTGACTGACGCGGGCCTGGGACACATGAAGCCGCTCCGCGGTGCGGCCGAAGTGCAACTCCTCGGCCAGGGTCAGGAAGATCTCGATGTCACGCAGCTCCACGCACAACCCCCATCCATGCGTAACCGCCACCCATACATAACCGCCACATTATGAGTAGCCCAAGGAACCTTACATTGTTCCGCTGTTCGCCCGCGCCGATGCTGGATCCATCACCACCGGACAGGCGGCACCCGCCTGACGCACACATGGATGGGGAGGGAAACCGATGGGCGACATGCGGGCCATCGCCGATCGCGTCGAGATAGAGGCGCTGCGAGCCGAGCTCACGGACGCGGTGATGATGCGTGACTTCGAACGCGCCGTCTCGCTGTTCACGCCCGAGGGCGCCATGCGCTGGCCGCACATCGACAAGGAGTTCGTCGGCCGCGCGGAGATCCGCGCGGGGATCGAGTGGGGCCAGTCGCTCTGGGAGTTCTTCGTGCAGAACGTCCACCCGGGCGTCATCCGGGTGGACGGCGACACCGCGGCCGGGCGAGCGTACATCCAGGAGTTCGGACGGATGCGCGACGGCAGCTCGCACCTGAACTACGCCTTGTACCAAGACCGTTACGAGCGAACCGCCGACGGCTGGAAGTTCAGCGAACGCATCTACGAGGTCCGGTACCTGGACTCCACCCCGCTCCGCGGCTCGGCGCCGAAGCGCCTCGGCCTCAGCTGATCAGTCCCGCACGCCGTCACGGTGTGCGAAGTCGACATCTTGCGCGCCAAGTCGACATCTTGCGTGCGCGAATTCCTGATACGCGAATTCCTATACAGCGGAGGAAAGAAACCATGGCTGAGAACACCGAAGTCGTCGTGATCGGCGGCGGTTACGCCGGGGTCATGGCGGCCAACCGGCTGACGCAGCGCGACGACGTGACCGTGACGCTGATCAACTGCCGCCCGGACTTCGTCGAGCGGATCCGACTGCACCAGTTGGCGGGCGGGACGCACAAGGCCGTCAACGACTACCGGAAGGTCCTGGGCGAACGCGTCCGGCTGGTGGTCGACACCGTGACCCGGATCGACACGACGGGGCGAAGGGTGGAGCTGGCGATCGGCGGCACGGTCGGCTACGACTACCTGATCTACGCGGTGGGCAGCGGCAGCGCCGATCCGGGCGTG
>KL569245.1:3930-7937 GCA_000715635.1 Streptomyces violaceus | reverse complement strand
GCCTCGGTGTGACCGTGTCGCAGGGCCCCGGCACGAAGGTCACGGAGGTGACCGGTGACAGTGTGCGGCTCGGCGACGGCCGTGAGCTGTCGAGCGCGGTCACCGTCTGGACCGCCGGGTTCGGCGTGCCGGACCTGGCCGCCCGCAGCGGGCTCAGCACCGACACCCTGGGCCGCCTGCTCACCGACGAGACCCTGACGAGCATCGACGACGAGTGGATCGTCGCCGCCGGGGACTCGGCGGCACCGTCGGACATGCCGTTCCGGATGAGCTGCCAGGCCGCCGGCCCGCTGGGCGCACACGCCGCCGACACGGTGCTCAGCCGCATCGCGAACAAGCGGCCCGCACCGATCGACCTGGGGTTCGCCGGCCAGTGCATCAGCCTGGGGCGCCGTGCGGGCATTTTCCAGTTCGCCCACCGGGACGACACCGCCAAGCGGCTCCACCTCGGCGGCCGGACAGGCGCGAAGGTGAAGGAGTTCGTGTGCAAGCACACCATCAAGCAGCTGGTGAACGAGGCACGCAAGCCCGGCTCCCACACCTGGTCCAAGGGCGAACAGGGCCGCCGACTGCTGCGGGCCCAGCGCCGCGAGACGGCGGCCACCGCCGAGCAGTCCGCCTGAACCGCGCACCGGCAGCCGACGTGGGTCCCGGCACTCGGCTGTGTTCTTTGTGCGGCGCGGCGCAAGTTCAATAGCGACGAAGCTGTTGTAGTAGGCGGGTGTTCATTGCCGAAGAGAGTGACGTCGTAGCCAACTCCGTTGGCTGGTAGGCGTATCGGTACGACCTGGAGTGTGCCCGGCACTTCGGCGCTCGACTGATATGCGCCGGTGGTCAGCCGGTGAAGGACTCGGGGCCGAAACGGCCCCATGCGATGAAGGCGGCAAGGGCGAGGTAGATCAGGTCGCCGGCGATCGTGGCCTTCTCGCCACGGCGCAGACGCATGGTGACCGCGCAGGCGAACAGCAGAACGAGTCCGGTGGCGGCCAGCGGCACCAGCACCGGCGCGATGTCGAGCACCGCGGGCAGAACCAGGCCGACCGCAGCCAGCAGCTCGACGGCGCCGATGGCCTTGAGAGCGCCGGGGCTGAACTCCAGGACCCACTGCGCAGAGGAGCCCATCGCGGCCAGCTTCTCCTGCGGCACGAACATCTTGGAGCTGCCCACCAGGCAGACAGCGGCGAGCACCCCAGCGATGATCCACAGCGCGACGTTCATCATCAACTCCCTGATCGAGGACTTCCGTACCCGAGACGAGGCAGCGACTCGGCCTATGACATCCCGAGTCCGGTCAGCGGAGAGACGTGGGTCACACCGCGTCGTGTCACAGGCGTGAGGGCCGCCTCGTCTTGGGGGTGAAGGCATCGACGAACGTGGAGGAGCACACGATGGACGCGCGATTGAACTACTTCGCCAGCCCGACTGCCGGCAAGGCGCTCAAGTACTTCATGTCGGTCGGCCGGGAGTTGAAGGAATCGCCCCTGCCGGCTACGACGCAGGAGTTGGTAGCGCTGCGCGTGAGCCAGATCAACGGCTGCGCGGCCTGCATCGACATGCACACCAAGGAAGCCGCCGCGGCCGGCGAGAGCCCGGTGCGGCTGAACTTGATCGCGGCTTGGCGGGAAGCAACGGTCTTCACCGAGGCTGAACGCGCCGCGCTCGCATTGGCCGAGCAGGGGACCCGGGTCGCGGACGCGGCCACCGGGGTCAGCGACGAGGTGTGGGCGCGTGCCGCCCAGCACTATGACGAGGAGCAGCTCACGGCCCTCGTGCTGTTGGTCTCGTTCATGAACACGGTGAACCGGCTGAACATCATCACCCAGCAGCCGGCCGGCGATTACCAGGTCGGCCAGTTCCACTGAACCGCCACCGCACCCCTGGCCCGGGTCAGGCCTGCCGGGACCGGGACGCCATGCTCAAGGCCATCAGGTCGTCCGCGGGCGCGGGCGTTGTCCGCTCCGCTCACACATCGGATGATCTTCGAAAGATGCCTCGCCGGCACGGGTCCGGCCGGGCACACAGACCGCAAAGGGGGGAGTCGGCGTGGGCAAGGTCGAGGAGTTCGAGGAGCTGCGGCCGCTGCTGTTCTCGATCGCGTACCGGATCCTGGGCAGCGTGGGCGAGGCGGAGGACGCGGTACAGGAGACCTGGCTCCGCTACGACGCCTCGAGAACCCGGCCCGTGTCGGCCAAGGCGTTCTTGTCAGCCACGGTGACCCGGATCGCGATCGACGTGCTGCGCTCCGCCCGGGTGCGGCGGGAGAAGTACGTCGGACCGTGGTTGCCCGAGCCGCTGCTGGACGATCCGTACGAGGACCCGGCCCGCGCGGCGGAGCTGGCCGACTCGGTGTCGATGGCGGCGCTGCTGCTCCTGGAGCGGCTCAGTCCGCTGGAGCGGTCGGTGTTCGTGCTGCGGGAGGTCTTCGCCTTCGGCTTCGACGAGATCGCCACCGCCGTGGGGCGCTCGGAGGCCGCGTGCCGACAGCTGCTCGTACGGGCACGCCGCCACATGCACGAGGGACGGCCCCGGTTCGAAGCGGACCGCCAGGAGCGGCAGGAGCTGGCGAGGCGGTTCTTCGAGGCACTGACGCAGGGAGACGTGGACGGACTGCAGAATCTGCTGTCAGCCGACGTCCAGCTCGTCGGGGACGGCGGTGGCAAGGCACCGCAGCTGGCCAGGGCCGTCACCGGCGCCGAGAACGTGGCCAGGCTGCTCGCCACCGTCTACCCGCTCATGGCCCGGATCGACATCACGTTCGAACCGCACGAGGTCAACGGCCAGCCGGGCGCGCTCTTCCGCGACCGCGACGGCAAAATCCTCCACATCCTCGCCCTCGACACACTCGACGGGCAGATCCAGACGATCCGCGCGGTCATCAACCCCGACAAGCTCAGCCACCTCGGCCCGGTCGCCGACGCCTGGGCCGTCGACCAGGAAGTGAAGCAGACCCGTAAAACCCAGTGATCTCCCGACCAACCTGACAGGGCAGGACCGGAGGTTTCATTGCCGCATGCCGATGATCCTGGCGCACGGCTTGCCCGTGACGTCTTCCCGCGATACGAACCGTGATCATCCACCGCGCAAGATCGACTGTCGACACACCTACTGGGGGTTCAGTCATGATCCTGATTACCGGGGCCACCGGTGTCGTCGGCCGGGAAACCGTCCGCCTCTTGGTTGAGAGGGGAGCGAAGGTCGCCGCTGTCACCCGCGACCCGCACGCCGAATTCCCCGTGGGTACACAGCTCGTCCACCCCGCGAAGGTTCCCACCCTCGACGGCGTGGAGGCCGTTCTGCTCAGCCCGCGTGCCGCCGGATCCACCGCTGTCGACCTGTTGGCCCGCGCCCGCGGGACGGGCGCGGCAAGAGTGGTCGTACTGTCCGCCGTGACCGTGCAGTACCCGGCCGGGCACGCACGCTTCCGGCAGCAGTTCCACGCGGTCGAGGACGTCGCCAAGGGGAGCGGCCTGGACTGGACGATCCTGCGCTGCGCCGATTTCGCCGCCAACACCCTGGCCTGGGCCGGCCAGATCCAGGCGACCGGGACCGTGCGAGGGGCATACCCGCACGCGAGGACCTCGACCGTCGACGAGCGTGACATCGCCGCGGTGGCCGCCCTCGCCCTGACCGACCCGCGGCACCGCGGTCAGACGTACCTGCTCACCGGAGAGCAGTCGCTGAGCCAGCCGGAGAAGGTCGCCGCGCTCGGCACGGCGCTGGACCGGACACTGTCGTTCGTCGAGACCGCACCGGACGAGATCCGTTGCGGCATGCTCGCCGCCGGCCTGCCCGACGAGGTACCCGACCGGCTGCTCGGCTCGCTGGCCGACTACGCCCGCGAGGCCGGGCCCACCACCGACACCGTGCGGCGGCTGCTGGGCCGCCCTGCACGTACGTACGCCACCTGGGCGCAGGACCACCGTGCCGCCTTCACCGCGGGAGGACCCCGATGAAACTCACGATCGTCGCCGCCACCGGCGGTATCGGACGGCACCTGGTCGAGCAGG
>KL569245.1:934-3753 GCA_000715635.1 Streptomyces violaceus | reverse complement strand
CACCTGGTCGAGCAGGCGGTAGCCGGCGGGCATGACGTGACCGCCGTGGCCCGCCGCCCACGTGAGCTGCCGGACGGCGTCCGGACGATCGCCGTCGACCTCACCCGACCCGACATGCCGACGCTCGCCACGGCGGTACGCGGCGCCGACGCCGTACTGTCCGCGCTCGGCCCGCGAAACCCGCGCGCAACGGTGAATGAGCAAGGCCGATGCTGGAGGCGCAGTCGGTGTTCAGGGCTTCCGGATGAGCGAAGTGGTGCCTGGGAACCGGGCGGCGAACCAGGCTCTCGTCGAACAC
This sequence comes from Streptomyces violaceus, assembly GCA_000715635.1. Classification (GTDB taxonomy): domain Bacteria; phylum Actinomycetota; class Actinomycetes; order Streptomycetales; family Streptomycetaceae; genus Streptomyces; species Streptomyces violaceus. Next base: position 3,455 of record KL569245.1, on the reverse strand, counting down.
ATCGCCACCCTCGCGCAAACCAAGAGCGCCACGCGTGGCGAGTTCCGCTGCCTTGCGGTGTTCATCACTCCGAACGCCGCGCAGCCCCAGTGGCCGCACGAGGCGTAACCAGCAGACTGCCTCGCATGTCATTGATCATGGAATCTGCCCTGGGTGAAGGCACTAGCCTCGATTCCGGAAATGTCGAAAACGTCCTCCACGACGCCGAGCAGCACTTGGATCCAAACGTCGTCGAGCAGACCGTCGGGGGCTCATGCCGGGCGGCCGTTGGAACGGCATGTAAGTGACGATCACTTCCTCGACACCGAGACTGTGAAGGCAGCGTGAAAGCACTGGTCATTCGATATGGTGATCCCCTTCACAGCAAGGGGGGCGCAGTGCCGTACACCGCAGAGATCAGCCGAACCAATCCGGGTTGCTTCATCTTCCTCGTGGACCAGTCCGCCTCCATGAGCGATCCAATGGGCGCCGGTGAGGTCACGCAGCAGAGGGCCGAGGTCGTCTCCGACGCGATCAACCGGCTGCTGACCGAACTGTCCGTCAAGTGTGCCAAAGAGGAAGGCGTACGGGACTACTTCCACGTGGCCGTGATCGGGTACGGACACAATCACGTGGGCTCCGCATTCCAGGGGACGCTGGCCGGGCGCGACCTCGTTCCGCTGAGCGAAGTCGCCAACAACCCCGCGCGGGTGGAGAGCCGTACCAAGAAGGTGCCCGATGGCGCCGGCGGTTTGGTCGAGACCTCGGTGCAGTTCCCGGTTTGGATGGACCCGGTGACCAACGGCGGCACGCCCATGACACGCGCCCTCGGCTACGCTGACAGCCTCGTGGCGAACTGGGTCGAGGCGCACCCAAGCGGCTTCCCGCCGATCGTGCTCAACCTAACCGACGGCGAGTCCACCGACGGCGACCCCACCAGCGCCGCCATCGCGCTGGCCTCGCACGCCACCGCCGATGGCGCGGTCCTCCTGTTCAACCTCCACGTGTCCGGCACCGGCGGCACACCGGTCACCTTCCCGGACAGCGATGAGGGGCTGCCGGACACGTACGCACGGCTGCTGTTCCAGATGTCCAGCGTGCTGCCCAGCCACATGCGCTCCTACGCGGCCTCACAGGGGCACCATGTCAGCGAGACCACCCGGGGCTTCGTCTACAACGCGGACATCACCTCCATCGTGGAGTTCCTCGACATCGGCACCCGCGCCACCGAGCTGCGCTGACCATGGAGGACGTTTCGGCTCTGCCGGAATGCCAGCTGCTGCGGGTACCCAAGGCGGGCAACACGCTCAAGGAGTGCGAAGACGCGGGACTGTCCTGGTTCGGCGACGCGCGGGCCGACGACGAGGGCCGTACCGTCCTCCCGCTGTACGCGGCAGTGTCCGACGGCGCCTCGGAAAGCCTACTCGCGGGCGCCTGGGCGGAGCGCCTCGTCGCGGACGCCGTCGAGTCGATGTCCCTCGGCCGTGACTGGTGGGACGACGTGGACACATTCGTCATCGACCTCATGGAGCGGTCCGCGCCTCGCTGGGAGGCGTACCTCGAGTGGTACCGGGCGGAGCGCGACGCCCGTGGCCGACCCATCACCTGGTACGAGCAACCCGGCCTGGAGAAGGGTGCGTTCGCGACCGTGTTGGGGGCGGAGGTTCGAGCCACCGTGCCCGGTAACGGTAGGGCCGATTGGTCTTGGCACGCCTTCGCCCTGGGCGACAGCTGCCTGTTCCATGTGCGGGACGGTGTCGTCCGGCGGGCCTTCCCCCTCGAGGACGTCGAGGACTTCGGCATCACCCCCCAGCTCCTCGGGAGCCGTAACCACGACACGGCCCTGGTGGCCGAGCGGCTGCAGCTCGCCCACGGCACCCTGGCGCCAGGTGACGAAGTGCTGCTGGCCAGCGACGCGCTGGCCGCCTGGCTGCTGTCCCCTCACCACGGGCACCGTGCGCCAGGCACCGTGCTGGCCACGCTTGCCGAGTTGGGCAATGAGCCCTTCACGGAGTGGGTGGAGGACCAGCGGGTGCGCGGGCTCATGCGCAACGACGACGTGACCCTTATGCGGATACGGGTGAGAACGGAGGCGTGATGGCTGTGTCCTCCGGCGGTCGCCCCGCCACCGGAACCGGTGGGGTCCGGAAGTTCCCCACGGGCGCAAACTACGCTGAGGCCCTGCAACACCCTGAACTCTGCTTCCGCGATCCTGATCTCCAGCACGGAACCGTCCAGCAGAGCCCCGTCCTCGGGCCCAAGGCGATCTCCGGCAACTTTGCCAGCGTCTTCTCCGTCACCGCGCTGGACGGGGAGCGCTACGCGCTCAAGTGCTTCACCCGGGACACCTCCGCCATCGGTGCCCGTTACACAGCGATCAGCACTGCTCTGCGCGCGCTCGACACGGGCAGCCTCTCTCAACCGTGGCCTGTGCGCTTCGAGTTCTTGGAGCAGGGCGTGCTGGCCCTCGGCGACTGGTTCCCGGTGGTCCGGATGGCGTGGGTGCAGGGCACCGACCTCATGTCGTGGATCGATCGTCACC
>KL569245.1:0-736 GCA_000715635.1 Streptomyces violaceus | reverse complement strand
CCCCGCCACGACTCGGCTGCCGTCCACGCCCTCGCCGACCGCTTCCTCGCGATGGTGGGCGACCTGGAGGACCATGGCATCGCCCACGGCGACCTGCAGCACGGCAACATCCTCGTGGCGGACGACAGCACTCTGAGGCTTGTCGACTACGACGGCATGTACGTCCCCGCTCTCAAGGGCGAGGCGGCGACGGAGAACGGCCACCGCAACTACCAGTCGCCGCAACGCGGCGCCGCCGACTTCGGGCCCGCCATGGACCGCTTCTCGGCCTGGCTCATCCACCTCTCCCTGCTCGCCGTCGCTACCGACTCAAGCCTGTGGACTCAGCTTCACGACAGCCAGGGCGAGTACCTGATCCTCTCCGAGCCCGACTTCAAGGACCCGGCGACGTCACTGGCCTGGCCCCTGCTCCTCGGCCACTCCGGCCAACGGCTCCGCGCGGAGGCCGCCCGCGTCCGGGGCTTCCTCGGGCAACCCTGCTCTACGCTGCCCCGCCTGACCGCCGACGCGCTCACTCTCCCCGCCCCAGCCCGCAAGCGAAAGGGCGGCGCCGCGGCTCCGACGGCGACCGGCGGTACGACGGGTGCCACCGCCCCGGCAAGTGCACCTTCCGGTGGCATCCCAGCCTGGCTGGTGGATCGCGTGGCGTCCGCCCCCGCCAGAGCGGTGCCGACTAGCGCGCCGGCCCCCGCCTCCGCGGGCTTCACCGGGCGCCGCCCTCGCGACCTGGCGGCCG
>KL569244.1:17349-22082 GCA_000715635.1 Streptomyces violaceus | reverse complement strand
GGCTACAAGGTCTACCTCGGCGACGGCTCCCAGATCGTCCCGCCCGCAGACGCCGACATCGCCGCAGAGATCGCCGCCGTCGCGTCCCTCACCACCGTCCCCCGCCCCACCCACGGCTGGGACACCCTCGACGACAGCGTCCTCGACGCCTACCTCACCCGCACCGACGCCGTACTGGCCGAGGATTCCCCCCGCACGGCCCGCACGGTGTACACGGCGATGCACGGCGTAGGCAAGGACGTCCTCCTCGCGGCCTTCGCCCGCGCAGGCTTCCCGGCCCCGGCCCTCGTCACGGAACAGGCCGACCCCGACCCGGACTTCCCGACCGTCGCGTTCCCCAACCCGGAAGAACCCGGCGCGATGGACCTGGCCTTCGCCACCGCCCGCGAAACCGCCCCAGACCTGATCATCGCCAACGACCCGGACGCGGACCGCTGCGCCGTCGCGGTACAGGACGACAACAGCGACAACAACTGGCGCATGCTCCGAGGCGACGAGGTCGGCGCCCTCCTCGCCGCCCACCTGGTCCACCGCGGAGCGACCGGCACGTTCGCGGAGTCGATCGTCTCGTCCTCCCTCCTCGGCCGCATCGCCGAGAAGGCGGGCCTCCCCCACGTCGAGACCCTCACCGGCTTCAAGTGGATCGCCCGCGCCGAGGGCCTGCGCTACGGCTACGAGGAGGCCCTCGGCTACTGCGTGGACCCCGACGGCGTACGCGACAAGGACGGCATCACGGCCGCCCTCCTGATCACGGAACTGGCGTCGCGGCTCAAGTCGGAAGGCCGCACTCTCCTCGACCTCCTCGATGACCTGGCCGTGGAACACGGCCTGCACGCCACGGACCAGCTGTCGGTCCGCGTCGAGGACCTCTCCCTCATCGCCGCCGCGATGCACCGCCTGCGCGAACAGCCCCCGACCGAACTCGCCGGCCTGCCCATCACCCGCACCGACGATCTCACCCAGGGCACGGAAGGCCTCCCGCCCACCGACGGCCTGCGCTACACGCTCGACGGCGCCCGGGTGATCGTCCGCCCGAGCGGCACGGAGCCAAAGCTGAAGTGCTACCTGGAGGTCGTGGTCCCGGTCGCGTCCCACACCGACCTCCCTGCGGCCCGCGCGAAGGCGACGACACTACTGGAGTCGATCAAGCGCGACCTGTCGACGGCGGCAGGCATCTGAGAACACAAAAAGGGGTGCCCCGCCCAGGGCACCCCAGCGCCCTACCCCGCCCCACAGCCGTCAGCCGGAGCGCTACCCCACAGCCAGCAGAATCGCGACGAGCACCACCCCGGCAACCGCCGGCCCCACCACCTCGTAGGCCCACCGCACGGTCACCTCACCCTGCGCCGTCTCCACCTGGTGCCGCGCCTCGTGCAGCCCCCGCAGCTCGTCCATGATCCGGTCGGTCTCCGCACGCGCGGGCCCCTCCGGCTCCGGACCGCCGCCACCGAGGCCGTGCCCCAGCCCCGCTCGCATCCCGAGAGCGCTGCCACGCCCCTCGTCCCGCCCCATGGACCGCCGTACCTGCGCGGTCGCCCGCATCTCACGCCGCGCGGCCTTCTTGCGGGCGCGCAGCGACACGGGGACGGCCCACAGCTGATACTTGGCGCCGGACTCGGTGAGGACCTCGTTCGAGTAGGCGGACTTCAGCGAGGCGACCTGCCCCCAGGGCAGCACGATGACGCGGAAGGGGTTGCGGATCCGCAGCCGGTCGTCGCCCGCGTACACGGCAGGCCGCAGGGTGAAGGCGACGACGAGCGGCACGATGAGCAGCATCAGCGCGAGCGCCAGCCACTGCGTGCGCCCCTCCCCCGAGACGAGCGCGTCGATGCCGAGCCACCCGGCGATGGCGAGCAGCAGCACACCACCGGCGATGGCCGGGACCGACCGGTAGACCCGGTCCTTGGACTCGGGCTCCGGCTGCGGCGCGGGTGACTGGGACTCGGGGCTCGTCATGCCTCGATTCTGCCGGACGCCGACGCCCCCACCCCCGGCACCCCACCCCCGAGGCCGTTCCACCCCACCCGAGAGAACCCGGGGGGCTGTACAGCCGCTACGCGCGTAGATATGCTCGTCTGGTGACCATGCCCAGTTCTGCACTCACCGCAGCTCACCCCCTCAAGGACGTCACCGCGTCCGACAGCGCGCTGCGCCGCTTCCTCCACGGGCTTCCCGGCGTCGACGCGGTCGGACTCGAGGGACGTGCGGCCTCTCTCGGTACGCGTTCGATCAAGACGACAGCGAAGGCGTACGCCATCGACCTCGCCATCTCGATGGTCGACCTGACGACGCTGGAAGGCGCGGACACCCCGGGCAAGGTCCGGGCGCTCGGCGCCAAGGCTGCCAAGCCCGACCCGACGGACCGTACGGCGCCCGCCACGGCCGCGGTCTGCGTCTACCCCGACATGGTGGCCGTGGCCAAGGAGGCCGTCGCGGGCTCCGGCGTGAAGGTCGCCTCCGTCGCCACGTCGTTCCCGGCGGGCCGCGCCCCGCTCACGGTCAAGCTGGCCGACGTCCGCGAGGCCGTCGCCGCGGGTGCCGACGAGATCGACATGGTCATCGACCGAGGGGCGTTCCTCTCGGGCCGGTACTTGAAGGTGTACGACGAGATCACCGCCGTGCGGGAGGTCTGCGGGACCTCCGCGCGCCTGAAGGTCATCTTCGAGACGGGCGAGCTGTCGACGTACGACAACATTCGCCGCGCGAGCTGGCTCGGAATGCTGGCGGGCGCGGACTTCATCAAGACCTCCACCGGAAAGGTCGCCGTCAACGCGACCCCGGCGAACACGCTGCTCATGCTGGAGGCGGTCCGTGACTTCCGTGCGCAGACCGGTGTCCAGGTCGGCGTGAAGCCGGCCGGCGGCATCCGCACTTCGAAGGACGCCATCAAGTTCCTCGTCCTGGTCAACGAGACCGCGGGCGAGGACTGGCTGGACAACCACTGGTTCCGCTTCGGCGCCTCCTCGCTGCTGAACGACCTGCTGATGCAGCGCCAGAAGCTGGCCACCGGCCGCTACTCCGGCCCCGACTACGTGACGGTGGACTGAGACCCCATGAACATGGAAAACGTGTCACGCGCATTCGAATACGCCCCGGCCCCCGAGTCCCGCGCGGTCGTCGACATCGCGCCCTCGTACGGCCTGTTCATCGACGGTGAGTTCACCGAGGCGGCCGACGGCAAGGTCTTCAAGACGGTCAGCCCCTCCTCCGAGGAGGTCCTCTCCGAGATCGCCCAGGCGGGCGAGGCGGACGTGGACCGCGCCGTACAGGCCGCCCGCAAGGCCTTCGAGAAGTGGTCGGCGCTCCCGGGCGCGGAGCGCGCGAAGTACCTCTTCCGCATCGCCCGCATCATCCAGGAGCGCTCCCGCGAGCTGGCCGTCCTCGAGACCCTGGACAACGGCAAGCCGATCAAGGAGACCCGCGACGCCGACCTGCCCCTGGTCGCCGCGCACTTCTTCTACTACGCGGGCTGGGCCGACAAGCTCGACCACGCCGGCTACGGCGCGAACCCGAGGCCGCTCGGAGTGGCGGGCCAGGTCATCCCCTGGAACTTCCCGCTCCTGATGCTGGCGTGGAAGATCGCCCCGGCCCTGGCCACCGGCAACACGGTCGTCCTGAAGCCGGCGGAGACCACGCCCCTCTCGGCTCTGTTCTTCGCGGACATCTGCCGCCAGGCGGGCCTGCCCAAGGGCGTCGTCAACATCCTCCCCGGCTACGGCGACACGGGCGCCGCGCTGGTGGGCCACCCGGACGTGAACAAGGTCGCCTTCACCGGCTCCACGGCCGTCGGCAAGGAGATCGCGCGCACGGTCGCCGGCACCCGCAAGAAGCTGACGCTCGAGCTGGGCGGCAAGGGCGCCAACATCGTCTTCGACGACGCCCCGATCGACCAGGCCGTCGAGGGCATCGTGAACGGCATCTTCTTCAACCAGGGCCAGGTCTGCTGCGCCGGCAGCCGTCTCCTGGTCCAGGAGTCGATCCAGGACGAGCTCCTCGAATCCCTCAAGCGCCGCCTGTCGACGCTCCGCCTCGGCGACCCGCTCGACAAGAACACGGACATCGGCGCGATCAACTCCGAGGAGCAGCTGACGCGCATCACCTCCCTCGTCGAGCAGGGCGAGGCGGAGGGCGCCGAGCGCTGGTCACCGGCCTGCGAACTTCCGGAGAGCGGCTACTGGTTCGCCCCGACGCTCTTCACGAACGTCACCCAGGCGCACAGGATCGCCCGCGACGAGATCTTCGGCCCGGTGCTGTCGGTCCTGACCTTCCGCACCCCGGACGAGGCCGTCGCCAAGGCCAACAACACGCAGTACGGCCTCTCGGCCGGCATCTGGACGGAGAAGGGCTCGCGGATCCTGGCGGTCGCGAACAAGCTCCGTGCGGGTGTCGTCTGGTCCAACACGTTCAACAAGTTCGATCCGACCTCGCCGTTCGGCGGGTACAAGGAGTCGGGCTTCGGCCGCGAGGGCGGTCGCCACGGCCTGGAGGCGTACCTCGATGTCTGATCGGCTCACCGTCCTGAAGACCTACAAGCTGTACGTCGGCGGGAAGTTCCCGCGTTCCGAGAGCGGCCGGGTGTACGAGGTGACGGATTCAAAGGGCAAGTGGCTGGCGAACGCGCCCCTGTCCTCCCGCAAGGACGCCCGGGACGCGGTGGTCGCGGCCCGCAAGGCGTTCGGCGCCTGGTCCGGGGCGACGGCGTACAACCGCGGCCAGGTCCTCTACCGCGTCGC
>KL569244.1:15240-17239 GCA_000715635.1 Streptomyces violaceus | reverse complement strand
TGGTCCGGGGCGACGGCGTACAACCGCGGCCAGGTCCTCTACCGCGTCGCCGAGATGCTGGAGGGCCGTCGCGACCAGTTCACGCGTGAGGTGGCCGACGCGGAGGGCTTGTCGAAGTCCAAGGCGGCGGCGGTCGTGGACGCGACGATCGACCGCTGGGTCTGGTACGCGGGCTGGACCGACAAGATCGCCCAGGTGGTCGGCGGCGGCAATCCGGTCGCGGGCCCGTTCTTCAACCTGTCCTCCCCCGAGCCGACCGGCGTGGTCGCGGTGCTGGCCCCGCAGGAGTCGTCCTTCCTGGGCCTGGTGTCGGTGCTCGCCCCGGTGGTCGCGACCGGCAACACGGCGATCGTGGTGGCGAGCGAGAAGTCCCCGCTGCCCGCCCTGTCCCTGGCCGAGGTGCTGGCCACCTCGGACGTCCCCGGCGGCGTGGTCAACGTCCTCTCGGGCCGCACGGCGGAGATCGCTACCCCGCTCGCCTCCCACCAGGACGTCAACGCGATCGACCTCGTGGGCGCCGACGAGGTCCTCGCGAAGGAACTGGAGATCGCGGCGGCCGACAACCTCAAGCGCGTCCTCCGTCCACAGCCTGTGGATTACGCGGAGACCCCGGGCACCGACCGCATGACGGCGTTCCTGGAGACGAAAACGGTCTGGCACCCCACGGGGTCACTGGGCGCGTCGGGTTCCTCGTACTAGACGCACCCCGCCACCCCCTCGATACGGAAGCCCCGGCCCTCCTCCGTCCAGGAGGGCCGGGGCTTCTTCGTGTACGGACCCGCTCAGATCCCGAGCCGCTGCGCGATGCCGTCGAGCACGCAGTCGAGGCCGAACGCGAACTCCCAGGCCCGGTCGTCCTTGCGGGCAGCGCTGAGGGCGTACTGGTCGTAGGTCGGATAGCGGCCCGTGCTCATCAGGTAGACCATCTGCGGGGCGAGGGCCCGTCGGGTCTCGTCGCCGCTGGCCCAGCCATGGCGTTCCTGGTACTCCCGTATGGCGATCTCGGCCTGGGCCGCACCGTGCACGTAGGAGGTGATGGTCCGGAAGGCTGCCATCACCGAGTCGGCGTCCAGGCCGCAGACGGCGAGCGCGGCCAGCTGCCGCTCCGCCACGGCCATCCGCGACGGCGTCAGCATGATCACCTGCGTGGGCATGACCGCCATCCACGGGTGGGCGAGCATCAACTCCCTTGTCTGAAGGGCGTAGGAGCGCAGCACCTCACGCCAGTCCGACGCCCCGTCCGGCGCGGTCAGCTCCCGGGACACCCGGTCGATCATGAGCGCCCAGAGGTCGTCCTTGCCGTTGACGTGCCGGTAGGCGGCCATGGGCGCGACGCCGAGTTTCGTGGCGAGGCGGCGCATGGTGACGGCCGCGCCGCCCTCCTCGTCGGCGATCTCGACCGCGGCGGCGGCGATGCGCTCCAGGGTCAGTGAGGTGCGAGGGGCCGGGGCGGGCCGCTCCATGCGCTCCCAGAGGGAGGGCGCCTCCGCCCCGCTCTCCTCGCCCTCCTTCTTCCTCGCGACCGCCACGGTCCGCTCCTCCCGGTCGAATGTCGCGTACAGCGTATCTCCAGTAGACGGCGTACACATGGCTGTGTACGTTGTACGCACAGAAGATACGCCGTACACATCCAGGGGGAGACCCATGCCCGCCACCGCCGAACCGCTCCGCGTCGCCGTCCTCGTCGGCTCGACCCGTGAGGGGCGTTTCGCGCCCGTCGTGACGAGGTGGCTGACCGGCCACCTCGACCAGCGCGACGACCTGCGCGCCGATGTCGTCGACCTGACGGAGACGCCGCTGCCGACGGTGCTCCCCGCCTTCGGTCAGCAGCCGCCGCCCGGCACCGAGGAGCAGTTGGCCCTCGTGTCACCACGGCTCGCGGCGGCCGACGCCTTCGTCCTCGTCACGCCCGAGTACAACCACAGCTTCCCGGCGTCCCTGAAGAACGCGATCGACTGGCACGGCGAGGAGTGGCACGGCAAGCCGGTCGGCTTCGTCA
>KL569244.1:13596-15010 GCA_000715635.1 Streptomyces violaceus | reverse complement strand
CCCTCGCGCCATCAGAGATGTGTATAAGAGACAGCGGTGGAGCAGCTGCGGGTCGTCATGGCCGAGGTGAACGCCACGACCATCCGCAACACCGTCAGCTTCCACAACGCCTGGAGCCGCTTCGCCGAGGACGGCACCTGCACGGACCCCGCCGCGGACACGGCCGCGAAGGCCCTGCTCGACCAGCTCGCCTGGTGGGGCCACGCCCTGCGGGACGCCAAATCCGTCCGCGGCTACGTCGCATGACGGCCGAACCCCGCCGCGGGAAGACCATGGACGCACCCACGGGCACGGCGCATCCGGCCCTGCCGGACGCCCCGCCCTCCCGGCTCGTCGTCCTCGGCCTGCTGCTCGGCATCGTGCTCGCCACGCTCGACGGAACCGTCGTCGGCACCGCACTGCCCACCATCGTCGGCGACCTGGGCGGCCTCGACCACCTGTCCTGGGTGATCACCGCCTACCTGCTCACCACCGCCGTCTCCACCCCGATCTGGGGGAAGCTCGGCGACCTGTACGGCCACAAGGGCAGCTACCTCACCTCCATCACCGTGTTCCTCATCGGCTCGGTACTGTGCGGACTCGCCCAGGACATGGGGCAATTGATCGCCTTCCGGGCCCTTCAGGGGATCGGCGCGGGCGGCCTCTTCGTGGGTGCTCTCGCGCTCATCGGCACCCTGCTCACCCCGGCGGAGGCCGGGCGGGCCCAGTCGCTGATCGGGGTGCTGCTGCCCGCCGCGATGATCGGCGGACCGCTGGTCGGCGGCTTCCTCACCGACCAGCTCGACTGGCGCTGGGTGTTCTACGTGAACGTCCCGGTCGGCGCGGTGGCGCTCGCCCTGATCGGTTTCGGGGTGCGGCTGCGGGCCGCCCGGGTCAAGGCCCGGATCGACCTGGCCGGAGCCGGGCTGCTGACCGGCGCGATCCTCGCCCTGACGCTGCTCGCCGGCTGGGCCGGGACGACGTACGCCTGGTCCTCGCCGCAGATCCTCGGGCTCGCCCTGGTCTCCGCGGTCGCGCTGGCCGCCTTCGTGCGGGTCGAGCGGCGCGCCCCGGAACCGGTGATCCCGCCCCGGCTGTTCCGCGACCGCAACTTCTCGGTGGCGCAGGTGCTCAGCTTCGTCACGGGCGCGGCCATGCTGGCGGCGGCGAGCTACCTGCCCCAGTACCTGCAGTTCGTACGGGACATGTCGTCCACCGAGAGCGGACTGCTGCTGCTCCCGCTGATGCTGGGCATGATGGGCGCCCAGCTCGTCATCGGCCGGCGGGTCGGTGACGGCGGGCGCTACCGCGGCTACCCCATCGCGGGCGGTGCGCTGGCCGCGGCGGGGGCGCTGGCCCTGCTGACGCTCGGAACGGCCACGACTGCACCTGTGGCCTCCGGCCTGACGCTGGTGCTGGGCGTGGGTATCGGCTG
>KL569244.1:12745-13265 GCA_000715635.1 Streptomyces violaceus | reverse complement strand
TCTACACCGGCCGGCTCACGGCCGCGGTCACGGACCGGCTCGGCGCCGAGGGCGCCCGGCTGACCGGCGGTGAGCTGACCCCCGCTGCGCTGCGGGACCTGCCGGAGCCGGTCCGGCACGCCTTCCGGGCGGGCGTGGTGGACGGATTGCACGGTGTCGCGCTCGGCACGGCCGTCCTGTGCGCCGTGGCGTTCGCGGTGTCCTGGCTGGTCCGGGAGGTCCCGCTGCGGGGCCGCTGAGTTATCGCGAGAGCGGTTCGGTCGCCTGCTCCACCACCGGAATCCCGCCGACCGACGGCGCCTGGGCCACCGGCCCCGTCACTTCCCGGGACTCCATCGGCCTGAAGTCGGCGACCTCGGTGCCGACGCTGTTGTCGAGCGGGTCGACTCCCGTGCCGGCGAGGGGGTTGGGCTTGAGGCCCGTGACCGCGCCGGTGGTGTGGGCGAGGGTGTCGCTCGCGGCCTGGAGGCCGGCCCGGGAGTCGGTCTGCCCCAGGGAGGTGTGGACCACGTCCAGGACC
>KL569244.1:9139-12558 GCA_000715635.1 Streptomyces violaceus | reverse complement strand
GGGAGGTGTGGACCACGTCCAGGACCGAGCCGGTGCCCGCCGCGGCCGTCGCCGCGCCCGCCCCCAGCGCCACTCCCGCGGTCGCGAGGACGGCCAGGGCACGCTGGACGGTCGGCTTCTTGGGTGAGTCGTGTCGGGCCATCACTGCCACCTCTTGATGCTCTGGGTAAGGGGAACGACACGAAGGGTAGTTGAGATGTGACGCGCGCATCAAAGGCGACCCGCGGGGTCGTACGGCCCCCGATGGATGCCTCAGACTGGTGTCCCGTGAGCTCTCCTCTGCCCATACCCTCGCGAGTCGTGCTGCTCTGCGGCCCTTCCGGCTCCGGCAAGTCCCTCCTCGCGGCCCGCTCCGGCCTTCCGGTGCTGCGGCTCGACGACTTCTACAAGGAGGGCGACGACCCGACTCTGCCCTTGGTGGAGGGGAGTTCGGACATCGACTGGGACCATCCGGACTCCTGGGACGCGGACACGGCCGTCACCGCGATCACCGAGCTGTGCCGCACGGGCCGCACGGCCGTCCCCGTCTACGACATCTCGCTCAGCGCCCGCACCGGCGAGGAGACGGTCGAGATCGGACGGACCCCGCTGTTCCTCGCGGAGGGCATCTTCGCCGCGGAGATCGTCACGCGCTGCCGGGAACTCGGCGTCCTGGCCGACGCGCTGTGCCTGAGCCGCGGCCCTGTGAAGACGTTCCGCCGCCGCTTCCTGCGGGATCTGAAGGAGGGCCGCAAGTCGGTACCGTTCCTGCTGCGCCGCGGCTGGCGCCTGATGCGGCAGGAGCGCTCGATCGTCGCCCGCCAGACCGCGCTGGGCGCGTACGCCTGTGACCGCGACGAGGCGATGGGCCGGCTGGCGGCCGCTGCGGCGGGCCGGTGCGCGAGTCTCCGTACAGCGGCCTGAGCGGCGGCAACGCCGGACAGACGACGCACGGCACAAGAACGAAAAAGCGGGACTGGACGGACCCCCCGGCCCTCCAGTCCCGCTCTTGTTCTCCCCCTGGTGTTCCCCCGTGGTCCTCCCCCTCGTTTCCCCCGTGTCCCCACTCTCCTGAGGAGACGCCCCCCAGCGTCTCCGCAGTCCCCCGTGGGCCCCCTTGTGGTGCTCCCCCCGAACCTTCAGGCCACGAGCTCGCCGAAGGCGTCTTCCTCGTCACGGCCGAAGCTGAGGACCTCGTCCTCGCGCAGCCGGCGGAGCGACCGCCAGATGCTGGACTTCACCGTGCCGACACTGATGTCGAGGATCTCCGCGATCTCCGGGTCCGTGCGGCCCTCGTAGTAACGAAGGACCAGCATGGTGCGCTGGAGTTCGGGGAGGCGGGCGAGCGCCTGCCACAGGACGGCGCGCAGCTCGGTGCCGCGCATCGCGTCCGTGTCACCGGCGGTCTCCGGCAGCTCCTCGGTCGGGTATTCGTTCAGCTTGCGGCGGCGCCACGCGCTGATGTGCAGATTGGTCATGGTGCGGCGGAGGTATCCGCCGACCGCTGCCTTGTCGCTGATCCGGTCCCACGCCCGGTAGGTCGAGAACAGTGCGCTCTGCAGCAGGTCCTCGGCCTCGAAGCGGTCGCCGGTGAGGTGGTAGGCAGTGGCGTACAGGGAGGCGCGGCGCTCCTGGACGTAGGCGGTGAACTCCGCCTCCGACAGCGAACGACGCTCCCCCGAGTCCTCCCTGTACGCGGCTCCCCCGTGAGCCGCCCCCGTCCCCTTGCTGTCCCCCGTGTGTGCGTCGACCACCGTCATGTAACCGGTGTGCTGACGCCCGGTGCCGCGAGCGCACCCCCGCCCGCTCACGGCACCGGACTTCTCGGAACCCCGGTGCACGTCGTGCAGACGCGTGATCACTGCGCTGGTGCTGATGCCGTGCAGCGTGTTCATCTCGCGCCCCCCGTCGTGGACTTCCGGTGTGCGGCCCGCCGGTCGGGCGGGCTTCCTTGCCTGTGCCGAAAAGCTTGCCTCGGCACTTTCATCGCCGTGTCCGCCGACTGTCACAGGCCTGTCACAGGGGCTGGCCACAGGCCGGCCACGGTTCGTACACAGGTGTCGGCGGTAGGCGCGGGCATGATCTCGGCCCACAGGTCGAACCCCGACCCCCTCATGGGCCAGAATGAGCCCGTGCCTTCCCTGTTGCTGATCGAGGACGACGACGCCATCCGGACGGCCCTGGAGCTCTCACTGACGCGCCAGGGTCACCGCGTGGCGACCGCTGCCAGTGGTGAGGACGGTCTGAAGCTGCTGCGCGAGCAGCGGCCGGATCTGATCGTGCTGGATGTGATGCTGCCCGGTATCGACGGGTTCGAGGTGTGCCGGCGCATCCGGCGCACGGACCAGTTGCCGATCATCCTGCTGACCGCGCGCAACGACGACATCGACGTGGTGGTCGGGCTGGAGTCCGGCGCCGACGACTACGTCGTCAAACCGGTGCAGGGGCGTGTGCTCGACGCCCGGATCCGGGCCGTGCTGCGGCGCGGCGAGCGGGAGTCCAACGACGCGGCGTCGTTCGGCAGTCTCGTCATCGACCGCTCGGCGATGACCGTGACCAAGAACGGCGAGGACCTCCAGCTCACGCCGACCGAGCTGCGGCTGCTGCTGGAGCTGAGCCGGCGGCCGGGTCAGGCGCTGTCCCGGCAGCAATTGCTGCGGCTGGTGTGGGAGCACGACTACCTGGGTGACTCGCGGCTCGTGGACGCCTGTGTCCAGCGGCTGCGCGCCAAGGTCGAGGACGTGCCGTCGTCCCCGACGCTGATCCGTACCGTGCGGGGTGTCGGCTACCGGCTGGATCCGCCTCAGTGACTCAGCCGCACCAGGGGGGGAACCGCGGCTGGACCGCGGAGCGCAAGGGAGTTCTGTCGCGGCTGCGCTTCACCAGCCTGCGACTGAGGCTGGTCGTCGTCTTCGGCCTGGTGGCCCTGACGGCCGCCGTGTCCGCGTCCGGGATCGCGTACTGGCTCAACCGCGAGGCCGTCCTCACCCGCACCCAGGACGCCGTGCTGCGCGACTTCGAGCAGGAGATGCAGAACCGGGCGGGCGCGCTGCCCGAGCGGCCGACGCAGGACGAGCTGCAGCACACCGCGGGCCAGATGGCGGGCAGCGACCAGCGCTTCAGCGTGCTGCTCGTCGCCCGTGACGCCGACGGCAGGACCGTCTACGGCAGCTCCGGCGGGCTGAGCGGCTTCTCGCTGCGGGACGTGCCGGCCTCGCTGCGCACGGCGGTGAACAAGACGCAGAAGGTCGACGGGGCCAACAAGCACCCGTACCACCTGTACTGGCAGCGGGTCATAGACCACGACACCCCGTATCTCGTGGCCGGGACGCGGGTGATCGGCGGCGGTCCGACCGGTTACATGCTCAAGTCGCTGGAGCCGGAGGCGAAGGACCTGAACTCGCTCGCCTGGTCGCTGGGGATCGCCACGGGCCTCGCGC
>KL569244.1:8657-8935 GCA_000715635.1 Streptomyces violaceus | reverse complement strand
GTGTATAAGAGACAGAAGCTGGACACCCGGCTCAGAGTGTCCGGGACCGACGAACTCGCCGATCTGTCCCGGACGTTCAACAACGCGGCCGAGGCGCTGGAGAAGCGGGTCGCCGACATGGCCTCGCGGGACGACGCGTCCCGGCGGTTCGTCGCGGACATGAGCCATGAGCTGCGTACGCCGCTCACCGCCATCACCGCCGTGACGGAGGTGCTGGAGGAGGAGCTGGAGGCGGAGACCGGGAGCATGGACCCGATGATCGAGCCCGCCGTACGGCT
>KL569244.1:6799-8421 GCA_000715635.1 Streptomyces violaceus | reverse complement strand
CGAGCCCGCCGTACGGCTGGTGGTCAGCGAGACGCGGCGGCTGAACGACCTGGTCGAGAACCTGATGGAGGTCACCCGCTTCGACGCGGGCACCGCCCGGCTCGTCCTGGACGACGTCGACATCGCCGACCAGATCACCGCGTGCATCGACGCCCGGGCCTGGCTGGACGCGGTCGAGCTGGACGCCGAGCGCGGTATCCACGCCCGGCTGGATCCGCGCCGCCTCGACGTCATCCTGGCCAACCTCATCGGCAACGCGCTCAAGCACGGCGGCTCCCCGGTGCGGGTGTCGGTCCGTGCGGAGGACGACTCGCTCGTCATCGAGGTGCGGGACCACGGGCCCGGCATCCCCGAGGACGTGCTGCCGCACGTCTTCGACCGGTTCTACAAGGCCAGCGCGTCCCGGCCACGCTCCGAGGGGAGCGGCCTGGGCCTGTCCATCGCCCTGGAGAACGCACATATCCACGGCGGCGAGATCACCGCGGCCAACTCGGCCGACTCGGGCGCGGTGTTCACCCTGCGGCTCCCGCGCGGCACCTCGGCCTCGGCGGAACAGCCCGACGAGGGCGAGCAGACGCCCGAACCCGATGCCGACCGGTGCGAGGCCGAGGACTCGAAGGGGGACGCCTGATGACCGTACGACGTCCATCGGACGGGACTTCCGTGCCTGCCGTGGCTTCCGTGACGGCCGGGCGGAGGCGGCTCGTGGCCCTGGCCCGGCTGGCCGGCCTGCCCGTGCTCGCCGTCCTGCTGGCCGGCTGCGGGATCCGGGCCACGGAGGTGCCGACGAACTTCGGGCCCGCGCCCTCGCGGGTGCGGTGTTCGCTCGCCGAGCCGGACGTGTCCGCACAGGCCGCGCGGGGGCTTCCGGTGCAGGTGTTTCTGCTGTGCGGGTCCTCGCTGGTGACCGTCGACCGGACCGTACGGGTCCCGGACGGCGCGGCCGACTCCGAGCGGCGCATGCTGGTGGCGCAGGGCCTGCTGGACGAGCTCGCCGAGACCCCCTCGTCCGCCGAGAAGGAGGCCGGCTACAGCACAGATGTACGCGGCGGCATCACCGTGGGCGGGCCCGGGAAGGGCGACCCGGAGGACACGCTGCGGCTGAGCACGGCGCCGGACAGCCTCACCTCGTACGCCCTGGCCCAGATCGTCTGCACCTTCTCCGACTCCGCCGCCGCCGAGGGCGACGGCTCCGTGGTCCTGGGCGGCCCCGGCCCCGAGTCCCCGCGCCGCTACGAGTGCACCGACGAGGTGCGGGCCCGCCCGGGCAGCACGGAACCTCCGTCCAAGGACGTGGCCGGCGAGTGAGACGGCGGGCGGTCTCCGCCGGGCTGTGGCGCACGCCTCACAGGTGTCCCGGGGCGCATCCCGGAACCGATCCTGCCGGAGGCCGCGTCTAGGGGGGCGTGCAGCGTCAAGGCCCCATCGGCGGCAGCGCCGAGTTCCGCATCCGTGTGACAGGAGGTGTCCTCCTCGTCGCACACCTCGCGTTCGTCGCCTGGTTCACGTTGCGGCCCCTGGAGGTGCCCTGGGTGATGCCCGCCAATCTGCGGCCGTTCGACGGCATCCGGGCCGATCTCGCCCTGGGCTGGCCGGAGGCGGCCCGCCGGATCGGCGAGACG
>KL569244.1:5809-6635 GCA_000715635.1 Streptomyces violaceus | reverse complement strand
AGCGGCAGGCTGGTGGTCTCGCCGCTGGCGTCCCTGCTGCGCACCGTCGCGGCCGGTGCGCTGCTGTCCCTGGGCATCGAGCTGTTGCAGACCGGTGTGCCCGGTCAGGTCGTGGATGTCGACTCGCTGTTCCTGAACACCGCGGGCGTGGCCCTCGCGCACCTCGCGCTCGTCCCCGCGGGCCGCTCCTGGCTGCGCCGCCGCACCATCGCGCCCCTGACCCGCACGCCCCTCCTCCCGGAGGAGCCGGCTCAGGGTCGGACCCCGACGATTCCCAGGGTCGGGATCGCCCCGTGGAGCGACGCTTTGCCCCCTTCGTCTCCGTAGCGTGGAGTGCAGATGGGGTACTCGGACGAGAGACCTCGCACACCGACGCTGAAGGAGTCGCACATGTCCCGCCTCGCCCGCCCCACCAACGGCCGCATGATCGGCGGAGTGTGCGCCGCGCTGGCGCGGCGCTTCGGCACCTCCACGACGACGATGCGGGTGATCTTCCTGGTCTCCTGCCTGCTGCCCGGCCCGCAGTTCCTGCTGTACATCGCGCTGTGGATCGTGCTGCCCTCGGAGGACAAGGTACGGAACAAGGCACAGACGGCCTGGTGACCACATGCCGCGGAAACGCCGATGGGGCGCACCCCTGAACACAGGGTGCGCCCCATCGGCGTGTGTGTCCGCACGGGCGGGAGGGTCAGGCGAGGGGAACGCCGTTCACCGGGAGCCCGCCGAGCAGGCCGGCGCCCGGGCCGGTCGGGCCCTGGGCCAGCAGCTGCCCGGCGACCGGCTGGGCGGTGGCGAGACCGGTACCGGCCAGGCTCTGCCCCTGACC
>KL569244.1:1246-5636 GCA_000715635.1 Streptomyces violaceus | reverse complement strand
CGGCCAGGCTCTGCCCCTGACCCACCGCCTCGCCCGAGCCCGCCGGCAGCGTCTGGGAGAGCTGCTCCGCCGGGAGCGCCTGGGTGACGCTCTCCAGCGTCTGGGCGGCGTCCGGGACAGCCGGGGCGGCGTTGGCGGCGCCCGCACCGGTGGCGGCGAAGGCGGCACCGAGAGCGGCGACACCGAGGGACTTGGCAGCAGACTGCTTCATGAAAACGCGTCCTCGCAATGGGATGACGGGGTGTGTGAGCGGTGCGGCGACCGTAATCACGCGGCACCACCCGCCGCAAACATCGAAATGCGGACGGCTTGTGAACACCGTCCGCATTCTCTGTGTGCCGATTCCCGTGAGGTCAGCCCTCCGAATCCACAGAGCCGCTGGTGGAGGCGGTCTGCCGGAACAGCCATTCGGATTTCAGCTCGGCGTATCCGGGCTTGATCACGTCATTGATCATGGCCAGTCGTTCATCGAAAGGAATGAACGCTGATTTCATCGCATTGACTGAGAACCACTGCATGTCGTCGAGCGTGTAACCGAACGCCTCGACAAGGTGCTCGAATTCCCGGGTCATGCTGGTGTAGGACATGAGGCGATTGTCCGTATTGACGGTGGCGCGGAAATGCAGCCGGCGCAGCAGCCCGATGGGGTGTTCGGCGTACGAGGCCGCCGCCCCGGTCTGGAGGTTGGAGCTCGGGCACAGCTCCAGCGGGATGCGCTTGTCCCGGACGTACGAGGCGAGCCGGCCGAGCTCGACCCGGCCGTCCTCGTGGACCTGGATGTCGTCGATGATCCGTACGCCGTGCCCCAGCCGGTCGGCGCCGCACCACTGGAGGGCCTGCCAGATGGACGGCAGCCCGAAGGCCTCGCCGGCGTGGATGGTGAAGTGGTTGTTCTCGCGCTTCAGGTACTCGAAGGCGTCCAGGTGCCTGGTGGGCGGGTAGCCGGCCTCGGCGCCCGCGATGTCGAACCCGACGACGCCCAGATCCCGGTAGCGGTTGGCGAGTTCGGCGATCTCCAGGGCGCGGGCCGCGTGCCGCATGGCGGTGAGCAGGGCGCCGACGCGGATGCGGTGGCCGTTCTCCCTGGCGCGCCGCTCCCCTTCCCGGAAGCCCTCGTTGACGGCCTCGACCACCTCTTCGAGGCTCAGCCCGCCCTCGAGGTGCTGCTCGGGGGCGTAGCGCACCTCGGCGTAGACGACGCCGTCCTCGGCGAGGTCCTCGGCGCACTCGGCGGCGACCCGGACCAGGGCGTCGCGGGTCTGCATGACGCCGACGGTGTGGGAGAAGGTCTCCAAGTACCGCTCCAGGGAACCGGAGTCGGCGGCCTCGCGGAACCAGATGCCGAGCTTCTCCGGGTCGGTCTCGGGAAGCTGGGTGTAGGCGTTCTCGCGGGCGAGTTCGACGATCGTGGCGGGGCGCAGGCCGCCGTCGAGGTGGTCGTGCAGCAGAACCTTGGGCGCCCGGCGGATCTGGTCCGGTGTCGGGGTGTTCGCGATGGTCTGGCTCGTCATTTCCGCACTCTAACTCCTACGCGCGTAGATGGCGCCTCTTCGGCCCCTTTACGTTTTCGTCGATACGTAACGGTGACCCCGAGGACGGGTCGAATACACCCGCGCTTCTGACACTGTTCTGTCATGGCACACCAAGCGACGCCGGTTCGCAGGGCCCGGCTGGGCAGGACACTCGGTCCGGATCCGACGGCGGTGAGCGGCGTGGTGCTGCTACTGCCCAACGGGGACGAGATCTCCGGCCGCAGACCGTCGCCCATGCTGGCGACCGCCTCCGTACGCGCCCTGGGGCGCCGCCTGGCCCGCGCGGGCCGGGACGAGGGTCTGGCCGCGCACGTGGTGCACTACCGCTACCGCGGCTGGAACCGCGGCGAGGCCAATCTCGCGGCCGATGCCGCCTGGGCGGCCGACGAGGTCGTACGGCGTTACGGAGACGTTCCCGTCTGCCTCGCCGGCATAGGCATGGGCGGCCGGGCCGGGCTGCGTGCGGGTGGGCACGAGGCCGTCAACTCCGTGCTGGCGCTGGCCCCCTGGCTGCCGGAGGAGGATGTGGCGGCGCCACCCGAACCGGTGAAACAGCTGGTGGGGCGGCAGGTGCTGATCGTGCACGGCACGAACGACGAGCGGACGGATCCCGAGTTGTCGTTCCGGCTGGCGGCGCGGGTGAAGAAGGCGAATCGGGATGTGTGCCGGTTCGAAGTGCATACGGATGGGCACGGGTTGCATCAGTACCGGGATGAAGTGCTGGCGTTGGCCGAGGACTTCGTGATGGGGGCGGTGTACGGGCGGGCGGTGTCGCGGCCGGTGCGGGACGCGTTTGCCGCGCCGCCGCCGTTGGGGTTGCGGATGCCGTTGGCTGCGGGGTTCAGTCCTTCGAGGCGGTAGCGCCATTGAGGTGCTTGTGGTTGTCGGGGTGCGGGTTCGTTGTGGTTGATCGCGCAGTTCCCCGCGCCCCTGACTAGGGGAGCAAGCTGCCTCTTCTTGAGAGCAGGAACCTTTTGAAGGCTGCTACCGGTGGGGTGTCCGGGTGGCCCTCAAGCCAGGCCACGCCGATTTCGCGGACCGCTCGGGGGGCCGTGACCGTCAGTTCTACGACCCCGGGGCGGGGGACGGCCGGCGGGGGCAGGAGGGCGACTCCCAGGCCCGCTGCCACCAGGCCTCGCAGGGTTTCCGCCTCCTCTCCCTCGAAGGCGATGCGGGGCCTGAAGCCCGCCTCCTGGCACAGGTCGTCGGTGATGCGGCGCATGCCGTAGCCGGGTTCGAGGGTGACGAAGGTTTCGTCGGCCGCTTCCGCGAGGCGGATGCGTCGGCGGGTGGCGAGGGAGTGGTCGGCGGGGACGACCAGGCGGAGTTTCTGTTCGTCGAGGCGGCGGGCCACCAGGCCGGGGGCGTCGGGGACGGGGGACGTCAGGCACAGGTCGAGTTCACCGGCGCGGAGGCGTTCGAGCATGGCCTCGCCGTAGTTCTGGACCAGGCTGAAGCGGACGCGGGGGTGGTCCGCGCGGAAGGCCTGGAGGAGGCCGGGGACGGTCTCGGCGCCCATGGTGTGCAGGAAGCCGAAAGCGACCTTGCCGGTGAAGGGGTCGGCGTCGGCCCGCACCTCCTCGGCGGCGCGCTCGACCTCGGCCAGGGCGCGTTCGACGGAGGTGAGGAAGGTACGGCCGGCCGGGGTGAGGGAGACCGTACGGCCGTGGCGGGCGAAGAGGTCGACGCCCAGGTCCTGCTCCAGGCGGGCCATGGACCGGGAGAGGGTCGACTGCGGGACGTTCATCTCCTGGGCGGCGCGGGTGACGTGTTCGGTGCGCGCGACGCCGGCGAAGTACGCGAGGCGGGGGGCGAGCACCTTCGACATCTCTGCCATGTCTTCTGTGTCACTGGATGGTGACAGGCGAGCCGTTGAACTGGGTTGATGCACCATAGGAACAATTATCGCCGTTCCATGCATTGGACGGATCAGTGGGTGCGTACGTAATTTCGAAGCATGTCTCCCGCCAGTACCGGGGCGTCCACCACCGTGGGCGCCGATGTCTCTGTCCCTGCTTCCGACTCCCGTATGTCGCCGGGCGGGCCCGGCTACCGCCGGATGAGCCTCGCGCTCTTCCTCGCGGGTGTCGCGACCTTCGCGCTGCTGTACTCCACCCAGGCACTGCTCCCGCTGATCTCCGGCGAGTTCGGGGTGGCGGCGAGCGACGCGAGCTGGACGGTGGCCGCCGCGACGGGCGGGCTGGCGCTGTTCGTGCTGCCGATGAGCGCCCTGTCCGAGCGTTACGGACGGCGTGCGGTCATGACGGGGTCGCTGGCCGTGGCCGTCACGATCGGCCTGCTGGTGCCCTTCGCCCCGTCGCTGGGCGTGCTGGTCGTGCTCCGGGCACTCCAGGGCGCGGCCCTGGCCGGGCTGCCCGCGTCGGCGACCGCGTACCTCGCGGAGGAGGTCAGCCCCAAGGCGCTGATCACCGCGATCGGGCTGTTCGTCGCGGGCAACAGCGTCGGCGGGATGAGCGGCCGGGTCATCACCGGCTGGGTCGCGCAGGAGTGGGGCTGGCGGGTCGCCGTCGGTGTCATCGGCGTGATCGCCGTGGCCTGCGCGGTGGCCTTCCGGGCGCTGATCCCCGCCCCGAAGCACTTCAAGCCGGGCTCGCTGCGCCCGCGTGTCCTGGCCCGCACCGTCCGCGACCACCTGTCCAACCCGCTGCTGTGCCGGCTGTACGCGATCGGCGCGCTGTTCATGACGGTCTTCGGCGGCGTGTACACGGTCATCGGCTACCGCCTGACCGAGGCCCCGTTCTCGCTGCCCCAGGGCATCATCGGCTCGATCTTCCTGGTGTACCTGGTCGGTACGGTGTCGGCGTCGACAGCGGGCCGGCTGGTGGGCCGGATGGGCC
>KL569244.1:807-972 GCA_000715635.1 Streptomyces violaceus | reverse complement strand
CCCTGCCGCTGATCCTGCTGGGCCTGGTCCTGATCACCGGCGGTTTCTTCGCGGGCCACGCGGTGGCCTCCTCTGCGGTCAGCAAGACGGCCACGACCGGCCGCGCGCAGGCTTCGGCGCTGTACCAGTCCGCCTACTACATCGGCTCCAGCGCGGGCAGCACGG
>KL569244.1:0-564 GCA_000715635.1 Streptomyces violaceus | reverse complement strand
CGGTCGGCGCGATCGCCTTCCACGCGGGCGGCTGGGCCGGGACGGTCGGGGTCGGACTGCTGGCGGTGCTCGGCGTCGTGACGATCACCGTGTTCGGGACGCGGGCGGCACGGCTGCAGCGGCGGCTGACCACGGCCGCCTGAGTCGTACGCCGGATCATTCCCCCTGGTCGGGGCCGGTTGTCAGTGGGCGCGGATAACGTCCGCGTCTGCTGACCACCGGACCGAGCAGGGGGATTTTTCATGGAGTTCCGCATCGACCGTACGGCGTTCGCCGAGGCCGTGGGCCGGTCGGTACGCGCGCTGCCCGCGCGGACGCCGGTGCCGGTGCTGGGCGGCCTGCTGCTGGAGGCGGACGCGGGACGGCTGGCCGTGACGGGGTTCGACTTCGAGGCGGCGGTACGGGTGGAGGCCGAGGCGGAGATCGCGGTGCCCGGGCGGGTGCTAGGGCCTGTCGTTTGGATCAGGGCGCAGGAAACTGGCGGTTCCTCGTGATCGCCGGTGAGCGGGGCCTGGTGCGTGCAGCTGCAAGGCGGAGGAGGGCGGCGATGCGGAGCATCGGCAA
>KL569243.1:87534-87757 GCA_000715635.1 Streptomyces violaceus | reverse complement strand
ACCGAACGCCGCTCCTTCCTCCACGGAGATCCATCAGAAGCCCCCTAGGGCCGAGACCGCGTGCCGGATCTACGGGCTGATCGAGACGGCTGCGGGGCTGCCCGGACCTCTCAGGCCACCGGAACCTGCTGCCCGGGCAGCAGCGCCGGATCCTGGCGCAGGACTTGGGCGTGCAGGGACCGCAGGCCGGGCCCCGGGTCCGCGCCCATCGCGTCGGCGAGCC
>KL569243.1:86182-87298 GCA_000715635.1 Streptomyces violaceus | reverse complement strand
CGCCGGGCCTCCTCGTACACGGTGAGCGCGTCCGCCGGGCGGCCGGTTCGGCACAGGGCGAGCATCAGCAGTTCGGCGAGGCGTTCGCGCAGCGGGTGGGCCGCCACGAGCCGGACGAGTTCGTGGACGTACTCGAAGGAGCGGCCGAGAGCGATCTCGCCCTCCAACCGCGCTTCGAGGACCGTGAGCCGCTTCTCGGTCCAGCGGAGCCGTTCCGCGGTGAGGTACGGCGCGTGCAAGCCCTCGGCGAAGTCGCCGCGCCACAGCTCCTCGGCGCGCCAGGCCAGTTCGACCGCACGCCGCACCTCGCCGGCCTGCCGTGCCGCGAGAGCCTCGTCCACCAGCCGTCGGCGCTCCGCCAAATCGTCGACACGAACGCCGGTCAGCCGGTAACCGGAGCCGGTCCAGGACAGCTCAGGCCCGTCCCCGAGCGCGCGGCGCAGCCCGGAGACGTACTTCTGCACGAGGTTGCGCACATGCACCGGCGGCGTGCCGCCCCACACGGCCTCGACCAGGCCGTCGTACGACAGGGGGCGGCCCTCCTGGAGCAGCAGGACGGCGAACACCGCCCGCTGCTTGGGCGGGCCGAGCGGGATCTCCGCGCCGTCGCGCAACGCGCGCAGCGGGCCGAGCAGTTCGATGCGCACGACGTGCGAGGTCCCGGATGTCTGCTCAGCCATGCGTCGAGCGTATCCCGAGCCCCGCATTCCAGTGGATCTTCCAGTGGGCCTTCCAGCGGCCGGAGCGACGGTGTTCGCACCGAAGTCCCCGCGACTTCCCCGGACTCGCTGCGAAAGGCCACCTCATGCTCACCCGGCTCGGCCGTCGGTCCGCGCGGTACAGCCGTGCCGTGCTGCTCGGCTTCCTCCTGCTCTTCCTCGGCCTCGGCGGCTACGGCGCCGGCGCGCAGGACGACCTCGACCTCTCGCGCTGGAGCTCCCCCGGCACGGAGTCGGTGCGTGCCGACGACGAACTGCGCGAAGGCTTCCGCACCGGCAATCCCAACCTCGCCCTCCTGGTCACGGCGCGCGACGGCGACGTGCACAGCCCGCGCACCGAGCGGGCGGCGAGGCAACTCACCGACGAGGTCGAGCGGCTGCCCCTCGTCACGGACGT
>KL569243.1:85323-85996 GCA_000715635.1 Streptomyces violaceus | reverse complement strand
TCGCGCCATCAGAGATGTGTATAAGAGACAGACCCTGATCCTCGTCCACCTGGAGGGCACCGCCACCGAGACCCGCGAGGAACTCGCCTCCCTCTCACCCCGGCTGACCCGCACCACCGCCGACATCGAGGTCCGCGTGGGTGGCCAGGAGGAGATCTCCCGGCAGGTCGGCCAGGAAGCCCGCGCCGACTTCCTGCGCGCGGAGGCGTTCGCGCTGCCCGTCGTACTGCTCCTGCTGATCCTCGTCTACCGGCGCACCGTCGCCGCCCTGCTGACCGTGGCGGTCGGACTCTTCTCCGTCGTCGGCACGCTCGCCGGGCTGCGGGTGATCGCGCAGTTCACGGAGGTGTCGACGTTCGCCGCCAACCTCGCGCTGGTGCTCGGACTGGGGCTGGGCATCGACTACAGCCTGTTCATGATCAACCGCTACCGCGAGGAGCGGGCCGCCGGGCACGACCAGCGGGCAGCCGTGCCCCGGGCCACCGCCGCGGCGGGACGCACGGTCCTGTTCAGCGGCGTCACCGTCGCGGTGTCGCTGTGCGCGCTGCTGGTGTTCCCGTTCTTCTTCCTCAGTTCGTTCGCGTACGCGGGTGTGCTCGTGGTGGTGACGGCGGTCGCCGGTGCGGTGCTTTTCCTGCCCGCCGCCCTCGCCCGCTGGGGGCATCGGGTGGAG
>KL569243.1:83663-85120 GCA_000715635.1 Streptomyces violaceus | reverse complement strand
CAGAGATGTGTATAAGAGACAGGCGCCGCGATGACCGCCATGCGCCGCCCGTTCCTCGCCGGCGCAGGAGTGCTGACCGTGCTGCTCGTCGCCGCCTCGCCCCTGCTCGGACTGCGGTTCGGCCTGCCCGACGAGCGCACGCTGCCCGAGGGCACCTCCTCGCGCACCACCGCGGAGATCGTGCACCGGGAGTTCGCCGCCGAACCCACGGACACCGTCCAGGTCGTCCTCGGCGGACCCGCGGCCGAACCGGCCGGCACGCGCGCGTACGCCGCCGAACTCTCCCGCCTGCCCGGCGTCTTCCAAGTCGACGCGCCCGAGGGCGCCTACCAGGACGGCCGGCGCACCGGCCCGCCCGGCCAGGACCGGCTGACGGCGTCCGACGGACGGGTGCGCCTGGCCGTCGTACCCACCCAGGAGGCCATGTACGGCGACGTGCCCGCGTTCGTCGAACGCGTCCGGCAGACCCCGGCTCCGGCGCCCGTCCTGGTCGGCGGCTATCCCGGCGAGACCACCGACTTCCGGTCCACGCTCCTGGACCGGCTCCCGTTCGCCGTGGGGATCGTGCTGGTGGCGACGTACGTGATCCTCTTCCTGATGACGAACAGCGTGCTGCTGCCCGCGAAGGCGACCGTGCTGAACCTGCTCAGCCTGTCGGTGATGTTCGGCTGCCTCGTGTGGGTCTTCCAGGACGGGCACCTGTCCGGACCGCTCGGCTTCACCCCCACCGGGTTGATCGAGCCGAGCATCCCGGTGCTGATGTTCTGCGTGGCCTACGGGCTGTCGATGGACTACGAGGTGTTCCTGCTGGCCCGGATCAAGGAGGAGCACGACCGCACCGGCGACACCAGGCGCGCGGTCGGCGAGGGCATCCGGCGCAGCGCCCCGCTGATCACGGCCGCGGCCGGGATCCTGGCGCTGTCCTTCCTGTCGTACGCCACCGGAGGGGTCGTCTTCCTCAAGGAACTCGGCATCGGCACGGCCCTGACGATCCTCGTCGACGCCACCCTGATCCGGGTCGTGCTCCTGCCGGTGACCATGCGGCTGGCCGGGCGGGCGAACTGGTGGGCGCCGCGGCGGCTGCGCCGGCTGCGGATCCGGGAGGGCGAGGCCGCCCCGGCGGACGACGTACTTCGCCGGGAGTACGTGTGATCACCACGCCGGGGTGACGCCGTGGCGGGCGCGTGACGTCTAGCGTGGCGACATGGACGAGCAGCGCGTGCGGGGTGGCCCGCCGCAGTGGTGGCGCCACGGGCCTCCGTGGTGGGACCGGTGGGGGGAGGGGGACCGTGCGCCCCGGTGGCCCTGGCGGTCCACCGTCGCCGTCACGGTCTTCGTGCTGGTCGGCTCGAACTTCGCCGCGCACGGCCAGGAGGGCGAGCGGGCGGCGCTCGACCCGTTCGCGCGTGTGCTGCTGCTGGTGGCCGGGGGGCTGCTGCTGTGGCGGAAGCGGTATC
>KL569243.1:82627-83464 GCA_000715635.1 Streptomyces violaceus | reverse complement strand
TATCCGGTGGCCGTGGTCTTCGGCACGGCGGGCGCCGTCATGCTCTACCTGGGGGCCGGGTATCCGTACGGGCCGGTGCTCTTCACTGTCGCATTGGCGTGCTTCAGCGCGATCGTCGCCGGGCACCGCTGGCCGGCGTGGGCCGCGATGGGAACGCTCTGGGCCGGGCACGTCCTGGTGGCGCACCGGCTCTATCAGTGGCTGCCGCCGTCGGGGGACTCCGCTGCTTCCTGGAGCGAGGAGATCGTCGTCGCCACCTGGGTGGTGGCGATCGCGGCGGTGTCGGAGTTGTTCCGGGTCCGGCGCGAGCAGTGGGTCCGGGATCGGGCCGAGCGTGCCGAGGCCGCGCGGCGACGGGCCGACGAGGAGCGGCTGCGGATCGCGCAGGAACTGCACGACGTGCTCGCCCACAGCATCTCCGTGATCAACGTGCAGGCGGGGGTCGGCCTCGCGCTCCTCGACTCCGATCCCGAACAGGCCCGCACGGCGCTCACCACGATCAAGGACCAGAGCAAAGAGGCGCTCGGCGAGGTGCGCCAAGTGCTCGACGCCCTGCGTGCGCCCGGTGCCGCGCCCCGTGCCCCGGCGCCCGGGCTCGACCGGCTGTCCGAGCTGGTGGAGCAGGCGGCGAGCGCGGGTCTCACGGTCGAGGTGGAAGGAGAGCCGCCGCGCCTCGCGCCCGGCACGGACCTTGCCGCCTTCCGGATCGTCCAGGAGGCCCTGACCAACGTCGTACGGCACTCGGGTTCGCGGCATGCGCGCGTGCGCCTCGCGCACGACGCGGACATGCTGCGGCTGCGGGTCGACGACGACGGGCCCGCGACCGGCGCCGACGCG
>KL569243.1:80289-82409 GCA_000715635.1 Streptomyces violaceus | reverse complement strand
GGCGGCAGCGGCAACGGGCTGGTCGGCATGCGGGAGCGGGCCGCCGCCCTGGGTGGCACCATCGAGGCGGGGCCCCGCCCGGACGGCGGATTCCGGGTGCTCGCCGTACTTCCGTTGAGGGCGTCCGCCGGCCGTTGAGCCGCACCCCAGAACCACGTCAGGAGGACGACGGTGATCCGCGTACTGCTCGCCGACGACCAGTCACTGGTCCGGGCAGGGTTCCGGGCGCTGCTCGACGCGCAGCCGGACATCGAGGTGGCCGCGGAGGCCGCCGACGGCGAGGAGGCCGTCCGCCGGATCCGTGAACTGCGGCCCGACGTCGTCCTGATGGACATCCGCATGCCCGCGCTCGACGGCCTGGCCGCGACCCGGCGGGTCACCGAGGACGCCGACCTGAAGGACGTCAAGGTGGTCATGCTCACCACCTTCGAGCTCGACGAGTACGTCTTCGAGGCGATCCGCTCGGGCGCCTCCGGCTTCCTGGTCAAGGACACCGAGCCGGACGAACTCCTGCGCGCCGTACGGGCGGTGGTCGCGGGCGACGCACTGCTCTCGCCGGGGGTGACGCGCCGGCTGATCGCAGAGTTCGCGGCCCGCTCCAAGGAGCCCGCGGCGGCCGACGCGCTGGCCCGGCTCACCGAGCGGGAGCGGGAGGTGATGGCCCTGGTCGGCATCGGCCTGTCCAACGAGGAGATCGCCCGCCGCCTGGTCGTCAGCCCGCTCACCGCGAAGACTCACGTCAGCCGCACCATGGTGAAGCTCGGCGCCCGCGACCGGGCCCAACTGGTCGTGCTCGCCTACGAGTCGGGGCTGGTGCGGCCGGGCTGGCTGGGCTGACCGCCCGAGCGGAACCGGAGCAGCACACTGACGACCCGGGCGACGAAGAGGACGGGAGCGAGCACCAGCCCGGCGCGCAGCAGCAGACTCTCCGGCGTGTCCGGGAGGTCGCAGAGCAGCGCCGGACCGGCCACGGCTCCGAAGACGACCGCCGCCGCGAAGGCCGCACTGCACAGCGCGTACCCGATCTCGACGGTGATCGCGTCCCGTTCGGCCTGCGTGCGCCGTCCCCGTGACTGGTCATACGGCGAGTCAGACAGCAGGACGCCCGGTGGGCAAGCGACTACGGGGCGCCGTCGGCGACGCCGGCCGCGGGTTTGTCGAGGACGTACGCCGTGTAGCGAGTGACGTGACCGATGGCCCGGTGAGCCCGGACGACGGCGATGACCTCGTCCCAGTCCTGTGCGTCGAGTGTCCTGAGGCCGGGCCACCGCACGCACAGGGCCTGTCGGCCGGCCCGGGTGGACGCGGCGCCGACGAACAGGGCACAGAGTTGGGCTGCCCTGTGGAGCACGGGGGTGGTCCAGTCGAGGATCCGGCGTGTGGTGAAACCGGCGGCGGAAGCCGCCAGCGGGTACCGCTCGTAGGGCTCGATGTCGTCGAAGCGCCAGGTCCCGCGTACGAGGCCGTTCGGGTCGAGAGTCTCGATCGGCTGATCCGTGCGGGACGTGACATCCACGAGGACGAGCCGGCCTCCTGGGCGGAGCAGCCGGAAGCTTTCGCTCAGGAATGACCTACGGCCCTCATGGCCGAAATGGAAGGCGGCCTCCAGGCAGTGCACTCGATCGAAGGAACCATCCGTCAGCGGGATCTCCGCTGCCCGGTCCGGCAGAGCCGTGGCGTCGGCGACGGCGAAACGGGCGCTGTCGCCGAAGCGGCGACGTGCCTGGTCTATCTGCGCGGGCTGGATGTCCACCCCCAGCGCCCGGCATCCCGCGGCGCCCAGCCGCGCCGTGGTGTCACCGCGACCGCATCCGGCGTCCAGGACGAGCTGTCCGGGCCGGGCGTCCAGCAGAGCCAGCGACCGGCGAGCCAGTCGGCGCTGAAAGGGGGCAGGCCCGGCCAGGACCACGATCGGCAGGGTGGGCAGCGTGAAGTAGCCGATGTCGACCAGGCTGTCCCAGCCGAGGTGCCGCAGCACCCGGAAGAGCACACTGTCGTCGTTGTACGCACTCGCGAGGTCCCCGCTGTCACCCATCCCGCATCCTCCGCCGTCCGTGGGGACCCACACCGGGCCCACTGTCCGTGTCACCGCCCCTACCTGCGCTTACACTGAGCACATA
>KL569243.1:76888-80088 GCA_000715635.1 Streptomyces violaceus | reverse complement strand
GACCCACACCGGGCCCACTGTCCGTGTCACCGCCCCTACCTGCGCTTACACTGAGCACATAGGGGACGTTCGTGACGTACCGGAATCACCGTGCGCTATCAGCGGATGCTCGTACCGGCCCTTGCCCTGGTCCTCGTGATGGTGCCCGCGATCTCCACGTGGGCACAGGGCGAGGAAGTCCCGCGCGGCCCCACGTTCGCCGCGCGCGCCCTGCAGGCGCTGATCGACGGCATCCAGTTCGGGGTGATCATCGCGATCACATCGGTCGGACTCTCACTGATCTTCGGCACCATCCACCTGATCAACTTCGCGCACGGTGAGTTCGTCACGATCGGCGCCACCTTCGCGTTCTTCCTCAACGCCTCCGCGGCCGGTCCGGGCTGGCACCTGATTCCCGCCGCCCTCGCCGCGGTGGTCCTCGGCGCCCTGCTGGGCGGGGCGGTCGACCGCGGCATCTGGCGCCCGCTGCGGGCCCGGGGCACCGGGCTGATCAACATGTTCATCGTCACCATCGGGCTCTCGCTGCTGCTGCGCCACGTCGTGCTCGTGCTGTACGGAACCCGGCCCGCCTCCTACGCGCAGTACGACATCCAGAGCACGATCGGCCTCGGGCCGGCCGGCATCACCCCACGGGACCTCACCGTCACTCTGCTCTCCGTACTGGTGCTGCTCGGCATCGCCGCGCTTCTGCAGAAGACGCGGATCGGCACGGCCGTGCGGGCCGTCTCCGCCAACCGGGACCTCGCGGAGGCGTCGGGCATCGATGTGCAGCGGGTGGTGCTGTTCGTGTGGATGCTCGCCGGCGGACTGGCCGCGCTCGGCGGGGTCTTCTTCGGCCTGGTGGAGATCGTCACCTGGGACATGGGCTTCAAGCTCCTGCTGCTCATGTTCGCGGGGATCATCCTGGGCGGCCTCGGCTCCGCCTACGGTGCGATGGTCGGCAGCCTCGTCATCGGCATCGTCGCCCAGATGTCCACCCTGTGGTTCCCGGTCGACCTGCAGTACGCCTGGGCGCTGCTCGTCCTCATCCTCGTCCTCCTCGTCCGGCCGCAGGGCATCCTCGGCCGGGCCGAACGTGTCGGGTGAGGGGTGCGCCATGGACTTCGAGGCCATCGTCTCCGACGCCCTGCGCTCGGGAATCGGCCCCATCGCCGCCGTCTACGCCCTCGCCGCGATGGGGCTGAACCTGCACTTCGGCTACACGGGGCTGCTGAACTTCGGCCAGGTCGGATTCATGCTCGTCGGCGGCTACGGGCTCGCCATCACGGTGTCCACGTACGACGGCCCGATGTGGCTCGGCCTCCTGGGCGGCATCGCCTGCGCGATCGTGCTGGCCCTGCTCCTCGGCCTGCCCACCCTGCGGCTGCGCGCCGACTACCTCGCGATCACCACGATCGCGGCGGGGGAGACGCTGCGGCTGTTCTACCGCTCCAGCTGGGCCGAGCCGGTCACCGGCGGGGTGTTCGGGCTGCAGCGGTTCGCCAACGACTTCTACGACCTCAGCCCCATCGAGCCCGGCACCTACGGCGTGTGGCTCGTGAGGTACAGCTCCCGCGACCTCTGGGTGATGATCGTCGGATGGGCGCTGGTGCTCGTGGTCGGAAGTCTGCTCGCCCTGCTGATCCACAGCCCGTGGGGCCGTGTCATCCGGTCGATCCGTGATGACGAGGTCGCCACGCGCAGCCTCGGCAAGAACGTCTACGCCTACAAGATGCAGAGCCTCGTGCTCGGCGGCGTCATCGGGGCGGTCGCGGGCATGATGCAGGCGATCCAGGTCCAGTCCGTGAACCCGGACAACTACGACCCGGCCGTCACGTTCTTCCTGTACACGCTGCTCGTGCTCGGAGGTGCCGGGCGGATCCTCGGGCCGGTCGTCGGCTCGATCCTGTTCTGGTTCGTCCTCAGCTTCCTCGACAGCGCGCTCCGCCAGGCCATCGACGCCGAGTACATCTCGCCGGACCTCATCAGCACGTCGGAGGTCGGCGCGGTGCGCTTCGCCCTGGTCGGGGTCGCCCTGATCCTGCTGGTCGCGTTCCGGCCACAGGGCATCCTCGGCAGCCGGAAGGAGATGCTGCTCAGTGGCCGCTGACCCTGCCGTGTCCCACCGGGGCCGGCTCTCCGCGATCGATCCCGAGCCGGGGGCCCGCAAGCCCGATCCTCTGCTGGTCCTGGACCAGGTGACCCGCACCTTCGGCGGCCTCGTCGCCGTGCGGGTCGAGCACCTGGAGGTGCAGCGCGGGGCCATCACGGCGCTCATCGGGCCCAACGGCGCCGGCAAGACCACGTTGTTCAACGTGGTGAGCGGGTTCGACCGGGCCGACGGCGGCCGTTGGTCGTTCGACGGACAGCCGCTCACCGGCGCCCCGGCGCACCGGGTGGCGAGGCGCGGAATGGTCCGTACGTTCCAGCTCTCCAGGGCGCTCGCCCGGCTCACGGTGCTGGAGAACCTGCTGCTCGCCGCGCCCGGGCAACGCGGCGAGCGGGTGCTGCCCGCGCTGCTGCGACCGCTGTGGCGCGGGCAGGAGCGGGAGTTCGAGCACCGGGCCGACGAACTGCTGGACCGGTTCCGGCTCGGGCCCCAGCGCGACGACCATGCCGGCACGCTCTCCGGCGGCCAGCGCAAACTGCTGGAACTGGCCCGCGCGCTGATGACCCGGCCGGTCATGCTCCTGCTCGACGAGCCGATGGCCGGGGTGAACCCCGCGCTGACCCAGTCGCTGCTCGGACACATCACGCGGTTGCGGGACGAGGGGCTGACGGTGTGCTTCGTCGAGCACGACATGGACGTGGTGATGGGCATCAGCGACTGGGTGGCCGTCATGGCCGACGGGCGCCTGGTGGCCGAGGGCCCACCGCACACGATCGGCCGGAACGCCGCCGTCGTGGACGCCTACCTGGGCAAGCGGCACGACGAACCGGATGCGACCGAGGAGCAGGAGAGGGAGAAGGGGACGGAGGAGTAGCGATGTCCGCCGAGGAGCAGGAACCGGTGCTGGCGGCCGACGACATCGTCGCCGGCTATGTCCCCGGCGTCGACGTGCTGCGCGGATGCAGCGTCGAGGTGCGGCCGGGCGAGGTGGTCGGCGTGATCGGTCCCAACGGCGCCGGCAAGTCGACGCTGGTCAAGGCCGTCTTCGGGCTGCTGCGGGTGCGCGGCGGGACCGTGCGGCTGCGCGGCGAGGACGTGACCGGCCGGCCCG
>KL569243.1:76375-76611 GCA_000715635.1 Streptomyces violaceus | reverse complement strand
GCTGGTCCGGCGGGGCGTGGGCTACGTGCCGCAGCTGCAGAACGTGTTTCCCCCGCTGACCGTCGAGGAGAACCTGCGGATGGGCGTGTATCTGCGGCCCAAGGACCACGCGCGGCGGGTCGCGGCGGTCGAGGAACTCTTCCCCGTGCTGGCCGACCGCCGCAAGCAGAAGGCCGGCGCGATGTCCGGCGGCGAGCGCCAGATGCTCGCGATGGCCCGCGCGCTGATGATGGAGC
>KL569243.1:74565-76103 GCA_000715635.1 Streptomyces violaceus | reverse complement strand
GCCTCCCTCGCGCCATCAGAGATGTGTATAAGAGACAGGTGCAGAATGATCAACAGCGCGGGCGTCGCCGTGCTCATGGTCGAGCAGAACGCCCGCAGGTGCCTGCAGTTCTGCGACCGCGGCTACGTCCTCGACCAGGGCCGCAACGCGTACACCGGCACGGGTACGGCCCTGCTGCACGACGAGAAGGTGATCGAGCTCTACCTCGGCACGCTCGCCCGCGTCCGTTGACTCCCGCTGTCGGTCCTCCCGGTCACTCCTCGGCCGTGCTGGTCTCGGTACGCAGGGTCTGCAGCTTCCCCTCGTCGTTGTAGCCGTACACCTCGATCGTCGCCTGGCTGGGTTCGCCCTTGTCGGTGAAGTCGAGCGGCCCGCTCACACCGTCGTAGTCGATGTCCCTGCCGTCGGCGAGGAGCTCCTTGCAGGCGGCGAACGAGTTGCACTTCTCGCCGTCCTTGGTGATCCCGTTCATCTCCTTCACGTACTCGCCCGGGTCGTCGGACTCCGCCTTCTCGGCGGCGAGCGCGATCGTCGTCGTGCAGTCGAACACCTGCGGTGCGAACTGCAGCTCCTTCAGCTTCGGCGCGAACTCCTTCAGCTCCTTCACATACTGCTCGTTCTCCGCCGAGGCCGGCGCGGTCCCCTTCATCCCGGAGAGCCTCTCCGGCTGGCCCGGGGAGACCAGCGAGGGCAGTTCCTCGCTGCGCAGTCCGTCGGCGCCGTAGACGCCGATCCGGTCGGGCCCGAGTCCGTTCTCGATCATGCCCTGCAGGATCTGGGTGCCTTCCTCGAAGGCGATCACCACGGCGGCGTCCGGCCTGGAGTTCTCCACCTGCTGGACGACCTGGTCGAAGTTGGTCGCCTTCGGGTCGTAGGTCTCGGCGAGCGTCACCGTCGCACCGCGCTCCTCCAGCGTCTTGCGGGTGGCCTCCATCAGGCCGCGCCCGTAGTCGTCCGCCCGTGCGACCAGGGCCACCCGGTCGTGGCCGTCGTCACGGACGACATCCGCCAGGATGGGCCCCTGCAACGCGTCGCTCGGGACGGTACGGAAGTAGTAGCCGTCGTCCTCGTAGTCGGTGAAGGTGGGAGCGGTGTTCGACCCCGAGCACTGCACGACGCCCGCTCCGGTCACCCGGTCGATGAACGCCAGCGACATGCCGGAAGCCGCGGCGCCGACGATCGCGTCCACGCCTGCCGCGAGGACCCGGTCCGCCGACTGTGCGGCAACGGCCTCCTGGCCCGCCTCGTCACTGGAGACCACAGTCGGCACGGGCTTGCCCAGGACCCCGCCGGCGTCGTTGATCTTCTGTATCGCGAACTTCAGCGACTCGATCTGGGGCGGGCCGAGGTAGGCAAGCTGTCCCGTTTCCGGCAGGACGTAGCCGAACTGGAGCTCACCATCGCCCGGCTCTGCCCGGGCAGTGCCCGTCGAACCGCAGACGGCAATCACAAGAGCAGCCGCGCTTGCGAAGATCGCGGACCGCCGTATCGACGCTTTCATCTCCGCCTCCGCTCGTTACAGGCGGCGGAGAGTCGAC
>KL569243.1:71529-74366 GCA_000715635.1 Streptomyces violaceus | reverse complement strand
AGTCGACTGGCCGGCCCTCCGCCCGCCATCTGTACACGAGCGTAGAACTCATTCAGAGTCCAGAAAAGTATGAAACGTACCCTTTTCCCTAGTCGCGTACGGTGACGCTCTCCGCTTCCCGGGGGTTGGACTTGGCGACCACGACGGACGGCCGGTCCCGGCCGGTCCGCAGGCCCGTGAGGGTGATCAGCAGGCCGGCGAGGGCGATGAGAGTCACGACCACGAGGCCGGGCCGGTAGCTGTCGAGAACTTCCTGCGGGGTGGCGGCACCCTTCTCCGGGCTGTTCGCGGTCACCACCGCCGTCACCACCGCGAGGAAGATCGCGCCGCCCACCTGGACCGAGGTGTTGAGCAGCCCGGAGACCATGCCCTGCTCGTGCTCGTCCACGCCGTTGGTGGCCTGGACGTTGAAGGACGGGAAGGTCAGTGCGAAGCCCGAGCCGACCAGCAGCATCGTCGGCAGGATCACCGACGCGTACCCGGGATTCAGGTCGATGCGCAGGAACAGGACGTAGCCGGCCACCATCAGGGCGAAGCCGAGCACCATCAGCCGGGCCGTGCCGAACCGGTCGATGACGGCACCCACCTTCGTCGCGGACAGCGCCACCAGCGCACCGGCCGGGAGGAACGCCAGGGCCGTGTGCAGCGCGGACCAGCCGAGCAGCTGCTGCATGTACAGGGTGACCAGGAACTGGAAGCCGATGTAGCTGCCGACGAACGTCAACGCGCCCAGCTGGGCCCGCACTTGCGGCCCCGAGCGCAGCACCCCGAGCCGGATCAGCGGGCTGGGGCTGCGCCGTTCGACGGCGACGAAGGCCACCAGCAGTACGGCCACGGCGGCGAAGGACAGGATGGTCCGGGCCGTGGCCCAGCCCACCTCGGGCGCCTCGACGACGGTGAAGACGAGCAGCAGCATCGAGGCGGTGCCGAGGACGGCGCCGGGGATGTCGTAGCCGCCCCGGCCGCGCTCGCGCTCACTGCGCGGCAGCAGCTTCAGGCCCACGAGCAGGGCGATCAGCGCGATGGGGGCGGGCAGGAGCATGGTGAGCCGCCAGCTTGCCTCTGTGAGCAGGCCGGAGAAGACGAGCCCCATCGAGTAGCCGGTGGCGCCGCAGGTGGTGTAGATGGCCAACGCCCGGTTGCGCAGCGGGCCTTCGGGGAACGTCGTGGTGATGATCGACAGGCCGGCGGGGGCCGTGAAGGCCGCGCTCAGGCCCTTGATGAAGCGGCTGGCGATGAGCAGCGGCCCGGAGTCG
The DNA here is from genome assembly GCA_000715635.1 of Streptomyces violaceus. GTDB lineage: Bacteria > Actinomycetota > Actinomycetes > Streptomycetales > Streptomycetaceae > Streptomyces > Streptomyces violaceus. The sequence goes on along the minus strand of KL569243.1, from coordinate 73,110 downwards.
ACGAGACCGCCGAGCAGCGAGGCCAGCGCGAAGACACCCAGCGCCACCAGGAAGACCTGGCGCCGGCCCAGCAGGTCGGCGGCCCGTCCGCCGAGGAGCAGCAGACCGCCGTAGCCGAGGATGTAGCCGCTGACGATCCACTGCAGTGCCGAGGTCGACAGGCCGAGGTCCGCGCCGATCGACGGCAGCGCGACGCCGACCATGGACACGTCCAGGGCGTCCAGGAACATCGCGGCGCAGAGGACCAGCAGGGTGCCCCAGAGTCGCGGAGTCCAACGTCCGTCGGACGTGGGGGTGGTGAGCGGAGAGATCATGCCCGAGACACTACATGCGCATGCATGAGATGCAAGTGCATTTAATTCGGGTGCAACAATCTCGGCTCTCTGTTACGGTGCGGCCCATGGCGGCGAAGCAGGCCGAGCAGGCGCTCGTGGAACGGTGGCGGGACATTCTGGCGCTGCACGCGCGAACGCAGTGTGAACTCGACCGTGCTCTGCACGGCCACGGCCTGTGCGCCAGCGACTTCGAGGTGCTCGACGTCCTCGCCGGATGCCGGACGCCGAAGGACACTCCGTCCTACCGCGTGCAGGAGATCTCCGAGCGGGTCCATCTGAGCCAGAGCGCGCTGTCGCGGCTGATCGCCCGGCTGGAGAAGGAGGGGCTCGTGGAGCGCTGCATGTGCTCCGAGGACCGGCGGGGCGTGCAGGTCGTGCTCACGGCCAAGGGGCGCGCGCTGCACGGCGAGGTGCTGCCGGTGCAGCGCGCCGTCCTGGCGCGGATGCTGCCGGAGGACTGAGCCGCTCGGGGCGCGGAGCCGTCAGACCCCGGACGCCTCCCGCCACAGCGTGGCGAGCGCCCGGTCGCCCGTGACGTCGGGCAGCGGGACCCGGTTCCACAGGGCCAGGTACAACTGCTCGGCCAGGCCGGAGAGTTCGCACTCGGCGTCGCCTGACTCGCCCCGCGTGGTCAAGGGCGGCTCCGAGGACAGCCGTACGGTCCACACCGCGTCGGTGTCGTCCGTGCGCACGCGCAGGACACGTGGCTCGGGGGTGCGCACCCTGCTCCTGGAGCGGGCGTGGAAGCCGCGCAGCAGTTCGTCGATGCCGTCGGTCGCGAAGTCCGGGGCGACCGCGGTGGCGTCGCCCCCGCGTGCGGACTCGGCGTCGATCCGGTGCACGGCCGTCTCGTGCGCCTGCCGACGGGTCCAGAAGGCCAGCGGGGAGGGCGCGGGCAGGAAGGCCCAGCACTCCAGGTCGGGCGAGGCGCCGGCCAGTGTGTCGACCAGGTGGCGGTGGCTGTCGCGGTACCAGGCCACGAGCTCCGCGCCGTCGAGGTCCGGGACGTCACCCAGCGGGCGGCGCTCGGTGTACCGCTCGGTGACGTACGACGCGGCCCAGCGGTGCACCGCGCCCGTGTGCCGCACCAGGTCCCTCACCTGCCACTCCGGACACGTCGGCACCTTCGCGTCCGTCCCTGCCTCCTCGGCGGCCGCGGCCAGCAGCAGGCCCTCTGACTCCAGCGCGTGCAGGAACTCGGCGGTCTCCATGAAGCCGAGTCTGCCGTATGGAGCGCGCTCCAGGC
>KL569243.1:70324-71322 GCA_000715635.1 Streptomyces violaceus | reverse complement strand
TGTGTATAAGAGACAGGGGCAGTGGCGTCCCGCCCGTCGCGTTGACGATCTCGGCGGTGATGTACGACGCCTCCTGGGAGGCGAGGAAGACGTATGCCGGAGCCATCTCGGCCGGTTGCGCGGGCCGTCCGATCGGCGCCTGCTTGCCGAACGTCTGCGTGTCCGGCAGCGTCGCCGGGATCAGCGGCGTCCACACCGGGCCCGGCGCCACCGCGTTGACGCGGACGCCCCGGTCGATCAGCATCTGCGCCAGCCCCTGCGTGAACGTGACGATCGCGCCCTTCGTCGTCGCGTAGTCCAGCAGATGAGGACTGGGCTTGTAGGCCTGCACCGACGCGGAGTTGATGATGCTGCCGCCCTCCGGGATGTGCGGCAGGGCCAGCTTGCACAGCCAGAACATCCCGTACAGGTTGGTGCGCAGCACGCGGTCGAACTGCTCGGTGGAGATCGCCTCGATGCCGTCGGGCTGCGACATCTGGTACGCCGCGTTGTTCACCAGGACGTCGATCCGGCCGAATTCGGCGACGGCACGGTCGATCAGCGCCCGGCAGTTCTCCTCCTCCCGTACGTCGCACGAGACGGGCACGGCACGCCGGCCGGCCTCCTCGACCAGCCGGGCCGTCTCGGCGGCGTCGTCCTTCTCGTCGTCCAGGTGGGTGAAGAGCACGTCGGCTCCCTCACGGGCGAACGCCAGGGCGACGGCGCGGCCGATCCCGGAGTCCCCGCCGGTGATCACGGTCTTGCGGCCGGCCAGCCGGCCACTGCCCCGATAGGACTCCTCACCGTGGTCAGGGGGCGGGTCCATGGGTCCCGTCCACCCGGGATGCGACTGGTCCTGGGCGGGAAACTCCGGGGTGGGATGCAGGTCGCCGGGGTGCTGCTGTTCGGTCACGGGTCTGCCTCCTCGTCGACGACGTACGGCCCGGTGATCGCAACGGGCGTGGCCACGGGTACCCAGGAATACGGCAGTGCCGATCAGCCGGCCGCGGTCGATCGGC
>KL569243.1:69515-70041 GCA_000715635.1 Streptomyces violaceus | reverse complement strand
GGTCAGGGCGGCCGGCAGGGTGAACCAGTCCGCCATGAAGCCGATCGCGGGCGGGCCGAGGAGCATGCCGCCGTAGCCGAGGGTGGAGGCCGTGGCGACGCCGCCGGGGCCGGCCAGTGCGCCCGCGCGTTCCACGGCCACCGGGAAGAGGTTCGCCAGGCCGATGCCCGTGACCGCGTACCCGAGCAGGGCCGCCCACAGAGAAGGGGCGTATGAGCCGAGCAGCATTCCGGCCGCCGCGGTGGTGCCGCCCGCGACGACGGTCCGGGTCCGCCCCAAGTGTTCCAGGAGCGTCGTGCCGGTCAGCCGCCCCACCGTCATGGCGAGCGCGAAGCAGGAGTAGCCGACGGCCGCGGCGCCCGGCGAGGCGTCCAGGTCCTGTTCGAGGTGCAGGGCGCCCCAGTCGGCCAGCGCCCCCTCGCCGTACGCGGTGCACCCCGCGATCACGCCGAAGACGATCACCAGCCCCCGGGTACGGCCGTCGAGCCGGCGCGGGGCGGACTTCGCGGGACGTTCCCGCTCCGGC
>KL569243.1:69096-69242 GCA_000715635.1 Streptomyces violaceus | reverse complement strand
ATCCCGCCAGTGCCGTCACCAGCAGTCCGACGACGGTGAGCAGCAGCAGATGCCGGGTGGGGGAGAGGACCCCCGCGACCAGCCCGCCCAGACCCGCGCCGATCATGCCGCCCAGGCTGAACGCGGCGTGGAAGCTCGGCATGATC
>KL569243.1:66034-68850 GCA_000715635.1 Streptomyces violaceus | reverse complement strand
CCAGCTCGACGGCCGCGCTGTTGAAGGCGACGTTGATCCCGCCGTACGCGGCGCCGAAGAGCAGGAGCACGAGACCGAGTGCGAGGACCGAGTGGGTCAGCGGGGGCAGGGCCACGCTGAGGGAGAGCAGGACGGCGCAGACGACTGTGACCCGGTGGTTGCCGTAGCGGCGGCACAGGCGACCGGTGAGGGTCATCGTGATGACGGCACCGGCCGAGACGCCCAGGAGGGCGAGGCCGAGGGAGCTGGCGGAGGCGTTCGTCTGGTCCTTGATGGCGGGGATGCGCACGACCCAGCCGGCGAAGACGAAGCCGTCGAGGGCGAAGAAGACGGTGATCGCGATACGGAGTCGGGTGAGGGAGCTGCCGTCGCCCGGCACGGCACTGTGCGTTCGGGGTTTGTTTATTTGCGGCACAAACTCAGGCTAGGTGGGTGCGGGGGCGACGACAAGGTGCGACGCTGGGACGAGAGGTATCCGCCGAGGGAACTCGGGAGGACGCATGGGACGTGACGTGCCCGCCCTGGTGTTCACGCGGGAGGACCGCCGTCGCTATCGGCAGAAGATGCACACCGACCTCGAGGTGCTGGCGCGGATGCTCCGCGAGTCGGGCTTCGAGAGCGAGCGGCCCCGGGTCGGGCTGGAGATCGAGCTCAACCTGGTGGACGACGAGGGACTGCCCGCGATGCGGAACACCGACGTGCTCCAGGCGATCGCCGAGCCCGCCTGGTCGAGCGAGCTGGGCCGCTTCAACCTGGAGATCAACATCCCGCCCCGGGAGCTCACGACCGGCGGCCCCGGAGACTGGGAGCGGGAGATCCGGGACGCCCTCAACCACGCCGAGGACCGCGCCTCGGCCGTAGGCGCCCACCTGATCATGGTCGGCATTCTGCCGACGCTGGGGGAGACGCACGTCAGCGAGGCCGCCCTGTCCGGCGACCCCCGGTACCGGTTGCTCAACGAGCAGATCTTCGCGGCGCGCGGCGAGGACCTGCGGATCAGGGTCGACGGTGTCGAGCGCCTGGCGACGTACGCCGACACCATCACCCCCGAGGCCGCCTGCACCAGCACCCAGTTCCATCTCCAGGTCGCCCCGAAGGAGTTCCCGCACTACTGGAACGCGGCCCAGGCCATCGCGGGCGTGCAGATCGCCCTCGCGGCGAACTCGCCCTACCTGTTCGGCAAGGAGCTGTGGCGCGAGACCCGTATCCCCCTGTTCGAGCAGGCCACCGACACCCGGCCCGAGGAGATCAAGGCCCAGGGCGTCCGGCCCCGGGTGTGGTTCGGGGAGCGGTGGATCACCAGCGTCTTCGATCTCTTCGAGGAGAACGTGCGCTACTTCCCGGCCCTCCTGCCGCTGTGCGACGACGAGGACCCGCAGCGGACACTCGACCGGGGAGGCGTGCCGCGACTGGACGAACTGACCCTGCACAACGGCACGATCTACCGCTGGAACCGCCCGATCTACGCGGTCACCGACAGCGGTCCGCATCTGCGCATCGAGAACCGGGTGCTGCCCGCCGGCCCCACCGTGGCCGACATCATCGCCAACGGCGCCTTCTACTACGGACTGACCCGCGCCCTGGTCGACGAGGACCGGCCGGTGTGGACGCGAATGTCCTTCTCGGTCGCCGAGGAGAACCTGCACACCGCGGCCCGCGACGGTATCGACGCCCGCCTGTACTGGCCGGGAGTGGGCGAAGTGCCGGTCACGGAACTGGTGTTGCGGCGCCTGCTGCCGCTCGCCCACCGTGGCCTGGAGCTGGCCGGCATGGACGACGCGTGGCGCGAACCCCTGCTGGGCATCATCGAGCAGCGCTGTGTCACCGCCCGCAACGGCGCCCTTTGGCAGGCCGAGACGGTCCACCACCTGGAGAAGGCCGGCATCTCCGACCGGCGCGAGGCACTGCGGCAGATGACCACGACGTACATGGACTACATGCACATGAACGCCCCCGCACACACGTGGCCCGTGGACTGACCCGCGCGGCATCGCCCGGTCACGCCCGGCCGGGAGCGACCGGGCCCTTCCAGTCCCCGGCGGCCGTCCACGGCACCGGATCGGGCGCCTGCGCCGAGGTCGTCAGCTCGATCCGCCGCCCCTCTGCCGACGAGCGCAGGAGGGCCGTCATCGTCTCCAGGACGTGCAGGGCGAGTTCGCCGTTCGCACGCGGCGCCCGCTGTCCGTCGGCCGCGATGAAGTCGAGCAGTCCGACGCCGCGTGCGCCGTCCTCGTAGCCCGCCGACGCCGGCAGGGCGCGCCACCGGGTGTCGCCGAGCGCGTGCAGCCGGACCTCGCCGTCGAAGCGGTTCGGATCGGGGACCGAGAGGGTCCCCGCCTCGCCGTGGACCTCGATCGGCGCGGCCGTGGTGGCCACACCGTCGAAGCTCGTCGTGATCGTCGTCAGTGCCCCGCCCGCGTGTTCCAGCACCCCGGAGACATGACTGTCCACCTCCACCGGGATCCGCTCGCCCGTGCGCGGCCCGGAACCGATCACCCGCTCGGCGCGCAGCCGGCCGGCCGCCCCGATCACGGCACGCACCGGGCCCAGCAGATGGATCAGGGACGCGAGGTAGTAGGGCCCCATGTCCAGCAGGGGTCCGCCGCCCTCGGTGTAGTAGAAGTCGGGGTGGGGATGCCAGCGTTCGTGGCCCGGGGTGACCATCACGGCCGAGGCGAACTGGGGACGTCCGATGCTCCCCGACTCGACGGTCGCCCGTGCCGTCTGGACCCCGGTGCCCAGAACGGTGTCCGGCGCGCACCCCACACCGACGCCCGCCTTCGCGGCGGCCTCCACGACGGCACGGGCGTCCGCGA
>KL569243.1:65462-65844 GCA_000715635.1 Streptomyces violaceus | reverse complement strand
GAGATGTGTATAAGAGACAGCCCCGTAGACGTGCTTTCCGTGACCGATGGCGTCGAGGGCGATCCCGGCGTGTGCTGCCGGGGTGGTGAGGTTCAGCACCGTGTCCACGTCCGGGCTGCTCAGCAACTCCTCGACCGTCAGCGCCTCGGCGCCGGGCAGTTCGGCGGCGACCGCGGCCGACCGGGAGGCGTCGAGGTCGGCGACCGCGGTGACGCGCACGGCGGGATGTGCGGCCAGCGTGTCGAGGTACGCGCGGGAGATGACGCCGAGTCCTACGACGCCGATGCGGTGCGCGTCGCCCACAGCATGCCCCTCTCGATGATGGTGCGGACGTCGGGGTGCTCCAGCACGTCGAGGCTGTGCCCCGGTGTCGTCACCAGGA
>KL569243.1:61039-65195 GCA_000715635.1 Streptomyces violaceus | reverse complement strand
GGTGCCAGGGCTGCCACGGCCGGGCGGGATGCGTCGTGGTGGCCAGGACGTCGATGAGGTCGTCGTGGAGCACCCAGTACTGCTCGGTGTCCAGCTCGAAGTCCTCGATGCCCGCCGTGACGGGGTGGGCGCGGCCGGCCTCGGTGAGGGTGATGGTGTGCGGCAGGAAGTTGTCCTCCGCCCCGCCCCGGCGCTCGCACGGTTCCTTGCCCGGGTGGGTGGCGAACTGGCCGCCGACCAGGTGGAGGTAGTCGGCGCAGGCGCGGAACGAGTCGGCGATGCCGCCGTGCCAGCCCGTGAAACCGGTGCCGGCCACGACCGCCGAGCTCAGTCCTGCCACCTGCTCGCGGGTGATCTCCGACATCGTGACGCACTGCACGACGAGGTCGGTGCCCGCCATCTCTGCGGTGTCGGCGTAGACGTCGGTCGACTCCTCGACCCGGACCGCGTATCCGTTGTTCCGGAGGAAGGGCAGGAACAGCTCCGTCGCCTTGACCGGCTCGTGGCCTTCCCATCCGCCTCGGACAACCAGGGCTCTTTTCTGCGTCATCGTGATCTCACTATGCGCGGGGCGCCCGGGCTGCGAAAAGAGGGCCGGGCCTCACGAAAGTTTCGCGGCCGAGGCCCGGGCGCCGACCGTCCAGCAGGCCGCGGTGAAGCGGACTTCCGAGCCCTGCACAAAGAGATCGAAGGCGGCGCGGACCGTCTCGACGACCCGTACGCGCGTCTCCTCGTCCACCTCGGGCAAGGCCATGCCCAGGGGCCCGAGCCGGGTGAAGTAGCGGACCAGCTCCTTCTCGGGGAGGGCACAGACGACGTCGATGGGCTGGATGTCGATATCGGCCCACCCGCTCTCCGCCAGGATGCGGCGGACCTTGTCCGGGTCCGCGAAGGCGAACTGTCCCGGCTCGTCGGGCCGTCGGACGGGCAGGTTCGGGAGCAGCGGTGCGGCAGCGCGCTGGGCCGTCGTCATGAACGGGTTCTCGGCAGGGTCCCGCCACACGATGACCCGCAGCCCGGCCCCGTCCCTGACGGCGCTCCGGAGGTTGCCGAAGGCCCGGACGGGGTCGTCGAAGAACATCACGCCGAAACGCGAGATGACGGTGTCGAAGGTGCCGGGCTCGAACGTGTGCTCCTGCGCGTCGGCGCGGACGAAGGAGGCCGGTACGCCCTCCCGCTCGGCGCGCGCCCGGGCGGTGTCGGTCAACGGCCCGGAGATGTCGACGCCGACGCAGTGACCAGCCGGGCCGAGCCGTCGCGCGACGGCCAGGGTGGTGCCGCCCGTCCCGCAGCCGACGTCGAGCACGTGTTCCGCGCCTTCGGCGGACACGGCGTCGACGAGCAGGCCCTCGATGGGCCTGAACATCTCGTCCAGCACATGCTGGAGATCCACCCAGGCGTGACCGGCGCGCCCGTTCCAGCGGGCGGTCTGCTCGTCAGCGTTCCTGCGCTCGGCGTCCATGCTCGTCGGCTCTCCTTCTGCTTGCCTTCGTCGTCTGCTTGCCCTGGTCGGGGTGAGATGACAGCGTTCTACTTCAAGTCGACTTGAGGTCAAGGGAATGACAGACCTGGACATCGCCGAAGTGGCCCAGCGCGCCGGGGTGCCCGCATCGACGCTGCGGTTCTACGAGGAGAAGGGGCTGATCGCCCCGACCGGCCGGCGAGGGCTGCGCCGGCAGTACGATCCCGGCGTACTGGAGCGGCTGGCCCTGATCGCGCTGGGGCGGACGGCCGGGTTCTCGCTCGACGAGATCGCGCACATGGTCGCGCCGGACGGGCCGCCACGGATCGACCGGAGCATGCTGGCGGACAAGGCGGAGGAACTGGACCGCAGGATCCGCGAACTGGGCGTGCTCCGCGACTCCCTGCGACACGCCGCCGCGTGCCCCGCGCCGAGCCACATCGAGTGCCCCACCTTCCGCGGCCTTCTCGACGCGGCCGCGTCAGGAAGTGTCCCCACGCCGAGGAGGCGGATGCCCGGTGGCTAGCTGACCCGGCTCTGCCCGGCTCTACGGGGTGTCGCCGTGCGGGCCGGCCGGTACCGGCTCCGGCGTCGTGGTCACCGTCGCCACCCCGCGCGCCCGCAGCTCCGCGAGTACGGCCGGGTCGGCCGTGTCGTCCGTGACCAGGGTCCAGCCCTCGCACAGGGCCGTCCAGGCGTGGAAGGGGCGGCGGCCGAGCTTGGCCGCGTGGGCGAGGACGTAGACGTGGTCGGCGCGGCGGGCCATCAGCTCCTTGAGGCGGGTCTGGCGCAGGTCCGCCTCGCAGATGCCGAGTTCGGGGGAGATGCCGTCGGTGCCGAGGAAGACCCGGTCGAACGTCATGCGCTCCAGGGCGGCTTCCGTGAGCGGTCCGACGAAGCCCTGGCTGAGCGGGCGCAGGGTGCCGCCGAGGCACTCGACGTGCACCGTCTCGACGTCGGACAGCGCCTGCAGGGCGGTGAGTCCGGTGGTCGCCACGGTGAGGTCCTCGGCCGTGCGCAGCTCGTGGGCGAGCGCGCCGACCGTGGAGCCTGCGTCGAGCAGCAACGTCTCGCCGGGCCGCACCTGGGCCGCCGCCCAGCGGGCGATGGCCTGCTTGGCCTCGAAGGCCTCGCCCACGCGCTGCCGCAGGGACGCCTCGGGGTGCGCGGCCAGCGCCATGGCCCCGCCGTAGGTGCGGGCCAGACGCCCGTCGGTGGTGAGCTTGGCCAGGTCGCGGCGGATGGTCGAGGCCGTCACGCCGAACAGCTGCGACAGCTCCTCCACACTCGCCAGGCCGGTGGTGGTGGCGAGGTGGACGATGCGGTCGCGCCGCGCCTTGGATCCGGTCACAGACATAGGTTCTTCATGTCCTCAATAGTCCTGGGCCGTCCTGGGTCGCACACGTGCCTGCCGCGAACCGCGGTCAGCGGGCGGCCGGAGCGGTCGACATCTCGGCGGCCTGGCGCAGGGCCTCGACCATGCTACCGGGCTCGGCCCGGCCGGTTCCGGCGATGTCGAAGGCCGTGCCGTGGTCGACGGAGGTGCGGATCACCGGCAGTCCGACGGTGAGGTTGACCCCGACCTCGATGCCGAGGACCTTGACGGGGCCGTGCCCCTGGTCGTGGTACATCGCGACGATGAGGTCGTAGTCGCCGCGCGAGGCCAGGTAGAACGCCGTGTCCGCGGGCAGCGGGCCGCGTGCGTCGATGCCGTCGGCGCGCACCGTCTCCAGCGCCGGGACGATCTTCGTCTCCTCCTCGCCGTAGCCGAACAGGCCGTTCTCGCCCGCGTGCGGGTTGATGCCGCAGACACCGATCACCGGGTCGGCGGTCCCGGCGCGCACCATCGCCTCGTGGCCGCGGCGCACCGTGCGCTCCACCAGGCCGGGCTCGATGCGGTTCACGGCGTCGATCAGCCCGATGTGGGTGGTGACGTGGATGACCTTCACCCGGGGAGTCGACAGCATCATCGACACCTCCTCGACGCCCGTGAGATGGGCGAGGAGTTCGGTGTGGCCGGGGTAGAGGTGGCCGGCGGCGTGCAGGGCCCCCTTGTTGAGCGGGGCGGTGCAGATGCCGTCCACCTCGCCGCGCAGCGCGAGTTCGGCGGCGACGCGTACGTAGTGGTAGGCGGCGTCGCCCGCGACGGCGGACAGCTCGCCCCAGGGCAGGTCGGCGGGGAGCAGCCCGAGGTCGATCACGTGGACGCGGCCGGGCGCGAACTCTGCTTGGGCCGGATGCTCGACCGGCACGATCTCGCAAGGGATACCGAGGATGCCGGCCGCCTGCCGGAGGCGCTCGGCGTCGCCCACGACGACGGGTCGGCAGTCGCGCAGGGTGTCGGGGTGCAGCAGCGCCGGCACGATGACCTCGGGCCCGATGCCTGCGCCGTCGCCCATGGTCACCGCGATGACCGGGAGCGGCCGGGTGGCCGCGGGGGTCTGGCCTGCGGTGGCGGCGGAGGAGGGGGCTGCGTTCACGGGGCTACTCCTGTGGGGTCGGTCGGAACGTGGCGTACGGGTGCGGGGCGCAGGGCCCGGACGATGCGCCGCAGGGAGTCGGCCTCGCCGTAGCTGCCGGGCCGGGTGACGACCGAGCGGCCGTCGGGCGTGCGGGAGAGGACCGCACCGTGGTGGATCTGGCCGACCGGGCGCAGATCGGTGACGCGCAGGACGTCCAGGACGCGGCGGGGGG
>KL569243.1:57874-60838 GCA_000715635.1 Streptomyces violaceus | reverse complement strand
GTCGCAGTCGTGCGCCGCGTCGGCGACGGTGTCGGCGAGCGCGGCGACGAGACGGCGCGCCTGGGAGGGGTCGGCCGCGCCGGTGACGCGAACGACCGTGACAGCGGCGACGGGAGGTGCGAGCCGTCGCCGGGAGTGGAGGAGCTCGAGGGTGCTGAGGGAGACCTGGTGGGCTCCGTCCGCGAGGAGGTGCGCGACCTGTCCGCGGGCGGACGGCTCTGCCGTGCCCACGACGATCAGCAGCGGCCGGACGGCTTCTCCGGGGACGAGGGCGTTCTCCGTAGGTGTGCCCAGGAGCCGTCCCAGGGCGCCGGCGAGCCCGCCCGTGCCCAACAGTCGTATCCCGGGACCCAGTTCGAGGGCCGCCGCGGCGATCGCGTCGAGGTCGGTCTCGGTCTCCGCGTCGCACACCGGATGCCGTCCCTGCGCGAAACACGCACGCAGTGCTTCCCGTAGCGCGCCGGGCGCGCCGCGTACGTCCGTGAGCGGCACCGGAGCTGACGGCAGGTCACCGAGCGCGGCGGCGAGCGAGGGCGGGGCGGGCCGCGCCTCGGCACGCCAGGCGTCCGTCTCGTGCAGCGGCACCCCGTCGAGGTGGACGACCCCGCCCCGGACCGTGCGCCGCGCCGCCGGCAGCGCGGTCGCGATCACCACGCCCCGGCCGTCCCGCGCGTAAGCGGCCGCCTCGGCGGCGAGGTTGCCCCTGAGCAGCGAGTCGACCTTCTTGAAGAGCACCGTTGCGGCGGGGACCGAGTGCGTGACGTCCCGTACCGCCCGCGCCGCCTCGGCGCCGGGCAGCTGCCGCGAGTCGAGGTCGAGCACGAGCCACTCGCCGGGCGCGGACGTCACCGGCACGGCGACCGGACCCAGCAGGATCCGGGCGGGCGAGCGCAGCACCACCGCGGTCTCGGCGGCACCGGACAGATCGTCGGCGAGAGCGAGTACGGGCCGGTGGGCGGCCTGGACGTGGCCGCCGGGTCCGGCTGCGGAGAGGGACACGGGTACCTCCTCGGGCGGCCCGGTCGGGCTGCCTCGGGAATCGATGATGACACGAGTTGCGCGAAATGCGCGAGACCCCTTGCGCACTTCGCGCAGTCGTGCCACCTTTTCCGGCGCGACACCTGTTCGTATCCCGCCGGCCGGGCCCCCGACCGGGCCGCAGCGAGAGCCGCACGAACACCACGAGCCGGTCGCCCCCGGAACGCGAGAAGGTCGACGATGACCCCAAGCCCCTATGACGCACCCCCGGACCACCGCCCCCAGTGGGAGCCCCTTCGCCGTCCCGTCCGCCGCCGTACCCTGCTGCGTCTCGGCGCGCTCGGCGGCACGGGTCTGGCCCTCGGTCCGCTGTCCGCCTGCGCAGGACCCACCGGAGCCCCCGGCCCCGGCACCCTCACCCTCGGCCTGAACCGCTCCCTGGTGAGCCTCGACAACAAGCTGAACCAGTTCGACGCCGCCGTCACCGTGCAGCGCGCGGTCCGCCAGGCCCTCACGGGCATCGGCCCCGGCATGCGCGTCCAGCCGGTCCTCGCCGACCGGTTCGCGATGACCGAGCCGACCGCCTGGAGCGTGCGGCTGCGCGAGGGCGTGCGCTACTCCGACGGCAGCCCCGTCACCGTCGAGGACGTCGCCACCGCCCTGGAGATGTACGGCAAGGTCAACGGGTCCTTCCTCCTCGGCCTCTTCCCGGAGCTGCCCACCGTCGAGAAGACCGGCGAGCGCACCTTCGAGCTGCGCACCAAGCGGCCGGTGCCGGTGCTCGACCGCCTCATGGCCAACATCCACATCACCCCGGCCGCCGCCAACCGCCCCGAGGAACTCCAGAGCGGCGTCGGCTCCGGCCCGTACAAGGTGATCGAGGCCAACAGCGGCGCCGGTGAGTACACCCTCGCCCGCAACCCCCGCTACTGGGGCCGCCCGGCCCGCGTCGACACCGTCCGGGTGCGCTTCGTGCCCGAGGAGTCCAGCCGGGTCATCGCCCTGCGCAGCGGCGAGCTGGACGTCGTCGACACGCTCACCCCGGACTCGGCCGAGCAGCTCACCGGCCTGCCGGGCGTCACCGTCGAGGAGACCGCCGGCGTCCGCATCTCTCAGCTCTTCTACAACTTCCGCAAGCCCGGGGACCACCCCCTGGCCGACGCCCGCGTGCGCCGCGCCCTCACCTACGCCATCGACGGCGAGGCGCTGGTGAAGGACGTCCTCACGGGCTCCGCCGAAGCCGCCGAAGGAGTCGTCCCGCTCGCCCTCGAAGGCGCGGTACGCACCGGCGCCTACACCTACGACCCGCGCAGGGCCAGGGCCCAGCTGAAGCGACTGGGCGCCGAGGGCCTGCGGATCCGCGTCATCTGGGAATCGGGCGAGTTCGCCGCCGACAACTCCGTCATGGAAGCCGTCGCCGACATGTTCCGCGACATCGGCGTCCGCGCCTCCCTGCTCCAGTTCGAACCGGGCGGCGACATCCTGAAGTGGCGGCAGGGCCGCGGCGGCGACTGGGACGTGATCGGCAACGGCTTCCCCGGCACCACCGGCCAGGCCCTCACCTCCCTCCAGGGCATGTACGGCGGCACCCCCGAGCGGGAACGCACCCGCGACACCTACATGGGCTACGTCATCCCGGACATCCAGCGCCGCCTGGAGGACGCCGCCACCGAGACCGACGCCGCGGCCCGCGACCGAAAGCTGGCCGCCGCACAGCACGCCGTCTGGAACACCTGGCCCAGCCTGTGGGCCTTCGCCCCCAAGACGCTGCTCGCCCGCCGCGAGCGCGTGCACGACCTGGGCCTGCTGCAGCTCAACTCCTACGACCTGTCCGCCGTACGGCTGGAGGGCTGAGCCGTGGCCACCTACCTCGCCCGCCGCATCGGCCAGAGCCTGCTGGCCGTCTTCCTCACCCTCACCACGGTCTTCCTGCTGCTGCGCCTGGCCCCCGGCGACCCGGCCGCCGCCTACGCCGCGCCCAGCGCC
>KL569243.1:57426-57599 GCA_000715635.1 Streptomyces violaceus | reverse complement strand
GCCCAGCGCCACGGCAGCCGATCTCGCCCGCATCCGCGCTCAGTTCGGCCTCGACGAACCGATGGTCACCCAGTACGGGATCTTCCTGCGGGACCTGTGCACCGGGAACCTCGGCACCAGCTACTCCTTCCACGCCTCCGCGTTCCAGGTGGTCATGGACCGGCTGGCGGTCA
>KL569243.1:54327-57165 GCA_000715635.1 Streptomyces violaceus | reverse complement strand
CCTCGCCGTCTCCGCCATCGCGGTCACCACCGTCGTCGCCGTACCCCTCGGCGTGTGGATGGCCCGACGCGCGGACACCAAGCGGGAGTTGGGCGCCAACGTCCTGACGATCACCGGGCAGTCGATGCCGGACTTCTGGACCGGCGTGATGCTGCTGACCGTCTTCGCGGTGCTGCTCCCGGTGCTGCCCGCCTCCGGATTCACCTCGTGGAGCGGCCTGATCCTGCCCACCGTGACTGTGGCCGTCCTTCAACTCGCCCTGATCTCACGCCTGGTCCGCCGAGAGATGACCACCGCGCTCGCCGCCCCCTACACCACGGTCGCCCGCTCCCGCGGGGTCTCCGAACGCACTCTGACCTGGCAGTACGGCCTGCGCAACTCCGCCGTGCCGCTCGTCACCGCCCTCGGCACCCGCTTCGCGGCCCTGCTCAACGGTGTCGTGGTGGTCGAGGTCGTCTTCGGCTGGCCGGGCGTCGGCTCGCTCGTCGTCCGGGCGCTGGAGACCCGCGACTACCCGCTCATCCAGGCCACCGTCCTCGTGACGGCGACCCTCGCGATCCTCGTCCAGCTCCTCGTCGACCTCGCCTACCCGCTGTTCGATCCGCGCGTACGACTCGGAAAGGCGGCCTGACCCATGGCCGGTGTCATCTCCACCCCGGTCGCCGACGCCGAGCGGCCCAGCGCCGTCAGCGCCCGCGACCTCGCCCGGGCCACCGCGACCCGGCAGCGGCGCAGCTCGCGCTTCAAGATCTGGGCCGGGTCCGTGTGCACGGCCCTGGTGGTTCTGCCCGTCGCCCTCGCGAACCTGCTGCCCCTGCCGGAGGCCAACGCCCAGGACCTGTCCCAGCGCAGGCTGCCGCCGCTCAGCGCAGGACACCTGCTCGGCACCGACCAGCTCGGCCGCGACCTGCTGTCGCGCATCCTGCACGGCGGCCAGGTCTCCCTCTCGGTCGGCGTCCTCGCGGTCCTGGTGTCCGGGCTGATCGGCATCGTCGCCGGGTCGGCAGCCGGGTTCTTCGGCGGCTGGGTCGACGCACTCGTCTCCCGCTTCCTGGAGGCCCAGCTCGCCCTGCCCCTGCTGATGATGCTGCTGCTCGTCGTAGCCCTCTTCGGGCCCTCCGTCACCGTCATCACCTGCGTGATCGCCGTGGCGCAGTGGCCCGAGGTGGCGCGGCTGACCCGCTCCCTCGTCCTGGTCGAGCGCGAGAAACCGTACGTCGCCGCCGCACGTGTGCTGGGCCTGCGCGGCTGGCAGATCCTCACCCGGCACATCGTGCCCAACGTCGTACGGCCGGTGAGCCTCGTCGTGCTGCTGCTGCTCGCCCAGGCCGTGCTGCTGGAGAGCGCGCTGAGCTTCCTCGGCGCCGGACCGCAGCGGCCCTTCGCCACCTGGGGCCGGATCATCTCCGACGGCCAGGCCTACATCACCACCTCGTGGTGGCTGGTCACCCTGCCCGGCCTGGTCATCGCCCTCCTCGTGGTCGGGGTCAACCTGCTGGGCGACGGACTGCGGGACCGCACCCGCCGCCGGAAGGGAGCGGGAGCATGACCGACGGCACACCCCTGCTGGATGTCCGTGACCTCCAGATCGAACTCATCACGGCGCACGGCGTCGTCCGGGCCGTCGACGGCGTGACCTTCACCGTCGGCCGCGGCGAGACCGTGACCCTCATCGGCGAGTCCGGCTCCGGCAAGTCGACCACCGCGATGGGCGTACTGCGCCTGCTGCCCGAGGGACTGGCCGTGTTGTCGGGCGCCGTCCGCGTCGGCGGCCGGGACGTCGTCGCCGACCCCGGCGCGGCCCGCGCGGTACGCGGCCGGACGGTGTCCCTGATCCCGCAGGACCCGATGACCGCCCTCAGCCCCGTCCACACCATCGGCCGGCAGCTCGGCGAGGCGATCCGCCTTCGCCACCCCGAACTGTCCAGGGCCCAGACCCGCGAGAAGGGCATCGAGCTGCTCGCCCAGGTGCGCATCACACGCCCCGAGACCCGCTGGAAGTCCTACCCGCACCAGTTCTCCGGCGGCATGCTGCAACGCATCCTCATCGCCATCGCCCTGGCCGGCGATCCGGAACTGCTGGTCGCCGACGAACCCACCTCCGCCCTCGACGCGACCGTGCAGGCCAGCGTCCTGGACCTGCTGATGGAGCTCCAGGAACGCACCGGCATCGGCATACTGATGATCACGCACGACCTGGGCGTGGCCCGGCTGGTCTCCGACCGCATCCACGTCATGAAGGACGGCCGCTTCGTCGAGTCGGGCCCGGCCGAACGCATCGTCGACAAACCCGCCGAGCCCTACACCCGAGCCCTCCTCGCCGCCGTGCCCCGCCTCGGCGCCTGGGACGAGGACGAGACCTCCGTGCGAGGAGCCACCCCATGACCCTGCTCTCCGTAGAGGACCTGGTCGTCGAATACCCGACCCCGAGCGGCCCCTTCCGCGCCGTCGACCAGGTCGGCTTCCAACTGCACAAGGGCGGCTCGCTCGCGGTCGTCGGCGAGTCCGGCTGCGGCAAGTCGACCCTCGCCCGTGCCCTGGTCCGGCTGCTCACCCCACGATCCGGCCGTATCGTCCTCGACGGCACGGACATCGCCACCCTCCCGGAGCGGAGACTGCGACCGCTGCGGCGCCGCGTCCAGATGGTCTTCCAGGACCCGTACGGCTCCCTCGACCCCCATCTGACCGCCCAGCAGATCGTCGCCGAGCCGCTGCGCCTCGGCGGTGTGCCGGACCGCGCCGAACGGGCCCGCCGTGCCGCCGAGCTGCTCGACCAGGTCGGCCTGCCCCCGTCCGCCCTGGAGCGCCGCCCGGCCGACTTCTCCGGCGGCCAGCGGC
>KL569243.1:52448-54126 GCA_000715635.1 Streptomyces violaceus | reverse complement strand
TCGCCCGCGCCCTCGCCTCCCGCCCCGACCTGCTGGTGTGCGACGAGGCGACCTCCGCGCTCGACGTCTCCGTGCAGGCCCAAGTGCTCGCCCTGCTCAGGGAGTTGCAGGAGGAGACCGGCATCGCCTACCTCGTCATCGCGCACAACCTGGGCGTGGTGCGCGAGATGAGCACGGACGTCGTGGTGATGCGGGCCGGCCGCGTGGTCGAGGCCGGGCGGACCGAGACCGTCCTCGCCGCCCCGGCCGACCCCTACACCCGCGCACTGCGCCGCGCCGCACTCGACCCGACCGCCATCCACGGCGTGAAACCCCGCCGCGTACTGGAAGGAAGCTCCTCGTGACCACCGGCCTCACCCTGCCGAACACCACCGTCCCGCTCTCGCGGCTGGTGCTCGGCACCATGACCTTCGGCGACACCGTCGACCGCGAGGGTGCGGCGGCCATGCTGGACGCCGCGCTCGACGCCGGCATCACGGGTGTGGACACCGCCAACGGCTACGCGGGCGGCGAGAGCGAGCGACTGCTCGGGGAACTGCTCCCGGGCCGCCGCGACCGGATCGTCCTCGCCACCAAGGCCGGTATCCCGCACCCCGACCAGGGCGATCACGCCCCCCTGTCGCCGACCGGACTGCGCGCCGCCCTGGACGGCAGCCTCAAGCGGCTCGGCACCGACCATGTCGACCTCTTCTACCTGCACCAGCCGGACCGTGCGACGCCGCTCGCCGAAACCCTGGCGACCGTGGCCGAGTTCGTCGCCGAGGGGAAGGTCGGCGCCCTCGGCGTGTCCAACTACGCGGCCTGGCAGATCGCCGAGCTCAGCCGCGTGGCCGACCAGGTCGGCGCGCCCCGCCCGGTCGTCGCCCAGCAGCTGCACAACCTCCTCGCGCGCCGTATCGAGGAGGAGTACGTCGAGTACGCGGCCGTCACGGGCCTGCGCACCATGGTCTACAACCCGCTCGGCGGCGGGCTCCTGACCGGCCGGCACCACTTCGGTGAAGAGCCCGGCTCCGGCCGCTTCGGCGACTCGCGGCTCGCCGCCATGTACCGGCAGCGGTACTGGGACGAACGGCTCTTCACCGCCGTCACGGACCTGGCCGCCGTGGCCGGGCAGCCGGCCTCCCGCTCACCGGCCTCGCCCTGCGCTGGCTGCTGGACCGCCCCTCCACCGACGCGCTGCTCCTCGGCGGCTCCAAGGTCGAGCACCTGCTCGCCAACATCGCCGCCGCTGCAGAGGGCCCGCTGCCCGCCGACGTCACCGCGGCCTGCGACGAGGTCGGTGCCCGCCTGCGCGGTCCGATGCCCGCCTACAACCGCTGACCACACCCCCACCCTGACTGTTACGGAGACCTTCCCCATGGCAACCGGCCGCAGCTCAGCCGAGTTCACCGCCGCTCTACGCGCCCGCGAGCAGCTCATCGGCTACTGGTCCCTGCTCGACTCACCCATCGCCGCCGAGCGCCTGGCCCGCCTCGGCTACGACTACCTCGCCTTCGACGCCCAGCACGGACTCTTCGGCTACCAGGGCATGCTGAACAACCTCCTGGCCACCGACACCAAAGGCAGCACCGCCGTCGGCATGGTGCGCGTGGAGGCCAACGACCTCACCTACATCGGCAAAGCACTCGACGCGGGCGCCACCGCCGTCATCGTTCCGATGATCGACAACGCACAAGAC
>KL569243.1:51935-52192 GCA_000715635.1 Streptomyces violaceus | reverse complement strand
TACGGGCCCATGCGCGCCCAGCTCCGCATCGGACCCAAGCCGGCCGACACCCACGCGCAGACCGTCGTCCTCGCGATGATCGAGACCGCCGACGGCCTCGCCGACGTCGAAGCGATCTGCGCCACCGACGGCCTCGACGGCATCTACGTCGGCCCCTCCGACCTGCGCCTCGCACTCGGCGGAGCAACCTCCACCGACCCCTCCGTACAGCAGGAGTTCGAGCAGGCCCTGGTCCTGTCTCTTATACACATCTCTGA
>KL569243.1:51455-51713 GCA_000715635.1 Streptomyces violaceus | reverse complement strand
CAGCAAGGCGGCCGAGGCGGCGGGCATCGCCGCCGGCATCCACAACGCCGACGGCGCGAGCGCCGCCCGCCGCCTCGCCGAGGGCTTCACCTTCGCCACCGTGGCCTGCGATCTCATCCACCTGGAACAGGCGGCCGCAGGCCACCTGACCACCGCGCGTCAGGCGGGCGAGGCCCGATGACCACCGCCGACGGCACCCTGCGCCCCCACCCCGACCAGCCGGGCCGCGCCGAGACCCACCTCTGTCTCTTATACACA
>KL569243.1:49032-51252 GCA_000715635.1 Streptomyces violaceus | reverse complement strand
TGTGTATAAGAGACAGATCCTGCCCAGCGGCGACCTCGGCTGCGTCTGGTTCGGCGGCACCCAGGAAGGCGTCGCCGACATCTCGGTGTGGTTCTCCCGCCTCGCCCAGGGCGCCGGCACCTGGTCCCTCCCCGTGCGTCTCTCCGCCGACGACACCCGCTCCGAGCAGAACCCGCTCCTGTTCCCCGCCCCCGCGGGCGAACTCTGGCTCCTGCACACCGCACAGCACGCAGGCCACCAGGACACGGCAGAGGTCCGGCTGCGCGTCAGCCAGGACGAGGGCGCCACCTGGGGCCCGGCCCGCGTCCTGTTCCCGGCCACCGAGCGGGGCGGCGTGTTCGTACGCCAACCGGTCGTCCAAGTGGCCTCCCGCGCAAGGCTGTTGCTCCCCGTCTTCCGCTGCGTCGCCACCCCCGGAACCTCCTGGTCGGGCGACCGGGACACCAGCTCCGTCATGATCAGCGACGACGGCGGACGCACCTGGCGCGAACGCCCGGTCCCGGGCAGCACCGGCCTCGTCCACATGAACATCCGCCCGCTGCCCGACGGTTCACTCCTGGCGCTCTTCCGCAGCCGTCGGGCGGACGCCGTGCACAGCAGCGTGTCGTCCGACGACGGCGAGACCTGGACCGAACCGCGCCCCCTGGACCTGCCGAACAACAACTCCTCGATCCAGTACACCGTGCTGGCCGACGGCAGGCTCGCCCTGGTCTACAACCACAGCAGCGCGGCCGACGCCGTCGCCCGCAGGGTCTCGCTGTACGACGAGATCGACGACGGGGGAGTGGCAGGGACACCTGCGGAAACCGCCCCCACGGGCGACGCGTTCTGGGGCGCCCCCCGCGCACCGCTCTCCCTGGCCCTCTCCCCGGACGACGGACACACGTGGCCGCTGCGCCACGACCTCGAAACCGGCGACGGCCACTGCCTGACCAACAACTCCCGCGACGGCCTCAACCGCGAGCTGTCCTACCCCTCCCTCGCCCAGACACCGGACGGGGCCCTCCACATCGCCTACACCCACCACCGGCGCACCATCAAACACATCCGTCTGGACGGCGACTGGCTGAAGCGGGAGTTCCCGGCCTGATCACCGAGGGTCGGACCTCGCTGCCTCCCGCGTTTTGGATCAGCCCTTCCCCTGCGCTGCATCAGCGCTGTACGGGCGCTAACCGGCCTCCCGCGACAGTGGCATCACCGGCTCCCACCAGGGGAGCGGCGACCACAGGGGACGGCTACATGGGTACCGCCGGAACACCACAGCGCAGGGCCATACTCACCGGGGGGCTGGCTGCCACCACCGCGGCTCTGCTCACCGCCTGTTCGTCGAAGACGGACTCCACGACCAAGGGGACGGCTGCGGCCGCGGGCGCGAGCCCGTCTCCCTCTCCCGTCGCGGCCGCGCGACCGGACTCGCCCTGGGCGGCCTTCGCGCGGCTGATGGACGGCAACAAGCGCTGGGTGGACGGCAGGCTCCAGCACCCCGACCGCGACCCGAAGCGGCGCGAGTTCGTCGCCGAGGAGCAGAAGCCCTACGGCGTGATCCTGTCGTGCATCGACTCCCGGGTGCCGCCGGAGCTGCTCTTCGACACCGGGCTCGGCGACCTCTTCGTGATGCGCACGGGCGGACAGGTCGTGGGACCGGTCGTCGTCGGGTCCGTGGAGTACGGGCCGATGACGTCCGGCACCCCGCTCATCGTGGTCCTCGGCCACCAGCGCTGCGGTGCCGTCAAGGCGGCGTACGAGGCGCTGCGTGCCGGGAAGGAACTGCCCGGCAACCTGCAGTCGATCGCCGACGCCCTCGAGCCGGCGTACGAGGAGACGGCCAAGGGCAAGCACGCCGACCCGGTCGACGCCATGACCCGCGTCCACATCAATCAGACCGCCGCCGGCCTGCGTTCCAACAAGGACCTCGCCCCGATGGTGAAGAAGGGCGACCTGGCCGTCGTCAGCGCCTACTACTCGCTCGACACCGGCCGGGTGGAAGTCCTCACCGGCGCGCCCTCCGCCTGATTCGGAGCCTCATTCGGAGCCTGAATCGCGGACAACGGAGACCGGGCGGGAAAAACGTTCCACGCCCGGTCACGTTATACTTGCGGCGCTCATGGAGGCCGCCGTCGTGCCTGGTCGCACGGCCGCAACAGCAAGGGGGTGGACGCCATTCCGGCACGCCCCGCCCGCATCCAGGACGTCGCGGCCTGTCTCTTATACACATCTCTG
>KL569243.1:45772-48938 GCA_000715635.1 Streptomyces violaceus | reverse complement strand
ATGTGTATAAGAGACAGGTCTCGGTGTCCACGGTGTCGAACGTGCTCAACCGGCCCGAGCGGGTCACCGAACGGACCGCCGAGCGCGTCCGCGTCGCGGTCGCCGCGCTCGACTACGTCCCCCACCCGGGAGCAGCGGGCCTGCGCACCGGCCACTCCTCCGCCATCGGGCTCGTGCTGCCCGACGTGACCAACTCCTTCTACGCGCGCATCGCACGAGGCGCGGCCGACGCGGCCTACGACCACGGCTACTCCCTCGTCCTCTGCCACAGCGGCGACGCCCCGGAACGGGAGCAGGGCTACTTCAGCATGCTCGTCGAGCAGCGGGCCGTCGGTGTGGTCGTCGTGCCGCTCAGCGCCGACCCGGGACGGCTGGCCCGGCTCCGCGAGCGGGGCATCCCGCTGGTCCTGGCCGACCGCGCGATGCCCGACCGGGAGGGCTGCTCGGCCTCCGTCGACGACATCGCCGGCGGCCGCATCGCCGTACAGCACCTCCTCGACAGCGGGGCGCGCGACATCCTCGTCGTCAACGGCGAACGCGGCATACGCCAGTGCGCCGACCGGTACCAGGGCGCCCGGCAGGCCGTCCGCAGCCGGCGTGAGGCACGGCTGGACCAGGTCGTCGCCGAGCGGATGACCGTCGCGTACGGCACACAGATCGCGCGCGAGCTCGAGCACCTGCCCGACGGGGTCTTCTGCACCAACGACTTCCTCGCGGCCGGCCTCTGCCGGGCACTGACCGAGCGCGGCGTGCGCATCCCCGAGGACGTGCAGGTGGTCGGCTACGGCGACCTCGACGTCGCGAGCTTCGGGGCGACGACCCTGACGACGGTCCGGCAGCCGGTCGAGGACCTCGGCCGGGCGGCCGTGGAGATGCTGCTCGACGAGATCGAGGCCCGCGCGGACCACCTCCACGAGACCCGCGTCTTCGCCCCCGGCCTCGTCCTGCGCGACTCCACCCGGCCTCTCCCCGGCGACTAACCTCCGCCGCCCCCGCCGGACGGCACCCTCAGCGTCACGGGACCCAGCAGCCCCGACGACAGCTGGCAGTCGAACGCCCAGGCGGTCGGCGTGGCCTCCGCGAGATAGGGCGCCAGCGTGCCCCGGACCGTCACCTCCACCCGGACGCCACGCCCGGCGGCACCGCGCAACGGGAAGCGGTACGGCGCACAGAACGCCTCACCGGCGAACTCCCCGTCGACCGACACCTCCACACTGCCCCGCACCCGCCCGAGATCCAGCACGGGATCGGGCCCCGGCGGCACCTGAACCGCGCGGGCGTACGTCACGCCCCCGCTCCAACTGCCCAGCCCCAGCTCACGCCAGTCGCCGAGCGGCAGCGGCGCAGGTACGGTCCGCACACGCACCGGCCCGCGCCAGGCGGAGCCGCCCCGCAGGACCGCCGTCGGCTCGGTGACCACCTCGATCGGCGTGGGCGCCGGAAGTGGCTGACGAAGTGTCAGCCGCTGTGCGTCCAGGGGCGATTCCGGTCCGTCCCCGACACACACGCCCGCGGGAAGCGCCAGCGGCAGGTCGAGCGACACCGTGCCCGCCGGCACGGTGAACCGGAAGCGCTGCGGCGCCGCGTGGACGCCGTCGGTGGACCGCGACGGCCATACGGTGCCGGCGAGCACCGGCCGGCCGGTGAGCCACCCGGTGTCCGGCAGGGGGTGCGGCCGTACCGCGGCGTGGCAGTGCCGCAGCTCGCCCCGCCTGCG
This sequence comes from Streptomyces violaceus, assembly GCA_000715635.1. GTDB lineage: Bacteria > Actinomycetota > Actinomycetes > Streptomycetales > Streptomycetaceae > Streptomyces > Streptomyces violaceus. The sequence continues at coordinate 47,221 of KL569243.1, read as the reverse complement.
CTCGTCCTCGACGGTCCGCCCCCGCCACCCGCCCGTCCCGGCCTCCCAGCCGGCGCCGCTGACCAGGGCCGTCACCTCGTCCCCGGACCGCACCACCAGGTCGACGAACACCGCGTCCCGGGCGTCGGCGCTGTCGGCCACGACCTCCAGGGTGTGCTCGCCCGCCCCGAGCGCCGGTTCGTGGCGGAAGAACTGCGGCACGGCGCCCCAGTCCGCCGCGTAGTACTCCACCTTCTCCTGCCGCGCCACGACGTCCCCGTCGAGCAGCACGGTGACCGCAGACGCGGCACCCACCACGAGCACCGCCCGCGCACCCTCGCCCGGAACCCGCAGCCGCGCGCGGTACGTAACCCGGCCGTCCGGCCGCACACCGTCCGGCGGGCGCATGAACCGCGGACACGGCCCGAACCCGCCCGGCGCGGACAGGCAGAAGAAGCTGCCCAGCGGTGTGCCGTCCTCGGCCGAGATCGCCGAGGGACGGCCCTGGGCATCGGACAGTTCGTACTCGAGCACGTTCCGGTCGCGGGCCACCGTGATCCGGGCGGACGCCACGTACCCTTCGGAGTCCGGGTCCAGCAGCTCGCCGTTCCACCACACCCGCTTGCCGGCCTCCGCGCCGACATGCAGCTCGGCGGGCCCCCGGTGACCGGTCTCCACGATCGTCCGGACCCGGGCGGCCGTCGCGCCGACCGGCACGGGCACGCGGACGAACTCCTCGTTCACCAGCCCCTTGATGCCCAGCAGCCCGCCCGGGTCCGGGACGCCCCGGCTCGACGAGTACACGGCGACGTCCCAGCCCGCGTCCGGCGGTACGAGAGGCAGCTCGCCCGCCAGGACCAGTTCGGCGCGTTCGGCGTCCAGCGGCTCGGGTACCTCGCCGAAGGGCACCGGGGGCAGGACACGGACCCGGTTGCCGTACGTGGCCCGGGCCCGCTCCCACACCGTGCCCTCGGTCCACTCCATGGTCCAGATCTGCGGCTCGTCCACGGACGTACCCGGGGGCAGTGCCAGATCGCCCCAGGTGTTGTCCAGGGTGGGGATCAGCCGGCCGTGCCAGCCGGCCGAGAGGTCGAGCACCCGGTCGGCCGACTCCCGTTCCGACGGCGTCGGTGCCGGGCGGCCTTCACGCCAGACGACCAGGGCCGCGGGGGCGCCGTCCAGAGGCACCTCGACGGTCGAGACGGCGCCGTCGGCGGAATCGGTCACGGTGACGCGCGTGGGACGGCGGGAGCCGGTCGCCGGGTTCCAGACCTCGGCCTCGGCGACCTCGGCCCGCACGGTGACGGACGACGTGCCGACGGCAAGGCCCGACGGGGAGGCGTCGGTCCGCAGCGGATGCGCGCCGATCTCCGGAAAGGCCGCCGTGACCAGTGCCACCGCCTGGTTCCCCTGCCGCCTCACGAGCAGCGGCACCTCACCGGTGGCGTACCCGGCCGCGTCGGCCAAGGC
>KL569243.1:44970-45563 GCA_000715635.1 Streptomyces violaceus | reverse complement strand
AGCCGCCACCACCGCGTCGTCACCGGACCGGCCCGCCGCCCTCTCGGGCGGACGCCCCACGACCACGACCCGCCCTCCCGCCTCGAGCAGTTCGGCCAGCCGCCGCGCCGTCTCCTCCTCCAGCACACTCGCCGAGGGCAGCAGCACCGCGCTGTACGCCAGGTCCCTGATGCGCAGGGCGCCGTCGGTGGCCTTGGCGCGCTGGACCGAGTCGTCGTCGACGATGTCGAAGGCGATCCCGTGCCGGTCCAGGGTGCCGACGTGCGGGGCGAGCCAGTTGTTCGTGCCGCACAGGTCCAGGTAGTGGCGCTGGGTCTCGTCGGCGTCGGCGTGGCCGTCGCCCAGCCGGCCGTCGCCGAAGTGCTGGACCGGCGCGTCCAGCGGGATGAGCGCCTGCATGGTGGCGGTCGGGTGCAGGACCGCCACGTCGGCCGTATAGCTGCCCCAGGACATGATCGAGCAGATCCGGGCCACGGCCCGGGAGAAGGCGGGGTACTGCTTCCAGTAGGGCTGGCGCCAGTCGGTGGACGGCGGCGCCCACTCGAACCAGCCGCCCGCCGTGCCGAAGTAACTGGCATGCGGGTTGTACAGGT
>KL569243.1:43077-44717 GCA_000715635.1 Streptomyces violaceus | reverse complement strand
CAGTCGTAGGTGTCCTCCAGCGTGCCGCCCCAGCCGGAGGAGTGGAACGCCTCGATCCACACCCGCTCGTGTCCGTAGAGATGGGCCATGGAGGAGTGCACCTTGGCGTCACCGTGGTGGTCGCTGCCGGCGGCGCTGTACCAGCGGTGGGTCCGGAAGTAGTCGGTGTAGATCTGCGTCGACTGGGCCGGGTAGCCCGCGCGGGCCGGGTGGCTCTGGTCGCTGCCGAGCAGCAGGCCGCGCTCGCGGTGCCAGTCGGCGAGCGGCCGGAACAGGGCCTCCTCGGTGAGTTCCGCGCGGACCGCGTAGTAGTCGGCGCGGATCTTCCCCTCGGGCACGGTGGCGTTCGTACCGAACAGGGCCGGCAGGTGGTCGAGCAGGTCGTAGCCCCGCCGGGCGCGGAACTCGTCGGCGAAGCGGTGGCTCCACGCGTTCGTGCCCGGCAGTTCGTCCTGGAAGCTGCCCGCGATGACGGTGCCCAGGTAGCCGGGCACCCGGCGGTCGTACTCGTGGTGGACGGTGTCCATCAACAGGCCCACGGCGTGCGCGTCGAGGTAGTCGAACGCCGTGGGGACGGTGGTGACGAGCCGCACCTCGGTTCCGTCGGCGGCGGCGACACCCACGGTGCCCGGGCCGTCCGTGGCGAGATCGAGGCGCCGGCCCTGCGGGGTGTAGGCGGCCAGCGGGGTCTCGGCATCGCTGACGGCGACCGTGCCCCGGGCGACGGTGAGGTCGTGACAGCGCAGCGCGCGGCCGGCCGCCTCGGGATGACGCCGCGTCACACCGCCCTGCACATTGGCGCCGGAGAACCCGATCTGGTCGTAGAACCACAGGCGCGTGCCCAGTTCCGCGGCGATCTCGCAGGCGTCCGTGAAGCGCGCCCACCACTCCTCGCCGAACCACGCCGGATCGTCGGCCCGGGCACCGAACGTCGGGCCGGCCGGGGCCAGGTTGATGACGACGAGGTTGTGGACACCGCCCTGCGCGAACGCCCGCAACTGCCACGCGAGGCGCTCGCGGGTGACCTTCGCACCCGACCACCACCACAGGGGGGTGGGGCCGAAGCCGCGGGGCGGGTCGTCGAACAGGCGCTGGAGCGCGGGGGAGATCACGGACACGGTCCTTCCCCTGAAACGTTTTTAGGCCACCTTCACCGTAGGGGGCCTGGGGCGGTCACGCCATATCCCGGAACGGTGCCGCGGAAGCCGACGTCATCTCACCCATGTGCGCGCGACATCTTGTTGCAACGTTTTTCTCGCCCTATATTCGCTGCGACCAGGCCCCCGGAACCGCGATGTCACCAGACGACGGAGTCGCATCATGGCCGGTACGCGCCCCATCCCGAAACAGCTCTGGAAAGCCGCCGCCCTGTCGGGCATGGCCTCCTATCTCGATGCCGGGCTGATCGTCAGCATCTCCGTCAACCTGGCCATCTACCGAGACAGTTACGACATGGGCGTGTGGATGGCCGGTGCGATCAGCGCGATCGTCACCGGCTGCATCGCCGTCGGGTCCCTCGTCGGCGGACGGCTCGCCGACCTCTTCGGCCGCCGCCGCGTCTACAACTGGGACATCTTCTGCTTCGCCCTCGGCGCGATCGTCATCACGCTGGCCCCGGACGCTGTCTCTTATACACATCT
>KL569243.1:38121-42866 GCA_000715635.1 Streptomyces violaceus | reverse complement strand
CCCCCCCCTGCCGACGTCCCTGGCCGTCGTGTCGGACGCCGCACCCTCCTGGGCCCGGGGCAGGCTCGTCGCCTTCACCCAGGTCATGTGGATGCTGGGCATCGCCGTCGCCATCTTCCTCGGCTTCGTCCTGTCCACCACGGGCATGACCGGGGCCCGGCTCATCACCGGACAGCTGGCCGTCGCCGCGCTCGTCACCTGGGCCTTCCGCTCCCGTCTGAAGCTGCCCGACGAGCCATCAGAGACCGAAACTGACGTGGCCGCCCCGCAGGGTGCCTCCCTGAAGAACGTCTGGACGCGCGCCGCCCTGCTGCCGATGACCGCGACCTTCGTCTTCTACGTCACCTGGGGCCTCGGGGCCAACACCTTCGGCCAGTTCGGCACCTATCTGCTCGTCACCGTCAGCGACGCCTCACAGAGCCTGGCCACCGGAATCAACCTGGCCTTCATCCCCATCGGGGTGCTGCTCACCTTCGCGTTCGTCCGCGTCGCCGACAGCCCCTGGCGCGACCGGCTGTTCCACGTGGCAGCGGTCGTGCAGATCCTCGCCTTCGTCATCGCGTCGCTGACCGCGGGCGCGCTCGTCGGCATGCTCGTCTTCTTCGTTCTGTACCAGCTCTCCAACCCCTTCGCCGGGGAGGCGAACTACAAGGTGTGGTCGCAGCTCACGCTGCCCGCGGACACCCGGGGCACCACCCAGGGACTGACCTACGCCCTGTCGCGGGGAGTCTTCGCGGTCGCCGCGTTCTTCACCCCCGCCCTCGCCGACCACAGCCCGGCCGTCCTGCTCTGGACGATCACCGCCTGTATGACGGTGGCGGCGTTCGCGGGCGTGTTCATCATCCGCGTCCTGGTGCCGCGTTCCTCCGGTGCGGTGCGTGACAGAGCGGACCTGCGCGTCCCCAGCACCTGAGCCCGAGCAGACCTGACAAGGAGCACCGACCATGGCAACGACCGCGGATACCGAGCCGGACGGCACCCGCACGGCCGTAGGGACCGCCGCCCTGCACGACCTGCTCCCGCCGGTCGCCCGGCGCCGCACCCGGATCGGGCTGGTCGCCGGTGGACTGGGCACCTACTGGCCGCAGTTCCCCGGGCTCCTCCCGCAGCTGAAGGAGTCGGCCGCCTATGTCGCCGAGCGCTTCCGGGGGATGGACGCGGAGGTGACCGACGCCGGGTTCGTCTCCGATGCCCAGGAGGGCGCACAGGCGGCCGAGCTGCTGCGCCGGGCCGACTGCGATCTGATCGTGCTGTTCCTGACGACGTATCTGACGTCGTCGATGGTGCTGCCGATCGCGCAGCGCTCGCACACGCCCGTCCTGGTCATCGACCTCCAGCCGAGCGAGAGGATGGACCACGCGACCTTCGGCACCGGTGACTGGCTGGCCTACTGCGCCCAGTGCTCCGTCCCCGAGGTCGGCAACGTCTTCCGGCGCGCCGGCATCCCCTTCCGGTCGGTCTCGGGATGGCTGCGCCAGGAGTCCGCCTGGCGGCGCATCGAGCAGTGGATCCGGGCCGCGCACATCCGCGCCGCGCTCCGGCACGCCCGGCACGGCCTCATGGGGCACGTGTATCCCGGCATGCTCGACGTGCAGACCGATCCGACGCTGCTGGCCACGACGTTCGGCTCGCACGTGGAGGTGCTGGAGTTCGACGACCTGCGGCACCGGGTGGAGCGGGTGACCGAGGCGGAGACGAAGGAGCGCATGGCGCTCGCCCGGCAGGTCTTCACCCTCGACGACAGCGTGGTGGACGAGGACTTCGCCTGGGGCGCGACCGTGTCGGTCGCACTGGACCGCCTCGTCGAGGACTTCGGGCTCGACACCCTCGCCTACTACCACCGCGGCCTCGACGGCGAACTGCACGAGCGGCTCGGCGCCGGCATGATCCTGGGCGCCTCTCTGCTCACCGCCCGGGGCGTACCCGCGGCCGGCGAGTACGAGCTGCGCACCAGCGTCGCCCAGCTCGCCTCCCAGAGCGTCGGCGTCGGCGGCTCCTTCACCGAGATCCAGGCCCTCGACTTCGAGGACGGTGTCGTGGAGATGGGCCACGACGGACCCGCCCACCTCGCCGTCAGCGCCCGCGACCCCCTCTTGCGCGGACTCGGCGTCTACCACGGCAAACGCGGCTGGGGCGTGAGCGTCGAGTTCGACGTCCGGCACGGGCCCGTGACCCTGCTCGGGCTCGGCCAGGACGCCGATGGCAGCCTGTCCTTCGTCACCTCCGAGGGCACCGTCGTCCCCGGACCGCTGCTGGAGATCGGCAACACCACCAGCCGCGTCGACTTCGGCCGCGATCCGGGCGAATGGGTGGACGCGTGGAGCGCCACGGGCGTCGGCCACCACTGGTCCCTGGCGGTCGGCCACCACACGGCCGACTTCCGGGCGGCGGCGAGCCTGTTGGGCATCGAACACCGGGGCGTATGACGGGGAGATGGGTGTCGTCCCCACCTGGGGATGGGTGCGGGCACCGATGGTGACGCCACCGGTGTGCGTGTGAGGCTGGCAGCGTCGCCGAGGCTTTCGTGCCGGTCGTCATGGCCGCGGCCTCGGTATACGCCGAGAGGCGGACGACGCTGCCCGTTCCAAGCCCCCCTCGAAGGAGGAGCCCCTATCCATCCCCGCAAGGTGAAACGATCCGCCTACCGCGCTCCCACGAAGGCGGTGACCCGTGGGACACGCTGACAGCCTCCTCGCCATGGGCGGTGCCTTCCTGGCCGCCGCCTTCCTGGCCCGCCTCGGCGGCAGGATCGGACTCCCGACGATTCCGCTGTTCATGCTCGCGGGCATCCTGCTCGGCCCGCACACCCCGGGTCTGGTCATCGTCGAGGACGCACACGACTTCGAGATGCTCTCCGCGCTCGGACTGGTGCTGCTGCTGTTCTACCTGGGCCTTGAGTTCCACCTCGACGACCTCAAGAGCGGCGGCCGGCGCCTGCTGACCGCGGGCGGGATCTATCTGCTGCTCAACGTCGGCGCGGGTCTGGCCTTCGGGTTCGCCCTGGGCTGGGGCGTCCGGGAGGCGCTGGTGCTCGCCGGCGTCCTCGGGATCTCCTCGTCCGCCATCGTCACCAAGATCCTCATCGATCTGGGCCGCATCGGCCGCCCGGAGACCCGTCTCATCCTGGGCGTCATCGTGGTCGAGGACATCTTCCTCGCGCTGTACCTCGCCGCGCTCCAGCCGGTCATCAGCGGCGCCCAGGGCGTCGGGGACATGGTCCTCCAGGGCGCCAAGGCCTTCGGCTTCCTGCTGGTCCTGGCCGCCGCGGCCCGCTACGGCACCAAACTGGCCGGGCGCCTGATCGTGACCCGTGACAGCGAACTGCTCGTCATCAGCTTCCTCGGCGCCGCGGTCCTCGTGGCGGGAGTCGCCGAGGTCCTCGGAGTCGCCGACGCCATCGGCGCGTTCATGGTCGGCCTGATCCTGGCCGGCACCTCCTCCGGCCCGCGCATCCGGGAACTGGTGCATCCACTGCGCGACGCCTTCGCGGCGATCTTCTTCTTCGCCTTCGGTCTCTCCATCGACCCCGGCGACATCCTCTCCGTCGTCGGGCCCGTCGCCGCCGCGGCCGCGCTGACCGTCGTCATGAACATCATCGCCGGACTCCTCGTCGCCCGCGTGTACCGCTACGGCACCGAGCCCGCCGCCGAGATCGCCACCACCCTCGTGGCCCGCGGGGAGTTCGCGCTGATCCTGGCTGCCATGGCCGCCAGCGCCGGACTCGACGACCGCCTCGCCCCGTTCATCGCCGGATACGTCCTCGTCCTCGCGGTCCTCGGCCCCATCGCCGCCGGCCGCTCGGCCCTGCTCGCCCGCGCGCTCCGGTCCGCCCAGGACCTCCTGCCGGGCCGCACGGCCCCGACCTACGACATCGAGCCCCAGGCCGACCCCGCCCCACCCGCTCCCCAGCCGGCCGAGGCCGAGCGCTAGGCCGTCTCAGGGCTCGATCAGCCCGACGCGGATGGCGTAGCGCGTCAGCTCCAGGCGGTCCTTCAGGCCGAGCTTCTGAAGCAGGTTGGCGCGGTGGCGCTCCACCGTCTTGGGACTGATGACCAGCAGCTCGGCGATCTGCTGCGAGGTGTGGCCCTCGGCGACGAGCTTGAGGATCTCCTCCTCACGGTCGGTGATGGCCCGGGAGGGCGGTGCGCCGCCCTCCCGGGCGCGGTCGAGGTAGTCGCGGATGAGCGCGTCGACGGCACCGGGATACAGGAAGGGCTCGCCCCGCATGGTGGCCCGGCACGCCTCGACCAGGTCGCGGTCCGCGACGGACTTGAGCACATAGCCCGAGGCACCGGCACCGAGCGCCTCGAAGAAGAACTGCTCGTTGTCGTACATGGTCAGGATGAGGATCCGCGTCCCGGGGCAGGTCCGGGACAGCTCCCGGGCGGCCTGGAGCCCCGTCAGCCGGGGCATGGCGATGTCGAGGACGACCAGATCGGGCCGGTGCTCGCGGGCCCGGGCGACGGCTTCGGCACCGTCGTCCGCCTCGGCGACCACGGTGAGATCGGGTTCGGCGTCCAGGATCAGCCGGACGCCCCGCCGCACCAGGGCGTGGTCGTCGGCGAGCAGGATGCGGGTGGGGGAGGAGTCCGTCATCGTCGGCCGTTCCGGTCGGGATCGCGTACGGGCAGGGGGACGGTCAGGCGTACTTCGGTGCCCTTCTCCGGGCCGGGGCCCAGACCGAGGTCGGCGCCCACGAGCAGGGCACGTTCACGCATGCCGCGGATGCCGGCTCCCTCCGGTGC
>KL569243.1:36029-37897 GCA_000715635.1 Streptomyces violaceus | reverse complement strand
CCCAGCGGCGGCAGATCCGCGTCCAGACGGTGCCGTACGGACAGGCAGGGACCGCCGAAGTCGGTGGCGAGGGACTTCAGCGCACTCGCCAGACCGAGTTCGTCCAGCACACCGGGGCGCAGCCGACGGGCGATACGACGGATCTCGTCCAGACCGGCCCGGGTGGTCTCCTGCACCTGGCGCAGCTCCTCCAGCAGGTCGGGCGGGGCCTGACCGGCCACCCGCTTGAGTTCGAGCAGAACGGCCGTGAGGGTCTGACCGACCTCGTCGTGCAGCTCCCGGGCGATACGGCGACGCTCGGCCTCCTGGGCGGACAGGACCCGGGCGCTGCTCGTGGCCCGCTCGTCCTCCAGCCGGTCGAGCATGGTGTTGAAGGTCGTGATCAGCTCGGCGACCTCCGCCTGGCCTCCGACCGCCGGACGCCGCCCCGGACGCAGCAGGTCCGTCGTCGTCATGGCGCGCGTCAGGCGCTGGAGCGGGGCGAGCCCGATCCGCAGCAGCAGGGCGTTGGCGACGAGCATCGCGGCCAGCCCCACCGTCAGCACCGCGGCCTCCGTGAGCAGCACCGGCGTGGAGACGGTCACGGGCCCCAGCAGCAGCGCGGTCGCCGTGATCAGCACGAGGGCGTTCAGCAGGAAGATCCGCCAGAACAAGGGCACCGCGTACCGCCTCCACCGACCTGTCAGCCTCCGTCATCCCCCAGCGTGTGCGCTGCCCGGCCCCGCCGCCATCCGTGACACCACCCATCCTCGAGGCGAACACCGGTCTCCCGGCACGGCGTTCGTACAGTGCGGCCACCGGGAAGGATGAGGGTGGGGCCTGATGGCGGAGGCCGCTGGAGGGGGGAGAAGCTGAAGCCCTGGTGAGACCGGCCGCGCCGCGCTTCGGCGGGCCGTCTCCCTCCGCACCGTCACGTGGCCCGACACCCCAGGACTTGCCATGGCCTCGGCCGTGCCCTGCCTCTGCCTCGAGGCGCTGTCGGGTTCCGGGAAGGAGAAGCCGTGCCCCAGTCCGGAGACGAACGTCTCGTCGACCTCGAAGCGCGACTCGAGCGGGAGGACCCCAGGTTCGCCCGGGCCCTGCGATCCGGCCGCCCGGCCCGGCCCCGGGAGTACCGGCGTACCGGAGCCTGGTGGGGACTGGCACTCGGCGTGGCCGCCCTGGGCTCCGGCATCGCTCTGGCCCAGGGGCTGCTCATCGCGGCCGGGCTGGTCGTGGTCGGCATGTCGGCCCAGCTGGTCGATCCGGACCCGAGCCGCCTGGGGCGTCACGGAACGAGGAGGCGGTGACGCCGCGCTGAGCGGTGTGAGGAGGTCGCCGATCTCGGCGCCCCCGTCGGCGAGCCGCTGGAGGAGGGGGTGGAGAGGTCGTACTCGAGGCCAGGTGGATCCCGCCGGTGACGGCCGTGAGCACATCGACCCGGACGGTCTCCTCGGCCGTCGCCACCTTCACGGAGAACGCGGGCGGCAGCTCGCCGCCCCCGTGACCATGACGTACGCGGCGTCGAAGGCCACGGACGCCGGCCTCCGCGCACCCGACCGCACGGGCACGTCGTACAGGGAGTCCTCGCCGATCCAGAACAGGCCGGCCATGGCCATGAGCGCCTCCCATGAGGGTCCGGGAGAGCGGTCCTCACCCCCGTTTCGCCGATAGGAGACGGGTGCGACGCGGTGCGGGGTTGCGATCTTGCCGACCATGGCCCGATGCCGCCGTCAGAGTGCGGTCGTAACCCATGTGAACGTCCTGGATGGTGGGACGGCCCGGCATGACTGACGGTGGTTCACGTCGAGGCCGGGTCTCCTGAGCTGGCGCGGCGTCAGCTGCCCGGCCCACGACGGAAGGACGACCGATGCGCTCTGCCCGCATTC
>KL569243.1:35461-35791 GCA_000715635.1 Streptomyces violaceus | reverse complement strand
ACCCGCCACGGCGGCCCTCGCGATCGCCGCACCCACGGCCTGTGCCGAGGCCATGGGTGACCGGGACCACGACACCACTTCCTACAGCAAGGAGCACCACAAGGACCGCAAACACCACGAGCCGCGCGGCGGGGTACACACGGGTGGCGGAGCGCTGGCCGGGGTGAACGCCGACGACGACTGGGACAACCCCAAGCACGACCCGGACACCTACAAGGACGGCGAGCGCGGCGGCGACCCCTGGGGCGACAAGCACGACGACCCCTACGGGGACAAGCACGACGAGAACGGCAAGCACGACGAGAACGGCAAGCACGACGAGCACGGCAG
>KL569243.1:30958-35166 GCA_000715635.1 Streptomyces violaceus | reverse complement strand
GTGTCCCTCGCGTCGCGGCGGCCCGGCTCGTCGTCCCCGCGTGTCGTGCCCGCTGCCCTGCACGATGCGCTGCCGTGTCCGAATGAGGTGGTCCCCGATGGCAGCCAGCCCCCCTACCCCTGCCGACTCAGGCCCCGAGCCGCAGAAGTCGAAGCGGCGATTCCGCACAGCCGTGACGGCCTTCTGGGCGGTAGCCGCCCTGGTCCTGACCCTGTGCCTGGTCGGTGGCGGCGATGAGTCGTCCGACACCGCAGGCCCGCCGCACGCCCCACCGGCCGTCTCAGCGGCCGCGCCCTCCACGTCCGCGGGACCCCACCGGTCCGGCTCGTCCAAGGCCCGCCCGCATCTGCCCCGGTCCCGGCCGGTCCGCCTCCTCATCCCCAAGATCGCGGTCGACGCTCCTTTCACCGCCCTCTCCCTCGACCGTTCGGGTCAGCTCGCACCCCCGCCGCCCGACGAGACCAACCTCGTCGGCTGGTACGCCAAGGGCCACTCGCCCGGAGAGACCGGCACCGCGATCATCGCCGGCCACGTGGACACCGCGACGTCCCTGGCCGTGTTCGCCCGGCTCAGCGAGCTGCGCAAAGGGGACCGGTTCCATGTGACGCGAGCCGACGGCCGCCGGGCGACCTTCGTGGTCGACGGAGCGGAGTCCTTCGAGAAGGACGGCTTCCCCAGCGAGCGCGTGTACGGCGACACACCCGATGCCCAGATCCGGCTCATCACCTGCTCGGGTACCTACGACCGCGAGGCCCGGGACTACACCGAGAATCTGGTGGTGTTCGCCCACCTCGTCTGACTTCCGGGTCTGCGGCCTGACTTGGTGTTTTACAGTTGCTGCCACGAGTTCAGGCGACTGTGGGACCTGTGAGGTATACGCGAACCATGACGACCGAAACGTTTGAGTTCCAGGTAGAGGCACGTCAGCTGCTCCAGCTGATGATCCACTCGGTCTACTCGAACAAGGATGTCTTCCTGCGGGAACTCGTCTCCAACGCCTCCGACGCGCTCGACAAGCTGCGTCTGGAGAAGCTGCGGGACGACTCGCTCGACGCCGACGTGTCGGATCTCCACATCCGGATCGATGTCGACAAGGAGGCCCGCACCCTCACGGTGCGGGACAACGGCATCGGGATGTCGTACGACGAGGTCGGGCAGCTCATCGGCACCATCGCAAACTCGGGCACCGCCACGTTCCTGCAGGAGCTGAAGGAGGCCAAGGACGCGGCCGGGGCCGAGGGGCTCATCGGCCAGTTCGGCGTCGGCTTCTACTCCGGCTTCATGGCGGCGGACGAGGTGACGCTGGTGAGCCGGCGGGCCGGGGAGAGCCAGGGGACCCGCTGGACGTCGCGCGGCGAGGCCACGTACACGCTGGAGAAGGTCGACGACGCGCCGCAGGGCACGTCCGTCACGCTCCACCTCAAGCCCGCCGACCCCGAGAACCAGCTCCACGACTACACCTCACCGTGGCAGATCAAGGAGATCGTCAAGCGGTACTCGGACTTCATCACCTGGCCGATCCGGATGGTCCCGGAGGCGGGCGACGGCGAGAGCGCGCCCGAGCCCGAGACGCTGAACTCCATGAAGGCCCTGTGGGCGCGTTCGCGCGACGAGGTGTCCGACGACGAGTACCACGAGCTGTACAAGCACATCAGCCACGACTGGCGCGAGCCGCTGGAGACGATCCGGCTCCAGGCGGAGGGCACGTTCGAGTACCAGGCCCTGCTCTTCGTCCCCGCGCACGCCCCGCACGACCTGTTCACGCGGGACTTCAGGCGCGGCATCCAGCTCTATGTGAAGCGCGTCTTCATCATGGACGACTGCGAGGAGCTGCTGCCGCCGTACCTCCGCTTCGTCAAGGGCGTCGTCGACGCGGCGGACCTCTCGCTCAACGTCTCCCGCGAGATCCTCCAGCAGGACCGGCACATCAAGATGATGCAGCGCCGGCTGACGAAGAAGGTCCTGTCCACGGTCAAGGAGTTCATGACCAAGGACGCCGACCGCTACGCCACGTTCTGGCGCGAGTTCGGCACCGTCCTCAAGGAGGGCCTGGTCACCGACTCCGAGAACCGCGACGCCATCCTCGCCGTCTCCTCGTTCGCGACCACGCACGCCGACGACGAGCCGACCACGCTGGCGCGGTACGTGGAGCGGATGAAGGACGGCCAGGACGACATCTACTACCTCACCGGCGAGTCCCGGCAGAGCATCGAGAACTCCCCGCACATGGAGGCGTTCCGGGACAAGGGCATCGAGGTCCTGCTGCTCACCGACGCCGTCGACGAGGTGTGGGTGGACGCCGTGGGCGAGTACGAGGGCAAGCGGCTGCGGTCCGTGGCCAAGGGCGAGATCGACCTGGACGCCACGGGGGACGAGAAGGCCGACGAGGAGCGGGAGAAGCAGGCCGAGGACTACGCCGGCCTGCTCGGCTGGATGCGGGAGCAGCTCGACGAGGACATCAAGGAGGTGCGCCTGTCGGCGCGGCTCACCGTCTCTCCCGCCTGTGTCGTCTCCGACGCACACGATCTGACCCCGGCCCTGGAGAACATGTACCGGGCGATGGGCCAGGAGGTGCCGCGCGCCCAGCGGATCCTCGAGCTCAACCCCGGCCACCTGCTGGTGAAGGGCCTGAACCAGGCGTACAAGGAGCGTGAGGACCGCTCGGGCCTCGTCGAGTCCGCCGAGCTGCTGCACACGCTGGCGGTGCTCGCCGAGGGCGGCCAGCCCAAGGACCCCGCCCGTTTCGTCAAGCTGGTGGCGGACCGCCTGGAGCGCACGCTGTAGCCACGGGACGGATCACAGGACGGATCAGGGAGAGATCACAGGACGGATCAGGGGTGGTCCGGGGCGCCCGCCGCCCGCGTGCCGGGCGGGGGCGTGCCGGTGCCCGGAGGGACGATCTCGCCCTGGACCACCCGCGGCGCGGTGCCCGATCCGGCCTCCTCGTCCTTTGTGGCGCGTGCCTCGGCCTTGAGGATGCGGGCCGACTTGCCTGCGGAGCGGGCGAGTTCGGGGAGCTTCTTCGCTCCGATCACGGCTATGACGACGATGAGAATGATCGCGAACTCGCTCAGTCCGAACATGGTGTCCTGTCCTTTCCCGCCCGGGCCGGGCACGGCGCGAGCGTATCGGGCGGGGAGCACGGCGTCATCGCCGCCTCGGGGTGCGGGGCCAGGTGCCGGCGCAGGTGGGGCAGCACGCCGAAGTCGAGCGGGGCCTGGAAGGAGGCGAGCGCGGCGGACGAACCGCCACCGGAGCCGCCGGGGATCTTGGTGAGGTCCCAGGGGTTGCCGGTCGGGCCGTACGCGCTGTTCTCCGTGCTCGACCCCATGGCGAACTCGTCCATGTTGGTCTTGCCGAGGATGACGACGTCGGCGGCCTTCAGGCGCTGGGTGACGGTCGCGTCGTACGGCGGGATCCAGCCCTCGAGGATCTTCGAGCCGACGGTCGTGGGCACGCCCTCGGTGGTGAAGATGTCCTTGAGCGCGAGGGGCACGCCGGCCAGCGGACCGAGCTTCTCCCCCTTGGCGCGCTTCTCGTCGACGGCACGGGCCTGGGCGAGGGCGCCCTCGCGGTCCACGTGCAGGAAGGCGTGCACCTTCTCGTCGACGGCCTCGATCCGGGCCAGGTGGGTCTCGGTGACCTCGACCGCGGTGAGTTCGCCGGAGGCGATCTTCGCGGCGGTCTCGGCGGCCGTGAGCTTGATGATGTCCGTCATGACTTCTAGTCCTCCCCCAGGATCTGCGGCACCTTGAAACGCTGCTGCTCCTGGGCCGGGGCGCCGGAGAGCGCCTGCTCGGGGGTGAGCGACGGACGGACCTCGTCCACGCGCATGACGTTCGTCAGCGGGAGCGGGTGCGAGGTCGGCGGTACGTCTTGGTCGGCGACCTCGCTGACGCGGGCGACCGCGCCGATGATGTCGTCCAGCTGTCCCGCGAAGTGGTCGAGCTCTTCGGGCTTCAGCTCCAGACGCGCCAGCCGGGCGAGGTGGGCGACCTCCTCGCGCGTGATGCCAGGCATGCAGCGATCCTCTGGGGTGGTGAGTGAGTGGGGTGGTGAGTGAGTGTGGTTTGGCCCAATCCTATGGGGCGGGAGGCCATGCCCGTGAAACGGTTTCGCGGGTACCCGCGCCCCGGCCCCGCCAGGGCGCTTCAAGTACGGAACCTAGCCGACCCGGCCCGAGTCGTCCGCCGTCGCCGCCGGCAGGG
>KL569243.1:29455-30737 GCA_000715635.1 Streptomyces violaceus | reverse complement strand
CGCCGCCGGCAGGGCGGCGCGGGGCCGCTGCCAGCCGCGGGAGCCCCGGGCACGGAGCCAGGCCGTGGTCTCCTCGGGGGGCATCGCGGCGGCGACCAGCCAGCCCTGGACCGCGTCGCAGCCGAGGTCGCGCAGGCGCTCCCAGGTCTCGTCGTCCTCGACGCCCTCGGCGACGACGAGCAGGCCGAGGGAGTGCGCGAGGTCGACCGTGCAGCGCACGATCTCCGCGTCCTCGGTGTCGACCGCGAGCCGCGCCACGAACGAGCGGTCGATCTTCAGTTCGCTGACCGGGAGCCGGCGCAGGTGCACGAGCGAGGAGTACCCCGTGCCGAAGTCGTCCAGGGACATCTTCACGCCGTGCCCGGTCAGGGCGTTGAGGGTGTCGGCGGCGCGCTGCGGGTCCTCCAGGAGGACGTGCTCCGTTATCTCCAGTTGGAGCGCTCCCGCGGGGACGCCGTGCCGGGCCAGCCGGGCGGCGACGGAGCCCGCGAAGCCGGCGGTGTGCACGTCACGCGGGGAGACGTTCACCGCGACCGGTACGAACAGGCCCTGGGAGCGCCAGCGCGCGACCTGGCCGAGCGCGGCCTCCAGGACGTACTCGGTGAGGTGGGGCATCAGGCCCGAGGACTCGGCGATCGCTATGAACTCGTCCGGCGGCACCTTGCCCCGCTCGGGGTGCACCCAGCGGACCAGGGCCTCCAGGCCCACGACCTGTCCGTCGAAGCGGACCTTCGGCTGGTAGTGCAGATGGACTTCATTGGCTTCGAGGGCGCGGCGCAGATCGCCCAGCAGACCGAGCCGGTCGGGGGTGTTCGAGTCGCGCTTGGACTCGTAGACCTCCACGCCCGTACGGTCCCGCTTCGCCTGGTACATCGCCACGTCCGCCCGCCGCAGCAGCCCTTCGGCGTCCAGGGCGTGGTCGGGGAAGACGGCGACTCCGGCGCTGGCCTCCAGAACGAGGGTGAGGCCGTCGAGGTCGAGGGGGGAGCTGAGCGCTGCGACCAGGCCCCGGGCGACCCGGGTCGCGGACGTCGTGGAGTCGGCGACCGGCAGTAAGACGGCGAATTCGTCCCCGCCGAGCCGGGCGGCCTCCGCCCCGCGAGGCAGCGCCACCCGCAGCCGGTCGGCGATCTGCAGCAGCAGCCGGTCACCGGCGAGATGACCCAGCGTGTCGTTGACCGACCGGAACCGGTCGAGGTCGATCAGCATCAGGGCGGCGCGGGCGTCGATCCGCTCGGCGTCGTCAAGCGCGGTCCAGATGCGCTCCAGCAGCCACTGGCGG
>KL569243.1:28549-29243 GCA_000715635.1 Streptomyces violaceus | reverse complement strand
CGGTTGGGCAGCCCGGTCAGCGGGTCGCGCAGCTGCTCCTCGGCCCGGGCCCTGGCTATCCACAGGGTGGAGTCCAGGGCGATGAGAGGGATGGAGAACAGGGGCAGCAGGATCGGCTTGGCGACGCCCACCACGCAGACCAGCGGCGCGATCCCCAGCAGCGCGACCGCGACCAGGCCTTGTCTGACCAAGGCGGTGCGGGCGACCGTGGGCAGTCCGGGGCGCGGGGCGTGCAGATACCAGAGCAGGACGCGGGTGACCATCAGGTAGGCGGCGGCGACCAGGGCCACCTCGGGTGCGGTGGCGAGCGTCCAGGCGTCGGGCTTTGCGGGCGACTCGACGGACGGCACGGTTCCGAAGGCGGCGAGCACCAGGGCGCCGGCGCCGATGCCGAGGAGGTCGACCGACCCGTGCAGCACGCCCTGGCGCCAGCGGTTGCGGCGGGCCGCGCCGACCAGCACGACGACCGTGAGGCTGACCATGCCGGCCGGCACCCAGCCGTAGAGCAGCAGCACGGCGAGGGTGAGGGCCGCGCCCGAGCCGGTGCCGCCCCACCAGCGGGAGCGGCCGAGCATGACGAGGTGGCCGACGATGATGCCGGTCAGCACGGCCAGCGCCCAGCCGGCCGTGCCGGACGGGAACAGCGCGTGGCCGCCGGTGAAGGCGCGGTAGAAGCCGGCGCCCAGGACGAACC
>KL569243.1:27002-28332 GCA_000715635.1 Streptomyces violaceus | reverse complement strand
CGCCGCGACGACTGCGGCGGGCAGCGCGGGCCAGGACTGGTGCCGCTCGCTGTCCGCGTCCTCGCCGGTCAGTCCGGGGGTGTGCTCGGTGCCCGGCTGTGCGGCGCCGCGGCCGTCCGCTGCGGCGCGCCCTCCGAGGGCACGCCCTTCCGCGGTGTACTGTCCGACGGCGCGCACCTCCACACCCGGACGCCCCGCCGGCCGTCCGACCCCACGGACTGCACGCCACGCGACTGCCATGCGGCGCAGGCGCAGCCGTGAGCCCGGCACGGCGCTCTCGGTCGGTTCCATTCCCGTCCCTCTCACAGCCGGCGGTGCCCACGCCCCGCGGCCCGGTGCCCGACAACCCTCGACGGCCCGCGTTGGAAAACCCTTCCCCGCGCTCTGTGCGAGCACGAAGATGCCCCGACCGCAGCTGGGCACGGCAGGCGCACATCTCAACAGTAGGCCGCAGAAGGCTTCCACGGGCAGCGGTCGCGGACGGTTGCCCGAATGCGCCCCGGCCACCCGTATGCATCTGGTATGCGCCGAACGGGTGGCCTTCAACCGCTACTCCTCGGCCGAAAGCGCGACTTCGGCCGCCGCTTCCGGCCCTTCTTCCAGCAGGACGCCGAAGCCTTCCTCGTTCAGGACCGGAACCTTCAGCTGCATCGCCTTGTCGTATTTCGATCCGGGGCTGTCACCCACAACGACGAATGACGTCTTCTTCGAAACCGATCCGGTCACCTTCGCTCCGCGGGTCTGCAGCGCCTCCTTGGCGCCGTCCCGCGTGAAGTGTTCGAGGGTGCCGGTGACGACGACGGTGAGCCCTTCGAGCGGGCGCGGCCCCTCGTCCTCGCCGGTGCTCTCCTCCTCCATGCGGACGCCGGCGGCCTTCCACTTACGGATGATTTCGCGGTGCCAGTCCTCGGCGAACCACTGCTTGAGGGAAGCGGCGATGGTCGAACCGACGCCCTCGGTGACCGCCAGTTCCTCCTCCGTGGCCTGGTCGATGCGCTCGATCGAGCGGAACTCGCGGGCCAGCGCCTCGGCAGCTACGGGTCCGACGTGACGGATCGACAGGCTGG
Source organism: Streptomyces violaceus (assembly GCA_000715635.1). Taxonomy (GTDB): domain Bacteria; phylum Actinomycetota; class Actinomycetes; order Streptomycetales; family Streptomycetaceae; genus Streptomyces; species Streptomyces violaceus. Next base: position 27,265 of record KL569243.1, on the reverse strand, counting down.
TGAGGATGCGGGCGAGCGGGCGCTGCTTGGCCGCCGCGATGTTCTCCAGCATGGCAAGCGCGTTCTTCCGGGGGTTGCCCTCCTGGTTCGCGAAGATCGTGGCAACCTTCTCCTCGCCGGTCTTCGGGTCGCGCTTGGGCAGGCCGCTGTCCGAGTCGAGGACGTACGCCTTGATGGGCAGCAGCTGGTCGATGGTGAGGTCGAACAGGTCGCCCTCGTCGACCAGCGGCGGGTCCTTCGGCTCCAGCGGCGCGGTGAGGGCC
>KL569243.1:24901-26806 GCA_000715635.1 Streptomyces violaceus | reverse complement strand
GGGGGCCGCCGCTGCCACATAGCCGAAGTGCTCGATGTCCAGCGCCTTGCGGCCCGCGAGGTAGAACAGGCGCTCGCGCAACTGGGCCGGGCAAGTGCGGGCGTTCGGGCAGCGCAGGTCGACGTCGCCCTCCTTCATCGGCCGCAGCGCCGTACCGCACTCGGGGCACTCGGCCGGCATCACGAACTCGCGCTCGCTGCCGTCGCGCAAGTCGGCGACCGGCCCGAGGATCTCGGGGATGACGTCACCGGCCTTGCGCAGCACCACCGTGTCGCCGATGAGGACGCCCTTGGCCTTGACCACGTCCTGGTTGTGCAGCGTGGCGAACTCGACCTCGGAGCCGGCGACCGTGACCGGCTCGACCTGGGCGTACGGCGTGACCCGGCCCGTGCGGCCCACTCCCACGCGGATGTTGACGAGCTTGGTGTTGACCTCCTCCGGCGCGTACTTGTACGCGATGGCCCAGCGCGGCGCGCGCGAGGTGGAGCCGAGGCGGCCCTGGAGCGGGATCTGGTCGAGCTTGACGACGACGCCGTCGATCTCCCACTCCACGGAGTGGCGGTTCTCGCCGAAGTACGCGATGAACTCCCGGATGCCGTCGAGGCCGTCGACCACCCTGTTGTGGCCGGAAACGGGCAGGCCCCAGGTCTTCAGCAGGTCGTAGGCCTGGGAGAGGCGGGTCAGGCCGGTGAAGCCCTCCAGGGCGCCGATGCCGTGGACCACCATGTGCAGGGGGCGGGTGGCGGTGACGCGCGGGTCCTTCTGGCGCAGTGAACCGGCCGCCGCGTTGCGCGGGTTGGCGAAGGGCTTGTCGCCTGCCTCGACCAGACGGGCGTTGAGCTCCTGGAACTTCTCCATCGGGAAGTAGACCTCGCCGCGGATCTCCACGAGATCGGGAACGGAGTCGCCCTTGAGGCGCTCCGGGATCTCGGCGATCGTCCGGACGTTCGGCGTGATGTCCTCGCCGGTGCGGCCGTCGCCGCGGGTCGCCGCGCGGGTGAGCCGGCCGTGCTCGTAGGTCAGGTTGACGGCGAGGCCGTCGACCTTCAGCTCGCACAGGAAGTGGTAGTCCTGCTCGCCCAGTTCCCTGGCGATGCGCTCCGTCCAGGCGGCCATCTCCTCGTCGTTGAACGTGTTGTCGAGGGAGAGCATGCGCTGGCGGTGCTCGACCGCCGTGAACTCCGTCGCGTACGACCCGGACACCTTCTGGGTCGGCGAGTCCGGGGTGCGCAGCTCCGGATGGTCCTCCTCCAGCGCCTCCAGGGAACGCAGCAGTTGGTCGAACTCCGCGTCGCTGACGACGGGAGCGTCCTTCACGTAGTACCGGAAGCGGTGCTCCTCGATCTGCTCAGCGAGGCGCGCGTGCTTCTCCCGTGCCTCGGCGGGCACCGTCGTCGTCTCCGCTTGCTTGTCCCCGGCCACCGTGTCGTCCTCCCGTTACTCTGGGTTGTCCGCGAGAGATCTCGCCGCCCGGACGCAGTGGGCGAGAGCCGTGCGCGCGTACCCCGGAGAGGCCCCCGCGAGTCCGCACGCCGGAGTGACGGTGACCGCCTCCGCGAGAAGCCCCGGTGACAGCCCCAGCCTGCGCCACAGCGTCCTGACACCCATGACGCTACCGGCAGGGTCTGACAATGGGCCCTCCGTGCCCGGGACGACACCGGTGAAGAGCCGGGTCCCGGCCTCCACCGCCTCGCCGATCGTGTCGTCGTCACGCTCGGTGAGCAGGGAGAAGTCGAAGGAGACGGCCGCCGCTCCCGCCCGGCGGAGCAGGGCGAACGGGACGTCCGGTGCGCAGGAGTGGACGACGACCGGGCCGTCGGCGTGCACCCCCATGGCGTCGCGGAGCGTGGCCTCGACGATCTGCCGGTCGACGGCCGGTGGGTGCGGTAGCCGCTGGGGGGGCTC
>KL569243.1:24113-24722 GCA_000715635.1 Streptomyces violaceus | reverse complement strand
GCTGGCGGACTTCACCTGGCCGCGCAGGACGGCGGTGAGGGACGGCTCGTCGAACTGGAGGACGAGCTGCGCCCCGGGGATGCGCCGCCGGACCTCGGCCAGGTGCAGCCGGAGTCCCTCGGCGAGGGAGGCGGCCAGGTCGCGGCAGGCTCCCGGGTCGGAGAGGGCGGCCTCGCCGTTGCGCAGCTCCAGGTTGGCGGCGAGGGTCCAGGGCCCGACGGCCTGGACCTTCAGCGGCCCCTCGTACTCCTGTGTGAACTCCTCCAGCGCGTCGAGGTCCTGGCCGAGCCAGGAGCGGGCCCGTTTGGTGTCCCGCCCGGGCCGGTCCCCGAGGCGCCAGCCGCTGGGCTCCACGCGCGCGTACAGCTCGACGAGCAGTCCGGCGGTCCGCCCGATCATGTCCGCTCCCGGCCCCCGGGCGGGCAGTTCGGGCAGGAAGGGGAAGTCCTCGAAGGTTCCGGTGACGGTCTTGGCGGCTTCTCGGGCGTCACCACCGGGCAGGGAGCCCACACCGGTGGCTGCGCCGAAGCTGAACGGGGTGTTGTTGCTCACCCCCGAAGCCTACGTAAGCCGGGCCGGCCCCGTCCCCGGGGGCCGCCGCCCCCAGAC
>KL569243.1:22040-23913 GCA_000715635.1 Streptomyces violaceus | reverse complement strand
CCCCCGCTTCGGCCTGAACGGCCTCGTCCTCAAGCGGTCGTCCAAGCGCCGGACGGGCCGATGGACACGCACCGGCGCCGACCGGAACAGGTCAGTTCCCCGGTCGCACCGTCAGGTCGTTGACCTCGGCGTCCCTCGGCAGGTCCAGGGCCGTCAGGATCGTCGTGGCCACGGATTCCGGGTCGATCCACTTGGAGGCGTCGTACTCCTTGCCCTCCTGCTGGTGGACCTTGGCCTGCATGGGGCTGGCCGTGCGGCCGGGGTAGACCGAGGTGACGCGGACGCCGCCCGCGTGCTCCTCATGGCGCAGCGAGTCGGCGAGGGCCTTCAGGCCGTGCTTGGAGGCGGCGTACGCGGACCAGCCGGCGTGGGCGTTGAGGCCGGCACCGGAGTTGACGAAGACCACGTGGCCCCGGGCGGCGCGCAGCTGGGGAAGGAAGTGGCGGGTCAGCTCGGCCGGGGCGACGAGGTTGACGTTGAGCTGGTGGCGCCAGGTCTTCGGGGTGAGGTCCCCGACCGGGCCGAGGTCGACGACCCCGGCGATGTGCAGCAGCGAGTCCACGCGGTCGGGCAGCGACTGGTGGGAGAAGGCCCAGGAGAGCTTGTCGGGGTCGGCCAGGTCGCCGACGAGGGTTTTCGCCCCCGGGAACTCGGCCGCCAGCTCCTTCGCCCGGCCCGCGTCGCGCGCGTGCAGCACGAGCTCGTCCCCGCGCGCGTGCAGACGGCGGGCCACGGCCGCGCCGATGCCGGAGCCCGCTCCGGTGATCACATGAGTAGCCATGCCCGCCATGCTCGCATCAGCACCGTCACTCGATGCCGCGGCTCTCCTCCAGGTACGCCAGGGCCCCCACCGGCTCCTCAGCGAAGAAGACCAGGTCGGTGAGCGGGCGGGGCAGGAAGCCCTCGTCCTCCATGCGGCGGAACTGCTCCTTCAGACCGTCGTAGAAGCCCGCGGTGTTGAGCAGGACGACCGGCTTGTCCGTGTGGCCGTGCTTCTTCAGCTCCAGGATCTCGGTCGCCTCGTCAAGTGTGCCGGTGCCGCCGACCATGACGACCACGGCGTCGGCCTTCTCCAGGAGGAGCCTCTTGCGCTCGGCGAGGTCCTTGGCGACGACCATCTCGTCGACGCCCGGGCGGGCCTTCGCCGAGAGGAACTGCACGGAGACGCCGGTGAGCCGGCCGCCCGCCTCCTGCACCCCGTCGGCGACCACCTTCATGAGGCCGACGTCCGAGCCGCCCCACACCAAGGTGTGACCGCCCTTGCCCAGCAGGGTGGCGAACTCCCGCGCGGGCCGGGTGTAGCGCTCGTCGAGATCGGCGGCGGAAAGGAAGACACAGATGTTCATGAGCCCACCGTACGGGCACGGTCAGGCGCCGTGGTGATCCGCATTTTGGACTGCCGGTGCGGGAGTTCCTCCCAGTCGCCCATGAAACGGGCGTGCAGGCCGTGCTTCGCGGCGAGTTCGGTCAGCGTCCGGGTCCGGTAGTAGAAGTCCTCGTGGAGCACCTGGTGCTCCTCGCCCTCGGTGCGGTCGAACGTGAAGTCGAAGAAGCCGCCGGGCGCGAGGATCCGGCCGACGTGGGCGAAGCACTCCTCTATGACGTGCAGCGGTGAGTGCGAGAAGACGCTGTGCGCGTGCACGACGTCGAAGTGCCTGTCGGGCAGGAAGGCGAAGGTGAGGTCGTCGGCGAGCGCCAGGTAGGGCAGTTTGGTCTGGAGGCCCTCGGAGACGAGGGTGTCCTGGGCGGCGAGCAGGATGTGCGGCGAGATGTCGATGCCGTAGTAGTGGCCGGCGTCGAGGTGGTCGATGAACAGGCGTCCGGCGCGCAGATTGCCGCAGCCGATCTCCAGCATCCGGTGCTGCGGCTGGGG
>KL569243.1:20583-21815 GCA_000715635.1 Streptomyces violaceus | reverse complement strand
GGCCATGACGGCGCGGTAGTACGCGATGTGGTCGCGGTAGCGCAGCCGCAGCCAGGCGTCCCGCGCCGCGCGCCGGGCGTGCGCGGGCACGCGCCCCGGGTGGCGCAGGGCGTACCTGACCTGGTGGGCCAGGGTGCTGCGGTTTCCGGCCGGTTCTGCTGCTCGCATGGGGCCTCCTGCGGCGAGGGAAGAACTCCGCTACAGCGTGCGCTGAATCGAAGGACTCGGCTACCCAAGGAGGGCGATCGTGACCACAGGGCATCGCATCACCATCGAGCGGAGCGGGCGGCGCGTGCGCGTGGTGCACGGCGAACAGGTCCTGGCGGAGAGCGAGAGGCCGCTGGTCCTGCGGGAGACGGGCTGTCCCGAGCGGTTCTACATCCCGGCCGAGGACGTACGCCTGGACCTGCTGACGCCGTCCGCCTCCCAGACGTACTGCCCGTTCAAGGGCACCGCTTCCTACTGGTCGCTGCCGGAGGCGCCGGACCTCGTGTGGGCGTATCCGGATCCCAAGCCGGACGTCGCCGAGATCAAGGACCACCTGTGCTTCTACGAGGTGGAAGTGATGTGATCGGCTGACGCACGGCCCGCCTCACCGATGAACACCCTGCCGTGCGGCAGTCTGCATGAGCATGGACAAGAAGATCCTTTCGCGCGACGGCACCCGCATCGCCTACGAGAGCACCGGACAGGGCCCCGCGGTCGTTCTGGTGAGCGGCGCGATGTCGACGGGCGGCACCCTGGCGCCGCTGGCCGTGTCGCTCTCGGAGCGTTTCCAGGCCGTCGTGTACGACCGCCGGGGACGCGGTGCCAGCGGGGACACCGCTCCGTACGCCGTGGAGCGCGAACTCGAGGACCTGGCGGCGGTGATCGAGGCGGTGGGTGGCGAGGCGCTCCTGTACGGCATCTCGTCGGGCGGGGCCCTGGCCCTGGAGGCGGCGGCGAGCGGACTGCCGGTGCGGCGCCTCGCGGTGTACGAGACGCCGTTCGCCATGTCCGAGGAGGGCGCCAAGGAGCGCGCGGAGTACACCGGGCGGCTGACGGAGGCGCTCGGCGAGGGACGGCGCGGGGACGCGGTCGAGCTGTTCCTGCGGCTGGCCGGCCTGGCCGAGGGGATGATCCAGGGGGCCCGCCAGTCCCCCATGTGGGCCGGCATGGAGGCGATCGCCGCGAGCCTCGCCTACGACGACGCCGTCATGCGCGACGGCCGGGTCCCTCGCGACCGGCTGGGC
>KL569243.1:17465-20338 GCA_000715635.1 Streptomyces violaceus | reverse complement strand
GGAGCCCCGCCTGGCTGCGAGAGGCGGCCCGGGCGATCGCCGACTCGGTCCCCAAGGGCGCGTACCGCACGCTCCAGGGCCAGACGCACATGGTCGAGCCGAACGTGCTGGCGCCGGTGCTGACGGACTTCTTCCTGCAGGGCTGACGGGCCCGGCGTCAGACCACGCCCGCCGTCGCCCGGGTCGTCGAGGCGATCGTCGCCGAGCCCACCACGCGGGTGCCGTCGTACAGCACGATCGCCTGGCCGGGGGCGACGCCGCGGACCGGCTCGGTGAAGGCGACCTCCAGGGAGCCGTCGACCAGTTCGGCGGTCACCTCGGTCTCGCCGCCGTGGGCGCGGAGCTGGGCCGTGTAGGTGCCCGGGCCCGAGGGGGCGGCACCGCACCAGCGCGGCTTGATCGCGGTCAGGGCGCTGACGTCCAGCGCGGCGGCCGGGCCGACCGTGACCGTGTTGTCCACCGGGGAGATGTCGAGGACGTAGCGCGGCTTGCCGTCGGGGGCCGGGGTGCCGATACGCAGGCCCTTGCGCTGGCCGATGGTGAAGCCGAACGCGCCCTCGTGCGTGCCGATCCGGTTGCCGGACTCGTCGACGATGTCGCCCTCGGACCTGCCGAGCCGGTCCGCCAGGAAGCCCTGGGTGTCGCCGTCGGCGATGAAGCAGATGTCGTGCGAGTCGGGCTTCTTGGCCACCGCCAGGTCCCGGCGCTCGGCCTCCGCGCGGATCTCGTCCTTCGTGGTGACCGTGTCACCGAGCGGGAAGAGGGCGTGGGCGAGCTGCCGGTCGTCCAGCACGCCCAGGACGTACGACTGGTCCTTGGCCATGTCGGAGGCGCGGTGCAGCTCACGGGTGCCGTCGGCGAGCGTGACGACCTTGGCGTAGTGGCCGGTGCACACCGCGTCGAAGCCCAGCGCGAGCGCCTTGTCGAGGAGGGCGGCGAACTTGATCTTCTCGTTGCAGCGCAGGCAGGGGTTGGGGGTGCGGCCGGCCTCGTACTCGGCGACGAAGTCCTCGACCACGTCCTCGCGGAACCGGTCGGCGAGGTCCCACACGTAGAAGGGGATCCCGATGACGTCCGCGGCGCGGCGGGCGTCGCGCGAGTCCTCGATGGTGCAGCAGCCGCGCGCGCCCGTCCGGAAGGATTGGGGGTTGGCGGAGAGCGCGAGGTGGACGCCGGTCACATCGTGGCCCGCCTCGGCCGCGCGGGCGGCGGCGACGGCGGAGTCGACTCCGCCGGACATGGCGGCCAGGACGCGGAGGGGACGGGAGCGCTGCGGGGTGTCAGTCATAGCCCCTCCAGGGTAAGGGGGCGCGGGAACCAAGGCTGCCGGGTATCCGTTGACGATCACATGGGGGCGAGACGAGCATCCAAGGACACGGACCGGCGCATCGGGCGGCGGGCCCTGATCGTCGGCGGTGTGGCGGCGGCCGCGGGGTCCGCGGCGCTGGCCCGTGACGAGCTGGGCCGGCTGTGGTGGCGCGTGCCGGGCGTGGAGAAGCCGCGCAAGGACGGCGAGGTGGACTACACGGGAGCGCGCTGGGTGGCGGCGTCGGACGCGAACTGGCGCCGCGCGGACCGCCCCGACGACTACGGCATAGAGATGGTGGTCGTCCATGTCACCCAGGGCAGCTTCGACAGCGCGGTGAAGGCCTTCCAGGACCCGTCGCACGGGGCGGCCTCGCACTACATCGTCCGCAAGGACGGGCACATCTCCCAGATGATCCGCGAGCTGGACGTGGCGTACCACGCGGGCAACCGCGACTACAACGAACGCAGCGTCGGCATCGAGCACGCGGGCTTCGTGGACCGCCCGCAGGACTTCACGGACGAGATGTACGAGGCCTCCGCCCGCCTCACGGCCCGCATCTGCGCGCGCTACGACATCCCCGTGGACCGCGAGCACATCATCGGCCACGTGGAGGTCCCCGGCACGGACCACACGGACCCGGGGCCGCACTGGGACTGGGAGAAGTACATGCGGCTCGTGAGACAGGCGCGTACGGCGAAGGCCTGATCGCCCGGACCCCCACCGGCTCCGGGCGATTCCGGCCGCGCTACGTCAGCCCCGCCGCCCGCGCCCGTTCCACCGCCGGGCCGATGGCCTTCGCGAGGGCCTTGATGTCGGACTCGGTGGAGGTGTGGCCGAGGGAGAAGCGGAGGGTGCCGCGGGCCAGGTCGGGGTCGGTGCCGGTGGCGAGGAGGACGTGGCTGGGCTGGGCGACGCCGGCGGTGCAGGCGGAGCCCGTGGAGCATTCGATGCCCTGGGCGTCGAGCAGGAGCAGCAGGGAGTCGCCCTCGCAGCCGGGGAAGGTGAAGTGCGCGTTGGCGGGGAGGCGGCCCTCCGGGTCCGGGTCGCCGCCGAGGATCGCGTCCGGCACGGCCGAGCGGACCGCGGTGACCAGGGCGTCGCGCAGGGCGCCGATCTCCCGGGCGAACCACTCGCGCTGCTCGGCGGCCAGCCGCCCGGCGACCGCGAAGGAGGCGATGGCGGGCACGTCGAGGGTGCCGGAGCGCACATGGCGTTCCTGGCCGCCGCCGTGCAGGACCGGTACGGGAGCGTGCTCGCGGCCGAGGATCAGCGCGCCGATGCCGTAAGGGCCGCCGATCTTGTGGCCGGACACGGTCATCGCGGCGAGGCCGGAGGCGGCGAAGTCCACGGGGATCTGGCCGAAGGCCTGGACGGCGTCCGAGTGCAGGGGGACACCGGACTCGGCGGCCACGTCGGCGAGTTCGCGGATCGGCAGGATCGTCCCGATCTCGTTGTTGGCCCACATGACGGTGGCGAGGGCCACGTCCTCGGGGTTGCGGGCGATCGCCCCGCGCAGGGCGTCCGGGTGGACGCGGCCGTGGGCGTCGACCGGCAGGTACTCGAT
>KL569243.1:15551-17250 GCA_000715635.1 Streptomyces violaceus | reverse complement strand
CGAGCCAGTGGACGGCGTCGAGGACGGCATGGTGCTCGACGGGGCTGGCGAGGACGCGGGTGCGGGCCGGGTCGGCGTCGCGGCGTGACCAGTACAGGCCCTTGACGGCGAGGTTGTCGGCCTCTGTGCCGCCCGAGGTGAAGACGACCTCGCTGGGGCGGGCGCCGAGGGCTTCGGCGAGGGTCTCGCGGGCCTCCTCGACGGTACGGCGGGCCTGCCGGCCGGATGCGTGGAGGGAGGAGGCGTTGCCGGTGGCACCCAGGTGCGCGGTGAGCGCCTCTGCCGCCTCCGGGAGCATCGGGGTGGTCGCGGCGTGGTCGAGGTAAGCCATGGTGAGCCCGATTCTACGGCTCTGCTTCCACGGGCCTCAGAGCAAGGTTGGCCGAACATGAACCGCTTTCCCGCGCGGCTGCGGCCCGTCGTCCCCGGGCCCGGCCGCGCCGTGCCGGCGCACGGTCGTCCGACGGTGGCTCAGAAGCTCCAGGAGATCGTGCTGTCGAACTCCATGAACGCCGCCAGGACCAGCAGGTCGGCGATGCCCAGACCCAGACCCAGGTAGGCGCGTCCGGGGCGCTCGGTGCCGCGCCACAGCGCGACGCTCGCCAGCACGATGGCGATCGGGCCGAGGAAGATGTTGAGGACGAGCAGGCCGAGCAGGCCGAGGACGAAGGACGCGACGGCCATGCCGTCGGTGTCGCGGATACCGGTGCGGCGCGTGGCCGGAGCGGTGAGCTGCATGATGATCGACTCCCTGTCGGGTCGGCGGGACGGTGGTCGCGGGCCGGTGCTCAGTGGGCCTGCGTGTGGCGCCGGCGGCTGTGGCGCTCGCGGATCGCGAAGATGCCGAGCCAGGCGGCGATGACCACGCCGGCGGCGACGGAGAAGGTGAGCGGCGCGTGGGCCACGGTGCCCAGCACGACCCCCAGCAGCAGGAGTGCGGCAACGATGAACAGCATGGGAAAAGCCCCCAGGGTTTCGGTGAACGGTTGTAGTTACAGTTGTTCACTGACTTCCCAGTCTAGCGCCTCCCATGACTTTCCAATTCCAGAGAACAGTTGTTAACTGCATGGTATGAGTCACACTCTCGGCATCCGGCAGGCCCAGAAACAGAAGACCCGGCAGGCACTCCTGGACGCGGCCCTGGGACTGCTGGAGGAGCAGAGCCTGAGCAGCCTGGGGCTGCGCGAGGTCACGCGCGCCGTCGGTGTCGCCCCGACGGCCTTCTACCGGCACTTCCGCTCCACGGCGGATCTGGGCGTGGCCCTGGTCGAGGAGGCACTGGGGAGCCTGCACCCGATGATCCGGACGACGGTGTCCGCGACGGGCGACCACGAGGAGCGCATCACGCGCGCCATCGAGCTGATCGCCCGTCACGTCGACGGGTACCCCGCGCATGTCCGGTTCATTGCCCGTGAACGGCATGGCGGAGTGCAGCCGGTCCGGGAGGCGATACGGGACCAACTGGCCCGTTTCGCCCAGGAGGTCAAGGACGAGCTGGCCAAGGACCCGGTGTCCGAGGGCTGGACCGAGGACGACCTGCTGATGCTCGCGCACCTCTACGTCGACCAGATGCTGATCACGGCGTCGCTCTTCCTGGAGGCGCTGGAGGGCCCGGAGGAGGAGCGTGCGCAGCGGACTCGGCACGTCGCGCAGGTGGCGACCCGCCAGATGCGGCCTGTCTCTTATACACATCTCTGAG
>KL569243.1:12586-15343 GCA_000715635.1 Streptomyces violaceus | reverse complement strand
CCGCCGCCACCACTGGCTGGACTGACAGCCGGCGCACGACGCGCCGGGGCGGCACGCCCGTTCGCCGAGCACGCCGCCCCTGTCCTGTCCCGGAGGGCTCTGTCGGCTTCTCCGCCGACCCTCCGCCTACTCCTCCTTCTGCGCCTGCGGGGTCTGCTGCCCCTGCCCACTCGAGGCCTGGCCGCCGCCGCCCGGAGCACCGCAGTCGCCGCCCTGGCCACCGCCGGGACCGCCCTGAGCCCCGTCCGGCGCTCCCCCGGGCGCGCCCGAAGGCGCCCCGGACGGCGCACCCGACGGCTTTGCACCCCCGGAAGCAGCGCCGGACGGCGCCCCGGAGGGAGCCCCCGAAGGCGCACCGGAAGGAGCACCCGACGGAGCCCCGGAAGGAGCGCCCGAAGGCGCCTGGCAGGCCTGCTGCCGCCCGGAGCCGCCGCCACTGCTCGAGGACGAAGAGGAGTCACCCGAGCCGCAGGCCACCAGCGCCAGGGGCGACAGCACCAGCAGGGCGACGGCCGGAATGAGACGCACACGCTTCATGAGAAACAACTCCATGAGGATGAGGGAGCCCTGAGACGGGCACTCAACCAACTCCGCTCAGGACTCTCCTGGGGTCGCCCTGTGACCGGCCTGTCAGTGAGGCAAAGCGCACCTCAAGGCACGGACACGGCCTAGCCGAGCCTGGCCCGGGCGAGCTGCCGAGACTGGGCGACCAGGCGGTCGGCGCTGTCCCAGACCTCGGCGTCCTCCTCCAGGAAGCCTCCGGCGAGGTTGCGCGTGGTGATCGAGACGCGCAGGGGGCCCGGTGCCGGGCGGCAGCGGACGTGCACGGTCAGCTCGACGGTGGGGACCCAGCCCTTCAGCCCGAGTTCGAAGGCGGTGGGCGGCAGGGCGTCCACCGCGAGCAGCAGGGAGAGCGGGTCGTGGTCGCGGCCGTCCGCGAGCCCGATCCAGGCGCGCATCTCGCCCTTGCCGGACGGCTGTCCGAGGGCCCAGCCCAGCGTCGACGGGTCGAGCTTGAGCATCAGGCGGTCGGCGATGGCCGAGCTGCCGGAGACGGGGGCCGGACCGTCCTCGGGGCCGAAGCAGTTCTCCATCGGGGGGATCGCGGGCGGCTCGGCCGTCGTACGGACGTCGTCGGGCAGGGCGTCCAGGTCGCCGTAGGAGGCGAGGACGCGGATGCGTTCGACCTCGCGGCCCTCGTCGTCGTACTGGAAGAGGGAGGCCTGGCCGGTCGACAGGGTGCGGCCGGTGCGGACGACGTCCGTGCGGACGACCGCCGGGCCGGGCTGGGACGCGGTCAGATAGTGCGCCGAGACGGTGAACGGGTCGGCGTGCGGCAGGGCGTCCGCGAGCGCGCGGCCCAGGACGGCCAGCAGGTAGCCGCCGTTGACGGCGCTGATGATCGTCCAGCCGGCGGAGAGGTCGATGTCGTAGACGCCGGGCGCGCGGGGGGTGAGCGCGGTGTCGCGGTCGAACTCGCTGTCGCCGATCGTGGCCCGGGCGGCCGGGGCGGTGGCTGCTTCTGGCATGGCTGAACAGTACAAGAACTAACTACTAAGCGGTAGCTTTCCCCGCTCGCCCCGCACCCCCGACTTGGTGAGACCCGGGCAATTTCTCTCTCCGGCCAGCCGCACGACGGCTACGAGGCGGCCGTGGCGCTGGAACAGGCCGCGAAGGCCCCGACGAGCGTGCACGTGGTGTTCGTGCCAAGGAGCGCGGGCGGTCACACCATGGCGCTGTGGCGGCCGCAGGTGGTCCCGGCGTTCCGCTGGCTGACGGAGATGACCGGCCGCCGCCCCGTCACGGCAGGAGGGGCTGCTCCTCCTCGCTCACCGTCGAGCGCCGGTGCCACGCCCGCGGAGCTCGCCAGTGGTATCGCATCGCGAGCAGCCGCAGGACGAAGCCGGTGATCACCGCGAGGGCGCTGGTCAGCGGCGACAGGACGTCGTAGCGGATGAACAGCACGACCATCGTGGCGCCGACGATCGCCGGGACCGCGTACAGGTCGCGGTCCCAGCGCAGCAGCGAGGGCACCTCGTTGGCGAGCACGTCCCGCAGCACGCCCCCGCCCACCGCGGTGGCCAGGCCCAGACAGGCGGAGGCGGTCAGGCCGAGCCCGTACTCGTACGCCTTCGTCGTCCCGGCGACGCAGAACAGGCCGAGGCCGGCCGCATCGAAGACGTTCACGGCGACCTGGATGCGTTCCACGTGGGGGTGGAGAAAGAAGACCAGGAGGGTGGCGAGCAGTGGGGTGAGGAAGTACCCCAGGTCCGTGAAGGCGGCGGGCGGTACGGCCCCGATGACCAGGTCACGGAAGAGACCGCCGCCCAGCGCGGTGACCTCGGCGAGGACGGCGATGCCGAACACGTCGAAGTTCTTCCGGACGGCCAGCAGGGCGCCGGAGATCGCGAAGACGAAGATGCCGATCAGCTCGAGCGAGTGCTGGACGGACGGGGTGAAGAGTTGCTGGAGCACCCGAACATTTTTACCCATGCCCGAGCCCCCGCCCCCGACTGCGGGGCGGGGGCTCCGGTGGGCTACTTCTCCACGGACTCCCCGGAGGCGGCCTTCTCCACGGACGAACCGTTCGCCGCCTCCTTCGCCGAGGACAGCAACTCGGTGTCCTGCGGCTGCTGGTCCTCGAAGTTCTCCGGGTGGTGGCAGGCGACGCGCTGCCCGGCCCGCAGCTCCACCAGCGGCGGCTCGGTCGTCTTGCACATCTGAGTCGCCTTCCAGCACCGGGTGTGGAAGCGGCAG
>KL569243.1:12018-12394 GCA_000715635.1 Streptomyces violaceus | reverse complement strand
CAGCCGCTCGGCGGGGAGATCGGCGAGGGCACGTCGCCCTTCAGCAGGATGCGCTCGCTCTTGACGCCCCGGCGCTTCGGGTCCGGTATCGGCACGGCCGACAGCAGGGCCTTGGAATACGGGTGCATGGGCGACTTGTACAGCTGGTCGCGTTCGGCCAGCTCGACGATCTTGCCGAGGTACATCACCGCGATCCGGTCCGAGACGTGCCGGACCACCGACAGGTCGTGCGCGATGATCACATATGTCAGGCCCAGTTCCTCCTGGAGGTCGTCCAGCAGGTTCACCACCTGCGCCTGGATCGACACGTCCAGCGCCGAGACCGGCTCGTCCGCCACCACCAGCTTGGGGTTGAGCGCGAGCGCACGGGCGATGC
>KL569243.1:9155-11803 GCA_000715635.1 Streptomyces violaceus | reverse complement strand
GCGATGCCGATGCGCTGGCGCTGGCCGCCGGAGAACTCGTGCGGATAGCGGTTGTAGTGCTCGGGGTTGAGGCCGACCACCGACAGCAGCCGCTGGACCTCCTTCTTCACCCCGCCCTCGGGCTCGACGCCCTGCAGCCTGAAGGGGGCACCGACGATCGTGCCGATCGTGTGCCGGGGGTTCAGCGAGGAATACGGGTCCTGGAAGATCATCTGCACGTCACGGCGCATCGGGCGCAGATCACTCGTGCCGAGGTGCGTGATGTCCTTGCCCTGGAACTCGACCGTGCCACCGGTCGGTTCGAGCAGCCGGGTGACCAGCCGGCCCATCGTGGATTTGCCACAGCCCGACTCGCCCACGACACCGAGCGTCTCGCCCTTGCGGACCTCGAAGTCGATGCCGTCGACGGCGCGCACCGCGCCGGTCTGCCGCTGGAGCAGTCCCTTGCGGATCGGGAAGTGCTTCTGCAGGCCGGTCACCTTCAGCAGGATCTCGCCGTCGGCGGCGGAGTCCTTGGTGAGGGTGGCCCCGCTGGTGTCCGGTGTGCTCACCGGTTTTTCGTCGCTCACAGCTTCGGCGCAATCTCTTCGGTCCAGATACGCTCCCGCTGCTCCTGGGTCATGTGGCAGGCGGCCCAGTGCCCGCCGCCGACCTCGGTCAGCTCGGGGCGGACCGTGCGGGTGACGTTGTCCTTCGGGATGTCCGCGTACGGGCAGCGCGGGTTGAAGGCGCAGCCTGACGGGAGGTTGATGAGGGAGGGCGGCGCGCCCTTGATCGGGATGAGCCGGTCCGTCTCCTCCCGGTCCATACGCGGCATCGAGCCGAGCAGACCCCAGGTGTAGGGGTGCCGGGGCTCGGAGAACACGTCCTCGGCGGGACCGCGCTCCACGCACCGGCCGCCGTACATGACCAGCAGGTCGTCGGCCATCTCGGCGACCACGCCCAGGTCGTGGGTGATCATGATGACCGCGGAGCCGAACTCCTTCTGCAGATCATGGATCAGATCGAGGATCTGCGCCTGCACGGTGACGTCCAGGGCGGTGGTCGGCTCGTCCGCGATGAGCAGCTCGGGGTTGTTCACCAGCGCCATGGCGATCATGGCGCGCTGGCGCATACCGCCGGAGAACTCGTGCGGGTAGCCGTCCACGCGCTTGGCGGGCTCGGGGATGCCGACCCGGTCGAGCATCTCTATCGCCCGCCGCTTGGCGACCTTCTTGTTGACGTCGTGGTGGACCCGGTACGCCTCGACGATCTGCTGCCCCACCGTGTAGTAGGGGTGCATCGCCGACAGCGGGTCCTGGAAGATCATGGCCATCTTCCGGCCGCGCAGCCGCCGTACCTCGTCGGGGTCGGCCGCGATCAGCTCCTGGCCGTCCAGCCACACCTCACCGGAGACCTTGGCACGAGCCGAGCGGTGCAGGCCCATCACGCCGAGGGAGGTGACGGACTTGCCGGAGCCGGACTCGCCCACGATGCCCAGGGTCTTGCCCTTGCGCACGTCGAAGCTGACGCCGTCCACCGACCTCACCAGACCGTCGTCCGTGTCGAAGTGGATGCGCAGATCCCGTACGGACAGGAACACGTCGTCCGCGGTGGACGGGGCGACGGAGTCCGGTTCGCCGAGCGCGGCTTTGTCGAGCTTGCTCACGAGTACCTCACCCGGGGGTCGATGGCTGCGTACACCAGGTCGACGATCAGATTGCAGAAGACGATGAAGAACGCGGCGACCAGGGTCACGCCCATCACGATGGGCAGGTCGTTGTCCTTGATGGCCTGGACCGAGTAGGCACCGATGCCCTGCAGGGAGAACACGGTCTCGGTGAGCACCGCGGTGCCGACGAGGGTGCCGAAGTCCATGCCGAAGATGGTGACGATCGGGGTGAGCGCGGAGCGCAGGCCGTGCTTGGCCACGACCGTGCTCTCCTTCAGACCCTTGGCCCTGGCCGTTCTGATGTAGTCCTCGCCCATCGTCTCCAGCATGCCCGCCCGGGTGAGCCTGGCGTAGAGCGCGGAGAAGAGGAAGGCGAGGCTGACCCAGGGAAGCACCATGTGCCATGCCCATTCGGCCGGGTTCTCGGTGAACGGGACGTAGTCGATGCTCTCCCAGACGGGGATCTCGTAGACGAAGAGCGCGAGCAGGATCTGGCCGGTGAAGAAGATCGGGAGCGAGACGCCGGCGAGCGCGATGAACATCGAGATGCGGTCGATCGGCTTGCCCTTGCGCAGTGCCGAGATCACGCCGGTGGTCACACCGGAGATCAGCCAGATCACCGCCGCACCGACGGCCAGCGAGAAGGAGACCGGGATCCGCTGCTCCAACTGGGGCCACACCTCGATGTGGCTCTTGAAGGAGTACCCGAAGCAGGGTGCGCCGCAGTGCGTCGCGTCGGGACCGAACTTGTAGTCGGCGCCCACCACGAGGCCCTTGATGAACTCCCAGTACTGGACGTAGACCGGCTGGTCCAGCCCGAGGTTCTGCTTGATCGCGGCGACGGACTCGGGGTTCGCGTCCTTGCCGACGTACTGGGTGGCCAACTGGTCGGCCGTCTGGCCCCCGAGGCGGGGCACCAGGAAGAAGATGGCGAAGGTGACTGCGCTGACCACCAGCAGCAACAGCACCGCGCCCATGACGCGTCGGAGGATGTACG
>KL569243.1:7701-8933 GCA_000715635.1 Streptomyces violaceus | reverse complement strand
CCGGTGCCTTCACCTGCCTTTCGAAAGGATCCGGCCTGCTGGTTACTTCGAGGAGCCCATCAGCAGGTAGTCGTACATGCCGAGGTAGGCCTGCGTGACCGTGACGTTCGTCGCGGAGGTGGGCCGGAGCAGCAGGTTCTTGCGGTAGATGACCGGGACGACCGAGGCGTTGTCGAGCACCATCTTGTCGACCTCGCCCCAGGCCTTGGTGCGGGCCGCGTCGTCGGTGTTGGCGATCGCGTCCGTCAGGGCCTTGTTGATCTTCGGGTCGTCCAGCTCCATCAGGTTGTTGCCGCCCGAGGGCTTGATGGCCGCGCCGTTGACGACCTGGTCGAGGAAGCCGTAGCCGGTCGGCCAGTCCGCGCCCCACGCCATCGACAGCATGCCGAGCTTGTTCTTGTGAACGTAGCTCGGGACACCGGCGAAGTTGGAGAAGTACTTACCGGCCGGGAACTGCTTGATCTCGATGTTGATGCCGATCTTCTTCAGCGACGCCTGGACGGCCGTCGCCTGCGCCACCTCGGCGGGGCGGTCCGAGCGGGCGGTCATGATCGTGCTGAAGCCGTTCGGCTTGCCGCAGGCCTTCAGCTCCGCCTTGGCCTTGGCCACGTCACCCTTGTGACCCTCGGTCGCGTAGGTGTCGAACTTGGAGTAGCCGTTGACCGACGGCGGCAGCATTGTGGTCGCCACGTCGCCCTTCGGCGAACCGCCCATGGCGTCGAGCACCGACTGCTTGTCGAGGCCCCACTGCACGGCCTTGCGGCAGTGGATGTTGTCGAACGGTGCCACCTTCAGGTTCAGCGCGATGTACTGCGTCGCACCGGCGTACGAGCTGTCCGTCTGGTTGACGTACTTGCCGCGCAGCACCTTCGGCTGGGTCTGCGGCTGCACACCCGTGCCGGCCGCGTCAGCCGTGATCTTGTCGGAGAGCAGGTTGTTGTCGACCGTGACCGGGTTGACCTTGAACTTGATCGTGACCTTGTCCGGCAGGGCCTTACGGATCGGGTCCGTCTTGGCGTCCCACTGCGGGTTGCGCACGAGGGTGGCGCCGCGTCCCTCCTCGTAGGACTGGAACTGGTACGGGCCGGAGGACTGGATGCCCTGCACGTACTTCGCACCGGTGTCCTTCGACTGCGGCACCGGAGCCGTCTGCGAGAACGTCGCCAGGTAGTCGAAGTCGGCGAACGGCTGCTTCAGCTTGAAGACGATCGTCCGGTCGTCCGGCGTCTCGA
>KL569243.1:3558-7515 GCA_000715635.1 Streptomyces violaceus | reverse complement strand
GCGAACGGCTGCTTCAGCTTGAAGACGATCGTCCGGTCGTCCGGCGTCTCGATGGACTTGAGGCCCTCGGCGGACTTGTCCTTGTACGGGCCCTTGTACTTGTCACCGCCCTCGAGGTACGCCTTGAAGTACGTCGGGCCGTTGGACAGCGCCTCGGGCGCGAAGTTGGAGCGCTCGACGGCGTACTTGACGTCCTTGGACGTCACCGGGGTGCCGTCCTGGAACTTCACACCCGCACGCAGCTTGTACGTCCAGGTCTTGGCGTCCGGGCTGGACTTGCCGAGGCCCTCGGCGAGGTCCGGCACCACCGTCAGGCCTTCCTTGCCCGCCGCCGGTTTGAACGTGGTGAGCGTTCTGCCGTAGAGGCGGGAGAAGTTCTGCACCCAGCCGTAGTACGTGTTGCCCGGGTCGAGGGAGTCCGGCACGTCCGAGTGCTCGTACGAGACCGTCCCGCCCTTCTTGCTCGACGCGTTGACGATCGAGTTCAGCGCGGCGTCCTTCTTGCCGTTGCCTCCCCCGTCGTTGTCGTCACCTCCGCCGCCGCACGCGGCAGCACCCAGCGACAGCGCCAGGACCGACGCAACGCCGGCGGTCACCCTTCTCGTCTTCACCTGAGGAAGCCCCCTCATTCGATGGATCACTTGCTGCGAGGGTCGAGGGCGTCACGCAGCCCGTCACCCAGCAGGTTGAAGGCCAGGACGGTGATGAAGATCGCCAGTCCGGGCACGAACATGTACTGCGGATCAGCCGTGTAGAGATCCACAGCGTTGCTGAGCATGCCGCCCCAGGAGGCCTGCGGCGGAGCGATACCGACACCGAGGAAGCTCAGCGCGGCCTCGAACAGGATGTTCGTCGGAATGATCAGCGTCGAGTAGACGAGGATCGGCGCGACGAGGTTGGGGAGCAGTTCCCGGAACAGGACGTACGGGCCGCGTGCTCCGAGGCTCGTGGCGGCCTCGATGAACTCCCGCTTGCGCAGGGTCATGGTCTGCGCCCGCACGATGCGGCCGATGTACGGCCAGCTGAAGAAGCCGATCACGAAGATCAGCACGCAGATACGCAAGGACAGCCCGTCGAGTCCGAAGAAACCGTCCTGCACCGAGGCCGAGATCGAGATGGCGAACAGCAGCAGCGGGAACGCGAGGAAGGTGTCCATCAGCCTGCTGATGACGCTGTCGATCCAGCCGCCGTAGTAGCCGGCGACGACACCGAGCACGGTGCCGAGGCACACGGACAGCAGCGTGGCGCCGCCCGCGACCAGGAGGGAGACCCAGGAGCCGTCGATGATGCGGGCGAGCATGTCCCGGCCGTACTGAGGGTCCACGCCGAGCGGGTGGTCCCAGCTCATGCCTCCCCAGCCGCCCTTGGGGGCGAGCAGCGCCGGGTCGATGAGGTCCTGGTTGAACTTGTTGGGATCGAGGTTGAAGATCCACTGGATCGGCTTGGAGAACACCGCCATCGTCACGAGCAGAATGACGACGACGCCTCCGGCCATCGCCACCTTGTCCCGCTTGAAGCGCGTCCAGGCGATCTGGGTGAGCGAGCGCCCTTCGATCTGGCTCTTCTTGACCCCGGCGAGCACGGCCTCGGGCTGTGCTCCGGCTTCCGCCCCGGTGGTCTCGATCGGTGCGGTCACGGTGCGATTGACCCCTCTCGACCCGGCGATCGCCGAGCCCCTGGCTGCCGCTGTAGCGGTTTTGTTTGTCTCGTACACGCGACCGACCCGGCCCGTGTCTTGCGGGGAGTCTTCAACGCTTTGGCGATCTGTTGCCAGACTTGGCGGTGAAAGGATGCGTAAACGTGATGCTGTCTGGGGGGTTCCGTTATCCGGACAACGGGTAACAGGGGTCGGACGCGCTGCGACAGGGGCATTTTAAGACATACCGGCTCTTTTCACCCTTATCTACGCGCGGAGACTTGAGTGGCAGTCGTGTTCGGGGGTGGTACGGGAAGGGCCTCGGAGCGGCCTGTGGAGTGGGTCAGTACCTACCCTGGGCGGGCGGGTATCCGTAGCCCGAGGCGGGGGTCTGGACGGGGGCGGTGGCGTGGGCCTCGCGGTCGTAGAAGGGGCGTGCGCCGGCGCGCAGCCACATGGCGACCGGGTCGTGCTCGTCGGACATCGCGACGGTCGACACGGGGAGCCCGTCCGGTACGGCGCCGAGGGACTGCTGCATCATCGCGCGCACCGCGTCCACGGCCGGCGGCGAGGTGTCGTAGACGTCGAGTCCGATGGCGAGATACGGCGCCCCGAGCGCGGGTTGCACCCAGGCGCGGCGCAGCGAGCGGACGGCCGGGGTGCGGTGGGCGTTCTGCGCGAGCAGGGCGTAGAACTGCGGGATCTCGATGGCCGGTTCGGACAGCCGCAGGGGTCCGGCGGGCTGGCGGTCCAGGCCCGTGGCGATCCGGCGCAGGTCGAGCCAGGGGATACCGACGCCGCCGCCGGGGGCGTGCGGGTTGAGCCAGAGGCCGTAGTGGTCGGGGTAGAGGGCGCGGGCCACGTCGACTCCGTCGACCACCTCGTAACTGCGGTTCCAGCCGCTCGCCGAGAGCTCCTGCGCGGAGGTCACACAGGGGGCGTAGCCGTAGCTCTCGACCTCCATGTTCCCGTACTGGGCGTCGGGGGATCCGGCCTGACCGTGCCACAGGAGCATCCAGATCTGGCCGCTGTGCGGAGTCGCGAGCGCGCGCAGGAGGGCCTCATAGGCGTCATAACGCCCGGGCGTGACCTGGCGCAGCATGTGCTCGACCTGTCCGGCCGCGGCCGTGCCGCTCGCGCTCACCTTTACCGCCCCTTCGTACAACGCCTCGACCGTGACCTAGCTTAAGCCCGCCCGCCGACTCGGGACTTGCCCTCGTCCGGCGGGTGCGGGTCCGTCTGCGGCTCGTCGCCCTACCGCTGGTAGAACGGCCGGACCCTGTCCTTCATCCACTCGCCCACCGGGTCCTCCGCGACGTCCAGGAGCACCAGGTTGACCGGCCAGGGGGCCGGGGCGTCGGTGACGGCCCGGGTGAGGGCGTCCAGGGGGAGGGCGCGCAGGTCGCCTTCCCACTGGGAGAGTTCGACGCCGACGAACATCACCGGGTCGGCGGTCTCGATCGCGGCGAGGCAGCGGCGGGCGGTGACGACGACGCCGATCGCCTCGAACTCGGCGGAGGCGGCGGCGAGGAAGTCCACCGGGTCGTCCTGCCAGTCGGGCTCGAAGAGGCGGACCCGGCCGCCGCTCGCGGGGCCGTCCAGCGGGGTCCGGCCGGCCCGGCACAGCTCGGCCACGGCCGGCGGTGGGAGCGGGATGCCGACGACGCCGCCCGGGTTGATGGCCATCCCCGCGTGCGCGGGCAGACCGCGGGCGAACTCCACGGCCGGCGCGATGGTGTACGACATGTGCGAGCCGACGACCTGGCGGAACTGCTCCTCGGAGCTGAACACCGGCACGTACGCCTGGCCCTCGATCTCGATGCCGGGGAGGTCGAGGGGGCCGCTCTGCGGGCCGCCGCCGCTGGGCAGCGGGATCCACACGAAGCTCCGGCCGAGCACCTCGACGATCCGCCCGCCGGCCGAGGGACCGGCGCCGAGGGATGCCGAGAGCACCTCCTCCAGCTCGTTGCCGGGCCATCCGCCGTGCGGGTGGGTCTGCGTCTGCGCCGGGAAGTCCGCGGAGAAGTCCGCCGGGAAGTCCATCTGCTACCGCCTGCCTGAAACCACTGCTGTGGCTCAAAGGCTAGCGGCTCGGGAACGGCGGACGGCCACCCCGTGAACCACGGACCGCGGACAACCACCCGGGCCGGGGGCCCCTGCCCCACGAACACGGCACACGGGCCGCGGCCGGCCGGCCGGCATGTGAACACCGGCTCACCGGCCACGGACAGCGGGAACACCCGACTCACCGGCCACGGACAGCCGGACCCGCGAACACCGATTCACCGAACACGGACGGGCCGGACCCGTGAACACCGACT
>KL569243.1:930-3367 GCA_000715635.1 Streptomyces violaceus | reverse complement strand
GAACACCGACTCACCGAACACAGACAGGCCAGGCCCGTGAACACCGACTCACCGGCCACGGACGGGCCGGACCCAGGAACACCGACTCACCGAACACAGACAGGCCAGGCCAGGCCCGTGAACACCGGCTCACGGGCCGGGGCGGTCAGCCCACGAAGCCGATGCGGCGCAGGGTGTTCGCCGCGTCGCGGTCGACGAGGATCGCCGAGCCGCAGCCGGTCGGCAGTTCGCCCCGTTCCACCTCGCGCAGCAGGCGGGTGGTGGCCGCGCGGTGGCGCAGGAACGCGTACCGCGAGACGCCGCGGCCGCGGTCGCGCTGGCCGGCCAGGGCCTGCTCGGGGGTGACGTCGAGCATCAGCAGGTGGAGCGTGCCGCCCCGGCGGCGGGCCTCGCGGGCCAGCCAGCGGCGGACCCAGGCCTGCGTGCCGCAGTCGTGCACGACGACGGCCTCGCCGCCGCGCAGGGAGCGGCGCAGCCCGGCGTAGTGGGCGAGGCGGACGAGCGGGCGGTAGACCGCGTACGGCAGGGCCCGCGGCATGCGGCGGTCCCAGTGGTCGCGGGTGTCCTGGGAGTCGATGCGCCGGCCCGGCACGGTGCGCCGCATCAGCGTGGACTTGCCGCTGCCGGGCAGGCCCGTGACCACGACTATGTCGCGGGGGCCGAACAGCAGAGCGTGCGGGCCGCGGCCCGCACGCTCGCGCAGATCGCGGACGACCGGCACCGGCTGCGGGCCGCAGGCCGCACGCGCCGGAGCGGTCGGCTGCTCGGGCAGCGCGATGCCCGACGTCGTGACATACGCGGTGGTCCTGTTCACCGTGATCGTCCTCCCCTGGGGCCAGGTACGGAGTCCCTTGCCCGCCGAGTGTAAAGAGAAGGTAATGCCCGATCTCTCTGGTTTTAGTCCTCTTCCTGCAACAGGCCTGCTACAGGGTGGTCCCCCTGCCACCCCACGACAATGCATGCAATGATGTGCGCGCCAACTGCATACCGGCCGTTTGAATCCGCGCGGGAGAGTCCCCAGCACCGTCCGACGCTGGGGCGCCGAAGGAGCAAGTCCCTCCCTTGAATCTCTCAGGCCCCGTTACCGCGCGGGCGAGGCACATCTGAAAAGCGGGCCGCACCCTTCTCCGGAGTCCGGGGAAGCGGCGTGGCTCCACCCAAGGTGCAAGCCGTGTCCCGTGTGGTCATGGCGAACCTCTCAGGTTCCGATGACAGATGGGGAGGAACGACCTCGCCCTCCCCCACGCTCGAATGAGCTCACGCGGGAGGTACCCCATCGCCCTGGGAGACGACCGACCGATGAGCAGTAGCAGTACAGGAGAACTCCGCCACACCGCGCTCGATGCCCTGCATCGTTCGCTCGGCGCGACGATGACCGACTTCGCCGGCTGGGACATGCCCCTGCGCTACGGCTCCGAGCGTGACGAGCACAACGCCGTGCGCACGAAGGCCGGGCTGTTCGACCTCTCCCACATGGGGGAGATCACCGTCACGGGGCCGGGGGCCGCCGCCCTCCTCGATCACGCACTGGTCGGCAACATCGGCGGGGTCAAGCCCGGCCGCGCCCGCTACACCATGATCTGCCAGGCCGACGGCGGCATCCTCGACGACCTGATCGTCTACCGGCTGGCCGAGCAGGAGTACATGGTCGTCGCCAACGCCTCCAACGCCCAGGTGGTCCTGGACGCGCTGGTGGAACGTTCCGCCGGCTTCGACGCCGAGGTGCGCGACGACCGGGACGCCTACGCGCTGCTCGCCGTACAGGGCCCGGAGTCCCCGGGGATCCTGAAGTCCCTCACCGACGCGGACCTCGACGGCCTGAAGTACTACGCCGGCCTGCCCGGCACGGTCGCGGGCGTCCCGGCCCTCATCGCCCGCACCGGGTACACCGGCGAGGACGGCTTCGAGCTGTTCGTGAAGCCGGAGCACGCCGTCGAGCTGTGGCAGGCCCTGACCAAGGCGGGCGAGGGCGCCGGCCTGGTCCCGTGCGGGCTGTCCTGCCGCGACACGCTGCGCCTCGAGGCGGGCATGCCGCTGTACGGGCACGAGCTGAGCACCTCCCTGACGCCCTTCGACGCCGGACTCGGCCGGGTCGTGAAGTTCGAGAAGGAGGGCGACTTCGTGGGCCGCGAGGCCCTGGCACAGGCCGCCGCCCGCGCCGAGCAGAACCCGCCCCGCGTCCTGGTCGGCCTCGTCGCCGAGGGCCGTCGGGTCCCGCGCGCCGGGTACCCGGTCGTCACCGGCGGCCAGGTGATCGGCGAGGTCACCTCCGGCGCTCCCTCCCCCACGCTCGGCAAGCCGATCGCGATGGCGTACGTCGACCCCGCGCACGCGGCTCCCGGCACACCCGGTGTGGCCGTGGACATCCGGGGCAGTCACGAGCCGTACGAGGTCGTGGCGCTGCCGTTCTACAAGCTGTCTCTTATACACATCTCTG
>KL569243.1:0-718 GCA_000715635.1 Streptomyces violaceus | reverse complement strand
CGAAGTGGGTGATGCTGCGGTAGGGGACACTGGCCGCGGGCCGCCACCGCGGTCCCGGGCATCTCGCTCCCGCTCACCAGCGGTCCCCTTCATCAGCACTCCCGCGCGTACAGGAGAATCCAGGCCATGAGCAACCCCAAAGAGCTGCGGTACAGCAAGGAGCACGAGTGGCTGTCGGGCGCCGAGGACGGCGTCTCGACGATCGGCATCACGGAGCACGCGGCGAACGCGCTCGGCGACGTCGTCTTCGTCCAGCTCCCGGAGGTCGGCGCCGCCCTGTCCGCGGGCGAGACCTGCGGCGAGCTGGAGTCGACCAAGTCCGTGTCCGACCTCTACTCCCCGGTCTCCGGCGAGGTCACCGAGGTCAACGAGGACGTGGTGAACGACCCGTCGCTGGTGAACTCGGCCCCCTTCGAGGGCGGCTGGCTGTTCAAGGTGCGCGTCACGGACGAGCCGGGCGACCTGCTCTCCGCCGACGAGTACACCGCGTTCTCCGCCGGCTGAGGAGTCGTAGCCGTATGTCCGTCCTGAACACATCCCTGCACGAGTTCGACCCGGCCGTCGCCGCCGCGGTCGACGCCGAGCTGCACCGGCAGCAGTCCACGCTCGAGATGATCGCCTCGGAGAACTTCGCCCCGGTCGCGGTCATGGAGGCACAGGGCTCGGTCCTCACCAACAAGTACGCCGAGGGCTACCCGGGCCGCCGCTACTACGGCGG
>KL569242.1:8852-10787 GCA_000715635.1 Streptomyces violaceus | reverse complement strand
GATGTGTATAAGAGACAGCCCCGCAGCTCGGCGAGGCAGAGATCGACGTCGTCAACGCCGCGCTGCTGCTGCGCCGGCCTCTGCTGATCACCGGCCCGCCCGGCGTCGGCAAGTCCACCCTCGCCTACCTCATCTCCCGCGAGCTCGGCCTCGGCCGGGTCCTGGAGTGGAACATCGTCAGCCGCACCACCCTGCGCGAGGGCCTCTACGCCCACGACGCCATGGGTCGCGCCCAGGCCATCGCCGCCTGGCGGGCCGGCCTGCGGCACGCCGAGTGGGAACCGGACGCTGAGGGTCCGGATGTCGGCGAAGACGTCAACACCGCGCTTCCTCAAAAACCTCGTCAACTTCCCCCGGTTCTGGGCGACTTCATCACTCTGGGCCCCCTGGGGACCGCGCTGCTGCCCTACGATCGTCCCCGTGTGCTTCTCGTCGACGAGCTCGACAAGAGCGACATCGACCTGCCGAACGACCTGTTGCACGTCCTGGAGAACGGAAGCTATGACGTCCCCGAGCTGGTACGCGACGCCGCGGACGGCGCGCGCGTCCACACCAGCGACCCCGGGGGCCGCGCCGAGGTGCGCGACGGGCGGGTCGAGTGCCGGGAGTTCCCGGTCGTGGTGATCACCAGCAACGGAGAACGCGAATTCCCCGCGGCCTTCCGCCGGCGCTGCCTGCCGCTGGAGATGCGCACGCCCACCCGGGAGCAACTCCTGGCCATGGTCGAAGGGCACCTCGGAACCCGCCCGCAGGGCACGGAAGACCTCGTCGACCTGTTCGTTCAGCGGGTCCAGGCCGGCGGAACCCACTCCCTGGACCAGTTGCTCAACGCTGTCCAGATGACGACCGCGGGTGGTTTCCAGGCGGATGGTGACGGGCGTAAGCTCGTGGAAATGCTCCTGCGCGACCTCGCGAAGGGCCGCTGAATTGAAGGGCTATCCCAGGGAGCACGCATCCGGGCCAGGCGACGGTTTTCCCGTTTCGGGGTCGTCGCCTCCTTCGGCGTTGCCTGACTCCGCCGACCAGGCGGCAGAGCACGGAGCGCCGGTCCCGGCCGCCCTGGAACGGCCCGTCCCGCGCTGGCAGGACGTCGCCGACGCGGTCTGGCTCGCCGCGCACTGGAACCGCCACGGTGGCCCGGCCGCGTCCGTCCCGGAGCCGGGCCGGACGGCCGCACCCCCGGCCCCGCCTCCCGCACGCCCGCGGGAAACGGAGGACGCGGACCAGCCGGACACCCCACCGGCCGACCAGCCCCACCCCTCCGGCGCCACCCCTGACACCGCCCCCGACGCCGTACGCGCCCCGCGCCCGCCCGCCACCGCCGACGTGCCGGCCACCCCCGAGGGCCTCGGCGACCGGCCGCGGCCGGGGACTCGCGCTGCCCTGCCCGGAGAACCGGGCGTCGCGGCACGTCTGTTACCCGACGCCGAGGGCCGTTTCACCCTGCGCCTCGGGCAGCCGCTGCTGCCCGCCGACGACCGCCCGCAGCAGGCCCCGGGCCGCACCACCGCCCGCTTCGCCCGCGCCCTGCACCAGCTGGCCCGCCGAGTGCCGTCGCGCGACACCCTCGAGCTCGACGAGGAGACCACCGCCGAGCAGGGGATCATCGACGGGATGTGGATGCCGTTCCTGCGTCCTGCCCGTACGGCCGCGTTCGACCTGGTCCTGCTGGTCGACGACGCGCCCACCCTGCGGATCTGGGAGGAGTCCATCGCCCGGCTCGCCCAGGCCGCCGAGCACAGCGGCGCCTTCCGGGGCGTGCGAACGGTCCGGGTGAATGTGCCGCGCACCGGGACCGCCACCCTGCGCTGGAGCGCCGGCCGGGCGGCCGCCGACCCCGCCGAACTCCTCGACGGACGCGGCGACCGCGTCTTCCTCGTGGTCACAGATGGGCTCGCTCACGGCTGGGCCGCGCCCGCCGCCGACGACCTGCTC
>KL569242.1:3884-8637 GCA_000715635.1 Streptomyces violaceus | reverse complement strand
CGACGGACTCGAGCACTGGGCGCCGCCCGGCGGCCCCGACCCCCTGCGACCGCTGCCCGACGCGGGCGACGGCTCCGTGCCCGTCCCCGTGCTCTCCCTGAAGCCCGGATCCCTCGCGGCCTGGGCCGACCTCGTCACCGGGGAACGCGGAGTGCGGCGCGCCCTGCCCGTCGTCCTGGCAGGCACCCTCACCAAGGGATCGCCCGCGCCCGGCCTGCGCGCCCCCCGCTTCCCGCGCGCCGCCAAAGCCGCCGTGCGCCGCTTCTTCACGCTCGCCACCCCCGCCGCGCGCCGACTCGCCACCCAACTCGCCGCCATCCCCTTCGAGTTCGACCTCGTGGAACAGCTGCGGCGGCGCACCATGCCGGAGACCGGCCCGGACCACCTCGCCGAGATCCTGATGGGCGGGCTGATCGACTGGAACAGCGGCGGCCCTGGGCGCCCCGAGTTCGCCGACGGAGTCCGCGAGGAACTGCTCGCCACCACCACCCGCAGCCAACTCGCCCACACCGTCAGCGTGGTGGGTGAGCTGCCCGCCGCGGGCGCCCGGGGTGTCGCGCTGCGCGCCGCCCTGCGTGACCCGATGGGCGCCACGTTGCCCGACCCGTCCGAGCGGGGCTGGGCGCGCAGCGAGCTGGCCGTGATGCGCGCGCTCTCGGGGCCGTACTCCGAGCGGGCCCGCCGTATCGAGCCCGGTCTGTCCAGGGCCCGAGGGCCCGGTGACGCCGAACGAGTGAGTCCGGGAATGTCCGGAGCTGCAACTTCTGAGGTGAACCGCGCGGCTCCTGGGGGATTGTCCGACGGAACGGGAAGTCTGCCACCGTCGAACGCCCCCCAAGAAGCTGGAGAACCACCCGTGCCACCCCTGGTATCCGACGCCATCCCACAAGAACCCCCGGAGGCTGAGCTCCCCATGCCGAGCACCACGACCGGAACGCCCGCCGCCCTCCTGGTGAACGTGCCTCTGCGTAACACGTCGTTCGTCGGCCGGCAGGCGCTGCTGAGTGCCGTGGAGGAGCAGCTGGGGGCTCAGGACACGGCGGCGGTGCTGCCCAACGCCCTGCATGGCCTCGGTGGCGTCGGCAAGTCCCAGCTGGCACTCGAGTACGTCTACACCCACCAGCACGACTATCGGGTGATCTGCTGGATCCCCGCCGAGCGAGAGAGCCTCATTCTCGCCGCGTTGGCCCAGTTGGCGGCACAGCTCGGTGTCGCCCCCACCGGTCAGGACAGCCTCGGCGCCCCCGCCGCCAACACGGCCGTGCCCGCCGTACTGGAGGCGCTGAGCACCGGAACGCCGTACGACAGCTGGCTGCTCGTCTTCGACAACGCCGAGGACGTCGACACGGTGCGCCAGTACTTCCCGGCCAACGGACCGGGCAAGGTCATCGTCACGTCCCGGAACCGGGCCTGGGAGAGGGTGGCCACGTCGCTGCCGGTCAACGTGTTCGAGCGAGAGGAGTCGATCGAGCTGCTCCAGAGGCGCTCGCCCGACCTGTCCGTCGAGGACGCCGGTCGGCTCGCCGAGGCGCTGGGCGATCTGCCGCTCGCGGTCGAGCAGGCGGGAGCCTGGCGCGCGGTGACCGGCATGCAGGTCGACGAGTACCTCGACCTGCTCGCGCAGCGCAGTCCCGAGATCCTCGAACTCGACCCGGCTCCCGACTATCCGGTCTCCGTCGCCGCCGCGTGGGACATCTCGCTGGAGCGGATCAAGGAGAACAACCCCGGCGCCCGGCAGCTGCTCGACATCTGCGCCAGCATGGCCCCCGAGCCCATCCCGAGGGCGATGCTGCGCGGCAGCCGCGGCGTCAACGTCACGCCCGAGGTCGATCCGCTGTTGAGGGAATCGATCAAACTCAACCGCGCCGTCCGCGACCTGAGTCAGTTCTCCCTGGTCCGGGTGGACCCGCGTTCCGACACCCTCCAGATGCACCGCCTGCTCCAGACGGTGCTCCTGGCCAAGCTGAGCGTCGATGAGCGGGAGCGGATGCGCGACGCCGCGCATCAGCTGCTGTCGGCCGCCAAGCCCGGCCCCTCCGGCTCGTCACTGGAATGGCGTGCGTATCAGGCGCTTCTGCCCCACGTGCTCACTTCACAGGCGGTGACGAGCACCGACACCTATGTGCGGGAGCTGGTCTTCGACACAGTGTGGTTCCTCTACTACTGGGGAGACCACGTGGGCGCCGCCGACTTCGCCCGCCAGGCCTGGAGCGCCTGGATCGGATCCTCGGGCGAGGAGGACCTCCACGTCATCCGGATGACGAAGAGCCTCGGATTCCTGTTGCGGCAGAACGGCCAGGTCCCCGAGTCCATCCCGCTCACGGAGAAGGCCCTGGAGATCTCGCGTCGTACCGATATCGACTCGGAGAACCTGATCGACTCGCTGTGCGAGATGGCCGACGCCCGCGGCTACCAGGGTGGGTTCGAGGAAGCCCGGGTGCTGACGCAGGAGGCCACCGAGCTGGCCCGGTCCCTGTTCGGTCCGGACGATCCGATGACGCTGCGTGCCACCCACGCCTGGGGAGTCGCTCTGCGGTTGTGCGGCCGGTTCAGGGACGCGCTGCCGCTGGACCAGGAGAACGCCCAGCAGCGTGAGCTGCTGTTCGGCCCTGCCAGCTTCTTCACCCTCAACACCCTCAACGCGCTCTCCATCGACATGCGCGAGAGCGGGGACTATCCCGGCGCCCGCGACTTCCAGGAGGACGCGTACCGCCGAGCGCGCAGTGAACTCGGTGAGGAACATCCGCTCACCTTGCGCATCGCCCGCAACCTCGCGGTCTGCCGACGCCGGGACGGGGCGCACGAAGAGGCGGCCAAGCTCTCGGAGGAGACGCTGCGGCGCTTCGTCGCCCGCTACGGACCGGACCACTTCGACGCCATGTCGTCAGCGACCAATGTCTCCGTCGACATGCGCCTGGACGGTGACCTCGACGGCTCCCGTGAACTGGCGGAGGTGACTCTGCGGCGATTCGAGCAGCGCCTCGGTGAGAGCCACGCGTACACCCTCCTGACCAAGGCGAACCTGGCCGCCACCCTGCGCGCCCTCGGCGCACTGGACCAGGCTCAGGAGCTGGAGGACGACGCGGCGCGCCGGCTTGCCGCAGGTGTGGGGCCCCGGCACGTCACTACGCTGACCGTCGCCATCGGCCAGGCCAACACGGCCTACGCACGCGTCGACTTCGAGCGGGCGCACGAGATCGACCAGGCCAATCTGCCGCTGCTCGCCGAGATCGCCGGCGAGGAGCACCCGTTGACGCTGACCTGCATGGCGAACCTCGGCCTCGACCTGCGAGGTCTGGGCCGCAGGGCGGAGGCCGACGAGTTGCAGCGCAAGGCGACGGACGGCTTCGCTCGCGTGGTTCGTGCCGACCACCCGTGGCATGTGGCCGCACGCCAGGGCCGCCGTATCGAGTGCGACATGGCGCCGATGCCGTTGTAGACCACTGCCTCGTCCGGGGTGGCACCCGTGTGCCACCCCGGACCGGTCAGCCCGCGTCCGCCACCGGCGTGGTGGGCGTGCCGTCCGAGGGGTGACGGGACACCGGGGTAGCGGCGTCCGGGAGAGCCAGCTGCACGGGCACGACCTCGGCGCGGCCCGGGGCGCGGGTCGGCTCGTGGTCCGACAGGCGGCGGACCAGGATCAGCAGGGGCTGGGTGAGCAGCGTCGTGGCCAGGGCCATGAAGACCAGCACCGTGTAGAGGGGCTTGCTCACCAGACCCGCCTGGAAACCGGCGTTGAGGGCGATCAGCTCCGTGAGGCCGCGGGCGCTCAGCAGTACACCGACGGTCCGTGCGTCGTCACGGTCCAGTCCGCCCATCCGGGCCGCCACCACGCCGCTGCCGACCTTCGTGGTGACCGCCAGTACCGTCACCACCAGCAGGGTGATCCACCCGGTGGCATTCATGCTGTTGAGGGTGACGGACTGTCCCGAGTAGACGAAGAAGTAGGGCACCAGAAGCGAGCTGACGACGTGCAGCGGGCGCAGCAGGTCCGAGTCGAGTGTGCCGTTGGCCTCACGCGGGCAGACGATTCCCGCGAGCAGCGCACCGCAGATGGCGTGCAGCCCGAGGAACTGCGTCATGGACGCCGACGCACAGGCGAAGCCGATGAGCAGCGCCAGCCGCAGGGACGGCTCCATCCGGGTCCGCCACAGCACCCTGCGCAGCACGGGCCGGGCCGCCACCAGCATCAGCACGGCGAATCCGGCCGCGATGAGGGCCCGCCACTGCCAGCCCAGCGCGTGCTCACCGCTGTCGCTGTCCAGCATCGTCCCGGCCAGCACCGTCCACCCGATCACGTCGAGCAGCCCGGCCGCGGACACCGCGAGGACGCCCGGCACCGTGTCGGCCAGGTTGTTCTCCCGCACGATGGCCGTCAGAACCGGTACGGCCGTTATCGACAGGGCGACTCCGGCGAAGAGCACCATGCCGGTGGTGAGCGGGGGCATGTCCAGGACCCGCAACTGCTCCCGGAACAGCAGCGCACAGCCACTGCCCACGACCATCGGGACCACGAACGCCGCCAGCGCCACCGTCACGACCGTGCGCGCCCGGTCGCCCAGGATCTTCAGATCCAGCTCGTACCCCACCGCGAACAGGAAGACCACCAGGGCGAACTGCGCGAGCCCGGTCAGCGCGGTGCCGATCTCCTGGGGGAACAGCACCCTGTAGGCATCCGGCGCCGTACTGCCGAGCAACGAAGGACCGAGGGCGATGCCCGCTGTCAGCTGCCCCACGATGTACGGCTGGTTCA
>KL569242.1:2817-3650 GCA_000715635.1 Streptomyces violaceus | reverse complement strand
GGGCCACCCAGCCGGCGCCATGGCCGACCGCCAGGATCAGGGCCGAGGCGAACAGGAAATGCGTGACCACCGCGTCAGCGCTCATGCGTCCCCCTGTGTCCAGTTGTCATGGCCGGTGGTTCGGCCGCAGGCGGGTCCTCGCACGTGTGCTCGACCCCCAACCTCCTTATGATACTGGTAACTTGACGGCGTATCGGCAGTCGTACACAACTCTGTACCGGTGTCACGGGGGGGCACATGGCGACGGTCGTCTTCATCCATGGAACAGGGGTGCGCGAACCAGGCTTCTCGGAGCTTGCGGGGCGCGTGGCGGCCGGACTGACCGCCCTGCGCGACGGACTACGCATCGTGCCGTACTACTGGGGCGGCACGCACGGCGCCACGCTCGCGGCGGGCGGGGTCAGCCTTCCCGCCGAGCCGGGCGGCACGGCCCGGGGCTTGGCCGAGGGAGACCCCGACGACGCGTCGGCCGCCGCGTGGGCCGCCCTCTACGCAGATCCGTACGCCGAACTCGTGCTCGCCGCTGCCGGTGCGCCGCGGGTCGTCGAGCGCCCGCCCGGCTCCCTGCCCCCTGACCAGGCGATACGGGCGGGTCTCACCGCCCTCGCGGCCCGAGGTGACGCTCCCGCCGCCGAGCTGGGTCCGGGGCTGGCCCGCGCCGCCACCGACCTGGCCGCCCATCCGTTGCTCGCTTCCGCCGCCGTCGCCCTCGCCCACGACGACCTCGCGGCCCTCGCCGCCCGCAGTCTCGTGGCCCGGGTCATCGCCGACGCCCTGGACTCCGACGTCCCGTTGGTGCCGGTCGGCGACAGCCGTGACGCCGTCGCCGACCG
>KL569242.1:470-2659 GCA_000715635.1 Streptomyces violaceus | reverse complement strand
ATGTGTATAAGAGACAGGCCGTGACGCCGTCGCCGACCGGCTCGCCGTGGCACTCGGTGCACAGCCCCGGGGCACGGAACGCGGGGTGCGCTCCCTGGTGCTGCGGGTCGCGGGTTCGGCGGCATCCCGTGCCGTCGTGCGCCGCCGCCGCGCCCTCACCGAGGCCGCCCACCCCGCCGCCGGTGACATCCTGCGCTACCTCAGCCGCGGCGAGGCGGTCCGCGCCGAGCTGCGTGACCTGGTCACGGGCCTGGAACCGCCCGTCACCCTCGTCGGCCACAGCCTGGGCGGCATCATCGCCCTGGACACCCTGATCTCCGCCCCGCTGCCACAGGTCCGGCTCCTGGTGACGGCGGGATCCCAGGGGCCGTTCCTCTACGAGTCCGGATCCCTGCCCTCCCTCGAACACCCCGCACCCCTGCCGTCGCACGTACCGGACTGGTTGAACCTGTACGACCTCCGCGACCTGCTCTCCTATCTCGGCGCGGGCCTGTTCCCCGGACGGGTCACGGACGTGGCGGTCGACAGCCGTCAGCCCTTTCCGGCCTCGCACAGCGCCTATTGGACGAACCCCGAGGTCTACCGGCACATCGCGGACCGGCTGCCGTGAACCCCGCCCGGGTGCATGCGCTGATCGTCGGTGTCGAGCGGTACGACGCCGGGACAGGCTGGGACCTGCCCGGGCCGGCGCGGGACGCCGTGGCCTTTCACCGGCTGTTGCGGGAAGCCGGGGTGCCGGACGACCAGCTCCGGCTGCACCTCGCCCCATTGGCGCCGTACGTCCCCGAGGTCGCCCACCGACCCGCCGATCACGCGACTCTGCGCCGCGTCCTCGTCCGCGAACTGCCCCTGGCCGAGGGCGATGTCCTCTGGGTGTGGTGGGGCGGGCACGGCGTCCTCGACCGGGCCGGGCACCTGCGGCTGTTCTGCTCGGACGCCAGTACCGCCGACAAGCTGGGGATCGACCTGGACTCCGCCCTCGATCGGTACGCCGGGGACGCCGTACCGGCCTTCGGTGATCAGCTGTGGATCGTGGACGCCTGCGAGACCTTCGAGGAGGACCTGGCCTTCCTGGAGCAGCTGCCGCCGGACGCCCTGCCGGTGGGGCGGCGCAACCTCGCCCATCGGCAGACACTGCTGCGGGCGGCCGGGCGCGGGCGGGTCGCCGCCAACGACCCGGAGCGCGCTACCGGGCTCTTTTCCGAGATTCTGCTCGGGCTGCTGGCCGAGCAGACCGCCGTCCTGCCCGCCACACCCGATCCGGAGGAACTGTTTCCGGCCGTACGAACACGTATCGCGGCCCTCAGGGAAGCGGGACGTACTCTCCAGTATCCGGAGATTCGGCTCCAGCGTCCCGAGCGCACCGAGATTGTGACGCCGACCCGGGTCGGCGCCGAAGCGCGTCCGGCCTCGCCGCTCCAGCGGGCCGTGGACGCTCTCATCGCCTATCCGCTGATGAGGGACCCCACCGAACGGCAGACGGTGGTCGCCTCGTTGGACCCGCGTGTCACTGCCACCCTGTCCCGTCACAGCAAGGCCCGCACCGATGTCGTCGGCATCCTCAACAGGCTGGCCCGGGCCCGGCCGGAGATGCTGTGGGAGCTGTTCGACGCCGTGGTCTCCCTCGATGACGATCCGGACCTCAGGGGCGAACTGGACGCTGCGTTAAGGGAGTTCGAGGCCTCGGCGATGCGTCCGCATGATCGGAAATGATCGAGTGGCGTGATCGTACGGTTTTCGACCCGGGTAGGAATGGCCATGATGGAAAAGGACACAGGCACCGGGCATCGCGTGCCATCGTGCGAGAAGGGGGAGCATCTTGGACCAGCCGCGCGCTCTGTGCCAGGCCGAAGCCGCTGTTCGTGAGCCGGCCACCGCTGCTGGTACCGACGTCTGGGAGTCGGACCTCGCCGACCTGGCGGGCATGCCCCTGACTGCGGTGGATCGTCTCGCCCCGCTGCCTCCTTCTGCCCGTCTGCTCGGCGAGGTCCTGCGCGCACGGGAGAGCATCAGAGGGGGCGGTGAGGGGACCGCCCGGGCCGAATAGCTCTCCAGCCCCCGACGGCGGGCGGCCCTGGAGGCCCCGCAGACCCGCCGGGGCCCTATGCCCGCACCCCCGACCGGAGGTCCCGCATGCCCAGCGAGCCGCGCCACGCCCCGTTCCGCATCTGTCTCTTATACACATCTCT
>KL569242.1:0-269 GCA_000715635.1 Streptomyces violaceus | reverse complement strand
CGCGGAACTGGCCGCGGGAGGGGGCTCCGCCGAGGCCGTCGCTTTCCTCGAACGGGCGGAGCGGGCGCGGAGGCTGCTGCTTCTGCGGACTCTGCTGGACCGACTCGGCACGCTGCGGACGCCGCTGAGCCCGGCCGCCGAGGCCTGGGACGTCCTCAAGGGGGCCGCCGCCGCGGCACCCGGGCCGGTCGACCGGCTGTTGCTCGCCCCGGCGACCGGCGGCTGGCTCGCCCATGTGCTGCGGCGGCTGCACGGCACCGCGTCGGGCC
>KL569241.1:46018-50484 GCA_000715635.1 Streptomyces violaceus | reverse complement strand
ACTCCATCCGCCAGCCCGCCTCCGTCACCGGCACGGTCGGTGTGAAGCCGACGTACGGCGCGGTGTCCCGCTACGGCATGGTCGCCTTCTCGTCCTCCCTCGACCAGGGCGGGCCCTGCGCCCGCACGGTCCTGGACGCGGCCCTGCTGCACGAGGTCATCGCCGGGCACGACCCGCTCGACTCGACCTCCATCGACGAGCCCGTCCCGTCGGTCGTCGAGGCCGCCCGCAACGGCAGCGTCGAGGGCATGCGCGTCGGTGTCGTCAAGCAGTTCCGCGGCGAGGGCTACCAGGCCGGCGTCATCCAGCGGTTCGACGAGTCCGTCGCGCTGCTGAAGGAGCTGGGCGCCGAGATCGTCGAGCTGGACTGCCCGTCCTTCGACCTCGCGCTGTCGGCGTACTACCTGATCGCGCCGTCCGAGTGCTCCTCCAACCTCGCCCGCTTCGACGGCCTGCGCTACGGCCTGCGGACCGGCGACGACGGCACGCACTCCGCCGAGGAGGTCACCTCCCTCACCCGCGAGGCCGGCTTCGGCCCCGAGGTCAAGCGCCGCATCATGCTCGGCACGTACGCCCTGTCGAGCGGCTACTACGACGCGTACTACGGCAGCGCCCAGAAGGTCCGCACGCTCATCAAGCAGGACTTCGACAAGGCGTTCGAGCAGGTCGACGTCATCGTCTCGCCGACGACCCCGACCACCGCCTTCGCGATCGGCGAGCGCGCCGACGACCCGATGGCGATGTACCTCGCCGACCTGTGCACCATCCCGACCAACCTGGCGGGCAACGCGGCCATGTCGCTGCCGTGCGGTCTCGCCCCGGAGGACAACCTCCCGGTCGGCCTGCAGATCATCGCCCCGGTCATGAAGGACGACCGTCTTTACCAGGTGGGAGCCGCCGTAGAGGCCGCCTTCGTGGAAAAGTGGGGCCATCCGCTGATCGAGGAGGCTCCGTCACTGTGAGTGCACTGACCAAGGCCAAGGGCTTCAAGAAGTCCAAGTCCGGCACGTACCTGTCCATCGCCGGGACCGCGTTCGGCGCGATCGGCGTCGCCAAGCGGCTGAAGAAGGCCCGCGCCGAGCAGGACACGCTGGTCCTGATCGACGCCACCGTGTCCGCCGTCGCCATCGTCACCGGCCTCGCCATCCTCTACCGCGAGCTGAAGCGGCTGGGCGACGACGACGTCCTGCTGGGCTGAGAGGGAAGTTTCACCGTGACCACCACGACCGACCTGGCGTCGTACGAGGAAGCACTCGCGTCGTACGACCCCGTCATGGGCCTCGAGGTCCATGTCGAACTCGGCACCAAGACCAAGATGTTCTGCGGCTGTTCGACCGCGCTCGGCCAGGACGCCAACGCGCAGACCTGCCCCGTCTGTCTCGGCCTGCCCGGCGCGCTCCCGGTCGTCAACGCGACCGGCGTCGAGTCCGCGATCAAGATCGGCCTCGCGCTGAACTGCGAGATCGCCGAGTGGTGCCGTTTCGCCCGGAAGAACTACTTCTATCCGGACATGCCGAAGAACTTCCAGACCTCCCAGTACGACGAGCCGATCGCCTTCAACGGCTACCTCGACGTGCAGCTGGAGGACGGCGAGACCTTCCGCGTGGACATCGAGCGTGCCCACATGGAGGAGGACACCGGCAAGTCGACGCACGTCGGCGGTGCCACCGGCCGTATCCACGGCGCGTCCCACTCCCTGCTCGACTACAACCGCGCCGGCATCCCGCTCATCGAGATCGTCACCAAGCCGATCGAGGGCGCGGGCGAGCGTGCCCCCGAGGTCGCGCGGGCCTACGTCCGTGAGCTGCGCGAGCTCATCAAGGCGCTCGGCGTCTCCGAGGCCCGGATGGAGATGGGCCAGATGCGCTGCGACGTGAACCTGTCGCTGCGCCCGAACGGCACCGAGAAGTTCGGCACGCGTTCCGAGACGAAGAACGTGAACTCGCTCAGGTCCGTGGAGCGCGCCGCCCGCTACGAGATCCAGCGGCATGCGGCCGTGCTGAGCAGCGGCGGCACGATCATCCAGGAGACCCGGCACTTCCACGAGGACACGGGGTCGACGACCTCGGGCCGCGTGAAGGAGGAGGCCGAGGACTACCGGTACTTCCCGGAGCCCGACCTCGTTCCGGTGGCCCCGTCGCGCGAGTGGGTCGAGGAGCTGCGGGCCGGGCTGCCCGAGCTGCCGCTGGTCCGCCGCAGCCGGCTCCGTGAGGAGTGGGGCGTCTCGGCCGTCGACATGCAGGCGATCCTCAACGCCGGCGCGCTGGAGCCCATCGTCGCCACCATCGAGGCCGGGGCCGACGCCGCCTCCGCCCGCAAGTGGTGGATGGGCGAGCTGGCCCGCAGCGCCAACGAGTCGGGCAAGGCGCTCGACGAGCTGGCGATCACGCCGCAGCAGGTCGCCCGGGTCACCGAGCTGGTCGCGAAGGGCGACCTGAACGACAAGCTGGCCCGGCAGGTCATCGAAGGCGTCCTCGCGGGCGAAGGCACCCCGGACGAGGTCGTCGACAAGCGCGGTCTGAAGGTCGTCTCCGACGAGGGCGCGCTGGGCACGGCCGTCGACGAGGCCATCGCCGGCAACCCGGGCGTCGCGGACAAGATCCGTGGCGGCAAGGTGGCCGCGGCCGGCGCCCTGGTCGGCGCGGTCATGAAGGCGACCCGGGGCCAGGCCGACGCGGCGCGCGTCAAGGAGCTGATCCTGGAGAAGCTGGGCGTCAGCGAGGGCTGACCTCCGCGGACCCCACAGGGGGGGATGCACCGGATCCGGTGCATCCCCCCTGCGCATGCGCTCTACAGCCGGCGCCCCACGACCCGGACGAAGCCCAGCGTGCCGCCCTGGTCGAGCCGCAGCATCTCGGCGCACTGGCCGGCCATCCGGATGTGCCACTCGTCCGTGTGCTCGTCGGCGACGACCTCGCACCAGCGCAGCCAGTCGCGCCAGCCGTCCTCGAGCCAGTCGGCCGTCTCGACCTCCACGGCCCCGCTGCGGGTCCAGTGACGGCGCCACCAGGCGGCGGTGTGGAAGCACCAGAATCCGGGCTCCCAGAACGGCTTGAGATGCTCCGGCGGCTCGACGCCGTCGATCTCCTCGCGCAGCGCCGGTACGACGACACCGATCCGCCCGCCGGGCTTCAGCAGTCGCGTCAGCTCGGGCAGGTACAGGTCGTTCGTGCCGAAGTACTGGTAGGCGTCGACGGAGACGATCGCGTCGAAGCTGCCCTCGCCGAACGGCAGGTCGTGCGCCTCGGCGAGCACGGGCAGGACACGGTCGGCCACGCCCGCCTCGGCGATGCGCGGGGCGTTCTCGGCGGGCTTGACCCACAGGTCGGCGGCGGTGACCTGAACGTCGTACTCCTTGGCGAGGAAGATCGACGTCATGGCGCGTCCGCAGCCCAGGTCGAGCACGCGGGAGCCGGGGCTCAGGGTGTCGAGCCCCAGAGCCGGGGCGAGCCACTCCAGCAGCCAGAGCGCGTGCGGGCCCATCTGGTTGTCGATGGTCCAGCGGGCGTCGTAGCGGTTGCTGCGCGGGTAGCGAGGGTGGCCGGTGCGGTCAGAGAGGGGGTCGTTCGGGGTCCGGGAAGTGATGTCCGACATCGGTGAACGGGCTCCTTGAGTCCTTGAGGAGGAAAGGGGATGCGTAGGAGCTCGGTCGGACCGTCAAACAATGCACCTGCTTCGGCCGGGCGGCGGGCTGCCGCGGGCGATTCCTCGGACCGGCGGACGCTAACAGGGGGCCGTCCGACCCCGCACCCGCTTTTCGTTCACGACGCGCTACCGTCTCGGCCATGAGTGGACGCGCTGATTCCGACACCGACGCAGAGATAGCGGACTCGGAGACGGCCGCCGTTCAGGAAGCCGACCAGGAAGCCGACCAGGACGCGGAGCGGGAGGACGAACCGGACGAGGAGCCGGACGACGACGCGGACGATCCGGACGGCGATGACGACGATGACGACGATCCGGACAACGATGACGACGATCCGGACGACGACGATCCGGCCGAGGACGCGCGGCGGGCCCGCTGGACCGCGGCCGGGACCGGGGCCCTGCTGACCCTCGCGGGCCTGGCGGCGGCGCTGCTCCGCCTCACCCGCCCCGCCCCGGCGCTCGTCCCGGCGGCGTACGCCTGCGGGGCGGTCGTGTGCGCCGGCGCCGCCGTGCTGGGCTCCCGGGGACGCACCCGGCGGGCGCTGTGGCTGCTGATCGCGGGGACGATGGTGATGGCGCTGGGGGACCAGTTCGACTGAGGTCGGCCGTTGTGAACAAGCCCACGAAACCGACAAATGATCTCGTACGCCTGTAAGAGTGATTCTGCATTGCTCATGCGTTCTTTGCGGGCTGTTCAGGTCATGGACGACTACTCCCGGTCAAAGATCCACAAAAAGTCACCCTGGGAGCACGTTTCGTGGCAGCCCTAGCACGCTGGTGTGTCCAACGCCGTCTGGTCACCGTTCTGCTGTGGCTCC
>KL569241.1:43721-45830 GCA_000715635.1 Streptomyces violaceus | reverse complement strand
CTCCTCGCCTGCGCCGGGGTCGCCGCGGGCGCCGCCGTCGCCGGCTCCGCGTACTCGAACGACTACCAGGTCCCCGGCACCGAGTCGGGCCGCGCCACCGAACTGCTGCATGAGGGCTTCCCGCAGCTCGGCGGCGACAGCGACACCGTCGTCTGGCACACCACGTCCGGCACCGTCCGCGCCACCGACGTCGAGCAGACGATGACCCGCACCCTGGACCGGATCGGGAACCTGCCCGGCGTGGCCTCCGTGACCAGCCCCTACGACGGGCCGGGCACGGGCCGTGTCAGCGAGGACGCCCGTACGGCGTACGCCACGGTCACCTTCGACGAGCAGGCCGAGGACATCGACCAGGGCGAGGCCAGGGCCGTCGTCGACACCGCGAAGAGCGCGCAGACCGACGGGCTCCAGGTGGAGCTGGGCGGCAGCGCCGTCGCGCTCACCCAGTCCTCCGGCGGGCACGTCGCCGAGATCGTCGGCGTGGCCGTCGCCGCGGTCGTGCTGTTCCTCGCCTTCGGCTCGCTCGCCGCCTCCCTGCTGCCCATCGCCACCGCACTGGTCGGCGTCGGCACGGCCTACGCCGGGATCGTGCTGCTCGGGCACGCCATGACCGTCGCCGACTTCGCGCCCATGCTCGGCATGCTGATCGGGCTCGGCGTCGGCATCGACTACGCGCTGTTCATCGTGACGCGGCACCGACGCGGGCTGAAACGCGGGCTGTCGGTCACCGAGGCGGCCACGAACGCCGTCGCGACCACGGGACGGGCGGTCGTCTTCGCGGGTGCCACCGTTTGCATCGCCCTGCTCGGCATGCTGATCCTGCGGCTGAGCTTCCTCAACGGCGTCGCCATCGCGGCCAGTCTGACCGTGGTCCTGACCGTCGCGGCCTCCGTGACGCTGCTGCCCGCCCTGCTGTCCTTCATCGGCACGCGCGCGCTGAGCCGCCGCGAACGCCGCCGCCTGGCGGAGCACGGGCCCGAACCGGAACTGCCCACCGGCTTCGCCGCCCGCTGGTCGGCGTTCGTGGAGCGCCACCCCAAGGCGCTCGGCGCGGTCGCCCTGGTCGTCATGGCCGTCCTCGCGCTGCCCACGTTCTCCCTGCACCTGGGCACCTCCGACCAGGGCAACGACCCGAAGACGACAACCACCCGACAGGCCTACGACCTCCTCGCCGAGGGCTTCGGCCCGGGCGTGAACGGCCCGCTCACCCTCGTCACGAAGGTCGACGGAGCCGACGACAAGCTGGCCCTGGACAACCTCGACGGCACGCTCCGCGCCACCGACGGCGTCGCCTCGGTCACCCCGGTGACCTTCGACTCCGGCGGTCACACCGCGTACCTGACCGTCGTACCGGAGTCCTCGCCGCAGTCGAAGCGGACCAGCGACCTCGTCGACCGGCTGCGCGACGAGGTGCTGCCGCGCGCCGAGGCGGGGACCTCGCTCGACGTGCAGGTCGGCGGCATGACAGCCGGCTACGACGACTTCGCCGACGTCATCGTCTCCAAACTGCCCGTCTTCGTCGGGGTCGTCATCGGCCTGGGCTGTCTGCTGCTCCTGCTCGCCTTCCGGTCGATCGGCATCCCGCTGAAGGCCGCCGCGATGAACGTCGCCGCCGTGGCCTCCGCATTCGGGATGGTGGTCGCGATGTTCCAGTGGGGCTGGGGCAGCGAACTGCTCGGCCTCGGCAGTGCGGGCCCCATCGAGCCCTTCCTACCGGTGATCATGGTGTCGGTGCTCTTCGGCCTCTCGATGGACTACCAGGTGTTCCTGGTCAGCCGGATGTACGAGGAGTGGCTGGAGACCGGCGACAACCGGCGTGCCGTGCGCGTCGGCCTCGCCGAGACCAGCCGGGTGATCAACTCGGCGGCGGTCATCATGATCTCCGTCTTCCTGGCCTTCGTCCTCAGCGGCGACCGCGTGATCGCCATGTTCGGCATCGCCCTGGCCGCCGCCGTCGCCCTGGACGCCTTCGTCCTGCGGACGCTCCTCGTCCCCGCCCTCATGCACATGCTCGGCGGCGCCAACTGGTGGCTGCCCCGCTGGCTCGACAAGCGCCTGCCGCGGATCAGCATCGAACCGCCCGAGGCCCGGGCCTGTCTCTTATACACA
>KL569241.1:41898-43522 GCA_000715635.1 Streptomyces violaceus | reverse complement strand
CCGCCGCGACGGACGCCGAGGTGGCGGACGTCCTGGCGGAGGAGGAGCGGCAGCGGGATGTACGCGATATCCCTGGGTGACGACGCCGAGCTGAGGCCCCTCGAGCCCTGGCATGCCGAGGAGCTCTTCGCGCATCTGGAGC
The DNA here is from genome assembly GCA_000715635.1 of Streptomyces violaceus. Taxonomy (GTDB): domain Bacteria; phylum Actinomycetota; class Actinomycetes; order Streptomycetales; family Streptomycetaceae; genus Streptomyces; species Streptomyces violaceus. Next base: position 43,380 of record KL569241.1, on the reverse strand, counting down.
GGGGCAGGGACTTCATCGGGCAGTTCATCAGCTTCGGGTCGCAGGAGACGGACGTGGAGTCCGCGCGGGCCATGCTCCAGCGGTACGCCGACATGCGCGCGGCCGACACGCGCTCGCTGCACGGCCTGTGGCTGAACGGCAAGCTCGTGGGCGGCGTGCTGTTCCTGAACTTCGACGCGGCGACCGGCAACTGCGAGGTCGGCTGCTGGCTGGAGCCCGCCGGGACGGGGCGCGGCCTGGTCACCCGGGCGATGCGCGTCCTCATCGACTGGGCGGTCGAAGAGCGCGGCATTCACCGGATCGAGTGGGTCGCCGCCTCGGGAAACCGGCCGAGTCTGAACGTGGCCCAGCGCCTCGGCATGACCCGCGACGGTGTGCGACGCGAGGCGCACCCCTATCGTGGCGTACGGCACGATCTCGAAGTCTGGTCGGTGCTGGCGCCCGAGTGGCGGGCCGCACGCGCGCGTGCCGCTCACAACGATCATTAAGAGACTTCTCAGACAGCGACTTTACGGTGCGAGACATGGCAACGAACGCAGTGGACGAGACCAAGGCCACCGAGGCCACGACCAAGAAGGCGGTGGACACCACCGAGTCCGACGAGGCGACCCGCACCGAGACCCCGGCCGAGGCCGAGGTCGTCGAGACAGAGGTCGTCGAGACAGAGGTCGCGGAGGCCAAGGAGGAGGCCCCCTCCGGCATCGGCCAGGGTGCCGCCGCCGTGGTCTCCGCCGCGCTGGGCGTCGTCTCGCTCACCGGCAGCTGGGTCGGCACGATCGCCGCGGCGCGCCAGAACCTGGTCGGTCAGCTGGAGACCGCACAGGGGGCCGGCGTGGCCCAGCAGATCCAGGCGGTCTACGGCGACGCCTGGCAGGCCACCGCCCTGTGGGGCGGACTGTTCGCGGCGCTCGCGCTGGTCGTCGGCGTCGTGACGCTGGCCCGGCCCGCGTTCGGCACGCCCGGCAGGATCCAGGCCCCCTGGATCAAGTCCGTCGCCTGGGCGGGCGTCTCGCTCGGCGTCATCGGCCTGTTCCTGGCCGTCCTCAAGTACACCGGCATCCTGCTCGGGCTGCCGTCCGCGGGCTGAGTCACCGCAGGTCCTGAGGGGTCTTAGGAGTTCCGTAAGCACCTTACGGAGCCCCTGGGGCCCCTCAGCCGTGTCTAAGGCCCCGACCGCCGCCGAAGATGCGGAACTCTCCCGATGTGGCCGACCCGCCTGGGAGACGAGAGTGAAGTCATCGCGGAGAAGCCCTCCGTGACCGACCTCTCACCAAGGACACGCCATGTACGAGTACGAGCTCCAGCAGCTGCGCACCGCCGACCTCATCCGCCGGGCCGACCACGAGCGCCTGGTCCGCGAGGCCGCCCGGGCCCGCCGTAGCGCCCGCAGCGCGGCGGCTCAGAACTCCGCCGAGCACGAAAGCCATACCCGCGGCTTCCGCCGAATCCGGTCCGCCCGGGCCGCGTGAACGGCGGGGCGGC
>KL569241.1:41409-41630 GCA_000715635.1 Streptomyces violaceus | reverse complement strand
GATGTGTATAAGAGACAGTCGTACGGGAACGCGGGCCGGTGATCTGGCCGTCCGCGGTAAAACCGGTCCCACGCTGTCGGACGTGCATGCGATGCTCGGGGCCGTGGAGACCAGGTCCGTCAGCCCCGTGTTCGTCGGCCGTGCCGAGGAGTTGGGCACGCTGCACGACGCGCTCGCCCGCTCCCGCGAGGGCGAGCCGCAGGCCCTGCTCATCGGCGGGG
>KL569241.1:40335-41213 GCA_000715635.1 Streptomyces violaceus | reverse complement strand
CGGCAAGACCCGCCTGGTCGAGGAGTTCGCCGCCGCCGCCCGCCGCCGGGGGGCGGTGGTCGCACTCGGCGGCTGTGTGGAGATCGGCGCCGACGGACTGCCCTTCGCGCCGTTCTCCACCGCGCTGCGCGCCCTGCGCCGCGAACTCCCCGGCGAGCTGGCCGCCGCGGCCGCCGGACAGGAGGAGGAGCTGGCCCGGCTGCTGCCCGAACTGGGCGAGTCGGGAACCGGGCGGCACGACGAGGACGGCATGGCCCGCCTCTTCGAACTCACCGCACGCCTGCTGGAGCGGGTCTCCGCCGGCCACACGGTCGTCCTCGCCCTGGAGGACCTGCACTGGGCCGACGCCTCCACCCGCCACCTGCTCGCCTATCTCTTCCGCACCCTGCGCACCGGCCGACTCGTCGTCCTCGCCACCTATCGCTCCGACGACATCCACCGCCGCCACCCGCTCAGGCCCCTGCTCGCCGAACTCGACCGGCTCCGCACGGTCCGCCGCCTCGAACTCGCCCGCTTCAACCGCGAGGAGGTGTGCCGCCAGGTCGCCGGCATCCTCGCCCACGAACCCGACCCGGACCGGATCGACGCGATCTTCGAACGCTCCGACGGCAACGCCTTCTTCGTCGAGGAACTCGCCGTCGCCGGCCACGAGGGCTGCCGCACGGGCCTGACCGACTCCCTGCGCGACCTGCTGCTCGTCCGCGTGGAAGGGATGCCGGAGCCCGCCCAGCACACCGCCCGGATCGTCGCCGAGGGCGGCTCGACCGTCGAGTACCGGCTGCTGGCCGCCGTCGCCCGGCTCACCGAGGACGACCTCATCGAGGCGCTCCGGGCCGCCGTGAACGCCAGCATCCTCGCCCCCGCACCCGGCGGTGACG
>KL569241.1:39933-40105 GCA_000715635.1 Streptomyces violaceus | reverse complement strand
CCACTCCCTGGTCCGCGAGGCGGTAAGCGACGACCTGCTCCCCGGCGAGCGCTCCCGTCTCAACCGCCGCTACGCCGAAGCCCTGGAGACCGACCCGACCCTGGTCCCCGGCGATCAGCGCGTGGCGCGCCTGGCCAGCTACTGGTATCACGCCCACGACCCCGCCAAGGCC
>KL569241.1:38719-39649 GCA_000715635.1 Streptomyces violaceus | reverse complement strand
CCCGCCACGCCTACGCCGAGCAACTGCGGCTGCTGGAACGGGCCATGGAACTGTGGGACGCCGCCCCCGACGCCGTACGCCGCACCCTGCGCCCCGTCGACTACGCCGAGGCCTACCCTCCCTGCGGCTGCGACCCGGCCACCACCGCGCTGCGCCATCTCGACCTGCTGGCGGAGGCGGCCGTGGCCGGACGGCTCTGCGGGGAACGCGAACGCGCCCTGAAGATCACCAAGCGGGCGCTGCGCCTGCTGGACGACGAGGACGACCCCCTGCGCGCCGCGTGGTTCTGGATCCAGCGCTCCCGGCTGGTGCGGAGCCTCGCCCGCGGCGACGGCTGGAAGGAGATCGCCACCGCGCAGGAACTGGTCCGGGGCCTGCCGCCGTCCGAGGTGCACGCCGAGGTGCTCGCCACGGCCGCCCACTGGTCGATGCTCCACGAGCCAGGACCGGAGGCCCTGACGGCCGCCGAGCGGGCCGTCGAGTACGCGCGCATGGTGCGCGCCGACGACATCGAGTCCAACGCCCGGCTGACCCTCGGCGGCCTCATGGTCGACGCCGGCCAGATCGAGGCCGGGCTCACGTACATGTACGAGGTCAGGGACGAGGTGGCCGCCCGGGGCCTCGCGGCGATCGTGGGCCGCAGCCATGTGAACCTGCCCTCCGTCCTCGAAGGAGTCGGCCGCTCCGAGGAGTCCGTCGGCGTCCTGCGCGAGGGCCTGCGGCTCACGGGGGCGATGGGCCTGCGGGACGCCGAGGCCTGGATCTGGAGCAACCTCGCCGAGTCGCTCATCTCGCTCGGACGCTGGGACGAGGCCGCCGAGGCCGCAGGCAACGCCCAGCGGCGCGGGCAGACGGCCGGGCCGCACGGGTCAGGCGCCAACCACCTGGCGTTCCTCGCGCTCGCCCGCGGCCCTGTCTCTTATACACATC
>KL569241.1:35890-38515 GCA_000715635.1 Streptomyces violaceus | reverse complement strand
CCCCCCGCCACCTCGCCGAGGGGCGCGCCGCCTACGGCCCGCACGACCCCATGCCGCAGCACGACCTCCCGGTCTCCTGCCTCACCATCGCCGTCGCCGTCGCCGAGGGCCGCCTCCCCGACGCCCGCGCCGAACTGGCCCGCACCCTGCAGTCCGGCCTCCCGCCCGGCACCCAGCGCTACGCCTGGCCGCTGCTGCTCGAAGCGGCCACCGCGGAGGCCGACGCCCGGGCCCTGCCCGCCGCCCGGGACGGCCGCGCGGAGGCCCTGGACGGCATCTTCAGGACCGCCAAGCACCTCACCACCAACGCACCCGTCTGGCTCGCCCACGAGCTATGGGTCCGCGCCGAACTCCAGCGCGCCGAGGGCCGGAGCACCCCGGAAACCTGGTCGCGGGTGGTCACCGCCTTCGAACCCCTGGAGCGGCCCTACGACCTCGCCCGCGTCCGGTTCCGCCTGGCCGAGTCCCTGCTGACGGGCGGCGAGGACGACCGCGACCGCGCCACGGAGCTGCTGCGCCTCGCCCACGCCGTCGCCCGCCACCTCGACGCCCAGCCCCTGGCCGAGTCCGCCACCGCGCTCGCCCAGCGCGCCCGCCTCCCGCTCGCGCCCGCCTCGGAACCGGCCCTCGCTTCCGCCGACCCCGCCGAGGCCCTCGGCCTCACCAGCCGGGAACGGGACGTACTGCGTCTGGTGGCCGTCGGACACACCAACCGCCGGATCGCCGAGGAACTGTTCATCTCCCCGAAGACCGCGAGCGTCCACGTCTCCAACATCCTGGCGAAGCTCGGTGTCTCCGGGCGCGGCGAGGCGGCGGCGGTGGCGCACCGGCTGGGGCTGTTTCCGGCCGAATCGCTCATACCCCGCCCGGCGGGCTGAGGCATACGCTGTAAGGGAGGCCGTATCGCCGCGGCCGAGGGAGGCACCGTGTTCAACGTGTTCGAGGAACTCTTCTCGCCCGGCCGCAAGCACACCCGTGACGAGCAGAACCGCCTGGAACTGACCCGGGAGGACACCGGTGACGGCGATCCCGGACGCGGGCCGATAGACCTGGCGTCCGGGAAGGTCGTCGTACGTTCGCAGCAGGAGCCCGAAGACCGCGAGGACTAGCCCCGCGAGGGCTACCGCACCCGCACCTCGAGGATCCGGTCGTCCCCGTCCTTGGGGTTGCCCCGGCCGTCCGTGTTGCTGGTCACGAGCCACAACCGGTCGCCGCCCGCCGGGACGACCGTGCGCAGCCGGCCGTACTCGTCCTCCAGGAAGGCCTGCGGGTCGGCCGAGGCCTCCGTGCCGTTCAGCGGGACGCGCCACAGCCGCTTGCCGCGCAGGCCCGCCATCCAGATCGAACCCTCGGCGTAGGCGATGCCGCTGGGGGACGCCTCGGCCGTGGTCCACTGGTCGATCGGGTTGTGGAAGTCCCCGTCGCCCGACTCGCCCTCGGCCTCCGGCCAGCCGTAGTTGTCGCCCGGCTTGATCGCGTTGAGCTCGTCCCAGGTGTCCTGGCCGAACTCCGAGGCGAAGAGCCGCTGCTTGGTGTCCCAGGCGAGGCCCTGCACATTGCGGTGCCCGTACGAGTACACCGGCGAGCCGGGGATCGGGTTGCCCGGCGCGGGCTCGCCCTCCGGAGTCAGGCGCAGGATCTTGCCGCCGACGGAGTCCTTGTCCTGGGACAGGCCCGTGTCGCCGCTCTCGCCGGTGCCGACGTAGAGCATCTTGTCCGGGCCGAACTCGATCCGGCCGCCGTTGTGGATGAAGCCCTTGGGGATGCCCCTGAAGACCGTGTCGGGAGCGCCGAGCTGTTCACCGGCGGGCTTCTTCTCGTCGTAGAGCATGCGGACGATGCGGTTGTCGCCGGCGGAGGTGAAGTACGCGTAGACCATGCGGTCCGAGGCGTAGTCGGGTGACAGGGCGATGCCCAGCAGGCCGCCCTCGCCGGCGGCCGATACGCCCGGCACCTCGCCCAGCTCGGTCTTCTTCCCGGTCTTCTCGTCGACCCGGACGATCGTCCCGTCGTCCCGGGAGGAGACGAGCAGGCCGCCGCCCGGCAGGGGAGCGAGGCCCCAGGGGGAGTCCAGGCCCTCGGCGACGGTGCGCACCACCCGCACCGAGCCCTTGGCGGGAGGTGTCTCTTCGGCGGCCTGCCGCGGCGGCGCGGAGGACTGCGGTGCCGTACGGCTCGGGGAGGCTCCCTCGTCCGAGCCGGATGATCCTCCACCGTCGGAGGAACAGCCGGCCGTCAGCAGGAGCGCGGCGGCGGCCAACACGGCCGGCACGGCTCGATGTTGCACGATCATGGTCCCTTCGACGCGGCGGGTTCTCCTTGTCATACACCGCTCGCGCCTCACAAGTTCCCGATCACCGAACCCCGAACCGCGAACAGGGGGCCCTGGGCGGGTTTGTGCCGAACGCCCCGGGGTCCGGACCCGGCTCAGTCCCACGACCCCTGAGCCCGGGGCAGCAGTGCCACTTCCCGCAGATTGTCGGGCGTAAGACGCAGGGTCGTCGCGGCCGCGTTCTCCGTGACCCAGCGCTCCTGCTTCGCGCCCGGGACCGGGACCACGTGCGGGCCCTGGGCCAGGACCCAGGCGAGGGCGACCTGGCCGGGGGTGACGTGCTCGCCGTAGCG
>KL569241.1:34786-35733 GCA_000715635.1 Streptomyces violaceus | reverse complement strand
GCGCAGGCCCGCGACGATCGGCTGGTTCGCGGCCATCATCTCGCCCGTGAAACGGGGGTGCCGGGCGCGCAGGTCGTCCGGCTCGAAGCCCGCGCCGGTCCGCAGCCTGCCGGTCAGATAGCCGTTGCCGAGCGGCATCGCGGCGAGGAAGCCGACGCCCCGCGTCTCGCACCACGGCAGCAGGTTCTCCAGCGCCTCGGGCGACCACACCGACAGCTCCGCCTCCACCGCGCTCACCGGGAAGACCTGCTGCACCCGCTCCAGCTGCCTTATCGTCGCGTCGTGCAGCCGGGCCCCGCCGCGGCGGCCGGCCCGCGCGCCGACCGCGCACAGGCCCAACGCCCGCACCTTCCCGGCCTGGACGAGCTCCGCCATCGCGCCCCACGTCTCCTCGACGGGCACCTCCGGGTCGGCCCGGTGCAGCTGGTAGAGGTCTATGACGTCCGTCTGGAGGCGCCGCAGCGAGGCGTCGCAGGCACGTTTCACATACCCCGGGCGGCCGTTGGCGACGATGTGCTGGTCGCCCACGAGCAGACCGACCTTGGTCGACACGAAGGCGTCGGACCGGCGCTCCTTCAACGCCCGCCCCACCAGCAGCTCGTTGGTGAAGGGGCCGTACATGTCGGCCGTGTCCAGCAGCGACGCGCCCAGGTCGAGCGCCCGGTGCACTGCCCTGAGCGACTCGTCGCCACGCTGTCGCGACGTGCTGTAAGCCCAGCTCATCGGCATGCACCCGAGTCCGACGGCCCCCACCGCGAGCGCCGCCGCGCCGATCGTCCTGCGCTCCACCTGGTCGTGACCCTCCCTGTTCCGGCCACCCCAACCTAACCTCTGCCGTCGCACGCTCCTGACATAGCCTCCAGAGCATGACTGCTGACGTGTGGCTGCCCATCCCGCCGGACGAGATCGAGGGACTCCCCGAGGGCCCCGGCTACCGCTACTGGAAC
>KL569241.1:33411-34549 GCA_000715635.1 Streptomyces violaceus | reverse complement strand
CTACCGCTACTGGAACGGCGGGGAGGACTTCCCCGCGGACCCGGCGGACTGCGCCTTCTACGTCGTCCCCTACATGAAGCCCAGCCCGCTGTGCGTGCGCCCCATGCCGGAGATGAGCCACGTACAGGTCGTGCAGACCCTCTCGGCCGGGATCGACCACGTGCAGCCCGGGCTGCGGCACCTGCGTCCGGGCGTGCGCCTGTGCAACGCGCGCGGGGTGCACGAGGCCAGCACCGGAGAGCTCACCCTCGCGCTGATCCTGGCCTCGCTGCGCGGGATCCCCGACTTCGTCCGCGCGCAGGACCGGGGGGAGTGGCTCGGCGGGTTCCGGCCCGCGCTCGCCGACAAGAACGTCCTCATCGTGGGCTACGGATCGATCGGTGAGGCCATCGAGGACCGGCTCGTGCCGTTCGAGGTGGCGCGGGTGGCGCGCATCGCGCGCTCCGAGCGCACCACGGCGCGCGGTCCGGTGCATCCGCTCACCGAACTCGCCTCCCTGCTCCCGGAAGCGGACATCGTCATCCTGTCCACGCCGCTCACCGAAACGACCCGTGGACTGGCCGGGGCCGACTTCCTGTCCCGGATGAAGGCCGGCGCGCTCCTGGTCAACGTGGCCCGCGGCCCCGTCGTCGACACCAAGGCCCTGCTCGCCGAGGTGGAGACCGGCCGCATCACCGCCGCCCTCGACGTCACCGACCCCGAGCCCCTGCCGCGCGAACACCGGTTGTGGCGTGCGCCGGGGGTACTCATCAGCCCTCACGTCGGCGGACCCACCTCCGCGTTCCTTCCGCGCGCCAAGCGGCTCCTGGTGGACCAGTTGAACCGTTATGTGAACCGGGAGCCGCTGCGCAACGTGATCCTTACGACGGGTGCATCAACAGGCTGAACCGACCTCGGGTACGGTCCGCAATCCTTCGGGTGCGGTGGGTACTCATATATCTGTTGATCGTCACGGAGAGTAGAGAACCTATGTCCCTGAGTGACGAGACTGGTGTATCGTCCCGACAGGGGCAGCGCCGGGGGTATTCGGCGCCGGGGACGGACACTTCGGACTGTGAGGGGGGCGACAGGCGATGCACGGCCTATGGACGAGCGATCCGACGGGGCATCTGTCTCTTATACACATCTCTGATGGCGC
>KL569241.1:30197-33131 GCA_000715635.1 Streptomyces violaceus | reverse complement strand
CACACCCACCACAGTGATCACCATCGAGGGGTACGGACCGGGAGGGTCCGGTGAGCGCGCCGCCGACCCCCATGCTGGACGGAGCGCTGCGGGCACAGCCTTCGTCGCCAGGGGTGCTGCTGCCCCGCACACCGGCCCGCGGCCATCGGCCGGGCCTGGCCCTCCAACTCGTCCTCGCCGTCGTCTGCGCGGGGTATGCCGTCGGTGCCGCGCTCGGCTGGGGCTCGTACCAAGTGGCCCTCATCATGGGCGACTTCGGGCTGAGCGCCGCGGCGGCCACCGCCTCCCTCTCGTGCTTCCTCTACGCCCGCAACCGCCGCACCCGCTTTCGGCCCGCCTGGCTGCTGTTCGGCCTCTCCTCGGCCATGGCATCCCTCGGCAACCTGGTCTGGGGCTGGTACGAGGTGGTCCTGGGCCTGCCCGTGCCCAGTCCCAGCTACGCCGACCTGTTCTTCCTGTGCTTCGCGCCGCCCGCGATCGTCGGTCTGCTCGTGCTCGCCAAGCGGCCGGTGAGCAAGGCCGGCTGGGTCTGTCTCGGTCTTGACGCCTGGCTGATCGGTGGCTCGCTGCTCACCCTGGCGTGGAGCCTCGCCCTCGCCCAGGCCGCGAAGTCGGAAGGCCCCGGCGTGGCGCACACCGCGCTGTCGCTGGCCTATCCGCTGCTCGACATCGCGCTGGTCAGCATGGTGCTCGCGCTGCACTTCAGGCGGTCGGCGGTGAACCGCTCCGCGGTCAACACCGCCATCGGGGCGCTCGCGCTGACCGTGATGTGCGATGCCCTGTTCACCTCGCCGCTGATGCATCACCACTACCGCTCAGGTCAGCTGCTCGACGCGGGCTGGTTCGCGGGCTCGCTGCTCCTGGCGTACGCCCCGTGGGCCGGGTCCCGCACGCCGGACACCGAGCGGCACGGCCAGGGCCGGCAGAGCACGGTGGGGCACACGCGCGTGGTGCACGAGCACGTGCCCGGGCAGCGCAGCGGCCCGCACCACCATCCACCCGCGCCCGGAGGCGAGCTCGGCCGGTACCCGGCCACCCGGCCCATCGCCGGCTCCCTCGCCGCCCTCACGCCCTATCTCGCGGCCGCCGTGTGCACCCTGGGGATCCTCTACAACGTCCTCAACGGCCGCAGCGTCGACCGCGTGGTCCTGCTGACCGGTGGCACGGTCGTGCTCGCGCTCGTCGTGCGCCAGGGCATCATGCTGCTCGACAACATCACCCTCACCCAGGAACTGGCGCAGAAGGAGAACCACTTCCGCTCCCTGGTGCAGGGCTCCAGCGACGTGATCATGATCGCCGCGCCCAGCGGTGTCCTCCGGTACGTCTCCCCGGCCGCCGCCGGTGTGTACGGCCGCTCGGCGGAGGATCTGGTGGGCACGGAACTGGCCAGTCTCATCCATCCGGAGGACCTGGGCTGCGTCGTGCACGAGGCGCGGAGATTCCTCGCCGCCAACCCGGGTGAGGAGCCCACTACGCGCATCGAGTGCCGTTTCCGGTCGGGTGACGGAGGCTGGCTGAACGTCGAGTCGACCGTCAACCGCCATCACGGCGGCCTCATCTTCAACAGCAGGGACGTGACCGAAAGGGTCCGGCTCCAGGCCCAGTTGCAGCACAACGCCGAGCACGACCCGCTCACGGACCTGCCCAACCGCTCCTTGTTCACCAAGCGCGTCCAGCACGCGCTCTCCGGCCGCCGGGCCTCCGACCGGGGCGTGGCCCTGCGGAACACGGCCGTGCTGTTCATCGATCTCGACGGCTTCAAGGCCGTCAACGACACGATCGGGCACCAGGCGGGGGACGAGCTGCTGGTCCAGGCCGCCCGCAGACTCCAGGACTCGGTCCGGCAGGGCGACACCGCCTCCCGGCTGGGCGGCGACGAGTTCGCGGCCTTGATCGTCGGGGACAACACCCGCGACCGGGCCGCCCGGGAACGGCACATAGTGGAACTCGCCGACCGCCTCAGGACGACGCTGTCCCAGCCGTACCTCATCGACGGCAGCGATGTCCGTGTCAACGCCTCCATCGGTGTGGCCTTCGCGGAAGCGGGCCTCGGCGCGGGCGAGCTGCTGCGCAACGCCGACCTGGCCATGTACCGCGCCAAGGCCGGCGGCAAGGGCCGGGTCGAGCTGTACAAGCCTCAGATGCAGCAGGACGTCGTACGCAAGGCGGAGCTGGCCACGCGCCTGCGGGCCGCGCTGCACGACGGCGAGTTCGCCCTGCTGCACCAGCCGGTGGTCTGCCTGGAGGACGGCCGGATCACGTCGGTGTCCGCGCAGGCGCGCTGGCGCTCCTCGCAGGGGGTGCTCTTCACCCCGGCGGAGTTCCTGCGCGTGGCCGAGGACAGCGACAAGACCGCCGAGCTGGGCCGGTGGATGATCGAGGAGGCCGTCGAGCAGGCCGCCGAGCGGCAGGCGACCGGGCTGTCCGTGCCGGTCGTCGTCCGGATGAGCGCCCGCCGGCTGCTGGACCGGTCGATGCCGCTCGGCTCGATCGAGGCGCTGCTCACGCGGCACGGGCTGCCGTCCGGGTCGCTGATCATCGAGCTGTCCGACGCCGACCCGAAGGTCTCGCCGGACGAGCTGGAGCGGCGTCTCGGCGCCCTGCGGCGGGTCGGCGTCCGGATCGCGCTCGACGGGTTCGGCGGCGACTGCGCGGCGATCACGGCCCTCAGGCGACTCCCCGTCGACATCCTGAAGCTCGACCGCGGTCTGGTCGAGGGCGTCGTCGAGTCCGCCCGGCTGTACAAGATCACCAGCGGGCTGCTGCGCATCGCCACCGATCTCGGGCTGAAGTCCGTGGCCGAGGGGGTGGACCTGCCCGAGCAGGTCGTCGCCCTGCGCGCGATGGGCTGCACGCACGGACAGGGCATGGCGTTCTCCGGACCGCTCGACGAGTACCGGCTGCGCCGGGCACTCGCCGGCGGTCACTATCCGG